>NZ_FOJS01000012.1 GCF_900111865.1 Parageobacillus thermantarcticus | reverse complement strand
CCGGCTGAGGAAACGGCGTCGACGACATCCACCAAACAGACGGTCGTGAACAAGGCGAAACAACGCGTCCGCCGTCTTCTTCCGGAGGTAACGCGGAATAACGTGCCATATTTACAGCAATCGTCCGGGACTCCGATCTATCATGCCCTGTCTGAACTCAAGGGATGGTAAAAAAAGGTATACATATTGGTCTGTCATGGCAAGGGATGAGAGTCCGAAAGCGCTTACGGATGAAATTCAAAAAAATGGTTCGCTAACCTATGACTTACACCTGTTTTTTAGCGAACCAAAAAAGTTCCCACAAAGTCTTGACTGACTCTGACAAGTGTTTCAACTTGCAAAATTGCGCATTTCACGTTAAGATTTAAAGAAGGATTAGGGGAGAACGGAGGGATGGATGTGACAAGTGATGCCATTAACTATCGCGAAAAAGCGTACGCGCTTCTGCAAGCGGATGCGGATAAGATCGTAAAGCTCATTCGAGTGCAAATGGATAATTTGACGATGCCGCAATGCCCTCTTTACGAAGAAGTACTTGATACGCAAATGTTTGGTTTGTCACGGGAGATCGATTTTGCGGTGCGTCTCGGGCTTGTGGACGAGAAGAAGGGCAAGTCGCTGCTTGACCGATTAGAGCGGGAGCTTTCGGCGCTCCACGAAGCGGTGACAAAAAAGCGCGTACGATAAAAATAAATGCTAACTCAAACGGTTGAAAGCTACAATCGTTTGAGTTTTTCTGTTTTTAAGAAGGAAAACAACGTTCTATTGCGAATTGTTTTAATGATTTAACACCATTATCAATAGGGAAGAGGAATGATGGATAGGGAATTAATCAAAAAGATTATGAAATGTTATGATTATCCGCTTATTATCGCGGTTGTGATGCTTTCGCTATTCGGGTTGATTATGGTATATAGCTCAAGCATGATTTCTGCCGTCATTCGCTTTGAAGTGCCGAGCGACTATTTTTATCAGCGGCAGAAGCTATGGCTGATTGTCTCGTTTATTTGTTTTTTCATTACGCTGGTTGTCCCGTATAAAATATGGGCGACAGAAAAATTGGTAAAAGCGATTTTTTTTGCGTCGCCACTCATGCTAATAGCGGTCGCTTTTCTCGGGCACACCGCAAATAACGCAACAAGCTGGTTTCGTGTGGGAGTGTGGAGCGTGCAGCCGGCGGAGCTTGCGAAGCTTGGATTAATCGTTTATTTAGCGGCAGTGTTTGCCAATAAACAAAAAAGATTGGCACAGCCTGCGAAAAGCAATTTGTTTCCGATTTACTATACGTTGTTTATTTGTTTTTTAATCGCCATTCAGCCAGATTTTGGGACGGCGATGATCGTGTTGGCGATCGCTGCTTGTTTAATTTTTTCATCGGGATTGCGCCTTCGTTTATTGTTTAAACAATTTCTATTTTTTACGCTTGTTTTTGCTGTCGCGTCCCCAATTATTTTTCCTGTTTTTGGTGATGATATTTTTTCGAAAGAGAGAATGTCGCGGATTTATAGCTTTTTGGATCCGTTTAAATACGCGAATGACGAAGGTTTTCAGCTCGTTAATTCCTATTTGGCGATTGGATTAGGAGGAATAAAAGGATTAGGGCTAGGAAAAAGCATTCAAAAATACGGCTATTTGCCTGAGTCGCACACCGATTTTATCATGTCGATTATCGCCGAAGAATTGGGGCTTTTTGGAGTAGTATTTACATTAGGCCTTTTAGCTTTTATCGTGTTGCGAGGGTTATGGATTGCGAGAAAATGCAATGACGCGTTTGGCAGCCTTCTTGCGATCGGCATTTCTGCCATGATTGGCATTCAGACGTTTATTAACGTCGGCGGTGTAACAGGGGTGATTCCCATTACCGGAGTTCCATTGCCGCTTGTTAGTTACGGAGGCTCTTCGCTCATGATATTTATGACTTCCCTCGGACTGCTTGTCAACGTATCGATGTTTACGAAATACGAAGAAAATTATAAAAGAAAGGTGAAAATCGTAGAAAAATTGCAAAAAAGAATCTGACTTTTTTAGAAAAACATATTTACAAAAAAGAAAAACCGTTATAGTTTTATTAAAAAGGAGGAGGAGAGGAAAGACAATGAGAACACGCAAAATTCATAAAGTGCTTGTCGCAAACCGCGGAGAAATCGCGATTCGCGTTTTCCGCGCTTGCACGGAACTCGGTATTCGCACCGTAGCGATTTATTCAAAGGAAGATACTGGTTCTTACCATCGTTATAAAGCGGATGAAGCGTACTTAGTTGGCGAAGGGAAAAAGCCGATTGAAGCGTACTTAGACATCGAAGGGATTATTGAAATTGCCAAAGCCCACGATGTCGATGCGATTCATCCGGGATACGGCTTCCTTTCGGAAAACATTCAATTTGCAAAGCGGTGCAGAGAAGAAGGAATTATCTTTATCGGTCCGAACGAAGAACATTTAGATATGTTCGGCGATAAAGTGAAAGCCCGCCGTCAAGCAGAGTTAGCAGGAATTCCGGTTATTCCGGGAAGCGACGGACCGGTACATAGTTTAGAAGAAGTGATTCATTTTGCCGAAACGTATGGCTACCCGATCATTATTAAAGCGGCGTTGGGCGGCGGCGGCCGCGGCATGCGCATCGTCCGTTCGAAATCGGAAGTGAAAGAAGCGTACGAGCGGGCAAAATCGGAAGCGAAAGCCGCGTTTGGCAGCGACGATGTGTATGTGGAAAAACTGATTGAAAGACCAAAGCATATCGAAGTGCAAATTTTAGGCGACTATGAAGGGAATATTGTTCACCTTTATGAACGGGACTGCTCCGTGCAGCGCCGCCATCAAAAAGTGGTGGAAGTAGCGCCGAGCGTCTCGTTATCCGATGAACTGCGGCAAAGAATATGTGAAGCTGCCGTCAAACTCATGAAAAACGTAGGGTACGTGAACGCGGGAACGGTCGAGTTTCTCGTATCCGGCGACGATTTTTATTTCATCGAAGTCAATCCGCGCATCCAAGTCGAGCATACGATTACGGAAATGATCACTGGGATCGATATCGTCCAATCGCAAATTTTGATCGCCGACGGCTATTCGCTTCATAGCAAAGAAGTCGGCATTCCGAAACAAGAAGATATTCGCATTAACGGATATGCGATTCAATCGCGCGTCACCACGGAAGATCCGCTAAACAACTTTATGCCAGATACAGGGAAGATTATGGCATACCGCTCCGGCGGCGGTTTTGGCGTGCGCCTCGATGCAGGTAACGGATTCCAAGGAGCGGTCATTACGCCGTACTACGATTCGTTGCTTGTGAAATTGTCCACGTGGGCGCTCACGTTTGAGCAAGCCGCAAGAAAAATGTTGCGAAACTTGCGGGAGTTCCGAATCCGCGGAATTAAAACAAATATTCCATTTTTAGAAAATGTCGTGCAGCATCCAAAGTTTTTATCAGGGGAGTACGATACGTCGTTTATTGATACGACGCCGGAGCTGTTTGTATTTCCGCGCCGAAAAGACCGCGGCACAAAAATGCTGACATATATCGGCACCGTTACGGTAAACGGCTTTCCAGGCATCGGCAAAAAGAAAAAACCAGTTTTTGATAAGCCGCGCATTCCGAAAGTAAGCTATAAAGAGCCAATTCCAAGCGGGACAAAGCAAATTCTTGATGAAAAAGGAGCAGAAGGGCTTGTACAATGGATTAAGGAACAAAATCGCGTGTTGTTGACGGATACGACGTTCCGCGACGCGCATCAATCGTTGCTTGCGACGCGCGTGCGCACGATTGATTTAGTTCGCATCGCCGAACCGACAGCGCGCTTATTGCCAAATTTATTCTCTCTGGAGATGTGGGGAGGAGCGACGTTTGATGTTGCGTACCGCTTTTTAAAGGAAGATCCGTGGGACCGTTTGCTAAAGTTGCGCGAACGAATTCCAAATATTTTGTTCCAAATGCTGTTGCGTTCTGCCAACGCAGTTGGATATAAAAACTATCCGGATAATGTGATTCGCGAATTTGTCGAAAAATCGGCGCAAGCTGGGATCGATGTGTTCCGCATTTTTGACAGCTTAAACTGGGTAAAAGGGATGACGGTGGCGATTGACGCCGTTCGACAAACGGGAAAAATCGCTGAAGCGGCCGTTTGCTATACTGGGGATATTTTAGATCCGGGCCGTCCGAAATATAATCTTGATTACTATAAAACGATCGCCAAAGAATTGGAACAAGCGGGAGCGCATATTTTGGCGATTAAAGATATGGCTGGTCTGTTGAAGCCGGAAGCCGCATATGTGCTTATTTCCGCGTTGAAAGAAACGGTCGATATTCCGATCCATCTTCATACGCACGATACGAGCGGAAACGGCATTTATATGTATGCAAAGGCGATCGAAGCCGGAGTCGATATCGTCGATGTCGCTGTCAGCTCGATGGCGGGTTTGACTTCGCAGCCGAGCGCCAATACGCTTTACTACGCGCTAGAAGGAACGAAGCGCGCGCCGGAAATCAATATACAAGGGCTTGAGCAGCTTTCCCGCTATTGGGAGGATGTGCGGAAATTTTACCAAGAGTTTGAAAGCGGCATGAATTCGCCGCATACGGAAGTGTATATGCACGAAATGCCTGGCGGGCAATACAGCAACTTGCAGCAACAGGCGAAAGCCGTCGGGCTTGGAGATCGTTGGGATGAAGTGAAGGAAATGTATCGCCGCGTAAACGATATGTTTGGCGATATCGTCAAAGTAACGCCGTCATCGAAAGTCGTCGGCGATATGGCGCTTTACATGGTGCAAAATAATTTAACCGAACAAGATATTTTCGAACGCGGCGAAACGCTTGACTTCCCGGATTCCGTCGTGGAGTTTTTTGAAGGGTATTTGGGACAACCGCATGGCGGATTCCCGAAAGAATTGCAGCGCATTATTTTAAAAGGCCGCGAACCGATTACCGTTCGGCCGGGCGAATTGCTGGAGCCGGTAGATTTTCATAAATTAAGAGAAGAATTATACCATGTGTTAGATCGCGAAGTGACTGATTTTGATGTGATCGCCTACGCACTTTACCCGAAAGTATTTTTGGAATACGCGGAAACAGTGAAAAAATATGGCGATATTTCTGTCCTTGATACGCCAACATTCCTGTATGGAATGCGTCTTGGCGAAGAAATCGAAGTCGAGATTGAAAAAGGAAAGACGCTGATTGTCAAACTCGTTTCCATTGGACAGCCGCAAGCAGACGGCACGCGCGTCGTTTATTTTGAATTGAACGGACAACCGCGCGAAGTGATTATTCGCGATGAAAGCATTAAATCGGCGGTCGTGGAACGCATTAAAGCAGACCGCACGAATCCGAATCATATCGCAGCGACGATGCCGGGAACGGTAGTAAAAGTGTTGGTGGAAAAAGGGGAAAAAGTGAATAAAGGCGATCATTTAATGGTTACGGAAGCGATGAAAATGGAAACGACGGTACAGGCACCGTTTTCCGGAGTCATTAAAGACATTTATGTGAAAAACGGTGATGCTATTCAAACGGGGGATCTATTGATTGAACTGACGAAATAAATGATGGCGCTGGATTTCCAGCGCCTATTTCATTGTTGCGGACAGCTTCGATTGGAATGATTCGATTTTTTGTCGATCGCTTCTTACGGCGAGCATCGTCAAATAGCTTAGCACACCGAACAAACAAGAAATAAATAGAGCGTGCGCAAGAGCGATATATAAGTTTAAATCGGTAAATACAATCATTGCCCCTGTCACGATTTGCAATAGAACGAGAACGAGAGAAATGATCCAACTCCAGTAAATGACAAATTGCTGTTTATATTGCTTGGCCGCGTGAACCGTCGCGGCAATCACCCATATGAGAAGCAGCCCAGCGGCAATTCGGTGCCCCATTTGCACCCATTCATGAAGCTGTACAGGAATGATTCGCGTTTTCGCGCAGAGCGGCCAGCTTGGACAAGCTAAGCTTGCCTCTTTATGGCGGACTAGTGCTCCCGTATAAACGACAATATAGCAATAGACGATAATGCCGTAAATATGAAATTTCATTTTGGAGTCGATCACTAACGATTCGGTATCGAATTTTTTATCGACTTCAAAAATTAATAGTGTCAGCAAAAATACAGAAGCGAATGAAATAAGCGAAATGCCGAAATGCAAAGCGAGCACGAAATCAGATTGTCCCCATACGACAGCAGCGGCGCCGATCAAGCCTTGCAGAACAAGAAATAAAAACGACACAGCCGCCAAAAACTTTGTTTCCCGAATATGCCCGATGGCGCGCCACGCCCAAATCGACAAGATGAGCACCATGATGCCGGCAGCGCCGGATACGACGCGGTGGCTGAGCTCAATAACAAGTTCAGGCGTAATTTCCGATGGGATCAATTGCCCGTTGCAAAGCGGCCAGGACCGCCCGCATCCCATTCCAGAATTCGTTTTTGTCACTAATGCTCCACCAATCAACACGAATAACATCGCCAATGTCGTCAGTGAGGCAAACCATTTTAATGAACGCTGCAAAATTTTCACCTTCCTGTATGAAAAAATGTTGTTTTGTCAATAATTCCAGTGTAAAGTATGCGCTGATATCATTAATATTACACGAAAGCGATCGCAAGGGCAATTTCGCCACTGTCCATTTTACACGGATTCAGCCAAAAAATAAACTCAGCTAAGCGTTTGCGCTGGCTGTGGAGAACGGGTTTATGAAACTCCTTTTTCCATATTGAATAATGTTAAGAAGTTTGCTAGAAATATTAATGGGATAAAAAAGCGCTTTCGTTTAGCGTGGTTAAGCAACTTGCTTTGTTTCATTCAAAAAATTGACACAAATTATTCAAAAAAAATTCACAATCCACTAAAAAAATGTGATTTAATATACAATAGAAAATAGGTTTTCATGACAAATAGTGACAAACAGGAGATACTTTTCTTTTTAAATGTGTTACAATACGTTATGATGGATGATGAAAAATCGCTACATGGCGTATGCACGCTCTGCGAAGCTATTTGTCGAAAGCGTCATTGGCGCATTTGCAGTAAGGAGGAACGAAGTGATGGCAAATTTGAAAGCGGCGCATGAAACGACGATCCAATTAGAGGAGCGCCCGCATGCAAATATAAAATCGATTTGGAAAGAAATATCAGCTGTTATTAAAATAGGAATTGTCCATTCCAATTTAATTACAACGTTCACTGGATTATGGCTCGCTTTGTACTTTATGGGGGAAAAATTTTTAGAAAATCTCCATATTGTCTTTTTTGCTTTATTTGGTTCCGCGCTTATTATTGCTGGTTCGTGCAGCATTAACAACTATATCGATCGTGACATTGACCATTTAATGGAGCGCACGAAAAAGCGACCAACTGTTACAGGAACGATCGAGCCGAGACGCGTGCTGTGGCTAGGGATCGTGTTAATAACAGTAGGAACGTTGAGTTTGCTGATGACGACAGTCGCTGCGGCCATTTTCGGTTTGATTGGCGTAGTGACGTATGTGTTTTTATATACGATGTGGACGAAGCGAAATTACACGTTAAATACCGTTGTCGGAAGCATCTCTGGTGCGATGCCTCCGGTTATAGGATGGGCGGCGGTCGATCCGCATTTTCATGTTGTCCCATTCGTTCTGTTTTTATTAATGTTTTTATGGCAGCCTCCGCATTTTTTAGCGTTGGCGATGAAGCGATGCGAGGAATATCGAGCTGCGGGGATTCCAATGCTGCCGGTCGTCCATGGCTTTGCGATGACGAAACGGCAAATGGTAATATGGGTCGCGTGCCTGTTGCCGCTACCGTTTTATTTATTTTCATTAGGCACGCCATTTTTAACGGTTGCTACGTTATTAAACGTAGGATGGCTCATATTGGGGCTATACGGGTTTAAAATGAAAGATGACTTAAAATGGGCAAAATGGATGTTTGTATACTCGCTGAACTATTTAACTATTTTATTCGTGGCAATGGTCATCGTGACGATTGACTAACCATTTGTCCAGTTCGTTTATAATTCTTTCCATAACAGAGAAAGAATTTATATACTTTTAATTATTTTAGAGAAAGAGGGGTTTGATTAGGCTATGAAAAAGTGGCTACATAGTTGGCGCTTATTGTCTCTTTTTAGCGTAATGGCGCTTTTATTGGCTGGCTGCGGCAAGCCGTTTTTATCAACGCTTCAGCCAGCCGGTGAAGTGGCAGACAAGCAGTATTCGCTCATGCTGCTCAGCACGGCCATCATGGTTCTCGTTGTCATTGTTGTAACCATTATCTTTGTATACGTTGTCATTCGCTTCCGGCAACGTAAAGGTCAAGAAAACAAAATTCCAAAACAAGTGGAAGGCAACCATAAACTTGAAATTACCTGGACTGTCATACCGATTATTCTTTTGATTATTTTGGCAGTTCCGACAGTGAAAGCGGCGTTTGATCTTGCTGATGTAAAGCCGATGAACAAAGAAAAGCGGGACAAAGATACGCTTGTTGTCAACGTTCGCGCAAATCTTTACTGGTGGGAGTTCGAATATCCTGATTATGGAGTAATTACAAGCCAAGATTTAGTCGTTCCGACAAATGAGCGGGTGTATTTTAATGTAAAAGCATCCGATGTGAAACACTCCTTCTGGATTCCTGCAGTCGGTGGGAAAATAGACGCTAACAACGACAACAAAAACCAATTTTGGTTGGAGTTTGACCAAAAAGATGCGGAAAAAGCAAACGGCATTTTCTATGGAAAATGCGCGGAGCTTTGCGGTCCTTCCCATGCGTTGATGGACTTTAAAGTGAAGGCGGTTCCTAGAGAAGAATTTAATCAATGGATCGAAAAAATGAAAAACGCTAAACCAGTTGTTACTGATCCGGTCGCTAAGCAAGGGGAAGCGATTTTCAACAAAAGCTGTATCGGATGTCACGCGGTTACTCCGGTGGATAAACGCCCAGAGCAAGCGCGCACAGCACCAAACTTAGGGAACTTTGGCGATCGTGAACGCATTGCTGGCGTTTTGGAACATAACGAAGAAAACTTGAAAAAATGGTTAAAAGATCCGGAAAGTGTTAAACCTGGAAACAAAATGACGGGCACTTACGGTCAATTGACGGACGAGCAAATTGATGCATTGGCTAAATATTTAATGAGCTTAAAGGTTGAATAATAGCGAAATCTGCCACAAAGGGGGTTACAATCGTGAGTACAGCTGCTCGCAAAAAGAGCTTAATATGGGACTACCTTACAACGGTTGACCATAAAAAAATTGCGATTCTTTATTTGATTGCCGGTGGTCTCTTTTTCCTTATCGGCGGTCTTGAGGCGCTGCTTATGCGCATCCAGCTGATGAAGCCGAACAACGATTTTCTAAATGGCGATCTGTTTAACCAAGTGATGACGATGCACGGTACAACGATGATTTTTTTCGCGGCAACTCCTTTATTGTTCGCGTTAATGAACGCGGTTGTACCGTTGCAAATCGGCGCGCGTGATGTCGCGTTTCCGTTCTTGAACGCATTAGGGTTCTGGTTGTTTTTCTTCGGCGGAGTGTTTTTAAACTGTTCTTGGTTTTTAGGCGGAGCACCTGATGCAGGTTGGACGTCTTATGCTTCTTTATCGCTTGAGTCACCGGGACACGGAATTGATTTTTACTTGTTAGGTTTGCAAATTTCCGGTTTTGGTACATTAATTAGCGGTATTAACTTTCTTGTTACGATTGTTACAATGCGCGCACCAGGCATGACGTTCATGCGCATGCCGATGTTTACTTGGACGACATTCGTCGCTTCTGCGTTAATTTTATTCGCGTTCCCGCCATTGACGGTCGGCTTGCTTTTACTAATGTTAGACCGCTTGTTTGGCGCTAATTTCTTCGATCCGGCTTTAGGCGGAAACACGATTATTTACGAGCACTTATTCTGGATTTTCGGCCATCCGGAAGTATATATTTTAGTATTGCCGGCGTTTGGCATTTTCTCTGAAGTTATTGCAACTTTTTCGCGAAAACGCTTATTCGGATACTCTTCGATGGTATTTGCCGTCGTATTAATCGGATTTTTAGGATTTATGGTGTGGGCTCACCATATGTTTACAGTCGGTTTAGGACCTGTGGCTAACGCCATCTTTGCCGTGGCTACGATGACGATTGCGGTTCCTACCGGTATTAAAATCTTTAACTGGTTATTTACGATGTGGGGCGGAAACATCCGCTTTACAACGCCGATGTTATATGCGGTATCGTTTATTCCGTCATTTGTCATGGGCGGTGTGACAGGTGTCATGCTTGCATCAGCGCCGGCGGATTATCAATACCATGACACCTATTTCGTCGTAGCTCACTTCCACTACGTCATTGTCGGCGGGGTTGTGTTTGCGCTCCTAGCCGGTACGCATTATTGGTGGCCGAAAATGTTCGGCAAGATGCTTAATGAAGCGTTAGGGAAAATTACGTTCGTGTTATTCTTTGTCGGTTTCCATTTGACATTTTTTATCCAACACTTCCTTGGCCTAATGGGAATGCCGCGTCGCGTATTTACGTTCTTGCCGAACCAAGGTTTGGACACTGGCAACCTCGTTAGTACAATTGGTGCTTTCTTCATGACGGCCGGTGTTATCATTCTTTTGATCAACGTTGTGATTAGTTCTATCAGTGGAAAAAAAGCGGAAGCGGATGCATGGGGAGTCGGGCGTACGCTTGAGTGGGCTGTCTCTTCTCCGGCGCCTGAATACAATTTTGCGCAAATCCCGCTCGTTCGCGGTTTAGATGCTTACTGGCTAGAAAAAATGGAAGGCAAAAAAGGCTTGACTCCGGCAGAACCGCTTGGAGACATTCATATGCCGAATCCATCTGTCTTGCCGTTTGTCATTTCGCTTGGATTGTTTGTTTCTGCCTTTGGTTTCTTGTATCATAACGATTATTCTTGGGGCTTACCGGTTGCGATTCTTGGATTAGTGATTACGTTCGGTTCTATGTTCTTGCGCTCTATCATTGATGACTACGGTTTCCACATTCATAAAGATGAGATTATCGAAGCCGAGAAAAAGGGGGTTAAGGCATAATGCACGTTGAAGAAAAATTAACGGCGGAAACATTTCCAGCAGAGCCTGAAAGAGCCACCCTCGAAGGGAAAAATAAATTTTTAGGATTTTGGTTTTTCTTAGGGGGCGAAACGGTTCTTTTCGCCTCCCTCTTTGCCACTTTCATCGCGCTTAGGGATAAAACGGCTGGGGGACCGACGTCAGAGGAACTGTTTCAAATGCCGGTCGTGTTCGTTGCTACGATGCTTCTATTAACAAGTAGCTTAACGAGCGTTTACGCTATACATCATATGAAAAACTTTGATTTTAAAAAGATGCAGCTTTGGTTTGGCATTACTGTGTTGTTAGGTCTAGCTTTCCTCGGATTGGAAATTTTTGAGTTCTATGAGTATGTGCATGAAGGATTAAAATATTCAACAAGCGCGTTCTCCTCTGCTTTTTATACGCTAGTCGGCTTGCACGGTAGCCACGTTGCGTTTGGGTTGTCGTGGATTTTAACGCTGATGATCCGCAACGCAAAGCGCGGTTTGAACCTTTACAATGCGCCGAAATTTTATTTGGCAAGCCTTTACTGGCACTTTATTGACGTCGTATGGGTATTCATTTTCACGGTTGTATACTTAATGGGAATGGTGGGGTGATCGTATGGCACAACACGCGAATTCTGAAAATCCAAACGTGAATTTGGCGTACCGCCGCAAGAAAAACGCCGAAGAGATGAAACGTCAAGTTATTTCGTTTGTGTTGATGATTTTGTTAACATTGATTGCGTTTTTTGCGGTCGGCTATGACAAGTTTTCACATTGGTTTTCCATTCCATTTATTCTTCTTCTTGCTATTGTGCAAGTGATGTTCCAATTGTATTATTTTATGCATATGAGCCATAAAGGGCATGAATTTCCAGCGATATTCATGTATGGCGGTGTATTTGTTGCTTTCTTAACCGTTTGGGCGTTTGCGACAATTGTTTGGTGGTAAACAAAAAGGGAATCAGCTTTTTTCGCTGATTCCCTTTTTGTTAAATGATAGCGTTTAACAATAGACAAACGTTATGAATGTTGTATAATGAAAGGTGAAAGATTGAGGTGAATAAAGATGGCGTCGTTAAGCATGTTTGGCTTTGTCGCGTTATGGAGCCCCTATTTTCTTGCGTTTCTCTTGCTAGTCACGTTCCTTTATTTTATGGTTGTCGGACCGTGGCGAACTCGTTTTACAAACGAAGGACCGCCAACGCGTAAGCAGAAAGCGTATTTTGTCTTAGGTATCGCGTTGCTTTACGTTTGCCAAGGTTCGCCTATCGATTTGCTCGGTCATTTGATATTTAGCGCCCATATGGTACAAATGGCAATATTAAATTTGCTTGTTCCGCAATTGCTTATTTTAGGAATACCGAATTGGCTATTTGAGCGACTCTTTCAAATTCGGCCGGTAAAGGCGGCCGTAACGTTTTTGACAAAACCGCTTGTTGCGCTCGTTTTATTTAATGGATTGTTCTCGCTTTATCACATTCCATTTATTTTTGACTTAGTGAAAAGCAATGCGCTTTATCATGCGGTAATTACCACGATGATTTTTATCGCTGCATGGATGATGTGGTGGCCTCTAGTCAATAAAATGTCGGAATGGCAGTCTCTTAGCGGCCTGAAAAAGATAGGGTATATTTTTGCAGACGGCGTTTTGTTGACGCCGGCGTGCGCTTTGATTATTTTCGCGGGTAAGCCGTTGTATGCGACTTATTACGATCCGCAAATGTGGATGGAGTCGCTTGCCCTTTGTGTTCCCGCTGGGACGCTAGCTTCTCTTGATTTAACAGGACCAGAGATGTTCTTTTCCGTTCCGCTTCTTTACGATCAGCAGCTTGGCGGGATATTAATGAAAATTATTCAAGAAATCGTTTATGGCACTGTGCTCTTTTTCGTCTTTATGGAATGGTATCGAAAAGAGCAGGAAAAGGAAAAAAAGGAAACGGTTGCATCGCCGCAACCTTCTGAACTGTAATGTTTTAGCAATTATCACAAACCATTAAGATGTCATAGAAAGGAACGGGATATGGAACATTCATTTCCAGTTTTACCGACTATTAGTACAAGCTGTATTGTCATTAGTGCGGTGCTAGTAGGGTATGGGTGGTACTTAATACGGCAACGAAACGTCGAAGCGCATAAAAAAGTAATGCTGCGGGCAGCATTGTTTGCGCTATTGTTTTTTATCATTTATATGTCAAGAACTTTATTTATTGGGAACACGAGCTTCGGCGGTCCCGAAAGCGTCCGTATTTACTACACGATATTCTTAATCTTTCATATTTTCTTAGCGACAGTAGGTGCTATTTTTGGAATTGTTACGATATTATCAGGATTAAAAAATAATCTTATCAGACATAAACGATTAGGCCCTATTACGAGCGTGATTTGGTTTTGTACGGCTGTTACCGGCATCGCCGTATATTTGCTCCTATATGTATTTTACCGCGGAGGAGAAACGACATCGATGATTAAAGCGATTTTAGGCTTTTAAACATCCCGACGCTTCATGTCGGGATGTTTATATATATGGCGCTGTCTGGACGTGCGTGCCTCATCCGGACATAGGCGTAAAAGCTTTGGTGTTTTGGCACACTTTTTTATATTGCGAGCAGGCAAGTTGCACTTTTTGGTGAGAAGGACGCGGCGTATGCATAGAATAGAAACACGTCACTCATTGTGCGTCGAAGCTGACCAAATGAAAATGATGAGGAGGGGAGTGGCAAAAATCGTTCGCTTCCGAAAACGCACTGTAGCTCAGTCGGCTGTGTGTACAATTGTAATGATGTGCCTGCAAGAAAAAAAAGAAATCGTAAGCGAAGAAACAACGATTAATGTCTTTTTTACGAACGACTGTCATTGCACGGTGTCGGTTGCGTTAACAATCGTGTATGGCATCCCAATTATTTCTTTGTGTACGGAATTGCAACAGAAAATTATTCATGAAGTCGAAACGATGACACCTTTTATCGTAGAACGAGTGCATTTGTTTGTGCAACGTCTCGTTATGTCCACAACAGAAGATGGAAAACAAAACGCATGAGTCTTTCCCCATGCGTTTTGTTTTTATTGTTGGATTTTATCCAACTCTTCTTTCACTTTTGTTAAAATCGTTTGGCATTGGTTCACTAATGATGAAGGAAAATATTCGTCTTCTCCATATTCGACGCCATGTGGGTAGTAATATTTTCCGAGTATTGGGGTCAATAGCTTAATTAACGCGTAACGCGAGTCGACGTCCCCTTCCACCGCGTAACCTTGGACGCGAAGATAGTAAATGTCGTTTTTAATTTGAAATTTGCGATCATATGTAACACGCTCATAGTCCCATTGTCCTGCCCGCACAAAGCCATGTTTTTCAAGCAAATCGTCCAATTGGGACAGTTCCACCGTTTGATTTTCAATTCCGACGTTTTCGAATTTCATATTTATTCCTCCTATTAATGAAACGATATGTTGTTGGCACGCGAAAAAATAAGACGCTTCCTCATTTATAATAGTATGAAAGCGGTCAACTTTCAATGAATACCTTACATTTCGCCAATAAAAGTTTTTATATATTCCATTATTTTTTTTATTTTTGGTGAAACTAATGGCGAAGGGGGAGATGAATGATGCAAACAGTGCGCGAGGTAATGACGAGCGATGTCAAATATTGCACACCTGTCGATAACGTATATGAAGTAGCGATAAAAATGCGCGATTTCAACGTTGGCGCGATTCCAGTTGTTGATCATGGACGATTGATCGGAATGATTACCGACCGCGATTTAGTCGTGCGCGGAATCGCCGAAAAGCGTCCCGGTTCTACATCAGTGACGGAAGTAATGAGCGATAAATTAATCACGATAACTCCTGATGCTTCTGTACAGGAGGCTGCAAAACGAATGGCGGAGCATCAGATTCGTCGCCTTCCCGTTGTGGAGTACGACAGGCTAGTGGGAATCGTTTCCCTTGGCGATCTTGCGATAAGTCGCTATTCAGATGAAAGCGCTGGACAAGCATTAACAGAAATTTCTAGTCCTGATTTTTTACATTAGACAAGCGAAAAAATGATTACTGCACGAATTCCCCTTGGAGAGCAGGGGAATTCGTTTTTCCGTTTTTTTGCTGTAGAAAAACGGATATAATGGCAATAGGATAATCTTTTTCGGAAAGCGAGAGTTGCCGTGTGAAATGGTTTCTTCTTATGTTGTTACTATTAATTGGGTTTTATTATTTTGCGCCGAGTACACCACCGCTAAGCCCCCCTCAAGAAATGGAACCGAAAGATTATATGGTAAAGGAACCGAAAGTCGAGAATGGCATTCTTTCATTAATTGGCAAAACGGAAAGGGATGTGAAAAAAGAGTTTGGTTCACCAACTCGAATTGATGCTTCCGCTTATGATTACGAATGGTGGATTTACCATCGAGGGCCAAGCGCATATTTTCAAATTGGGGTCATGGACGGTCGTGTTGTTACGGCATTTATATGTGGAAAAGATGTTAATATAAAACCATTTTACATTGGTCAGCCGCTTCAAGACGTGTTTAAGACGATGCCTGTTTTAGAAAACGTTGAAATAAAGTTGCGCACGGGAACATATCGTTTTGAGCTGTCCGAACAAGATTATGCCACCCGGCCGATTGTCAAAATCGGCAACGTCTATGCGCAGTTATATGTCGACCGTTTTACTGGGAAGATTTCGAGCATTCGTCTTATGACCGGGGAAACATTCGTAAAAATGCGGCCATATGAACTTGTTTATCGCGGCCGTTTGCTAAATCCAAAGCCTTTGTCTGACAGACGACAGCGGGAAGTAGAGGCAGCGAACGCAAAACAAATTTTTGATATTACAAACATCATTCGTCAACATTACAATGTTAAGCCGGTTCGTTGGCATGAGGAAGCGGCGAAAGTTGCTTATATGCATAGTAAAGATATGAAAGAGCACGATTTTTTTTCACATGAATCCCCAAAGCACGGTGATTTAAAAGATCGGCTATTAGCGGCAAATATTCAATTTCAAGTTGCGGGAGAAAATATTGCCGCACATCATATTGATGGCATTGAAGCGGTAGAAGGATGGCTGAACAGCAAAAGCCATCGCGAAACATTATTAAATGAACAATTTACCTATCTTGGTGTCGGCGTTTCCGGTGATTATTATACGCAAGATTTTTTAAAGCTATGGTAGCGAAAAATGGGCGCACGCAAATCAGATAGAGGCGATAGTATATGGTAGATAGGCGCGAAACGATGAGGGGGGATATTCATGGCAAAACCTCTGCATCCTTCGGTAGAGAAATTTAAACAGTTTGTCCAGAAGCATCCAAAAATTATCCAAGAAGTACGCAGTGGCAAAAAAACGTGGAAGGAGTTTTACGAAGATTGGTATTTATTTGGTGAGGATGATGAAATTTGGAAAAATTATAAACAAAATCGAGAATCAATGAAGCAGACGGAAAAAAGCAATCGGTGGATCGAAAAAATCGCGAATATGTTGCAAAATATGGATGCCAATGAAGTGCAAAAACATCTTGCAAACGTTCAGCAAGCGATTGCAGCTATCCAAAGTATGATTGTTCAATTTCAAGGGAGCCAAAAGCAGCCGCCTATGCGGACAGGACAAGATGACCGACCGTTTTCATTTCGCAAAGACTAGAGGGAATACTGATGAGAAAAGAAGTGAGCCAATATATTCGAACGAAAAAAATGCTACAATCTTTTATTCGCGAAGAGCCGCGCTGGTATCGCCTTCTTTCCCGCTATCCGCATCAGCTGCCTTCTTTTGAGATTGCAGCGCTTCATTATTACGGGCAGACGATTCCGCACAAAGTGGAGAGAATCGCTAATTCCCTGCAAATGGCTTCATTGATGCTTCATCTATTTCAAGCGGTGCGTGATTAATTTTTGCAAAAAAGCAAAGACTACTTCCTAAAGGGAGTGATGTCTTTGCAAAAGCAGTTTATTATTTTGGTTTTGTTTCTTTTCGCTGTTTTCGGAGCATGCGATAAACCGGCGCCGAAAGCAACTGCCGCCAGCGTTGCGTCTGCCACGCCACATCAAGAAAACAAATATTTTTATGTTAAACATGACGTGAAAGGGAACAATGTATTGATGGAATGCATTGCCCCTAGTTTTCCGTTTCAAAATGGAAAGGACGGGGGACATGTTAACGTATATGTAAACGGAAAAAAAGTGGATGAAGTATATACTGCGGCATTTATGTTGCGAGGATTGCCAACTGGAAAACACGTGGTACGTCTTGAACTTGTGTATAATGACGGAAAAATAACTGGGTTGTCACATGAATTTACGGTGATGATCCCATAAGAAAAGGTCTGACAAGCAAGTCAGCCTTTTTTTATTGCGTCATCTTCATTGCTTTCCTTTCCGTTTTATCTCATGGTATCATAACATTGGAGGTGCCAATAACGTGATTATCGCAACTCTCGAACGACTCGAGATTTTAGATAAAGCAGAATCATTAGCAAAAATGATTGCCCAATCGGAAGTGGCGGAAGAATATCGCCGCTGTTCTCGACGGCTTAGGGAAGATCGTGCCGCTCAAGATATTATCGCTCGTTTTACAAAGGCAAAGGAGCGTTATGAGGAAGTGCAGCGCTTCGGAAAATATCATCCCGATTATCATACGGTGATGAAAGAAGTGCGTGAAGCAAAACGGGAACTTGATTTCCACGAGACGATTGCCGCTTTTA
The DNA here is from genome assembly GCF_900111865.1 of Parageobacillus thermantarcticus. Lineage (GTDB taxonomy): Bacteria > Bacillota > Bacilli > Bacillales > Anoxybacillaceae > Parageobacillus > Parageobacillus thermantarcticus. Next base: position 56,819 of record NZ_FOJS01000012.1, on the reverse strand, counting down.
AAAAAGCGGAAAACGCCGTGCAACAATTGCTAGACGAAATCAGCGTGTTAATTGGAAAAGCGGTATCCGACAGCGTAAAAGTGCCGACAGGAAATCCGTATTTTTTGTCGGGCGGCTGTTCAGGCGGATGCGGAACAGGGGGAAGTTGCGGCTGCCGCGCATAGTAATAGTATGACAAAAGGAGAATGGTAATATGTTTCCAAAACGCCAAGGAATCATCGTCTGGCTGCATTCGCTAAAGCATAGCAGACATCTGCGCAAATTCGGCAATATTCATTACGTTTCGAAGCGGTTAAAATACGCGGTTTTGTATTGCGATATGGAGCAAGTGGATGAAGTGATGAAAAAGCTTGCTTCCTTGCCATTTGTTAAACGGGTCGAACCGTCTTATCGGCCGTTTTTAAAATTAGAATTTGAATCAAAAAAAGGAGAAAAAGAAAAAGACTCTCCTTATCCGCTAGGATATTCAGCGGAATAAAAAGGCTGATTTTCTTAGGAAAGTCAGCCGTTTTTTATTCCGGTTATTGGAGCGGAGGGATAAATCGGTTCATCCGCATAATGCCGATTAAGTGTTGGTAATATAAGTCTAAATCTGCAAAAAATGTCGAAGGCTTCACTTCTAGATGAATAATCTCTGTCCCTAGTTCTTTTGCGAGCTGGACGAATAACTCGTATCGCTTGTTTGGCTTAACGTGCGGATTCGGAATTCCTTCGCGGCAAATATACAGTGGCTGAAAGTCTCCAGGATCGGTTGGATGTAAAACGACAACACATGATGTCACCGGCTGACCGTTTTTCACTGTATGAAAAGCAAAAAGTCCCGAAAGACGATGCCGGTTTGCTCTCGCAAGTTCAATTAGTTCGTATATATCCGAATAACCTTCCCCTAACTCGATAAAACGCTGAATCATCTGTATCCCCCTTATTATTGTTAATCCATACATAACTTTAATCATTGTTTAACGAAATTTCAAATCAGAAATTGTTTTATTCATTGGAAAAATAAAAAAAACCTGCGGCATACGTCCGCAGGTTTCCTTACGTTTACTTGCCCTTCACGCATCGGAAGGAAACAAGTAAACTAAAGGAAAATAAAAGGGAGAGGAGAAACCGGAGGAAGAACTTATGGGGAAACGTAAGTCTTCTCCGTGGTTGGCAACAACACCTGCATGGATGTTGCCGTTACTCATTATGTCCAGTTTGCTAATTTATATACATGTTACTATGAATTTTTCGGCTGTTTTACTATAATAAAGTTTATGATACGATAAATGTTGCGAAACTGTGGCAAACGTGGTGAATGCAATGAGAGTGATTTCAGGAAAGTGCAAAGGCAGACGTCTGCAAGCGGTTCCAGGTATGTCGACAAGACCGACGACAGATAAAGTAAAAGAAGCGATATTTAATATGATTGGCCCGTATTTTTCTGGTGGGATGGGCCTTGATTTGTTTGGCGGCAGCGGTGGTCTCGGAATTGAAGCATTAAGCCGCGGGCTTGATCGAGTCATTTTTGTGGACCATGACGTAAAAGCGGTGCAAACGATCAAGAAAAATGTGGAAACGTGTCGGTTGTTAGAGCAGGCAGAAATATATCGGAATGACGCGGAAAGAGCATTGAAGGTAATTGTAAAACGGGGGCTTCGTTTTCAGCTCATTTTTTTGGATCCCCCGTATAAAGAACAAAAATTGCAGTCGCTTCTTTCATTTATTGATGAACATGGACTTCTTGAAGAAGACGGTGCCGTCGTTGCAGAGCATTCTTCTGAAATGGATCTTGCCGAACGCATCGGCCGTCTTGTAAAGTGGAAACATGAAGTATATGGAATTACCGCGATTTCGATCTACCGGTACACGGATGTAGAGAAAGGGGAATAGGAAATGGCGAGCATTGCAGTTTGTCCGGGAAGCTTTGATCCGGTTACATATGGACATTTAGATATTATTAGGCGAGGGGCAAAAGTGTTTGACCGAGTGTATGTGGCGGTCCTTAACAATTCGGCAAAAAAACCGCTGTTTTCTGTCGAGGAGCGGATAGAGCTGTTGCGGGAAGTGACACGACCGTTTCCAAATGTGATCGTCGAATCATTTCACGGCTTGCTTGTCGATTATGCGCGCAGCAAAAATGCGAACGCGATTTTGCGCGGTTTGCGGGCGGTATCCGACTTTGAATATGAAATGCAAATCACGTCGATGAACCGCGTTCTTGACGAAAATATTGAGACGTTTTTTATGATGACAAACAGTCAATACGCGTTTTTAAGTTCCAGCATTGTCAAAGAAGTGGCGAAGTATAATGGCAATATTTCCGATTTAGTGCCACCGGTTGTCGAGGAAGCGCTAAGAAAAAAATTTGCTTCCCTCGCTTCCAGGGAAAATGCTGCCAATCAAAGTAACGAAAAGCTGACTTAAAAGAAGTTTCTTTTAAGTCAGCCTCATTATTGTCTTTTTTGCCATTGTATGGTGGTAAGCCATATATACAAACATAAAAAGACGATCGTAATCATTGGCCCGAATTGGTGCAGCATTTGCCAATAATGAGTCATCCAGTTTGGCGAGTGCTCTATGAAAAATGTAGGAATAATGTGCACATTTACAGCGACCGGATGAACGTAGAGCGGTTTCCACAATACGTATGTAAAACATGCGGCAAAACATCCGTGCATCATTCTGGCGATAAAGAATGGTTTAAAGCGGATGTTTGCTTCAGCGAGGATGCTCGCTACTTGCGCTTGCACGGAAAATCCGCCAAAAGCAAGAATAAAACTTGTTGCCATTGCTTTTTCCAACAGTTCGACCCCATCGGCTTGGCTGATCATTTGGCTGCCAAGCGTAATTTCGAATAACCCGGAAATGATCGGAACGCTCAACTCTTTTGAAAGTTGGAAAAAGTGAAGAACGTATTGGACAATAATAGCGATATGTTGCGTAATATGCATCATATAAAGAAGTTTATTCACGACGGAAAAAAGAATAATAAACCCACCGATCATCAACAATGTTTGTACAGAAGAACGTACAGCGTCTCCCAACATTTTTCCAAGCGGCTGTTCGTTTTTGAGGCGTGTTTCGTGAAGCACCCGAAATGCATAGGGAAGAGAAAACGGATGGTTTCGTTGTTTTTGTTTTGCTTTTTCTTGCGATTTTCCATGAAATCGCATCATCATTCCTACGCAAATGTTCCCTATATAATGGGAAAGTGCTAAAATAATTCCAATATTTGGGTTATTAAAAAAACCAACCGATACCGCGCCAAAAATAAATAATGGATTCGATGAATTAGTAAACGAAGCAAGCCGTTCTGCTTCGATCGTGGAAATTTGTTTTTCTTGATAAAGCCGTGCCGTTAGTTTTGCGCCTGATGGATATCCGGAAGCCATTCCCATCGCCCAGACGAAACCGCCAACGCCAGGGACGCGAAAAAGCGGGCGCATGAGCGGTTCCAATAAAACTCCGAGCAAACTGACGACGCCGAAGCTGATCAGTAATTCGGAGACGATAAAAAAGGGTAATAGCGATGGAAAAACGACTTCCCACCACATATTTAAACCGCGGATCGACGCTTCCAATGATTGTTGTGGATAGCGAATTAATGACAGCGCAAACAAAGTGATCGTGGAAGCGAGAAAGACGGTTTTTGCTTTTGTTTTCATATGTGTTCTGCCTCCCGGTAGCGTCACATCCTCTCCCCCTTTTAACGCCGTATTGCGATGTACAACCTCATATAGTTTAGTATACGAGTATAGGGGGAAGTTTTAGACCAAGATGATCGTTATTGGAGGGGAGAGAAACGGTGCTTCCGAAAATTGGTTTAGCGCTAGGTTCCGGAGGAGCGAGGGGATTTGCCCATCTTGGGGTCATCAAGGTATTGGAAGAGGAGAAAATCCCGATTGCTTGCATCGCGGGAAGTAGCATCGGGGCGCTCGTCGCCGCTTTGTATGCCAGCGACCTCGGGATCGACCGTTTATATGGGTTGGCAAAGTCGTTTCGCCGAAATGATTACGTCGATTTTACGATTCCGAAAATGGGGTTAATCGCTGGCAAACGAATCACTGAATTTATTCGCCTTCTTACAAAAGGAAAAAAAATCGAGGAACTATCCATCCCTGTGGCAATTGTCGCGACGGATTTGCAGACGGGGCAAAAGGTGGTGTTTCGCCGCGGTGACGTTGCCCGTGCTGTGCGGGCAAGCATTTCGATTCCCGGCATTTTTGTTCCTGAAAGAGTGGATGGACGCCTTCTCGTAGATGGAGGAGTTGTTGATCGCGTTCCTGTTTCGGTTGCGCGAGCGATGGGCGCCGATATCGTCATTGCCGTCGATGTTTCTCATGTGAAAGTGGGCGGAGAAATTGCATCGATATTTGATGTGATTTTACAAAGTCTTGATATTTTGCAAGATGAGATTGTCCGTCATCGCGAGCTCGCTTCGGACGTGATGATTCGCCCGCACGTCGAGCAGTATAGCTCGCGCGCGTTTACACACGCACAAGAAATTATCGCCATCGGCGAACAAGAAGCGCGCAAATATGTGCCAAAAATTCGCCAGGTAATTGAAAACTGGAAGGAGCATTTACGCTAATGAAGAAACGAGTGTATGTGATAACGTTTTTCATGGGCGTCATCGTCGCGCTGTTGCTGATTTTTATTAAACTTCCTTATTACGTTACAATGCCGGGAACTGCGCAAGATTTAAAGCCGCTTGTCCATGTCGAAAACGGAGATGAGGATAAAGGAGAACTTATGCTAACGACAGTGAAAATGGGGAGAGCGAATGTCATTTCTTATCTGTTTGCGCATATCCGCTCTTTTTATGAGCTGTATCCATTGGATGAGATCAAACAAGAAGGAGAAACAGATGAGGAATATACGATGCGCCAGTTTCAGCTTATGGAGCAGTCCAAAGAGGCGGCGATTGTCGTTGCGTATAAAAAAGCGGGCAAGCCTGTTTCCTATAAAGCAAAAGGCGTATACGTGATGAGCGTGCTTCCGCATATGCCGGCGTATGGACGATTAAAAGTAGGTGATCGCATCATCGAAATAGACGGAAAGAAGATGGATACATCGGAGCAAATGGTGCAATACATTCGCACAAAGAAAAAGGGCGATGACGTTCACGTTACGTTTGTGCGTGGAAAAAATGAAAAAGAGGCAACTTTTACATTAATGCCATTTCCGCACGATCCAAAGCAGATAGGCATAGGGATTTCGCTCGCTACTGATTATGACGTTGTTACAAATCCGCCGGTCCGCATTAATTCGGAACAAATCGGCGGCCCATCGGCAGGGTTGATGTTTTCGCTCGAAATTTATAATCAGCTTGTTGACGAGGATATTACAAAAGGCCATAAAATTGCCGGAACGGGTACGATTAATATAAATGGAGAAGTCGGCCCAATCGGCGGCATTTCGCAAAAAATCGTCGCCGCTGACAAAGAGGGGGCGGAAATTTTCTTTGCGCCAAACGAAAATGGCGCGGCGGATTCGAACTATCGCGAAGCGGTCAAAACGGCAAAAGAAATCGGGACGAAAATGAAAATTGTCCCGGTCGATACGTTCGATGACGCCGTCCGCTATTTAGAAAGAATGAAATAGCAGCATTCGCCTTGTCTCCGCTGTTATTGTTGAATGGGAGGAGTGGCGTACTCCTCTTTCAATGCATTGGTGCGGACAGGTTCAGGAAATATGGCGGCATAAGCAAACGCCGCCTTTTTTTCTTGCTGGTAAATCGGGTCATATTTTAATCTAGACATTTTTGTGACAAGCGGCAGCGACAACCGTTTTTTCACGTGTTGCAAATAACACCTTCCGTTGCTGCTCATTCCAAGCAAGCGGATATACGTCGGCGTTTCCGCTTTTTTTTGTTGCTCTTTCGTAAAATTTGTTAAAATATGGACACACATTCGTTGCAGACGCGTCCATGTGTATCGTTTTGTTTTGAGTGCGTTCATAAAGGCGGAAAACGTTGGGGCGGCGGCGATTTCCTGCTTTAAGCGATGTTCGATGCCTTCGTCGATGCCGGCAATTTGGCGCAGCTCCTCCTCTTCCGCCGTCATAATGCGATACTTTAAAAAAGGAAAATACGCTTCCCATTCATGAAACATGCCGTATGTATCGTAATATTGCATGAGCGCTTGTTTCGTGGCAGCCGGGATGTACGGAGCGATTGTTTCTAACTGTGCAATCGATCCTTGCATCGCTTTGCGCAAGCTTGTTGCGCTAGCGATCGAAGGATGGGAGAACGTTTCGTCATGATAGCCGGAGGCGATGCGGCGAATCGTGCGCGGATTGATCGGAATTTGTTTTTGCAAAATTGCCGTGACATACGCAAGGCCGAGCACGTTGTTTGGCTTCGATAAATCAAGGGAGATGGCGTCCAACCGCTTCCAAGCTTCCGCGTTCGCCCGCGGGTAGCTTACCCCTTTTTTCAACGCTTTTTGCACATAACTGTCATGCTGGTGTTTTCGCTCCAAAAGCGTTTTTGCCGCATCGATGAACGCTTTTATGTTTCCGCTTTCGCTGCCAAAACAAATTTCTTCGCAATATAAAGAGTGAAGCAATGCAACGGCACCGTTGGCAAATCGTTCAGCAGATTGAACCGCAAATGCGTACGGAAGTTCAATGACAATATCTACGCCGGCTGACAGCGCCATTTTTGTTCGCGCCCATTTTGATACAAGCGCCGGTTCTCCGCGCTGCAGAAAATTTCCGCTCATGACGGCGATGATGCAATCTGCTCCGGTTTGCTTTTTTGTTTCTTGTAAATGATATAGATGCCCGTTATGAAATGGATTATATTCAACAATGATTCCAACCGCTTTCATCGTTTTATTCTCCCTAGATTTTTTCAGTGATAAATTGTCTATAAACTGACAACAATTATACTGTAAAGAAAAAATATTGACAAATAGGGAAACGAAACGTATAATTTTCTTTGTTGCCTTGGGGTGATTTGTATGAAATGGACCATCCATCAACTTCATCAATTTCGTCATAAAGAAATGGCGATTGACGAATATGTCGATGTTTCTGATTTAAAAGAGATCGACAAACTGATCCGCGATATTTCGCTTGTTCATGTACAAGGAAAGGCAGATATCGGTTCGACAAAATTTACGTTCCATTTGCAAGTGTCGGGAACGATGGTACTGCCTTGTTCGCGGACGTTGGTTGACGTTTCGTATCCGTTTTCCATCGAGACGACGGAAACGTTTTTTATGAATGATTATGATGCTGTATCGACAGAGGAAGATACGCATTTAGTGAAAGACGATAAAGTCGATTTGTTGCCAATTGTGAAAGAGCTTATTCTTTTGGAAGTTCCGCTGCAAATATTTGCGGAAGAAGGAACGGTGCAGGACGGGGCGCCGCAGTCTGGAGAAGGCTGGGAAGTCATCAAGGAAGAACAATGGAACGCTATTATAGAAGAGCGAGCAAAGCAAAAAGTTGATCCTCGTCTTGCCGCATTAGCGAAGTTTTTTGACAAAGACAAAAACGAGTGAGCGAAGTAACCGGAATGATCCGGGCTTTTTATGATACTTCGAGTGCTGATAAGGAGGTGGAAAACATGGCAGTACCTTTTCGAAGAACATCGAAAACAAGAAAAAGATTGCGCCGCACTCATTTCAAATTGCAAGTGCCTGGCATGGTAGAATGCCCAAATTGCGGTGAAATGAAATTGGCCCACCGCGTCTGCAAATCTTGCGGAACTTACAAAGGAAGAGAAGTTGTGAACAAATAATTGCATTGCTCTTTATTAACATGAACAACAAGCACAAGGGGAATCACCTTGTGCTTGTTGTTTTTTGCATTTCGACGTAAAAATAAGCAGGAAAACGCCGCCTCATTGACCAATTCTTTATAAGGGAAAGGGGAAAAGAAGATGGAAGTAGCGATCGTAGAACATGACCGTGATGGAATTGTTTGGTTTACGATTCATCGTCCGGAGAAACGAAACGCGATCAATTTTGAAGTAATGGACAAGTTGAAAGAAACGATCGCGATGGTAGAAAAAAATGACAATGTGAAAATGCTTGTCATTACGGGAACAGGTGATGAGGCGTTTTGTTCAGGCGGAGATTTAAGCAAATTTCAACATTTACATACGGAAGATGCAAAACAGATGTTAGAGAAGATGGGCAAGATTTTATATTCATTGCTTACGTTGTCCAAGCCGACTGTCGCGCTCATTAACGGTACTGCGGTTGGCGGCGGCTGCGAATTGGCATCGGCATGTGATTTCCGCTATGCGAAACGCGGGTGCAAAATCGGCTTTATTCAAGGAAAACTTGGCATAACGACTGGATGGGGCGGCGCGACAATCCTTTTGGAAAAGCTTCCGTACACGCAAGCGCTTGATATCCTTTTGCGCGCGGAAAGAATGAGCGTAGAAAAAATGTACGAGTATGGATGGGTTCACGCCGTGTTGCAAGGCGACAATTTGCGGGAAGAATGCCGCGGTCTACTCTCCCCTTACTTATCGCAATCTGTTTCTGTTTTGCGTGCTTATAAAGCCATAGCTACGGAAAAGTGGAAGAGCGACGAGTTTCGGACGAGGTTTTTTGCAGAAATTGCGCGTTGCGCGAAGTTATGGGGGTCGGAAGAACATAAGAGAGCTATCGAATCTTTTTTTAAGAAATCATAATTTTTCCTCTTCTATCTTCTCTATTAGCCGCATACATATAGTGTGAAAAAGCGGCTATGGAGGGGGAAGAAGATGACAAGTGTGCGCCAAGATGCGTGGACGCAGGAGGAAGATTTGCTATTAGCGGAAGTCGTATTGCGCTATATTCGCGAGGGAGGCACGCAGCTTCAAGCGTTTGAAGAAGTAGGACGACGTTTATCGCGCACGGCAGCTGCGTGTGGATTTCGCTGGAATTCGTATGTTCGAAAACAGTATAAAGAGGAAATTGAACTGGCGAAAAAACAGCGAAAGGAAAGAAAAAAGGCGGTTGTTAGCGAAGAAAAAGGACAGAAAAAGAAAGAAGAAGCAACAGAAAAAAAATTGACATGGTCTGACGTCATTGCATTTTTGCGGGCATATGGACAAACGGCATATGATTCACAAAAAATCGCCGATGAAAACCGCGCTTTAAAGAAAGACATGGAGCAGTTGCAACAAATGATTACAAAACTGCAAGCAGAGAAAGAAGCGCTGCAAAAAGAACTATCTGCTGTTCAAGAAGAATATAAAACGTTGCTTGTGATTATGGAACGAGCGAGAAAAATGGCGGCGCTGGAAGAAGGGCAAGAACAAAAAGCTTCGCAAACGGAAAATGCTGTCATAGAAAAAGCGGAAAACACTTGAAAGGCTGACTAATAAAGGTCAGCCTTTTTTCTTAACGGATGAATTAGCTATTTGCTAAAATAGGGATATAGTATGGATTATCGGAAAGTGAGGAAGTAATTGTGAAAATTGGAATTATTGGCGGCGGGGCAATTGGGCTGTTGCTCGCTGCTTATTTAAGCGATGAACATAAAGTCACCGTTTACACAAGACGCTCTATACAAGCGCAGCGATTAATGAGAGAAGGATTGCGATTTGTGAAACGGGGAGAAACAAAGCGCATTTCACTTCAAGCAATGCCGTTTACGAATGCGCATATCCACGATGACCTTGTTTTTGTAACGGTGAAACAATACGATATCGCGGCGATTATCCATCGGCAAAACCAGTTTGATCATGTAGAAACGGTCGTTTTTTTGCAAAACGGGATGGGGCATGTGAAGTGGTTATCTTCGTTCACGAAGCAAAATGTAATCGTCGGAACGGTCGAACATGGCGCTCTTAAACATGATGATCATACAGTGGAACATACGGGAATCGGAAAAATAGTGCTTGCTAGCTTTCATGGCACGTTCGGACAAGCGGCAATGCTAGCAAAAGAGAACATCCACGATTTTCCGTTTGAAATCGCTAGTGACTGGGAGAGCGTGTTAGTGAAAAAACTAACCGTCAATGCGGTCATTAATCCGTTGACGGCGCTTTTGCGTGTCAAAAATGGAGAGTTGCTTAAAGTAAAACCATATTACGAAATGATGACATTGTTGTTTTCCGAGCTGAAGCAAGTGTTGCCTATAGAAGATGAACAAGCGGCATGGAACCATATTGTGAATGTTTGTGAAAAAACAGCAGACAATTATTCATCGATGTTTATGGACATTTCCCAACGCCGAAAAACGGAGATTGACGCCATTTTAGGCTATGTTTTGGAAAAAGGAAAAGAACTTGGAGTGGCGCTACCAATTTCACGATTTTTATTTGCTGCAATAAAAGGGATGGAAGAAGGAGGTGCGAAACATGGATGATGTGATTGCCCATTTAGTTGCGGCGTTCGTTACAATGCCGTTATTATCGTTTTTTCTCGTTTATTTTTTTGCCCGTAAGTTATCGAAAAGAAAGCGAAAGTCGTTTTATGCGGCAGTAAACGTTTCGACGCTTTTTTTTATTATTGCCGTTCATTTTTTGCTTGTCGTTCTTTCTGGAAAATCGTATTTATGGCACATTGTCTTCTTTTTGCTTATTATGCATATGTTGATTGCGATCGGGTATTGGCGGAAAAACGAAGATTTTCATTTTTCCGCTGTTTTTCGCTTGTTTTGGCGGGCAAACTTCTTATTGTTTTCCTCGCTTTATTTTAGCTTGCTTGTCTATGGAATGATTGTGAGAGTATCTAGCAATTTATAAAAATGCTTTGTAACGGTGAGCAACTGTTTTTTCATTTGCTAAAAAGAAATGCTATACTCATGGAAGAACATACACATACATAAGAAAGGAAGTCTCTAAAAATGGAAGTTCGGGAAATTTCTTTGGCTGCTACAACACCGTTAGCAACCGATTACATAAACGGCGCTTTTCCGCTTGAAAAAGGTTTTTCGTATTCGCTTCAGCAGGAAGATGTGTTTTGGAGGCGGCTTGACGACATCAAAGAAAGAACGTATCCGCGCCGCGAACTTGTTGAATATTTGCGTTCGTACCATCAGCGATTTCACGCAAGCCCTGAAACATTTAACAATATTGAGAAATTGCTTCGTCCTGACAGCGCAGTGGTCGTTGGCGGGCAGCAAGCAGGGTTATTGACAGGCCCGCTTTATACCATTTATAAAATCATTTCCATCATCAAGCTTGCCAAAGAGCAAGAAAGAAATTTAGGAGTGCCGGTCGTCCCGCTTTTTTGGATTGCTGGCGAAGACCATGACATTGCCGAAGTAAACCACATATATGTCGCAGAGAGTGGAAAAGTAAAAAAGCGTGTTTATCCTGATGTTCCGCAAGAAAAACGAATGGTCTCGGATTTGCCTTTAGATGGCGAAGTTTGTTCCAAGTGGATCGATGATATCGTAAAAACGTACGGGGAAACGGAAACGACAAATAAGTTGCTTGATTTTCTGTCCCGATGTTTAGACGAATCGAAAACGTTCGTCGACTTTTTTGCTTCGATCGTTTTGCGCCTGTTTGCTTCCGAAGGATTGGTCGTTCTCAATGCCGCCGACGCTTCATTGCGCGCGATCGAAAGCAGCTTTTTTGTGTCATTGATCGAGCATCATCGCGAAGTGACGGATGCTGTTTTGCAAAAGCAACGACAGCTTCGGCAGCTTGGATATAAAAATGCGTTAGATGTGCAGCCGCATTGTGCCAATTTATTTTACTACGACGGACGGGAACGATGGCTGCTTGAGCATGACCCGCAAAAAGGAGTGTTTTGTAGCAAAAAAGGAGAAGTTGTTTTCTCTAAAGATGAGTTAATACAGCTTGCTAAAACAAGCCCTAGCAAATTGAGCAATAATGTCGTGACCCGCCCGCTTATGCAAGAGTTTTTGCTACCGACGTTGGCGTTTGTCGCCGGTCCCGGAGAAATCGCATATTGGGCTGAACTGAGAGAAGCGTTTTCGATATTTGGCTTCAAAATGCCGCCAGTCATCCCGCGCGTGAACGTAACGATCGTAGAGCGTTCCATTCAAACCGATTTGGATGACATCGGCGTGGATGTAATGGACGTTTTCACAGGGCGGATCGCAGAAGTGAAGGAAAAGTGGCTAGCACGGCAAACCCGTTATCCGCTCGATGAAATATTCGCGAATGCGAAAGCGGAAATTGAACAAATTCATCGTCCACTTCGAGAAATTGGCATGGAAATCGATCGCGGACTAGCGGGCTTGCTGACGAAAAATGCTAATCTCCTGCAAGCGCAAATCGATTTTCTTCAGCAAACGTTGCATCGGGCATTAATGCGAAAATATGAAACGGAATTGCGGAAGTTTGCCCGCGTGGAAATGTCGCTGTTGCCGAATCAAACGCCTCAGGAGCGGATTTGGAATATTTTCTATTACATCAATAAATATGGATTCGATTTTTTAGAGAAACTTTTACGCCTTGATTACAAATGGAACGGCATGCATAAAATTGTATATATATAATCATTTTTACAAGAAAAAGTCGAAAAGAAAAATCCTGTTTTATGCAGGATTTTTTTTTATTGGAAGGAATAGTAAACATAAAGAAAATGTATGGAAATAAAAGTAAAAACGTTTTATGTTATTGTTGCAAATTGCTAAAATGCGACAAAAATGAACAGAGGAAGACGAGTTTTTACAAAAAAAGCTAAAATTTTGTTATGTTTTGCGGTATAATAAATAAGCGGCCGCTCTGCACATGAAAACTCGCCCAATGATTCGCGACAAAATTGCTTTTGTAAATATAGTCAAAAATATGCAACAATGAGCGGCGAAGGTGGTGAACACGTGTTTCAACATACAACAGTATTATTAAAGGAAGCGGTAGACGGACTTCATATAAATCCAGACGGAACTTATGTCGATTGTACTCTTGGCGGCGGAGGGCATAGCGAGTATTTGCTCTCACAATTGTCGGAGAAAGGAAGGCTGTTCGCGTTCGATCAAGATGATATGGCGATCGAGTACGCGAAAAAAAGATTGGCTCGTTATGAAAAGCAAGTGACATTTATTCGCAGAAATTTTCGTTTTCTCGCGGAAGAACTGGCGGCGCGAGGAGTTCATAAAGTAGATGGGATTTTGTTTGACTTAGGGGTGTCTTCCCCGCAGTTAGATATACCGGAACGAGGGTTCAGTTACCATCATGATGCCCCGCTGGACATGCGAATGAATCGAGAGCAGTCGTTAACGGCTTACGATATTGTCAATCATTGGCCGTATGAAAAACTCGTACATATCTTTTTTCATTACGGTGAAGAAAAATTTTCAAAGCAAGTGGCGCGGAAAATCGAAGAAGTTCGCAAAGAAAAGCAAATTGAAACGACCGGCGAGTTAGTCAACATCATTAAAGAGGCGATTCCGGCGCCGGCGAGAAGGAGCGGGGGACATCCGGCCAAACGAATTTTTCAGGCGATACGTATTGCCGTAAACGATGAACTGCAAGCGTTTCAAGAGGCGATTAAGCAGGCGATTGATGCGTTGAAATCAGGTGGAAGGATTAGCGTGATTACGTTCCATTCATTGGAAGATCGCATTTGCAAAGCGGCTTTCAAAGAGGCGAGCCAAAGCCCACAGCTTCCTCCTGGACTCCCGCTTATTCCTGATCCATATCGCCCGACCTTAAAAATTATTACAAAAAAGCCAATCGTTCCTTCTGAGGAAGAGATCGCCCATAATCATCGCGCGCGCTCCGCGAAATTGCGCATCGCTGAAAAACTTTGATGCCACGGGAAATATGATGTTGAAAACGAAAAGTGTATCGCTAAGCAGGAGGGAGAAAAGCTGATGAACAATACGGCAGTGAAGATTCATGAACGACAACGTCCATCGTCACGTCCACGCATTCGAAAAAAGCGAAAGTTAAAAATTCGCTTGAAATTAGGTGAAAAGCTTTTATTTTTATCGTTTTGCGCGTTTGCTATATACGCAGCAGTTCATATTGTGGCAAATCAAGTGAAGATTTATCAAATCAACAAAGAGATTCAACAGCTGCAAGAAACGGTCCAAGAGCAGCAAAAGCATAATAACGATTTATACATGGAAGTTCAGCAATTAAGCGCATATGAGCGAATTTTGCAAAAAGCGAAAGAACTTGGCCTTTCGCTGAATGAAAATAATGTAAAAGTCGTACAGGAATGATTGACGATGGAAAAGAAAAAGCATAGCAATACGCATAAAGGAGCAGCTATATTATTTTTCCTGTTCAGTCTGCTCTTTTTTGTGTTATTTGCTCGTTTTATTCAGCTGCAGGTAACAGGCGTTGCCGATGGCCAAGTGTTAGCGGTAAAGGCGGAAGAAAAGTATAAGCAAAAGCGCACCATTGAAGCAAAGCGGGGAACGATTTTTGACCAAAATGGCGAAGTGCTTGCCCAAGATATGCCATCTTATACGGTGGTAGCCGTCCTTGATCCAAAAATGACGACAGATCCTGATCATCCGAGACATGTTGTTGATCCCGAAAAGACGGCGAAAAAATTAGCCCCGTTGCTCAAGATGGATGTGGACGAAGTGGAGCGGATTTTAACAAAAGATGCAAAGCAAGTCGAGTTTGGCGCGAATGGACGAAACATTAGCTATGAATTGAAAGAAAAAATTGAGGCGCTAAATCTGCCGGGGATCGGTTTCATTCGTGATACAAACCGATTTTATCCGAACGGCGATTTTGCTTCATACGTCATTGGCTATGCGCAAAAAAACGACAAAAATAAAACGGTTGGAAAGATGGGAATAGAAAAAAGTTTAGATAAGTATTTGCGCGAAAAAGACGGTTATGTGTCTTTCGCTGGGGACGTGAACGGATTTCGCCTTCCAAATTCGAAAGAAACGATCATTCCGCCGGATAATGGAGCGAATGTTTATTTAACGATCGATCAAAAAATACAAACGTTTTTGGAAGACGCGATGAACGACGTTGAAAAACAATATAGGCCAAAAAAAATAATCGCGATTGTGGCAGATCCGAAAACAGGAAAAATCTTGGCAATGGCAACAAGACCGAGCTTTGACCCGAATAAGCGCAATATACGAAACTATTTTAATGACGCGATTTCCTATCCGTATGAACCGGGGTCGACCATGAAAATTTTTACGCTTGCTGCTGCCATTAACGAAGGTGTGTATAACGGGAATGAGCAATATCGGTCTGGCTATTATAAAGTGGGGCGAAATATTATTCGCGACCATAACAAAGTAGGTTGGGGAACGATTACGTTTAACGAAGGCGTACAACGCTCTTCCAATGTCGCTTTTTCGATTTTAGTAAAAGAAAAATTGGGGGAAGACCGCTTTTTGCAATATTTGCATCGTTTCCATTTTGATCGGAAAACAGGGATAGATCTTCCGGGAGAAGCGGTAGGACAAATTCACTATAAATATCCGATTGAAAGAATAACGACAGGGTTCGGCCAAGGAACATCGGTGACGCCAATTCAGCAAATTCAAGCGGCAACTGCGATCGCAAACGGCGGAAAAATGATGAAGCCATATGTTATCGATCGCATCGTCGATCCAGATACAAAAAAAGTTATTGTAAAAAACGAGCCGGAAGTAGTAGAACAGCCGATTACAAAAGAAACGGCGCAAAAAGTGCTCGATATACTGGAGACGGTCGTTACTTCGGAGAAAGGAACAGGGCGCCCGTACCAAATCGAAGGGTATCGGGTCGCCGGAAAAACAGGAACGGCGCAAATCCCGTCACCACACGGTGGATATTTAACCGGCTACCAAAACTATATTTTTTCCTTTTTAGGAATGGCCCCGAAAGAAGATCCGCGCTTAATTATGTATGTCGCTGTCCAGCAGCCAAAACTATCTTATACGGAGACAGGAGCAGCCCCTGTTTCTCATATTTTTACTAGCGTCATGAAAAATAGCCTGCAATATTTGCATATTCAGCCTTCTTCTAATCTGAAAACGTCAAAAACAAAAGCGAAAGGAATTAAAATTGACTCTTATATCGGACGTTCCACAGAAGAAGTTGTGAAAGAATTAAAAGAAAAAAGGCTTGTTCCGGTTGTCATCGGAAATGGACAGCAAGTGGAAGAGCATATCCCAATATCTGGAGATACGGTTATCACTGGAGAGCGAGTGGTGCTAAAAACGAACGGAAAGACAGTAATGCCGGATGTGCGCGGCTGGTCGCTGCGCGATGTGATGAAAGTAGCGGAACTGCTAAAGCTTCATCCGAGCACAAAAGGAAATGGATATGTCGTCAGCCAAAATATTCGACCGGGCTCGTTAGTTAAGAAAGGGGATTACTTAATTGTAGAACTGGAAGAACCACGAAAATGGAAGGAAAGAATGGAACAAGAACAAAAGGAAGCATCAAGGAAGAAAACCGACGGTCCAGTTGAGTGATTCAAGGCGTTCTATAATAAAGCGTACAAGCATATAGTGGAACGAGCCTATCATAAAAGGGGGTTCCACTATATGCGCGTTTCCCACGTCACTGTCCGCAAACGGCTGATGATTGTGTTTCTCATTGGAGTGCTCATTTTTGCCATTATTGACATTCGCCTCGGGTATGTCCAATTGATTATTGGAGATACGTTAACGGAACGAGCGAAAGGTTCATGGAGCAGAAACATTCCGTTTGAACCGAAACGCGGGGAAATTTTGGACCGCAACGGCGTTCCGCTCGCCACGAATATGAGCGCACCAACCGTATACGTCATTCCGCGCCAAATTGAAAACCCGGCAGAAACGGCGGAAAAGTTGGCGAAAGTATTAAATATGCCCGTGGAAAAGGCGTACAAGCACATTACGAAAAAAAACTCCATCGAACGCATTCCGGAAGGGCGAAAAATATCGAATGAAAAAGCAAAAGAAATTCGGGCGCTCGGCCTAAAAGGGGTATATATCGCGGAAGATACGAAACGTTATTATCCGTTCGGCAGTTATTTGTCGCACGTCTTAGGATTTACCGGCATCGATAACCAAGGTTTGATGGGGTTGGAGCTTTACTACGATAAGGAATTGAGCGGGCAACGCGGTTCGGTGCAATTTTATTCGGACGCGAAAGGAAAAAGAATGCCGAATATGGCGGATGAATATACGCCGCCGACAGACGGGCTGAATTTGATGCTTACGATCGATTCGCGCATCCAAACGATCGTGGAGCGGGAGCTTGATATTGCCGAAGCAAAGTACAATCCGGACGGCATAATCGCGATCGCAATGAACCCGAATACGGGAGAAATTTTAGCGATGGCGAGCCGTCCGACGTTTGACCCGGCAAACTATCGAAACGTGCCTCCGGAAATCTACAACCGTAACTTGCCGGTTTGGAGCACATATGAGCCTGGGTCGACGTTTAAAATTATCACGCTTGCTGCGGCGTTAGAAGAAAAAAAAGTCGACTTATTGAAAGATCATTTTTATGATCCGGGATATGTAAAAGTGGCAGGTGCTACGTTGCGCTGCTGGAAAAAAGGCGGGCATGGGTCGCAAACTTTTTTAGAAGTTGTGCAAAATTCGTGCAATCCGGGCTTTGTCGAACTGGGGGAGCGGCTTGGAAAAGAAAAGCTATTTTATTATATAAAACAGTTTGGTTTTGGGGAAAAAACAGGAATTGATCTGCAAGGGGAAGGAACCGGAATTTTATTTGATTTGAAACGTGTTGGACCTGTCGAACAAGCGACAACAGCTTTTGGCCAAGGGGTGTCGGTGACGCCGATTCAGCAGGTTGCCGCTGTTTCTGCGGCGGTAAACGGCGGAATTTTGTATACGCCATATATCGCGAAACAATGGGTGGACCCTGAGACAGGAAAGGTGGTCGTCCGCAATACGCCAAAGGCGAAGCGCCGCGTTATTTCCGAGGAAACATCCAAACAAGTTCGCTATGCTCTAGAGAGCGTCGTTGCTCAAGGAACAGGAAAAGGTGCCTATGTTGAAGGGTATCGCGTCGGCGGAAAAACGGGGACGGCGCAAAAAGCGAAAGGTGGCCGATATTTAAAAGATAACCATATCGTTTCATTTATCGGCTTTGCTCCGGCGGACGATCCGCAGCTTGTCGTTTATGTTGCCGTCGACAATCCGAAAGGAACGGTGCAGTTTGGCGGCGTCGTCTCCGCTCCAATTGTGGGAAAAATTATGGAAGACAGTTTGCGCGTGCTTGGCGTCAAACTAAGAAAAAATCAAATGGAAAAAGAACGGGCGTGGAATGATCCGAAAATGATCGAGGTGCCGAATTTAATCGGCTTATCGAAAAAAGACTTGCAAGAGCAACTTTTTAACTTAAAATTAGATGTTAGTGGAGAAGGTGACGTTGTCATCGAGCAAGCTCCAAAACCTGGAGTGAAAGTAAAAGAAGGTTCGACCATTCGCGTTTATTTAACAGCAAAGACAGAGACATTCCATGAAGGCGAATAGATCTCGAGGGGCGGCTAGTGTAGGTTGTCATCTATATCTCGCCCCTTTTTTCCGCTTTTGGTTGTTTTGTTTTTAAGTGAGAACGATGAAGCGAAAGGATGAATAAAAGTGAAGCTGCAGACGTTGCTTTCGTATTTGCATGATTTTACGGCATACGTCGGCGAAAACCCGACGATTACTTCCATTGAAATGGATTCGCGACAAGTAAAAAAAGGGGCATTGTTTATTTGCATCAAAGGGTTTACCGTTGATGGACACGATTTTGCGAAACAGGCAGTGGAAAATGGGGCTGTAGCAATTATTGCCGAACGGCCTCTCGATGTCGATGTGCCTGTTATTGTCGTCCGCGATAGCCGGCGGGCGATGGCGGTGCTTGCCGATGCGTTTTACGGGCAGCCGACACATCGCTTGCATTTAATCGGCGTGACGGGCACAAACGGAAAAACGACGACGACTCATATAATAGAGCACATCGCGAGAAAAGCAAATAAAAAAACAGGGTTAATCGGGACGGTACAGATTAAAATTGGCGATGATGCGTATCCAACGCAAAATACGACGCCCGAATCGTTGCTGTTGCAACGAACGTTTAAGCAAATGGTCGATGAAGGCGTTGACGTTGCCGTCATGGAAGTGTCTTCACATGCCCTTCATATGGGACGCGTGCACGGTTGCGACTATGATGTTGCTGTGTTTACCAATTTAACGCAAGATCATCTTGATTATCATGGGACGATGGAAGAATATCGCAATGCGAAAGGGCTGCTGTTTGCCCAGCTTGGAAATCGGTACGACCATAAGCGGCCAAAGTTTGCGGTGTTAAACAATGATGATCCTGCTTCGCAATATTATAAGCATATGACGGCTGCGACTGTGATTACATACGGAATAAAAACAGATAGCGATATTATGGCAAAGCGGATTGATATCGTTCCGAACGGAATGGCGTTTGATCTTATCACACCGCATGGCACGGCGCGCGTAAAAACGAAGTTGATCGGATTGTTTAACGTATATAATTTGCTTGCAGCCGTTTCCGCCTGCCTTGTATCGAGGATTCCATTCCCTGTTATTGTGGAGGCGATTGAAGAAATTTCTGGAGTTGCGGGGCGGTTTGAAACAGTCGATGAAGGGCAAAACTTTACAGTAATTGTTGATTATGCCCATACGCCAGATAGTTTGGAAAACGTCTTAAAAACGGTTCGGCAATTTGCCCGAAAAAAAGTTTATGTTGTTGTTGGCTGCGGCGGCGACCGAGATCGGACAAAACGGCCGTTGATGGCAAAAGTGGCGGTCAAATACGCCGATATGGCCATTTTCACTTCTGACAACCCGCGTTCCGAAGAGCCTGAGCGAATTTTGCGCGACATGGAAGCAGGCGTTCCCGGCGAGCGTTATGTGACGATCGTTGATCGCAAGGAGGCGATTGATTACGCGGTTGAGCAGGCGCAAGAAGGCGATATTGTTTTAATCGCGGGCAAAGGGCATGAAACGTATCAAATTATTGGCGATCGTGTCATTGAATTTGATGACCGACTTGTTGCGAGGGAAGCGATCAAGGAGCGAAAGAAAACATGCTGACATACGAAATGGTGAAACGGTTATGCAAAAACGTGCGCGGAATTGTCGATGACACGATTGCGTTCCACCACGTGTTTGTCGACCCTTATGAGCATGCGCCGAAGGGACTGTTCGTTCCGCTAGGGAGCGGGACGGAAACGCTAAAAATCGCGATCGAACATGGAGCGATCGCCGCACTTTGGCAAGAAAGCGAGGCATTGCCGCGCTATATTCCAAATCAATTTCCGATCTTTTTTGTTTCATCGCCGCTTCAAGCGTTAGAAGAGCTTTTAAATACGTATGGACAATTGGAAAAAACAACGTTTCACCTTACCATTTCTTCGCATAATGAACAAAATCATTCATATGATATAGCGGTGTTGGATGCTCTCAAACAGCTACAACAGAAACGGATATGCGCTCAAGGACAAGAAGGATGTGACCGATCATGCTAGAGCAAGTCATTGTTTTTGCCATTGTTCTTTCATTTTTGATTACCGTCATACTATCGCCGATTTTTATTCCGTTTTTAAGGCGGTTAAAATTCGGGCAAAGCATACGGGAAGAAGGCCCGAAATCGCATCAAAAAAAGTCGGGTACCCCAACGATGGGTGGCATTATGATTTTACTTTCCATCGTCGTGACAACGATTTGGATGACGAAAAAATTTGCGAGTCTTTCCGTGGAAACGTATTTACTGCTGTTTGTGACGATTGGTTATGGTCTGCTTGGCTTTTTAGATGATTTTATTAAAGTGGTGATGAAGCGGAATCTTGGTTTGACAAGCAAGCAAAAGTTCATTGGACAGCTAATCATTGCCATTGTTTTTTACTTTGTGTATCAGCGCAGCGGTTTTTCCACTGCCTTGCATATTCCGGGGACAGATCTTTCCATTAATCTTGGCTTTGGCTATGTGCTATTGCTTATTTTTATGCTTGTCGGCGGTTCAAATGCGGTCAATTTAACCGACGGGCTTGACGGCTTATTGGCTGGGACGGCGGCCATTGCATTCGGCGCTTATGCGGTTCTCGCTTGGAACCAAGGCCAATACGACATTTCGATTTTTTGCGTCTCCGTTGTTGGGGCGGTGCTAGGATTTTTAGTATTTAACGCCCATCCAGCGAAAGTGTTTATGGGGGATACCGGGTCGCTCGCGTTAGGCGGAGCGATCGCGACTGTGGCTATTTTAACGAAGCTGGAAATATTGCTCGTTATTATTGGCGGAGTATTTGTGATTGAAACGTTGTCCGTCATTATTCAAGTCATTTCATTTAAAACAACGGGAAAACGCGTATTTCGCATGAGCCCGTTGCATCATCATTACGAGTTGCTCGGCTGGTCGGAATGGCGTGTTGTCGTCACGTTCTGGGCGGTCGGCTTATTATTTGCAATGCTAGGAATTTATATCGAGGTGTGGATCTAATTGAAACAGGCAGCTTTTTATCAACAACGTCGGGTATTAGTCATCGGTTTAGCGAAAAGCGGATTTGCCGCAGCGAAACTGCTTCATGAACTTGGAGCGAACGTTACGGTAAACGATCGAAAGCCGTTTGAAGAAAATGAGGAAGCGCAACGGCTAGAACAATTGGGAATTCGGGTGATTTGCGGCGGGCATCCGCTTGAGCTTTTGGATGAGCATTTTGATCTTGTCGTGAAAAATCCCGGTATTCCATATACAAATCCAATGGTTAAAAAAGCAATCGAAAAAGGATTGCCGGTGATCACGGAAGTGGAGTTAGCGTACCATATTTCCGAAGCGCCGTTTATCGGAATCACCGGGTCTAATGGAAAAACGACGACAACGACATTGATTTACGAAATGTTGCGCGAAGGGGAAAAACGCCCGCTGCTTGCCGGAAATATCGGAATGGTTGCATGTGAAGTGGCGCAAAAAGCGGAAGCAAACAATTGGCTCGTCACTGAACTTTCCTCTTTTCAGCTAGCGGGGATTCGCGACTTTCGTCCGCGCATTTCCGTTTTATTAAACATTTTCGATGCGCATTTAGATTACCATGGCACAAAAGAAGCTTACGCGCAGGCAAAGGCGAATATTTTTAAAAACCAGACAAACGAAGACTATGCGGTTGTCAATGCCGATGATGAGCTTGTGATGCGGCTTGCCGAGAATGCCTGTGCGCAAAAAGTCATTTTTTCCGCAACGAAAATATTGGACCGTGGCGCTTATATAAGAGATGGTTGGATTTATTGGAACGACGAAGCAGTGATTGCTATTTCCGACATTGTCCTTCCTGGAAAACATAATTTAGAAAATATATTGGCGGCTGTTGCTGTTGCTAAATTAACAGGCGTAGACAATAAAGCGATTGCTCGGGTTTTGACGACGTTTGCGGGAGTGAAGCATCGGCTTCAATATATCGCTACGATTGACGGAAGAAAGTTTTTCAATGATTCAAAAGCAACGAATATTCTTGCGACACAAAAAGCGTTGTCCGCTTTTGAAAAAGATTCCGTCATCCTTTTGGCAGGCGGGCTAGACCGCGGCAATGAATTTGATGACCTTCTTCCTTATTTGCGAAACGTAAAGGCGATCATATTGTTTGGACAAACGGCGGCAAAAATCGCCCGCGTCGCGAAACAGGCGGGAATAGAAACGATCGAATATGTCGATAATGTGGAAAAAGCCGTGCCGGTCGCCTATCGATTGTCCGAACCGGGTGACGTCATTTTACTATCGCCGGCATGCGCGAGCTGGGATCAGTATAAAACTTTTGAACAAAGAGGGGACATTTTTATCAACGCCGTGCATAAGTTGAAATAGAGAGGAAGGACATTAAAAAAGCAGAGGTGTTGGGCATTGCCGCGGAAAAAGTCTACGCCTGATTTTTTGCTGATTATCCTTACGTTTTCGCTGTTGGCGATTGGGCTTATTATGGTGTATAGCGCCAGCGCGATTTGGGCGGAATATAAGTTTCACGATTCGTTTTTCTTTGCGAAGCGGCAGCTTTTGTTCGCCGGCGTGGGAATCATCGCGATGTTCGTTATTATGAATATCGATTATTGGACGTGGCGCGATTGGTCAAAAGCGTTGATGATCGCGTGTTTCGTTTTGCTTGTGCTCGTATTAATCCCCGGAGTCGGCATGGTTCGCAACGGATCGCGCAGCTGGATTGGCGTCGGTGCGTTTTCCATTCAGCCGTCAGAATTTATGAAACTCGCCATGATCGCCTTTTTGGCGAAATATTTATCGGAAAACCAAAAAAATATTACCTCGTTTAAACGAGGGCTGCTTCCTGCCTTGATGCTTCTGTTTATTGCGTTTGGCATGATCATGCTTCAGCCGGATTTAGGAACAGGAACGGTAATGGTTGGGACGTGCATTGCCATGATTTTTGTCGCTGGCGCGCGCGTCAGTCACTTTATCGGGTTAGGAGTGCTTGGACTGGCAGGGTTTGTTGCGCTTGTTTTGTCAGCACCGTACCGAATAAAGCGGATCACTTCGTTTTTAAATCCTTGGGAAGATCCGCTTGGAAGCGGATTTCAAATTATCCAATCGCTGTACGCGATTGGTCCTGGCGGGTTATTTGGCTTAGGATTGGGACAAAGCCGGCAAAAGTTTTTTTATTTGCCTGAGCCGCAAACGGACTTTATTTTTGCGATTTTAGCAGAGGAACTTGGCTTTATTGGCGGGTCGCTTGTGTTGCTTTTATTTAGCTTGCTGCTTTGGCGCGGGGTGCGCATCGCGCTTGGCGCGCCGGATTTGTACGGGAGTTTTCTTGCTATCGGCATTATTTGTATGGTGGCGATTCAAGTGATGATTAATATCGGGGTTGTTACAGGATTAATGCCGGTAACGGGAATTACATTACCGTTTTTGAGTTACGGCGGCTCGTCGCTGACGTTGATGTTAATGGCGATCGGCGTTTTGCTGAATATTAGCAAACACGCAAGATATTAGGCGCATCTGCTGGTTGCCTAAAAGTTTTTGTCAAGGAAAAGTCGTATCAAGCTTCGTTGCTCGAAAAAAGGGTATCTCTCTAATCAAATTTAGAGGGACACCCTCCATAGCCATCAAGTTAAGAATTTGATCTTTTTTCAGCGCCAAAAACATGGTATCCTTTCTAACGAAAATCATCGTTGGAAAGGATTGTTTTTTGATGGCAAAAAAGATGAAGGCATGGATAAAAACGATTCGTCAACTCTTCTCCTCTGAAGAACTGACCCGTCTGGCACGGAAAGTCGGATTCATTCAGCGGCAGCGTTCATTAACAGCGGAAGCCTTTCTGACGCTATGTGCTTGGGGAGACGGATCGCTCGCCTGTCAGTCGCTTCAGCGGTTGTGTGCCGATTTGGCGCTCTGGCATGATTGCTCTCTCTCGAATGAAGGACTGAATCAGCGGTTTACGCCTCGTGCCGTGGCGTTTTTAAAAGAGGTCTTTTTTACTCTCCTGATGCATCAACGTCCGGCACTCTCTTCCATCACCGAGATGTATCGCGCTTGTTTCACCCGTCTGCGGATCTTAGACTCTACCAGTTTTTTACTTCCGGCCGACTATGGTGAGGACTATCAAGGTTCGGTTTCATCTGGCGCCAAAATCCAATTTGAGTATGAGCTGTTATCGGGAACCTGTCTTCAGCTGTGCGTCCAACAGGCCAATGATTCCGATGCCCGTTTTGCTTATCATACCCAGCACACGATTTTACCGAATGACCTTTGCATTCGGGATCTGGGGTTTTTTTCACTCGCCACGCTGGCGGAGATCGATGCTCGAGGTGCTTATTATATTACCCGGTTGCGTTCCGATATCAAAGTCTATATCAAACAGGACGGGGAGTGGCACGAATGGGATTGGGAATCGATAGGAAATCGATTGGACGAGGGGGAAGCCGTGGAAGTGGAACACGTGTATATCGGACACCAACGCCTGTATGTTCCGCGTCTGATTTTTCGCCGTCTCACGGCGGAAGAATGGGAAAAACGGCTGGCGTACGTGCGGAAAAAGGAAAAAAAGAAAGGGAAGGCGCTGTCACGCCAAACCCTTGAACAAAAGAAATATCACATCTTACTGACCAATTTACCACAAGAATCGTTTGATGCGCAACAAGTTTATGAGCTGTATTCGCTGCGCTGGCAAGTGGAGCTGTTATTTAAGGGCTGGAAATCCTTATTTGACCTTGACCGTGTCAAAAAGATGAAGAAGGAACGATTCGAATGCCACTTATATGGGACATTGATTGCCATTTTAGTCACGCAGACTCTTCTGTTCCAAGCCCGAAGGTATTGGCATCAACGGGAGGGAATCGAGATCAGTGAATGGAAAGCGCTTAATATCCTCCAATCGTATTGGCATCGGTTTCTTTTGCATCCCCAAGCGATGGAAACCGCCCTTCCATCTCTCCTGTCTCTGTTAAGGAAACACGCGAGGAAAGACCGAAGGAAAGGAGAGGAAACGGTATCGGATCTTTTAAAGAAATTGGGGATATGGTAGTGTAGGTTATGGATATAAATGCCAAATAACCCTCTTCTTGAGGGTTATTTGGCATGCCCAGCATTTGGTTTTCTCTTCATCCTTTGATTGATTTTTCGAACATGCGTATCATCCTAAAAAATTTTATACCGCTAACTTGACGGGTATGGGGACACCCTCTCATTTTGTTTACGATATACGCAATGGTGACGTCTGAGATGAAATGAGCATACGTATATACATAGGCGGTTATGGAAAGGAGATGGGAGAGATGAAGGCAATGATAAAGGAATTGGTAAACGCTAACGTTGGAAAAGTAAAGGAGCGGGAGCCTTTGGCGAACTATACGACAATGAAAGTCGGCGGCCCTGCGGATGTCTTGATTGAACCGTCCAGCATAGAAAGTTTAAAAAAAGCAATGGCGATTGTAAAAAAGTATGAAGTGCCGTGGCGTGCAATTGGTCGCGGTTCCAATTTGCTTGTTTCTGACGAAGGGGTCGAAGGGGTTGTCATCAAAATGGACGAAGGATTGGATGAATTGCATGTTGCCGGGGAAACCGTGACGGTCGGCGGAGGATATTCATTAGTGCGTCTTGCTATGTTAATGAGCAAGCAAGGATTATCCGGATTGGAATTTGCCGGCGGAATTCCTGGTTCGGTTGGCGGAGCAGTTTATATGAACGCAGGGGCACACGGTTCCGATATGTCGCAAATCGTAAAAAGAGCGCTAATTTTATTTCCAGATGGGACGATGGAATGGTTGACGAACGAGGAGATGGAATTTGCGTATCGCACTTCTGTATTGCAAACAAAGCGGCGTGGAATTTGCATAGTGGCTGAACTCCAGCTTACTTCCGGGAACCGTGAAGAAATTGTTGCAAAAATGCGGGAAAACAAAGATTATCGCCGCAGGACGCAGCCGTGGGATAAACCTTGCGCGGGCAGCGTTTTCCGCAATCCTTTGCCGCAACATGCCGGAAAGCTTATCGAAGAGGCTGGTTTAAAGGGATATACGATTGGCGGCGCAAAAATTTCTGAACAGCATGCCAATTTTATCGTTAATACGGGAAAGGCGAAGGCAAAAGATGTACTAGACTTGATTCACTTTGTGAAAAAAACGATTTATGAATTGTACGGTATTCATTTGCAGACAGAAGTAGAAATTATTGGCCGGAAGTTGTAAAATCTAACTCTCTATTTTACAATATTATTGATATGATAAAAACACGTTTGCCTGCGTGATGAACAGAGAAATGTAACGGCATCAGATGTGCCGTTTGTTTATATAAACGTGCTTTCGAGTTTATCCAGAAAGCGGTGAATGGCTTTGGAAAAAGGAAAAATTGTTGTTCTTGAGGAACGGGTGCCGAAATTAAAAGAACGGCGGAGGCAAAAAGCCAATCGTCGTTTAATCGCGTATATCTCTTTCTTTTTTCTTCTCATTTTATGTATGATTTATTTCCAATCGCCGTTAAGCTATGTCCGCCATATTCAAGTTGACGGGAATCGTCATCTTTCCGAGAAACAAGTGATACAATTAAGCGGCATCACAAAGCGGACAAGCTTTTGGAAAGTAAAGGAAGAAGAAGTTCGCCGGAATATTGAGAAACATCCGGAAGTGAAGAGCGTAACATTGGAAAAACATTTTCCGAATACGATTACCATCCACGTGAAAGAACGGCGGAGAATCGCTTACATTTATGACAAGCAAACGTTTTTCCCGCTTTTAGAGAATGGTTACATTCTGAAAAAACGCACATCGAAAACCGCGCCAAGCGATGCGCCGATTTTAATCAATTGGAAAAAAGGAGAGGACATTCAAGAAATCGCGGGACAATTGGCGCAGCTTTCCCCATCGATATTAAACGCCATTTCTGAAATTCATTACACACCAAGCAATGATGACCGTTACCATATTACCGTTTATATGAACGATGGTTTCGAAGTAAGCGCAAACGTGCAAAACTTTGCCGATAAAATGTCATTGTATCCGTCTATTGTCGAGCAATTAGATCCAAGGGTAAAAGGGGTAATCCATCTAGAAGTAAGCAATTATTTTACCGCCTATAAACAGCCGAAAAAGGAGGATGACAATGGCCAAACGGAAAGGTAATCGTGTCATCCTCGCTTTGATCTGTTTCATACTCGGGTTTATGCTTTCGTTTTCTTATCAATATACAAAAACAGAAACAGCAAAACAAAATATAACCGACAGGCAGTGGCAAAAAGAATATGAATATCGAAAGCAATTGATTCAAATGCAAAAAGAAAATCGCCAACTGAAAAATGAATTAGTGCAAAAACAAGATAAAATTGCGGAAATAGAAAAAACGTTGGCGGACGAACGGACAGCGTATACGGATTTGGCAAAACAGGCGGAAAAATTGCGCATGTATGTCGGAGAGTCAAAAGTGAAAGGAAAAGGGATTGAAATAACGTTATCCGATGCCTCCTATATTCCTTCTGAACAAAGCGCGACAGACTACATCGTGCACGAACAACACGTCTTTAAGGTCATACACGAGCTGCTTATTTCCGGTGCGGAAGCAATAGCGATTAATGGGCAGCGAATTTCCCACCGCTCGTATATCGTTTGCAACGGCCCTGTGATTGAAGTGGACGGCACGCAACATGCTGCTCCTTTCGTCATTTCCGCAATCGGCAATCCGACAGTTCTCGCTTCCGCGTTGAACATTCCCGGTGGGGTAAAGGATCTGCTTGTTCAAGATAACATAATAGTAAAGATTGCTAGCAAAGATGAAATCGTGTTAGATCCCGTCTTTCACGCTAATCATAAATAGACGGTTTTGGATGGAAAGAATGGTGAGATGGTTGGAACGGAAAAAAACGATATATTTTACTTGCATTACGGCAATTTTCGGATTTATGCTAGCAGTTCAACTTCACACGACATCGCACCCTAAAGTCCGCGACACACGCGATATTTGGGAATTGCGCGCTGATTTGAAAAAAGAACAGCAGCTGCAGCGGCAGCTTTTGTCAGACATTGAAAAGTATGAAGAAAAGATGCGAAGCTATCAGCAAAAGCAATCTGCTCGGAAAGAAGCGGTTTTGCGAGAAACAGTAAGCGAATTGCAGAAAGAAGCCGGATTGACGGAAGTCAAAGGAGCTGGCCTTGTTTTAACGATTCAATCGTTTTATCCAGACAATTACACGGGTCCAATCACGGAAACGGTTTCTCCAGAACTGTTGCAGCGGCTTATTAATGAACTAAACATGTATGGAGCGAAAGAAATTGCTGTTGCCGAGGAGCGGATGACGAACACGACGGCGATTCGCGACGTGAACGGCGCGACGAAAATCGGGGATCGCAAAATTTCTTCGTTGCCAATTGAAGTAAAAGTAATCGCTGATGATGCGGAGATGCTTTATAACCGGCTTAACGTATCGACCATTCGTGATGATTTCGCCGTTGAAAATTTGCAGCTTGTTGTTTCGAAACCGTTAGCCTCAGTCGTTGTTCCGCCGTCTGAAAAAAACAGGAGCGTGAAATATATGGAAGCGGCAATAGCCGAAAAGGAGGAAAAGTAATATGTGGCTTCCGCTCATCGGCTTATTGGCTGGTTTAATCATAGGACTGCTGACTGATTTGCGCGTTCCCGATGAATATTCCAACTATTTATCTATTGCAATCCTCGCAGCATTTGATACATTAATTGGTGGCATCCGCGCCCATTTACAGCAGACATATGACGAAATAGTATTTATAACAGGGTTCTTTTTTAACATTATTTTGGCCGCAACTTTAGCTTTTCTTGGTGTCCATCTTGGTGTAGACTTGTATTTAGCAGCTGTATTTGCATTTGGGGTACGCCTTTTTCAAAATATTGCCGTTATTCGTCGCCTCCTTCTTGCCGAATGGATGGAAAGGCGACAAAACCGTGAAAAAAGTTAAGCGGAAAAAAGGAAAGTTTCTTCAAATGTTGAATATATGAGTAAAATGATTTGATCGTCCTTTTATATATAAATGATTGCCGGTGATGAGCGAACGTTCTGTTATCAATTTTAACGTATCTGTCCATCGGGATGGATAAATTCAGCTAAAGGAGGTGTCACTGCTTACTAAAATCTAAAATGCGCAATCAACCGCAAAAATGGATGTAAAGCTCGATCGTTGATTTAAGCAAGGCGGTAAATATACGATTTTAGTAGGCAGGTACCAAGAAATGAGCAGCAATGAAATCGTCGTTAGTCTTGACATTGGCACATCCAGCGTCAAAGTCATAATCGGGGAAATGTTAAACGAGTCACTCAACATTATTGGAGTAGGAAATGTGAAATCAGAAGGGCTCAAAAAAGGAGCCATTGTTGATATAGATAAAACGGTGCAATCGATCAAAAGAGCGGTTGAACAGGCGGAACGGATGATCGGTTTAACGATTCGCCGGGTCATTGTCGGTGTGACCGGCAATCATGTGCAGCTTCAAGATTGCCACGGCATCGTCGCCGTTTCCAGCGAAAACCGCGAAATCACCGATGAAGATGTTGCGCGTGTAATGGACGCCGCGCAAGTCGTGTCGATCCCTCCAGATCGGGAAATTATTGGCGTCATTCCGCGGCAGTTTATCGTCGATGGATTGGACGGGATTAACGATCCACGGGGAATGCTCGGCGTCCGCCTCGAAATGGAAGGAACGATTATTACCGGTGCGAAAACGATTTTACATAACTTGCTTCGTTGCGTGGAAAGAGCCGGGTTGGAAATAAGTGATATTTGCCTGCAGCCGCTTGCTGCTGGTTCCATTGCCCTATCGGATGATGAAAAAAATTTAGGAGTGGCGTTAGTTGATATCGGTGGCGGTTCAACGACCATCGCCATTTTCGAACAAGGTTTTTTGCAGGCAACTTCCGTTTTGCCGGTTGGAGGCGATCATATTACAAAAGACTTGTCGATCGGGCTTCGAACGTCGACAGAGGATGCGGAAAAAATTAAATTAAAGCATGGACACGCTTTTTATGATCTTGCTTCAGAAGAAGAAGTATTTGATGTTCCGATCATCGGCACTGATCAACGTCAGCAGTTTAGCCAGCTGGAAATTGCCGATATTATTGAGGCGAGACTAGAAGAAATTTTTCAAATGGTTCAACAGGAAATCCGTAAGCTGGGATTTCGCGATTTGCCAGGCGGCTATGTGCTGACTGGCGGAGTAGCGAATATGCCCGGGATATTGGAGTTAGCTCATGTCGTATTAGGAAGCAGCGTTCGCATTGCCATGCCTGATTATATAGGGGTGCGCGATCCGCAATATACGACAGGAGTCGGGCTGATCAAATTTGCCTATCGCCAAGCAGCGCTGCAAGGAAAATCGGTTCCTGTCGCTGCATCCGTTGTGGAGCCGATTGAGAAACGTCCGCAAAGACAACAACCGAAACAAAAAAAGAAAGAAGCGACTTTCGGAAAAAAAGTGAAAAAGTTTTTCGGTTATTTCTTTGAATAGAGATTGAATTGGGAGGATTTAGTCATGTTGGAGTTTGACACTACAGTTGATCAATTGGCAACGATTAAGGTGATTGGAGTTGGCGGCGGCGGCAACAACGCCGTCAATCGGATGATTGAACACGGTGTGCAAGGTGTTGAGTTTATTGCGGTGAATACAGACGCGCAAGCGTTGAATTTATCGAAAGCGCCAATAAAGCTGCAAATCGGCGCAAAATTAACGCGCGGCTTGGGAGCAGGCGCGAACCCGGAAGTGGGAAAAAAAGCGGCAGAAGAGAGCAAAGAGCAAATTGAAGAAGCGCTGAAAGGCGCGGATATGGTGTTCGTTACCGCGGGAATGGGCGGCGGAACAGGAACTGGCGCTGCTCCAGTGATTGCGCAAATCGCCCGTGAGTTAGGGGCATTGACGGTTGGTGTTGTGACTCGCCCATTTACGTTTGAAGGGAGAAAGCGGGCGACACAGGCGGCAAACGGAATCGCCGCTATGAAAGAAGCGGTCGATACATTGATCGTCATTCCAAACGACCGCTTGTTGGAAATCGTCGATAAAAATACACCGATGCTCGAAGCGTTCCGCGAAGCGGATAACGTTCTGCGCCAAGGGGTGCAAGGCATTTCTGACTTAATTGCGGTGCCAGGGCTTATTAACTTAGATTTTGCTGATGTGAAAACAATTATGTCCAACAAAGGCTCTGCACTGATGGGCATCGGGATTGCAAGCGGGGAAAACCGTGCGGCAGAAGCGGCTAAAAAAGCTATTTCTAGCCCATTGTTAGAAACGTCGATTGATGGGGCGCAAGGCGTGTTAATGAACATTACCGGCGGCACGAATTTAAGCCTTTATGAGGTGCAAGAAGCTGCCGATATTGTCGCATCTGCGGCTGACCAAGATGTTAATATGATTTTCGGCTCGGTCATTAATGAAGACTTAAAAGATGAAATTGTTGTAACGGTTATTGCGACTGGGTTTAATGAAAATGTGGCATCACAATCGCGCCCATCCCGCACTGGATTTGGCACGATTCCGAAAATAACGGCGGCTCCTAAACGGGAAAAACGCGAAGAACCTGTGCAAGATTATGCAGCGCTGCGTTCCGCCCAAATCGAAGATCCGCTTGACATTCCTGCTTTTCTCCGCAACCGCAATCGCCGCCGCTAAGCGAAAGAGCGCGAACTTTTATGGTTCGTGCTCTTTTTCTTTTTTAATATAGTTGATCTCCAATCAACTATTCAGAAAGACGCGCGCCTTTGCGGCCGAAGAACATTTGTCCGTTGTGGCTAGGCAGGCGACTTCCGCTTTTCTTGTTTCTTTGACAAAAATTTCTGTTTTCTACCATCATAAATTGACAGACTTTCCAATAAGATGTACTATATACTATTTTCAGAAATTGCTTCGTGTTGGGTTAAGGTGCGTGAATGGTGTGAAACCAAAACAGAAAAAGGCGATTTTATTTTCCCGTAATCCAAAGTTTACTGTACTGATAATAAAATTTTGCACAAGAGTTCGGACTTAACCTTGCGTTTGTTGTGAAAGAAGGAGGCTGTTTCATTGGCCGTTTATTTGGACGTCGTTTGGTTGTTAAACGTTTGTTTTGACAGTCTATTGCTTTGGTTGACGGCCGTGATGTTAAAGCGCGATGTCGTGTGGTGGCGGGTGTTGCTCGGGGCGTGCATTGGTGCATTGCTTGTCGTTATGATGTTTACACCGTTTTCGACATATGCCCAGCATCCGGTAAGCAAAATCGTCTTCTCGCTCCTCATCGTTTTCGCGGCGTTTGGCTTTAAACGGATACGGTATTTTTTGGAAAACCTTTTTGCTTTTTATTTTGTGACATTTACGGTCGGAGGAGGGATGATTGCCGTTCATTATTTTTTACAACAGCAACTGAATATTCATAATGGCATGCTGATGACACATTCCCTCGGTGTCGGGGATCCGGTCAGTTGGACATTTGTTTTATTAGGATTTCCAGCATTATGGATATTTTCGCGGGCGCGCATCAACGGGATTCGCGAAAAAAAATTGCGGTTTGAACACATTATCGATGTTCTTATTGTGTTTGATGGTGTCCCGATTCAGCTAAAAGGGCTCATCGATAGCGGAAACCAGCTGTATGATCCGCTGACCAAAACGCCCGTTATGATCGTGGAGATGGATAAAGTAAAGGAAGTTTTGCCAGAGGAATTAGCGAGACATATTCCGTTTGAAACATCGATGGATTGGCTCCATCAAGCGCAATTGGAAAAGTGGGCGCATCGCTTTCGTATCGTTCCATATCGTGTTATCGGGAGCGAACAGCGTTTTTTAGTTGCGCTTAAGCCGGACCGCATTATGCTGTGTTACGAACAACAGTGGTTGGAAGTGGAAAAAGGACTTGTTGGATTAAGTGAAACGAACTTATCGGTCGATGGGGAATATGAGTGCATCATACATCCGAAAATGGTGCAAATGGGAAAGCGAATCACTGCTTCATAAACTTGTTACTATATCATACTCATCATTTGCTAATTTAGAAGGGGGATTTTCATGAAAAAGTGGAAACTTCGCATCACTTATTTCTTGTATAAGTTGTTAAAGAAATTTGGAATAAAAATGGATGAATTGTATTATATCGGCGGGAGTGAGGCGCTGCCGCCGCCGCTGACGAAAGAAGAAGAAGAAATGCTAATTAAAAAGCTTTCCGACGGAGATGAAACAGCAAGATCGCTTCTCATTGAGCGCAATTTGCGGCTTGTTGTGTATATTGCGCGTAAATTCGAGAATACAGGAATTAACATCGAAGATTTGATCAGCATTGGAACGATCGGATTGATTAAAGCGGTAAATACGTTTAATCCAGAAAAAAAAATTAAACTGGCGACATACGCATCTCGCTGCATTGAAAATGAAATACTAATGCATTTGCGCCGAAATAATAAAATCCGCGCGGAAGTATCGTTTGATGAGCCTTTAAATATTGACTGGGATGGGAATGAACTGTTGCTTTCGGATGTGCTTGGAACGGAAGACGACGTGATCACAAAAGATTTGGAAGCGGACGTCGACCGGCGCCTTTTATTTAATGCGCTATGCCAGTTGAGCGACCGCGAAAAACAAATTATGGAACTTCGTTTTGGACTTTCTGGAGGAGAAGAAAAAACGCAAAAAGATGTTGCCGATTTGCTTGGCATATCGCAATCTTACATATCTCGGCTAGAAAAACGGATTATTAAGCGGCTTCGCAAAGAATTTAACAAAATGATGTAAAATGGCGGCGATGGTTTCATTGCCGCTTTTTATGTGCTTTAGGCAAGCGTGCATATTTTTTCTTCCAGAGGAGATACTGAAAATGGACGATCAGCATCTCCTGATGGGAGGGAAGGACTTGACAAGAAACAAAGTGGAGATTTGCGGAGTAGACACCTCAAAGCTTCCCGTGCTAAAAAACGAAGAAATGAGAGAATTGTTCCAACGAATGCATGAAGGGGATTTAGAGGCGAGGGAAAAATTAGTAAATGGCAATTTGCGCCTTGTATTAAGTGTGATTCAGCGGTTTAACAATCGCGGTGAATTTGTCGATGATTTGTTTCAAGTTGGTTGCATCGGACTTATGAAATCCATTGATAACTTTGATTTAAGCCAAAATGTGAAATTTTCTACGTACGCGGTACCGATGATTATTGGAGAAATCCGCAGATATTTGCGCGATAACAATCCGATTCGCGTTTCCCGTTCACTTCGCGATATTGCCTATAAAGCGTTGCAAGTGCGGGAAAAATTGATGGGAGAGACGGCGAAAGAGCCGACGACTGAAGAAATTGCCAACGTGCTTGGAATTCCCCATGAAGAAGTGGTGTTTGCTTTAGATGCGATTCAAGATCCTGTTTCATTATTTGAACCGATTTATAACGATGGCGGTGATCCGATTTACGTGATGGACCAATTAAGTGATGAACGCAGCTGCGATAGCCAATGGATTGAAAAAATCGCCCTGAAAGAAGGACTGCGCCGTTTGAACGAACGGGAAAAAATGATCATCCGTAAGCGTTTTTTTCAAGGAAAAACGCAAATGGAAGTTGCTGAAGAAATCGGAATTTCCCAAGCGCAAGTATCGCGATTGGAAAAAGCGGCGATACGCCAAATGAACAAAAACATTCAAGTATAAGAGCTGTTCGTTACGGCTCTTTTCTTTTTTACATAAGCGACTAGGAAGATTCATATAGTGATGATAAGAGAAAAAAGCGGGGGATGTTGGATGATGAGAATTTCCGAATTTCAAACGAAAGATGTTGTAAACGTGGCAAATGGGAAAAAATTAGGAAACATCGGGGACATAGATATTGATTTAGAGACAGGGCAAATCCAATCACTAATTATTTTAGGGACGGGGAAAGTACTCGGACTGTTTGGCAGAGAAGAAGAAACAGTGATTCCGTGGCAAAATATCGTCAAAATTGGCGCAGACGTCATTTTAGTACGCTTGCATGAAAGTGAATAAAATAATGTTTATCACGTTGAAGAAAACTTATGATAAAATAGGAAAAAAAGTGATAAAAACTAACAAAAATATGAGGTTGACGAAAATGTTAGACATTTTTCAACAAGCGGAAAAAGAGGTGCTGTTGTTGCGAGAACGCCGTTCGTTTCCGAATCTTGTCGCTGGGTTTACGACGAAACACGGAGGCGTTAGCAAAGGAGCGTTTGCGACATTCAATTTAGGGTTGCATGTGGACGATGAAGTTTCTTCTGTTTGCCGCAATCGACAGCGGTTGGCGGATTTGCTTCAATTTCCGTTGGAACGCTGGGTATGTTGCGAACAAATACATGATGCTCGCGTTGAAAAAGTAACGAGCAGTCAAGGTGGAAAAGGAGCGACGGATTACGAGTCGGCTATTGCTGGAACGGACGGCTTATATACAAAAGAAGCAGGATTGTTGCTTGCCTTATGTTTTGCTGATTGCGTGCCGCTTTATTTTACGGCGCCGAAACATGGTATGATCGGTCTTGCTCATGCCGGCTGGAGGGGGACGGTAAAAAACATTGCGGGAGAAATGGTGCGCCTTTGGCATGAGCGTGAAAATATTCCTCTTGATGACATATACGTGGCAATCGGCCCGGCGATTGGCGCTTGTTGCTATATTGTCGATGATCGCGTCATCGCGCGCGTCGACCGCGTTTTGGATGGCAAGCAAGCTCCCTATAAGCAAGTAAGCATAGGACAATATGCCCTTGATTTAAAAGAACTGAATAAAGTATTACTGATAAAGGCAGGAATTCGCGAAGAGCATATTGATGTTTCCGGATATTGTACGAGTTGCGCTGATCATTTGTTTTTTTCCCATCGCCGCGATCAAGGAAAAACAGGAAGAATGATGGCGTTTATCGGCAGGAAGGAGGAATGAACGATGACGGTTCGCGACAATTTAGCAATCATTCGTGAAAACATTGAAGCAGCGTGTCAACGCGTGGGACGCAACCCTGCCGACATTCGCATTGTTGCCGTTACGAAATATGTAAGTGTAGAACGGGCGAAAGAGGCGTTAGAAGCTGGCATTACCGATTTGGGAGAAAATCGCGATGATGGGTTGCTGCAAAAATATGAAGCGTTAGGTAGCGAGCCGACATGGCATTTTATTGGCACGCTGCAATCACGAAAAGTGAAAAATATTATTGACAAAGTCGATTATATTCATTCTCTTGATCGCATGTCGCTTGCGAAAGAAATCGAAAAGCGGGCGACGAAGCGGATGAAATGTTTTGTTCAAGTGAACGTATCCGGCGAAGCGACGAAACATGGATTAGCAAAAGAAGAAGTGATTCCATTTATTGAGCAGCTGCGAGATTTCTCGCGCATCGAAGTAGTCGGCTTGATGACGATGGCGCCTTATACGGATGATGAATCCGTTTTGCGCGCATGCTTTCGCCAATTAAAATTGTTGCAAGAAAATGTACAAGCATTGCATATTCCAAACGCTCCATGTACGGAGCTATCGATGGGCATGTCCAACGATTACGTGATTGCCGTTGAAGAAGGTGCGACTTTTATTCGGCTCGGCACATCGCTTGTCGGAAAAGAATTTTAGGAGGTGAAATCAATGGGATTAATCAAAAAGTTCAAAGATTATTTTTTAGAGGAAGATTATGACGAATATGAAGAAGAGTATGAGGAAGAGGAAGAAACTAAAGAAGTAGCAAAGGGAAATGCAAAACCCAATGTGGTGAGCTTGCAAAGTGTGCAAAAATCGTCTAAAGTGGTGTTAATTGAGCCAAGAGCGTATGCGGAAGCGCAAGAAATCGCTGACCATTTAAAAAACCGCCGCGCGGTGGTGGTGAATTTGCAACGAATTCAACATGACCAAGCGAAACGCATCGTCGATTTTTTAAGCGGTACCGTATATGCGATTGGCGGAGATATTCAGCAAGTTGGCACGAAAATTTTTTTGTGCACGCCAGATAATGTTGACGTGACTGGTTCGATTTCCATCGACAGTGACGTTGATACGCCAATGAAGAGGTGGTAACTGCTTATGGATAGTTTGCTATGGTTTTTAACGACATTGATTCAAATTTATACGTATGCGCTCATTATTTACATTTTGATGTCATGGTTTCCCAATGCGCGTGATACGAAAATCGGGCAGATGCTTGCAACGATTTGTGAGCCGTATTTAGAACCGTTTCGCCGCATTATTCCGCCAATCGGAATGATTGACGTTTCCCCGATTGTCGCCTTTTTAGTGCTTCGCTTTGCGACAAAGGGATTGTACGCTCTTTTTGATATGTTAAATTTAGTGTAAGGAATCCGTTAATAGGGTTCCTTTCTTTCATGAAAGTTAGGTGCAAGCGATGGAAATATATCAGCATTTTCGCAAAGAAGAACATCATTTTATTGATCAAGTGTTAGAATGGCAAGACACGGTAAAGAGACAATACGCGCCGAAGCTTACCGATTTTTTAGATCCACGTGAGCAGCAAATTGTGCAAAGCGTCATTGGCCGCGACGAGGAAGTGCATTTTGCTTTTTTTGGCGGAGCGCCGTTTGTGGAACGCAAGCGGGCGCTATTGTATCCGCCGTATTTTCAACCTTCAGAAGAAGATTATGAAGTTGCTTTATTTGAAGTCCGTTATCCGAGCAAGTTTGTAACGATCGGGCATCGCCAAGTGTTGGGGGCGCTCATGTCGCTTGGGTTGAGGCGCGGCAAATTTGGTGATATTTTAATGAAAGATGAGCGAATTCAATTTTTGGCTGCAAACGAAATATCTGACTATATCCGTTTGCATTTGCACGCGATTGACAAAGCGAATGTTTCTATAGAAAAAAAGCCGTTGACGGATATTATCCAACTAGAGGAAAATTGGCAAGATGCAACGATTACCGTTTCGTCATTAAGGTTAGATGCGATATTATCGCAAGCGTTTCATGCATCGCGGCAAAAAATCCAATCGTTCATTGAAAACGGCCTTGTCAAAGTAAATTGGAAAATAGTGGAACAAGCTCATTTTGAATGCCGAGAGGGGGACGTTCTTTCCGCGCGTGGGTTTGGCCGCTGCAAAATTATAACGATTGACGGAAAAACGAAAAAAGATCGGTGGCGCATTCACGTTGGAATCCAAAAATAATCGAATGGCTGCAGGAATTAATAGAAAAATGTCGAATGATATGGAAAAGGAATTATGCAGACGGAGGTGGCCATTGTGCCTTTAACGCCATTAGATATTCATAATAAAGAATTTAGCAGAGGTTTTCGTGGCTATGATGAGGATGAAGTAAACGAATTTCTTGATCAAGTCATTAAAGATTATGAAATGGTGATTCGCGAAAAAAAGCAGCTCGAGGAAAAAATAGCGGAATTGACAGAGAAACTGAATTACTTTATGAATATTGAAGAAACATTAAACAAATCGATTTTAGTCGCCCAAGAAACGGCGGAAGAAGTGAAGCGGAACGCGCAAAAAGAAGCGAAGCTGATCATTAAGGAAGCGGAGAAAAACGCGGAGCGCATCATTAGCGAAGCGCTCGCGAAATCGCGGAAAATCGCGCTCGAAATCGAAGAGCTAAAACGGCAATCGAAAGTGTTTCGCACGCGTTTTCGCATGCTCGTCGAGGCGCAGCTAGAAATGTTGAATAATAGCGATTGGGATGATTTAATGGAATATGAAGCGCCTAAAGTGGAAACAGACGAAGACGAAAAGGAAGAGCTCTCTCAATCTTGACGACAGCCGGATCTTTTGCATATAATATCGAGTAAAATAAACATAGTTGTTGACGATGAAGGGGACAGTAGCTCTTTCAGTGCTTATTTCAGCGAGCTGGGGATGGTGGAAGCCTGGCATAAGCGAAAGAGTGAAGATCACCCCGGAGTTCCATGCTGAACGAAAGAGTAGGCAATGGCGTGTCATTCACGTTACGAATGCAGAGTGGGCTATGGCATACATAGCCAATAAGGGTGGTACCGCGAGACCGTTCTCGTCCCTTTTCGGGAGAGAACGGTTTTTTGCGTTTTGACTGTTTCTCAATCTTCATTTTTTGTGAAAGACTTTATCTATTCCCGTTTATAAAAAAAGATGGGAGGAATGAACATGGATTATAAAGAAACGCTGTTAATGCCACGCACGGAATTTCCGATGCGCGGGAACTTGCCGAAGCGCGAGCCGCAAATTCAAAAAAAATGGGAAGAAATGGACATTTATCGCAAAGTGCAAGAACGGACGAAAGGCCGCCCGCTGTTCGTGCTGCATGACGGACCGCCGTATGCGAATGGCGACATTCATATGGGGCACGCGTTAAATAAAATTTTAAAAGATATTATCGTCCGCTATAAATCGATGAGCGGTTATTGTGCTCCGTACGTTCCCGGATGGGATACGCATGGCCTTCCGATCGAAACCGCGCTCGCGAAAAAAGGCGTTGACCGAAAATCGATGAGTGTCGCTGAATTTCGCAAGCTTTGTGAACAATACGCGTATGAACAAATCAACAACCAACGCGAACAATTTAAGCGCCTTGGCGTGCGCGGCGATTGGAACAACCCGTACATTACGCTGAAACGAGAATATGAGGCGCAGCAAATTAAAGTGTTTGGCGAGATGGCGAAAAAAGGGCTGATTTATAAAGGGTTGAAGCCGGTCTATTGGTCTCCATCAAGCGAATCGGCGTTGGCGGAAGCAGAAATCGAGTATAAAGATAAACGTTCGCCTTCGATTTACGTCGCATTCCCAGTGAAAGACGGAAAAGGGGTGCTTGACGGAGACGAAAAAATCGTGATCTGGACGACAACACCGTGGACGATTCCGGCCAACTTGGCGATTGCCGTCCATCCAGACCTTGATTATCAAGTTGTCGAAACAAATGGTGCCAAATACGTCGTCGCCGCCGCGTTGTTACAATCGGTTGCGAAAGAAGTTGGCTGGGACGACGTAACAGTTGTGAAAACAATCAAAGGAAAAGACTTAGAATATGTCGTGGCAAAACATCCGTTTTATGACCGCGATTCTTTAGTCGTTTGCGGCGAACATGTTACGACAGACGCCGGAACGGGATGCGTTCATACCGCGCCTGGACACGGGGAGGACGACTTTATTGTCGGGCAAAAATACGGCTTGGACGTGCTGTGCCCAGTCGATGAACGCGGCTATATGACAAGCGAAGCGCCAGGCTTTGAAGGAATGTTTTATGACGAAGCGAACAAAGCGATTACGAAAAAGCTAGAAGAAGTCGGCGCGCTTTTGAAGCTTGGTTTCATCACTCACTCGTATCCGCATGACTGGCGCACGAAAAAGCCGACGATTTTCCGCGCCACAACACAATGGTTTGCATCGATCGATAAAATTCGCGGCGAACTGCTTCAGGCCATTAAAGAAACAAAATGGATTCCGGAATGGGGCGAAATCCGCATCCATAATATGATCCGCGACCGCGGCGACTGGTGCATTTCCCGCCAGCGCGCATGGGGAGTGCCGATTCCGGTCTTTTACGGGGAAAACGGCGAACCGATTATTACGGACGAAACGATCGAACATGTGTCTAACTTGTTCCGTCAATACGGCTCGAACGTTTGGTTTGAGCGCGAGGCGAAAGACTTATTGCCGGAAGGATTTACACATCCATCGAGCCCGAACGGCATTTTCACGAAAGAAACGGACATTATGGACGTATGGTTTGATTCCGGATCTTCCCATCAGGCAGTGCTCGTAGAACGCGAAGATTTACGCCGTCCGGCCGATTTGTATTTAGAAGGTTCTGACCAATACCGCGGCTGGTTTAACTCCTCGCTTTCCACCGCTGTTGCTGTTACCGGAAAAGCGCCGTATAAAGCGGTATTGAGCCACGGCTTTGTCCTTGATGGAGAAGGGCGGAAAATGAGCAAATCGCTCGGCAACGTCGTTGTGCCGGCGAAGGTGATGGAACAGTTTGGCGCTGATGTTTTGCGCTTATGGGTTGCTTCTGTTGATTATCAAGCGGATGTTCGCATTTCCGACAGCATTTTAAAACAAGTGTCAGAAGTATATCGGAAAATCCGCAATACGTTCCGGTTTATGCTTGGAAACTTGTTTGACTTCAATCCAGAGACGGATGCGGTCGCGGTGAACGAATTGCGCGAAGTTGACCGCTACATGCTCGTAAAACTAAACCGTTTGATCGAAAAAGCAAAACACGCCTATGAAACGTATGATTTTGCGTCCATTTACCACGATGTCAACAATTTCTGCACCGTTGATTTAAGTGCTTTCTATTTAGATTTTGCAAAAGATATTTTATATATCGAAGCGCCAAACGACCGCGCGCGCCGTTCGATTCAAACGGTATTGTATGAAACGGTCGTTGCGCTAACAAAGCTTGTAGCGCCGATTTTGCCACATACTGCAGAAGAAGTATGGGAGCACATTCCAAACCGGAAGGAAAAAGAAGAAAGCGTTCAGCTTGTCGACATGCCGGAGACAATCGACATTGGCGGCGAAGAGGCGCTAGTGGCAAAATGGGATGCGTTTATGAGCTTGCGCGATGATGTGCTAAAAGCGCTGGAAGTAGCGCGCAATGAAAAAGTGATCGGCAAATCGCTAAATGCAAGCGTTACGGTATATCCGACAAAAGAAGTGCGACAATTGCTCGCATCGATTGAAGAAGATGTCAAACAGTTATTTATCGTATCTGAGTTTACGATCGCGGATGACTATGAAAAAGCTCCGGAAGATGCGCAAAAATTCGCGAATGTGGCGATCATCGTGAAACAAGCGGAAGGGGAAACGTGCGAGCGCTGCTGGGTCGTGACGCCGGAAGTTGGCAAAGATTCCGACCATCCGACATTATGCCCTCGTTGCGCCCATATCGTGAAAGAACATTATTCGGCATAACGCATAGTGTGCGGGACTATCTACTTTGGTAGTCCCGCCGTTTTTTATGCCGCGATTTTCGGAGAGAAAGGTAATGGGTGCTCCTTGGCGCGCACGAGCTGTTTTGTCATTGACGGTTGGATACATCAAGTTGTTGGCGCTCCGTCATTGTCTGCCGTTGTCCGATTGTGCTACAATTCATTAAGCATACTGTTGAGTGGAGGTAGTGTTGTGGTATACTATATCATTGCGCTCGCTGTCATCGTTATCGATCAGTGGACGAAATGGCTTGTTGTCAAGTATATGCGGCTTGGTGAAAGCATTCCAATTATTTCGGATGTGCTTTATATTACATCCCATCGCAACCGCGGCGCGGCGTGGGGGATTTTGCAAGGGCAGTTTTGGCTGTTTTATTTGATTACCGTCATTGTTGTTGTCGGATTAGT
The DNA here is from genome assembly GCF_900111865.1 of Parageobacillus thermantarcticus. GTDB lineage: Bacteria > Bacillota > Bacilli > Bacillales > Anoxybacillaceae > Parageobacillus > Parageobacillus thermantarcticus. The sequence continues at coordinate 14,303 of NZ_FOJS01000012.1, read as the reverse complement.
CATTTATATTCAGCGGTTGCCGCGCGGGGAGCGGATGTATGGAATTGCTCTCGGCCTTATGCTTGGGGGTGCGCTCGGCAACTTTATTGATCGAGTTTTTCGCAAAGAGGTCGTCGATTTTATTCATGTCTACATTGGTACATACAGCTTTCCGGTGTTTAATATCGCTGACTCCGCCCTTTGCATTGGAGTGGCGCTTGTCTTTATTAAAACGTTTTTTGCCGGAACGAAAGAAAAGGAGAATCAGTGATGGATGTCGTTCAATTTCATATTGATGAGGAATACGACAATGAACGAATTGATAAAGTGATTGCTGCATTAAATGAAGACTGGTCGCGTTCGAAAGTGCAGCAGTGGATTAAAGATCAGCTCGTCACCGTTAACGATCAACATGTTAAAGCCAATTACAAGTGCTCCGCCGGCGATATCGTTGTCGTTCGCCTTCCTGAGCCGGAGCCGCTTTATGTCGAGCCGGAAAATATTCCGTTAGATATTTATTACGAGGACGCCGACGTTCTCGTTGTTAATAAACCGCGCGGCATGGTCGTGCACCCGGCTCCTGGGCATATGCGCGGCACGCTCGTTAACGCCTTGCTCGCGCATTGCCATGATTTATCAGGCATTAACGGCGTTCTTCGGCCCGGCATTGTGCATCGGATTGACAAAGATACATCGGGGTTATTGATGGTCGCCAAAAACGACATGGCGCATCAGGCGCTTGTCGATCAGCTTGTGAAAAAAACGGTGACGCGCAAATATAAAGCGATTGTTCACGGAGTGATTCCGCACGATTACGGCACGATTGACGCGCCGATCGGCCGTGATAAACGGGATCGAAAAAAAATGACGGTGACAGAAGAAAACGGAAAAGAGGCGGTCACTCATTTTCGCGTGTTAGAGCGTTTTCGCCAATACACGTTTATCGAGTGTCAATTGGAAACAGGAAGAACACATCAAATTCGCGTGCATATGAAATACATCGGCTATCCGTTAGCGGGCGACCCGCAATATGGACCAAGAAAGACATTGCCAATTAACGGGCAAGCTTTACATGCGGGAGTGCTTGGGTTTAACCATCCGCGCACAGGCGAATATTTAGAATTTGAAGCGCCGTTGCCGCCTGAGTTCGAGCGGCTTTTGCAATTGTTGCGAAAAGGTGATTGACAACGAAGAAAAGAAAACGTACAATAAGAGCAAGTGAATAAGAACCTTTAAATTCAGTCCTGTGAGGCTGAGAAGGGGTCGGATATAATAGACTAGGTAAGGCGTAGCATGCCTTGTTCTGCACGTATGGAACGGTTCCTCTCGCTTCAAGGGCGAGAGGATTTTTTATGGAGGTGAGATGGCATGCAAAAGGCGGTCGTGATGGATGAACAGGCGATCCGCCGCGCATTGACGCGGATTGCCCACGAAATTATCGAACGAAATAAAGGCGTTGACGACTGTGTGCTTATTGGCATTAAAACGCGCGGCATTTATTTGGCGCAACGGCTAGCCGAGCGAATTGAACAAATTGAAGGGAAAGCGATCCCTGTCGGTGAACTCGATATTACGTTGTACCGCGATGATTTGACGGTGAAGACGATCGACCGTGAACCGCTCGTAAAAGGAACGAATGTACCGTTTGATGTGACAAATAAAAAGGTAATATTAACAGATGATGTATTGTTTACCGGAAGAACGGTGCGCGCGGCGATGGACGCGGTGATGGATCTTGGGCGCCCGGCGCAAATTCAGCTCGCGGTGCTTGTCGATCGCGGCCATCGCGAACTGCCGATTCGCGCTGATTTCGTCGGCAAAAACATTCCGACATCAAGTTCTGAATTAATCGTCGTCGAACTGACAGAAGTCGATGAACTCGATCAAGTCAGCATTCACGAAAAATAAACACACTCCCTTTTAAGTGCAGTCCCGAGAGGCTGCAAAAGGGACAGAAAGATAGGCTTGGACTATCTCTGTACCTCTTTGCACCCTCGAGGGCAAAGAGGTTTTTTATGCTAATCGGAAAGGAGTTTTTGACGATGAACAAACCTATATTAGATATTCAAGACCGGCCGTCGCCGGCGCAATGGCTCACCCTCAGTTTACAGCATTTGTTCGCTATGTTCGGGGCGACGATTTTAGTGCCTTATTTAGTCGGATTAAGCCCGTCGATCGCCCTCATTTCCAGCGGGCTTGGAACGCTTGCTTTTCTCGCTATCACTAAATGGCAAGTTCCTGCGTACCTCGGTTCTTCCTTCGCTTTCATCGCTCCGATTATTGCGGCGAAAACGGCGGGAGGACCGGGAGCGGCGATGATCGGCAGCTTTTTGGCGGGGCTTGTTTACGGCATTGTCGCGCTTGTCATTAAAAAAGCCGGTTACCGCTGGATTATGAAGCTGCTGCCGCCGGTTGTCGTCGGACCGGTCATCATTGTGATCGGCCTTGGGCTGGCGAATACAGCCGTTGGCATGGCGATGAACGGTCCAGATGGCAAGTACAGTTTCACACATTTTTCGGTCGCGCTTGTCACGCTCGTGGCAACGATCGTTTGCTCGGTGTTTTTGCGCGGCATGCTCAGTTTAGTTCCGGTGCTAGCAGGGATTATCGTCGGGTATGTGTACGCGCTGATCGTCGGGGTTGTTGATTTCTCGAAAGTCGCGAAAGCAAAATGGTTTGAAATGCCGGACTTTCTCCTGCCATTTGTCGATTATCCGGTGCATGTCACATGGGATATTGTCATGCTGATGGTGCCGGTGGCGGTCGTGACGCTATCTGAACATATCGGCCACCAGCTTGTGTTGAGCAAAGTCGTCGGGCGCGATCTTATTCAAAAGCCGGGTTTGCATCGTTCGATTTTAGGAGACGGCACTGCGACGATGATTTCCGCGCTGATCGGCGGGCCGCCGAAGACAACGTACGGCGAGAACATCGGCGTGTTGGCGATTACGCGAGTTTATAGCGTCTACGTGCTGGCAGGCGCGGCGGTGATCGCCATCATCTTTGGATTTATCGGCAAAGTGACCGCGCTGATCAGCTCGATTCCGACTCCGGTGATGGGCGGCGTGTCGATTTTGCTGTTCGGAATTATCGCCTCATCCGGCTTGCGCATGCTTGTCGACAGCCGCATCGATTTTGGGGACAAACGCAACTTAGTCATCTCTTCGGTTATTTTAGTCATTGGCATCGGCGGCGCGGTGTTGAAAGTGACAGAGCAATTCCAAATTCAAGGCATGGCGTTTGCGGCGATTTGCGGCGTCGTCTTAAACCTTATTTTACCGGGGCGTCCGCAAATCAACGAAAATATGTTTGAAATGAAAGCAGAAAACAGCAACGATCATGTCGCATAATTGCACCTTTTAATTAAGTCCAGAGAGACTTAAAAGGGTGTTACGACGAAAGGGAAAAAGGTAGGCCGTTCTCTGGAAAGACGACGGTTGCTTTCTGACACCTTTTTGCGAACTGTGTAACACCCTGTCTCTAGGCAGGGTGTTTTTTTATGGGAAATCAAGCAAAGGAGAGAAAACGATGGCACATTTGTTTACATTATCCGAACTGTCTGTCACGGAAATTACCCAATTATTAGAGGATGCAGAGCAATTTGGAAAAGGCTATTTTTGGCGTCCTCCTAAACCGATGTTTGTCGCCAATTTGTTTTTCGAACCGAGCACGCGCACGAAATGCAGTTTTGAAATGGCGGAGCGGAAACTTGGGCTTCATGTTATTCCGTTTGATGCTGACATGTCGAGCGTGCAAAAAGGGGAAACGCTGTATGACACGGTTCGCACGCTGGAGTCCATCGGTGTAAACGCTGTTGTCATTCGCCACTGGGAAGACGCGTATTTCGAATCTCTCCGTCACGCGATTCGCATTCCGGTCATTAACGCTGGAGACGGCTGCGGGCATCATCCGACGCAATCGCTTTTAGATTTGCTCACCATCCGTCAAGAGTTTGGCACGTTTGAAAGATTGACGGTAGCGATTATCGGCGATATTCGCCATAGCCGCGTCGCCCGTTCCAATGCAGAGGTGCTGACAAGACTCGGAGCGACAGTGTTGTTTTCCAGCCCAGAAGAGTGGAAAGATGAGGCAAATCCATATGGTACATATGTGGACATCGATACAGCGGTGGCGGAAGCGGATGTCGTTATGCTACTGCGCATTCAACATGAACGGCACGAGGAAAAAATGGGATTGACAAAAGAACAATATCACGCACGCTACGGTCTGACGCTGGAGCGAGCGGAAAAGATGAAAGAAAACAGCATTATTTTGCATCCGGCACCAGTCAATCGCGGCGTTGAAATTGCAAGCGAGCTTGTCGAATCGGAACGTTCGCGTATTTTTAAACAAATGGAAAACGGCGTTTATGTACGGATGGCGGTGTTGAAGCGAGCAATTGAAGGGGGAATGACTAATGGCAGTTATTTTAAAAAATGGAAAGTCGTTTAATCAACATGGCGCAATCGAGCGGACGGAATTGAAAATCGAAAACGGCATCATTACCGCAATCGCAGCAGAGCTACATGGTGATGAAGCAGATGAAGTCATTGATGTGCAAGGGAAGTTCATCTCTGCCGGGTTGATTGATTTGCACGTTCATCTGCGCGAACCGGGAGGCGAACAGAAAGAGACGATCGCAACTGGAACGATGGCTGCGGCCAAAGGCGGTTTTACGACGGTGGCGGCGATGCCAAATACGAATCCGGTGCCTGATACGAAAGAACAGATGGAATCGCTTTGCCGGCGGATTCGCGAAACGGCTTATGTCCATGTGCTTCCATATGCGGCGATTACGATGCGTCAGCAAGGAAGAGAACTGACTGATTTCGCCGCGTTAAAGGAAGCAGGGGCGTTTGCGTTTACCGACGACGGCGTCGGCGTGCAGTCGGCCGGCATGATGTATGAAGCGATGAAGCGGGCGGCCGCTCTTAATATGGCGATTGTCGCCCATTGCGAAGATAACACGTTGACGAACCGCGGCGTCGTGCATGACGGCGAATTTGCGCGCTGCCACGGATTAAGCGGCATTCCGTCCGTGTCCGAATCGGTTCATATCGCACGCGACGTGCTGCTCGCGGAAGCAGCGGGATGCCATTATCACGTCTGCCATATTAGCACGAAAGAATCGGTCCGCGTCGTCCGCGATGCGAAGCGGGCGGGCGTTCGCGTCACCGCGGAAGTGACGCCGCACCACCTTCTTTTGTGTGATGAAGATATTCCAAGCCTTGACGCGAATTATAAGATGAATCCGCCGCTGCGCAGCAAAGAAGACCGCGCGGCGTTAATCGAGGGGCTGCTTGATGGAACGATCGATTTTATTGCTACCGACCACGCGCCGCATACGGAAGCGGAAAAACAAAAAGGAATCCACGCTGCCCCATTTGGCATCGTCGGTCTGGAAACGGCGTTTCCGCTTCTTTACACCCATTTGGTAGAAACAAACATATTGACGCTAAAACAGCTTATCGATTTGCTGACGGTAAAGCCGGCTGAATGCTTCGGTTTGCCGTTTGGAAAGCTTGCCGTTGGCGCGCGGGCCGATATTACAGTAATCGATTTAGAAGCGGAAGAAACGATTGATCCACAAACGTTTGCCTCGAAAGGAAAAAACACGCCGTTTGCCGGCTGGACGTGCAAAGGTTGGCCGGTGATGACGTTTGTGGATGGAAAACTAGTTTGGCAGAAAGGAAGATAGGAATGAAACGGCAGCTTGTATTGGAAGACGGTTCGTTTTTTATCGGAGAAGCGTTTGGCAGCACGGAAAAAACGGTTGGTGAAGTAGTGTTTAACACGGGAATGACCGGGTATCAAGAAATTTTAACAGATCCTTCGTATTGCGGACAAATTGTGACGATGACGTATCCGCTCATCGGCAACTACGGCATTAACCGCGACGATTTTGAATCGATTGAACCGCATATTCACGGCTTCATTGTCAAAGAAGTGTGCGACGTGCCATCGAATTGGCGCAACGAAATGACGCTTGACGAATATTTAAAAGAAAAAAAGATTCCTGGTTTGGCAGGGATCGACACGCGAAAATTAACGCGGATTATCCGCCAATACGGGACGCTGAAAGGAATGATTTGCGACTTGGATGTCAGCGTGCGAGAAGTTGCCGAATATTTGAAAGCGACAGAATTGCCGAGAGATCAAGTGAAGCGCGTTTCAACGAAAAGCGCGTATCCGAGCCCGGGGCGGGGCTACCGCGTCGTCCTTGTTGACTTCGGCATGAAACATGGCATTTTGCGTGAATTAAATAAACGAAATTGCGATGTCATTGTGCTTCCATACAACGCGACGGCTGAAGACGTGCTTCGCTTGCATCCGGACGGAGTAATGTTATCCAACGGTCCCGGCGACCCGAAAGATGTGCCGGAAGCGATAAAAATGATTGGCGGGATTCTTGGCAAAGTGCCGCTTTTTGGCATCTGCCTCGGCCATCAGCTGTTTGCACTTGCTTGCGGCGCCGATACGGAAAAAATGAAGTTCGGCCATCGCGGTTCGAACCATCCCGTCAAGCATTTGGCGACGGGAAAAGTCGCGATCACTTCGCAAAACCACGGCTATACTGTCAAAAAAGAATCACTATGCAACACAAGATTGGAAATAACGCATATTGCATTAAACGATGGCACGATCGAAGGATTGCGCCATTTAGATTATCCGGCGTTTACAGTCCAGTACCATCCGGAAGCATCACCTGGTCCTGAGGACGCCAACTCTCTGTTTGACGAGTTTATTGCGATGATTCGCGAGTTTAAAAAGGAAGGGGAAATCGTCCATGCCTAAACGCCAAGATATCGAAACGATTTTAGTGATCGGTTCCGGCCCGATTGTCATCGGCCAAGCGGCGGAGTTTGATTATGCAGGGACGCAGGCGTGTTTGGCGCTAAAAGAGGAAGGGTACAAAGTCATTTTAGTAAACTCCAATCCAGCGACGATCATGACCGATACGGAAATTGCCGACAAAGTGTATATGGAGCCGCTTACGTTTGAATTTGTTTCCCGCATTATCCGCAAAGAACGTCCTGACGCGATTTTGCCGACGCTTGGCGGGCAGACGGGATTAAACTTGGCGGTCGAGCTTGCCAAAGCGGGGGTGCTCGCGGAATGTGGCGTGGAAATATTAGGAACGAAGCTCGAGGCGATTGAAAAAGCGGAAGACCGCGAACAATTCCGCGCGCTTATGAACGAACTCGGCGAACCGGTTCCAGAAAGCGAAATTATTCATAGCTTGGAAGAAGCATACGCTTTTGTCGAAAAAGTCGGCTATCCGGTCATCGTCCGTCCGGCGTTTACGCTCGGCGGCACGGGCGGCGGCATTTGCACGAACGAAGAAGAGCTGATCGATATCGTTTCGACAGGATTAAAACTAAGCCCAGTGCATCAATGTTTATTAGAAAAAAGCATCGCCGGTTATAAAGAAATCGAATATGAAGTGATGCGTGACGCCAACGATAACGCGATCGTCGTCTGCAACATGGAAAATATTGACCCGGTCGGCATCCATACGGGCGATTCGATCGTCGTCGCCCCAAGCCAGACGTTAAGCGACCGTGAATATCAATTATTGCGCAACGCATCGCTCCGCATTATTCGCGCGCTTGGCATTGAAGGCGGCTGCAACGTGCAGCTTGCGCTTGATCCGCATAGCTTTCATTATTATGTCATCGAAGTCAACCCGCGTGTCAGCCGCTCATCGGCGCTTGCATCAAAAGCGACCGGCTACCCGATCGCCAAGCTTGCCGCGAAAATTGCCGTCGGCTTAACGCTGGATGAAATGATCAACCCGGTTACGGGCAAAACGTACGCTTGCTTTGAACCAGCGCTCGATTACGTTGTGACAAAAATTCCGCGCTTTCCATTCGATAAATTTGAATCGGCGAATCGCCGCCTCGGCACGCAAATGAAAGCGACAGGCGAAGTGATGGCGATCGGCCGAACGTTCGAGGAATCGCTGTTAAAAGCGGTGCGTTCTTTAGAGACGGGCGTTTACCATCTTGAACTTAAGGATGCGGAAAACATCACCAATGAAGTCATCGAAAAGCGGATACGCAAAGCGGGAGATGAGCGCCTCTTCTATATCGCCGAGGCGCTGCGCCGCGGCTTTACCGTCGAGCAAATTCACGAATGGAGCCAAATTGACCGCTTTTTCTTAACAAAAATGGAAAACATCGTTCGTTATGAAACCGTCATCCGTGATCATATCGGAGACATCGAGGTGTTGCGGAAAGCAAAAAAAATAGGCTTTTCCGATGCGGCGATCGCCAAGCTTTGGAACATTAGCGAGCGCGACGTTTATGAGATGCGCAAACAAGCAGGAATCGTTCCTGTATATAAAATGGTCGATACGTGTGCGGCGGAATTTGAATCAGAAACGCCGTATTACTACAGCACGTACGAAGAGGAAAACGAATCGGTCGTCACCGCCCGCGAAAGCGTTGTGGTGCTCGGTTCGGGACCGATTCGCATCGGGCAAGGCATTGAATTCGATTACGCGACCGTTCATTCCGTCTGGGCGATTAAAGAAGCGGGCTATGAAGCGATTATTATTAACAACAACCCGGAAACGGTGTCGACCGATTTTAGCACATCCGATAAGTTGTATTTCGAGCCGCTTACGATTGAAGATGTGATGCATGTTATTGACCTAGAAAAGCCGGTCGGAGTGATCGTGCAATTTGGCGGCCAGACGGCGATCAACTTGGCGGCGGAATTAGCGGCGCGCGGCGTCCGCATTTTAGGAACGTCGCTTGAAGACTTAGACCGCGCCGAAGACCGCGATAAATTTGAACAAGCATTATCGGATTTAGGCATTCCAAAGCCGCAAGGAAAAACAGCTTTCTCTGTTGAGGAAGCGGTGCGGATTGCCAAGGAAATCGGCTATCCGGTGCTCGTCCGCCCGTCGTACGTTCTCGGCGGCCGCGCGATGGAAATCGTGTATCAGGAAAAAGAGCTATTGCACTACATGGAGCATGCCGTCAAAGTCAATCCGCAACATCCGGTGCTCATCGACCGCTATTTGATCGGAAAAGAAATCGAAGTCGACGCGGTTTCTGACGGAGAAGCGGTGCTGATTCCGGGAATTATGGAACATATCGAGCGGGCCGGAGTGCATTCGGGCGATTCGATCGCCGTTTATCCGCCGCAAACGTTAACCGATAAGATCAAGCGAAAAATCGTCGATTACACGATTAAACTAGCAAAAGGGTTGCGCATTGTCGGTTTGCTGAACATTCAATTTGTCATGTATCAAGACGAAGTGTACGTGCTTGAAGTCAATCCGCGTTCGAGCCGCACGGTGCCGTTTTTAAGTAAAATTACCGGCGTGCCGATGGCAAACATCGCGACGAAAGTCATTTTAGGCGCAAAGCTCGCGGACCTTGGCTATGAAACAGGCCTACGCCAAGAAAGCGAAGGCGTGTACGTAAAAGTGCCGGTCTTCTCGTTCGCCAAACTGCGCAATGTCGACATTTCGCTCGGCCCGGAAATGAAGTCGACCGGCGAAGTGATCGGCAAAGACATCACCTTTGAAAAAGCGCTCTATAAAGGGCTCGTCGCTTCAGGCATTCATATTCGCCCGCACGGTGCCGTTTTATTGACCGTCGCCGATAAAGATAAAGAAGACGCGGTGGAAATTGCCAGACGTTTCTACGAAATCGGCTATCAGCTGCTCGCGACAAGCGGCACGGCGGAAGTGTTAAAAGCGGCGGACATCCCGGTAACCGTCGTCAATAAAATCCGTTCTGCATCGCCAAACATTTTGGATGTCATTCGCCAAGGAAAAGTGCAAGTCGTCATCAACACGCTCACAAAAGGAAAACAGCCGGAAAGCGACGGCTTCCGCATCCGTCGCGAAGCGGTGGAAAACGGCATTCCATGCTTGACATCGCTCGATACAGCGCGGGCGATGCTGCAAGTAATCGAATCGATGACGTTTTCGACAACGGCGATGACGCAAAGGATGGTGCGCGCATAATGAAACGGGAAAACATGGTGATTGTCCGCCACAAGCAGCTTGCGAAAAACATTTACGAGATCACGTTAAGCGGACATTTAGTGGAAGAAATGAATGAACCGGGACAGTTTGTCCATGTGAAAGTGTCTTCGCAAGCGAATCCGCTCCTGCGCCGCCCGCTTAGCCTTTGCCACATTAACAAGAAGGCGTGCGAATGCACGATTATTTACCGGAAAGAAGGGATCGGCACCACCTTGCTTGCGGAAAAACGGCCGGGGGAAACGGTCGATGTGCTTGGCCCGCTCGGAAACGGATTTCCGCTTGACGCCGCGGCAAAAGGAAAACGTGCGCTTCTTGTCGGCGGCGGCATCGGCATTCCGCCGCTTTACGAACTAGCAAAGCGGCTTGTCGAAAAAGGAGTAGCCGTTACGAACGTGCTCGGGTTCCAAACAAAAGAGACCGTCTTTTACGAACAGGAATTTGCCGCGTTTGGCGAAACGTATGTGGCGACGGCGGATGGTTCTTACGGAGCGAAAGGATTTGTCACCGATGTGATCAATGAAAGAGAGATTTCATTTGACGTGTTGTACGCATGCGGCCCGAAACCGATGTTAAAAGCGCTGGAACAAGCGTTTCCGCATAAAAACGTATATCTTTCGCTAGAAGAGCGGATGGGCTGTGGCATCGGCGCATGCTTTGCCTGCGTTTGCCGCGTTCCCGGCAGCGAAACGGCGTATAAAAAAGTATGCAGCGACGGTCCTGTGTTTAAAGCAGGGGAGGTGGTGTTATGAACCGGCTGGCGGTGGAATTGCCGGGGCTTTCGCTCAAAAACCCGATCATGCCGGCGTCCGGCTGTTTCGGCTTTGGCCGCGAGTACGCGCGCTTCTACGATTTAAGCGTGCTTGGCGCGATCATGATTAAAGCGACGACGCTGGAGCCGCGCTTTGGCAACCCGACGCCGAGGGTGGCGGAAACGCCAAGCGGGATGCTGAACGCGATCGGTCTGCAAAACCCCGGTTTAGAAAAAGTAATGAAAGAAGAGCTGCCGTGGCTTGCACAGTTTGATGTGCCGATTATCGCCAACATTGCCGGCTCGACGATGGAGGAATATGTAGAGGTAGCTAAACATATTTCGCAAGCGCCAAACGTTTGCGCGCTCGAACTCAATATTTCCTGTCCGAACGTGAAAAAAGGCGGGATTGCGTTTGGCACTGTTCCGGAAATCGCCGCAGAACTCACGAAGCTCGTGAAAGAAGTTTCTGAAGTGCCCGTTTACGTCAAGCTCTCGCCAAATGTCACCAACATCGTCGAGATGGCGAAAGCGATTGAAGCGGCGGGCGCGGACGGCTTGACGATGATTAATACGCTTCTTGGCATGCGCATCGATGTGAAAACCGCCAAGCCGATTTTAGCAAATCAAACTGGGGGCTTGTCGGGGCCGGCGATTAAGCCGATCGCGATCCGCATGATTTATGAAGTAAGCCAGGCTGTTTCGCTTCCGATTATCGGCATGGGCGGCATTCAGTCCGCCGAAGATGTCATTGAGTTTTTCTACGCCGGTGCCAGCGCTGTCGCGATTGGGACAGCGAATTTTATCGATCCGTTCGTCTGCCCAAACATTATCGCTGAACTGCCGACATTGCTGGATAAGCTGGGAATCGGCCACATTTCCGAATGTACGGGAAGGAGCTGGAAAAAAGGTGAACGATCCGTTTATTGTGGCGCTTGATTTTCCGACAGGAGAGGACGTAAAAGCGTTTTTGCGATCATTTCCGCATGAATCGCTATTCGTGAAAGTCGGCATGGAATTATACTATCAAGAAGGTCCGGAGATTATCCATTATTTAAAAGGACAAGGGCATCGGATTTTCCTTGATTTAAAGCTGCACGACATCCCGAATACGGTTAAGCGCGCGATGAAAGGATTAGCCCGTTTCGGAGTCGACATTGTCAACGTTCATGCCGCTGGGGGAACGCGGATGATGGAAGCGGCGCTGGAAGGACTAGAGGCGGGAACGCCAAGCGGGGCGCGCCGTCCATATTGCATTGCGGTCACGCAGCTGACAAGCACAAGCGAGCAAATGCTGCATCGCGAACTGTGGATTGACCGAACAATGGAAGAAACGGTGCTTCATTACGCGACGCTGGCAAAACAAAGCGGGCTTGACGGCGTTGTCTGCTCGGCAAAAGAAGTGCCGCTTATCCGCAAACAGTGCGGAGAAGCGTTTTTGACCGTTACCCCGGGCGTTCGTTTTGCCGATGACGAAAAAAACGACCAAGTCCGCGTCGTTACGCCGTATGAAGCAAGAAAACTCGGCGCAAGCTTCATCGTCATCGGCAGAAGCATAACCCGCGCAGAAAATCCAGCTGCGGCTTACGAGCGGCTACGACGGGAATGGAAGGGAGAGGAAAACGAATGAACAAAGAAATCGCCACACATTTGCTCCGCATTGGCGCGGTATCGTTAGAGCCAAATGAACCGTTCACATGGTCGTCTGGATTGAAATCACCGATTTACTGTGACAACCGGCTGACACTTGCGTATCCAAACGTACGCAGCGCGATTGCCGACGGGCTTGTGGAACTCATTCGCACGCATTTTTCCAATGTCGAAGCGATTGCCGGCACGGCAACGGCGGGAATTCCGCACGCCGCTTGGGTGAGCGAGCGCATGAACTTGCCGATGTGCTACGTGCGCAGCCAAGCGAAAGCGCACGGGAAAGGGAAACAAATCGAAGGAAAAGCCGAACCGGGCCAGCGCGTCGTCGTCATCGAAGACCTGATCTCGACCGGCGGCAGCTCGCTCAATGCAGTGCGCGCCTTGAAGGAAGCGGGCTGCGAGGTGCTCGGCGTCGCCGCCATTTTTACGTATGGATTGGAAAAAGCCAAACAAGCGTTTGCGGAAAATAAGGTGGAAGTGCATACACTGACGGACTACGACACGCTCATCGAAATCGCAGTCGGACTAGGAGTCGTGACAGAACAAGATCTCGTGACATTGCGCAAGTGGCGGGAAAACCCGGAAGAGTGGGGGAAATAAAATCAATGCAAGCGAAAAGGAGCGCATCGGACTATGCGCTCTTTTTCATGATATTGCTTCATTTTTCTGGAAGCAGCCGGTAAAATGGAAAAGATAGAAGCGATGAGGAGAGGATGGTAATGTCTTTTCCGCGGTTTTCGAATATATCATATATGGAGGACGCGATTACCGTTTAGGTGTTAAATGAGGAATGGTTATACGAACAAGCATATATTAAGGCGGATACAGGAGTCGGCCAATCGGTTTGTTTTTTGGGGCTGGCGTTACTAGTATCGGAATGGTTCGGATTGAATTTCTCCGAATCCTGTCGCCTTCATTGAATTTTTGGACATAAGCAGAAACCGACTGGCGATAAAGATTTAGAAGTTTAGCCACTTTTATCCCCATATATTTCCTGCATCACAAGACGAATCGCAACAACTTGGTTCGCCATATTTGCATTTTTTGGAGTACGTTCGAAAGCTTGGAGACGCTCTACCGCCCAGCCATGATGATTGGTGATTTGCAATGTTTTTCTTTTTCTCATCTTGATCCGCTCCTTGTATCTTAGTTAGAAGCAGCATAGACAGATAGGATTGTCTTTAAACATGTTAAGGAATCAAGTTTGATTTATAATATATGTCCAATTAGTAGTCAATAAGATTGAGAACTAGTTAAATGGTATCGAATGATTGAAAACTTATAACCGAGGTAGAAAAGGAAGAAATCGAAAGTTTTTTCTAGAAACTAATTGTTTTTGATAGAAATCGTAAGAAATCCTTGGGTCTGAGTATAACTAAGGCAGTTAATTAAAAGAATGGCTCTTCACCACAAGTTGTACTTGATATATTGACATGGAACGCAGTAGGAAAATAAAGAAAATAGAGGGTACAAAAAATGCGAATTTTCCTGTATGGTAAAGGTGACCAAACCAAACCATTGGAGGAAAATTCGCATGTACTCTCAGTTTATCAAAGAACTTATCGATTTGCCAGATGTTTTGATTGAAAAGGAACGAAAAGAAGGAGAACGCTGGATTTTCGAACTTTCTCTTCCCGAACAATGTCCGTTATGTCCTGTCTGCTTGCAACGCACAACAAAAATGACCCGAAAAAAGAAGCAATGGATGCATGGCTATGCCCAACGGATCGGGGTTTTTTGGATTGAACTCCCAGTGGAACGGAGACGTTGTTGCACTTGTGGCATGACATTCAGCACCTCTTATCCAGGGATCTCCCCTCGAAGTGTGGCAACGGACGCCTTTCAACAATGGGTGGCGCAATCTTGCATTGGAACATCCATTCAGGCGGTGGCTCGTATGCTAAAACTCCCTTACACGAC
>NZ_FOJS01000020.1 GCF_900111865.1 Parageobacillus thermantarcticus | reverse complement strand
CCGGGTTTCCGCCAATTGCCGGTCGATGTCCTCCAACAGAGCCGTAAACAGCTCGGCGAAGGCGTTTTGCAAGGCTCGAAACAAATCAAGTTCGATCTCTTTCCATGACAACGAATTTGTGGTAAGATGTTGTTGAATATTCATGGGACTCTCTCCTCCTGTTTGATGGTTTGGCAATGATCATCTTACCAGGGAGAGAGTCCTTTTTTCATGTTTCCTGCTTGGGATCCTACCGCGCTTCGCTTGGTGGCCCCGATGAGGGGGGATTGCGAACCTACGTTCCCAACCCCCTCATCGGGGAACTTCTAAGAATTTTTCCCACAAACATTTTACTCACACTAAAAAAGCTCGGCCATTTACTGCCGAGCGTGGTCTTTTTGCCGATATCCAAGTCTTTTCGATATTTGTCTGCCAATGGACTGAATGCGTTCCTGCAGTTTTTCTATCCGTTCGTCCGTCATGCGAATCGTCGGACCGGAAATGCTGACCGCGGCGACGACGCTGCCGGTATAATCGAAAATCGGGACAGCGATACAGCGAATTCCGTACTCGTTTTCTTCCAAATCAAGCGCGTATCCTTTTTGTTTTACTTTCTCTAATTCTTTTAAAAATACATCGCGGTCTGTAATCGTAAAATCCGTATGCTTTGGCAATCCTTTTCGCTCGATGATCTCCAGCGTCACATTGACAGGCAAATGGGCAAGAATGGCCTTCCCGACCGCCGTACAATGCATTGGCGCCCGTTTTCCTACTTTCGAATGCATGCGCAACGTTTCTGTTCCTTCCAACTTTTCGATATAAATGACTTCCCCTTGGTCGTAAACGACAAGATGAATGACTTCGTTCGTTTCTTTCTCTAACTGCCGCAAATACGGCTTCGCTTCTTTTCGCAAATCAATCGATTCGAGCAATTTAGAACTCATTTCCAAAAATTTATAACCAAGTTTATATCGTTCCGTTTCCTTATCTTGCTCGACATATCCGTGTTGCACAAGCGTCGACAAAATGCGATAAACAGAACTTTTGTTGATATCCATTTGTTTTGCGATTTCTGTTACGCCTAATCCATCTTTTTTGGAACTGACAATATCAATAATATGTAATGCCCGGCTTACTGATTTCACTAAATTTTCTCTTTCCATTTTATTCACCTCGAAACATTCCTTCGTCCATTGACATTATACACTTATTGCCGGGCATTTCCCATACCATTGCCACACACATCCATTCGTAGCGCAGCGCCTTTAACATGTTTTCGCCCGCTCTTTGGCCGCCACGAACGTATTTCGCAACGTTCCGATTTCAGCGATTTCACATTCAATCACATCGCCGGCTCCTACCAGCTCAGCGCCGACCGGACTTCCTGTCAAAATCACGTCTCCCGGCTTCAATGTCATCACATTCGTCAAATAAGAAATCATCTTGCTGATTGGGATAATCATCAATTCCGTCGGACTGTTTTGCTTTTCGATTCCGTTTAGTCTAGCTTTCACGTAAACGGAAGACGGGTCAAGCTCCGTTTCGATCACAGGACCTAACGGAGTAAACGTATCGAACGATTTTCCAATCGTCCAATGTCCGTCCGGATGGAAAAATTGCGGTGCCGTCACATCGTTCGCAACCGTATAGCCAAAGACGTATTGCCATACATCCGATTCCGGCACGTTTTTTGCTTCTTTTCCGATAATAACAGCTAATTCCGATTCAAATTTTACTTTGTCAACTCCTGCCGGTATGACGATTTCTTCTTCCGGCCCAATGACCGACGAAGTTGGTTTAAAGAAAAAGACCGGAATTTCCGGTAACTCATTTGGCAATTGTTCCCGTTTCGCCACATAGTTGGCGCCGATGCCGATGATCTCGTTCGGAATAAGCGGTGCAAGCAAAGTAACTTCTTTTATGTGAAAAGTATTTCCTGTATATTCCCAATTGGTGAATAAGTCGCCGGTAATCTCACGAATGATATCGTCTGCTACAACTCCCGTATGCGTTTTCCCGCCTGCAGCAAATCTAGCAAATTTCATCGCACTACCCCTTTCAAATGATGTTTTCCTTCTCTTTTGCAACAGTTGTTCTGGCGACTCCCGTTCGTATCGCCGCGCGCGCAACCGCGTCTGCCACCGCTTCGACAACACGCCTATCAAACGGATTCGGGATGACGTAATCGTTCGTTAATTCCTCCGGGCTGATCAAATTGGCAATCGCGTTGACAGCAGCGAATTTCATTTCTTCATTAATGTCAGACGCCCTCACTCGCAACGCTCCTTTAAAAACGCCCGGGAAGGCGAGGACGTTGTTCACTTGGTTTGGAAGGTCGGATCTTCCCGTTGCCACAACTGCAGCTCCAGCAGCTTTCGCGTCGTCCGGCATAATTTCCGGAACAGGGTTAGCAAGCGCAAAAACGATGGCATTGTCGTTCATGGAACGAACCATTTCCGGCGTTAACGCTCCGGCAACTGAAACGCCAATAAATATATCAGCTCCTTTAATCACGTCTTTTAAAGCACCTTGCACGCGGTTTCGGTTCGTTAATTTTGCCAACGATTCTTTTATGTCATTCATTCCGTACGGGCGGCCTTCATAAATCGCCCCTTTTGAATCGCATAAAATGAGATCGCCTACTCCCATGTAAAGAAGCAGCTTCGTAATGGCGATTCCGGCAGCGCCGGCCCCGTTGACAACTACTTTGCAATCTCTTAAGTTCTTTTTCACGACCTTTAATGCATTCATCAATCCGGCGGCGGTGACAATCGCTGTACCGTGCTGATCATCATGAAATACCGGTATCGATAGTTCTTGCTTTAGTCGTTCCTCGATCAAAAAACAGTTTGGCGCAGCGATGTCTTCCAAATTAATTCCGCCAAACGTCGGCTCCAACCATTTCACCGTTTGAATAATTTGTTCCGGATCGTTTGTATTAATGCAAAGTGGCACTGCATCAATGCCGGCAAACGCTTTAAATAAGGCGGCTTTTCCTTCCATGACAGGCATGGATGCGCTTGCTCCAATATTCCCCAATCCCAGCACCGCAGACCCATCGGAAACAACCGCCACAAAGTTTCCTTTCATCGTATAATCATAAATCGATTCCGGATTTGCATAAATCGCTTTGCATGGTTCCGCCACTCCCGGAGAATAGATGATGCTTAAATCTTCTGCGTTTTGCACCGGAACTTTTACGTCTACACGCAATTTTCCTTTTGCATGCTGATGAACAAACAGCGATTTTTCCCGAAGGTTCCGCATCTTGACCACCTAGCTACTCACCTTTTTCATCGATTTCGCCGCCTTGCTGCTGCTTTTCGTTCGGCAACGCTTGTGTAGTAACTAGGATTCGCACCTCCTTTATTTCTAATATTCAGAAAATATAGACACTATTGTGAACAAGGGCATCCATCTAGAATGCCCTTGTTCAATCGGTTTTTTATCGTTGCACGGCTGCATATTTTGCTTTCGCTTCTAAGCGGCGGCGGTGCAAAATCGGTTCAGTGTAGCCATTCGGCTGTTCATAACCTTTAAAGATTAAGTCGCACGCTGCTTGGAACGCAACCGAATTATCATAGTCAGGAGCCATTGGGCGATAGTTCGGATCGCCAGCATTTTGTTCGTCAACAACTTTCGCCATCCGTTTTAACGTTTCCATTACTTGTTCTTTCGTACAAATGCCGTGATGGAGCCAGTTTGCAATATGCTGGCTGGAGATCCGCAATGTTGCGCGGTCTTCCATTAGACCGATATTATTAATATCCGGCACTTTCGAGCATCCGATTCCTTGATCGATCCAGCGAACGACGTAACCGAGTATGCCTTGGCAGTTGTTATCAAGCTCTTCTTGAATTTCTTCCGGCGTCCATTGCGGGTTCACGGCAACTGGTATTTGTAAAATTTCATCGCGGTAATCTTTCCGTTCTTTTCGCAATTCCTCTTGCACTTCAGCGACGTTAATTTGATGGTAATGAAGCGCGTGAAGCGTCGCGGCTGTCGGCGAAGGCACCCATGCTGTGTTTGCGCCTGCTTTTAGCTGGCCGCCTTTTTGTTTGAGCATTTCCGCCATCATATCCGGCATCGCCCACATTCCTTTGCCGATTTGGGCGCGTCCTTGGAATCCAGCAGCCAAGCCAACGCTGACGTTCGACTTTTCATAACCTTGCAGCCATGTCGACGTTTTCATATCATTTTTGCGAATCATCGGCCCAGCTTCCATGGACGTATGGATTTCATCGCCAGTCCGATCCAAAAAGCCTGTATTAATGAAGACAATGCGATCTTTTACTTGATAAATGCAGTTTTTCAAGTTCAATGTCGTGCGACGTTCTTCGTCCATTACACCGATTTTAATCGTGTTGCGTTTCAACCCAAGCATATCTTCGACGCGGTCGAACAGTTCATTGGCGAAAGCGACTTCTTCAGAACCATGCATTTTCGGTTTTACGATATAAATCGAACCTTTGCGCGAATTTGTGTAACGAGTGTTGCCAAGAAGCGAATGTTTCATAATTAAGCTTGTCACGACCGCATCCATGATTCCTTCGTATACTTCTTCGCCGTTCGCATCTAAAATCGCGTTGTTTGTCATCAAATGGCCAACGTTGCGGACAAACATCAGCGAACGGCCTGGCAGTGTAAGTTCTTTTCCATCCGGTGTTTGATAAACGCGATCCGGTTTCAGCTTGCGCGTAATCATTTTTCCGCCTTTTTCAAACGTTGACGTCAAATCTCCTTTGACAAGGCCGAGCAAATTACGGTATACGAGCACTTTATCTTCCGCGTCTACCGCTGCTACCGAGTCTTCGCAGTCCATGATCGTCGTAACCGCCGCTTCTAAATATACATCTTTGACGCCCGCTTTATCCGTTTTTCCAACAGGATGGTTGCGGTCGATTTGAATTTCAATGTGAAGGCCGTTATTTTTTAGCAAAATCGCTGTTGGATTTTCCGGGCTTCCTTGGAAACCGACAAATTTTTCTTCCTCTTTTAACGTTGTCGTATTGCCGCCTTCAACGGATACTACCAGTCTTCCGTCAACTACCGCATATTGAACGGCGTCTTTGTGCGAATATTCTTTCAACGGCACCGCTTGATCGAGAAACTCGCGCGCGTAAGCGATTACTTTCGCCCCACGAACTGGGTTGTAAGAATCGCCTCGTTCCGCCCCGCCTTCTTCGCTGATCGCGTCCGTTCCATATAAGGCGTCATAAAGGCTTCCCCAGCGGGCGTTCGCCGCGTTTAGCGCATAACGGGCGTTCGTGACCGGCACGACTAATTGCGGACCAGCTTGAATGGCAACTTCATCGTCTACTCCTTCTGTAGTAATCTCAAAATCTTCCACCTCTGGCTCTAAATAACCGATATCCGTTAAAAACGCTTTATATTCTTCCATGTCAAAATTGCCGCGATGCTCTCTATGCCATTGATTTAATTTTTCTTGAATTTCATCACGGCGCGCAAGAAGCGCTTTGTTTTTCGGCGTTAAATCAGCAATCAATGTTTCAAAGTCTTTCCAAAACTTTTCTTTGTTCACTTCACTTCCCGGAAGCACTTCATCGTTCATAAACTCATAAAACAGTTTTGCGACTTGGAGATTTCCTACTTTTACGTATTCTCCCATTTTCCTCTCCTCCATTGTTTTTTGTTTCTTATTGCGAAACGATGTTTTGTAATTGTTTAAAAAAATCATAGCATGGAGTGAAATATATTTCAACCATTTTCTTTATAACGATTGTCTTTGTTTTTTCTCACGTTTTACCTCAACGCAGCGCCCCGGCGTCGGGAATAGCTTTCCTGCGTTCAACAAGTTTTTTGGATTAAACACATCACGAATGTCGATTTGCGCGGCGATCTCTTCATCGCTGAAAATAAAGCGCATTTCTTCTTTTTTCTCAATGCCAACCCCGTGTTCTCCTGTAATCGATCCACCGACAGCTGCGCACGCTTGCAAACATTCACTTCCCGCGGCAAGCGCTTTCTCGGTTTCACCCGGTTTACTCGCGTCAAATAAAACGAGCGGATGAAGATTTCCATCGCCAGCGTGGAAAATGTTTGCGATGCGGAGCCCGTACTTTTTGCTAATTTGTTGAATATTTTTTAGCACTTCCGGCAGTTTGCTGCGCGGAATGACTCCGTCTTGCACTAAATAATCAGGTGAGATCGCGCCCATCGCGCCAAACCCAGTTTTTCGGTTCGCCCACCAGCGCGCCCGTTCTTCTTCTGTTTGCGCCACTTTCACTTCCCGGACGTTCCGGTTTCGGCAAATGCGCAAAATCTCTTCGATTTGCTCGGAAATCCCCGCGGAAATGCCATCCACTTCGATCAAAAGAAGCGCCTCAATGTCCTTCGGATGCCCGACCGGAAAAGCGGCAGCTTCGACTCCTTCAATCGCCGTTTGATCCATCATCTCCAGCGCCGCCGGAACCATCCCCTCAGAGATGATATCGGAAACGGCTTGGCTTGCATCTTCCACGCGGTCAAAATAGGCGAGCACCGTCTGTTTCGCTTCTGGATTTTTTAAAATGCGCACCGTAATTTTTGTGACAATCCCCAACGTTCCTTCTGAACCTGTCAACAATCCGATCAAATCGTATCCCGGCGGGTCAGGGATGCCGTTTTTGCCGATTTCGATAATTTCCCCGTTTGGAAGCACGACTTCAAGCCCTAAAATATGATTCGTCGTGACGCCATATTTCAGACAATGCGCGCCGCCGGCGTTTTCCGCGACATTTCCGCCAATCGTGCAACAATATTGACTCGATGGGTCAGGAGCGTAATAATACCCTCTGTCAGAAATGGAGTTCGTCAGCTTTAAGTTGACAAACCCCGGCTCGACAACCGCGCGGCGGTTTTCTAAATCGACGCTAATGAGCCGTTTCATCCGGACTAAACTGATGATCACTTCGCCGTTTAACGGAATCGCACCGCCGCTTAATCCCGTCCCCGCCCCGCGGGCAAGAAACGGCAAATCATGCTCATGACAATATTTCACAATCGCAGCGACTTCTTCCGTATTTTTCGGAAACACTACCGCTTTCGGCAAATGGCGGTGAACGGTAAAGCCGTCGCAGTCATAAGCGATCAAATCTTCTTTTTTATACAAAATCGATTTTTCGCCGCCGACAATGCGAGCTAGCGCTTGAATATGCGGGTCGTTTGTTTGTATGCCTTTTTTTCTCATACGCGTACCTCCTTTCCGTCTTCTTTTTGATACGCCCAGTCTAGCAGCTGTACAGTATGGACGACTTTTTGATTTCGGCCGTATTTCAAAACGCCCATCGCCATTTGCAGCATGCAGCCAGGGTTTCCCATTGAAATAAGCTCCACATCTTCCGGAACATTTTGCATTTTGCTTTCCAATACTTTGTTTGCCATTTCCGGATGGGTCAGGTTATAAATCCCGGCGCTTCCGCAGCAACGGTCGGCGTTTGGCATCGAAACCATCTCCACTCCCGGAATGCTCGATAAAATCGCGCGCGGTTCTTGGCGGATTCCTTGGCCGTGCGCCAAATGGCAAGCGTCATGATACGTAATGCGCACGTTTAATTCCGCTTTCGGTTTTTCATAGCCTGTATCGTGCAAATATTTCGAAATATCTTCGACTTTTTGCGAAAATCGTTCTGCCTTCTCGCGCCATTCCGGATCATCGCGGAACAATTCTGGATATTCCTTTAGCATGCAGCCGCAGCCCGCGGCGTTTACGATAACACGGTCGACATGTTGAAACGCTTCGATATTTTGTTTGGCTAGCATCCGTCCCGTTTCGCGGTCTCCCGCATGCACATGAAGCGCGCCGCAGCACGTTTGATTTTGTGGAATGACGACATCGTTTCCGTTGCGTGTCAACACGCGAATTGTCGCTTCATTAATATCGCTGAACACGACGTCCATGACGCATCCTGTCAAAAGCGCAACTGTATGTTTCGTTTCCCCTTTTGCTTTAATGACGTTCATATGTTTGTATTTTTTCCGCACCGGCACGCCCACTTCCGGCAAAATCGCTTCCATTTCCACGAGATGTTCTGGCATGATGTGAAGCAGTTTCGTTTTGCGCGCGATCGTCCGCAGACCGCTTTTTTGATATAATTTCAGCAAGCTTCCGAGCAGGTGAAGACGGGATGGATGCGGAAATATTCCTTTTAAGAAGAAATCGTTTACAAAAGCTTTCCATCCTGTCAGCGGGATCGCCTGCCGGATTTGTCCTCGTACTTCTTCAATCAATCCGCCGACGTCCACATCAGCAGGGCACGCCGTCGTGCACGCCCGGCAGTCTAAACACATAAAAATCGGATCGATCAAATCTTCCGTAATCTCCAGCTTTCCTTCTCCCACCGATTTCATCAAATGCACACGCCCGCGCGGCGAGTGTTGTTCTTGACCGGTTTGTTCGTATGTCGGGCACGATTCCAAACACATGCCGCAATGAACACAGTCAGCCCATTTACTTGGATCAGGCGGATCGCTAAAGCGATAGTTGCCAAGACTAATCGTTGTACATGCAGGTCCGCTTTTTATTTCACTTTCTCGCAAACTCATCTTATATCCCTCCGATAAACCGTTGGTTGTTCAATATGCGATTTGGATCGATTTTTCGCTTAATTCCATCGAGCAGGAAAAAATACGATGGGTTTTCTCCCCATACATCGATGCGCTTCCGTAATGAAAACGGCAAATGCTTCACAACGGCATATCCGCCCAAGCCTGACGCCGCCGTTCGCAGCCGTTCAATCGCTGTAGCGACCGACTCGCTTTCTCCTTTGATATATACTTGGCACAAACCGTGCCCTAATCCGCCATGCGCCTCGATATGAACATGGCAGCTCTCTTGCAGCAAATCGCTTTCACGAACGATATGAAGAACATCGAGATTCACGACGCCGATTTTCACCGCCGCTTCGATTTCCTGTCCTAATGGATCAGGAGCTGCTCCGTTCGGGCCGATCGTATAAAACGTTTGCCAAAACGATTTTGCTTCTTCTTGTGGCAAAATGCGGATTGTCGTATTAGGCGGTTGCAAGCGCTTTACAAATTCCTCTTGGTAATGCACGGCGCTTTCGACATCTTCAAATCCTATCGCTAGCGTATAAGCGCGCTGGCCGATGAGCCGTTCCGACAATGATGGGCTCAACAATTCGAAGCAGACCGGCTCCATCATCGAATCAAGAAATTGGACAGCAAACGAACGAACTTCTTCTAAATTCCCTGACGGAAATGATAGCAATACGAGACTTTCATATTTCGGAAGCGGGCGAAGTTTCAACGTTATTTCCGATATCACGCCAAGCGTTCCCATCGCCCCGATAAACAGCTTGTTCATATCATAGCCCGCAACATTTTTCACGACCTTCCCTCCGGAACGGATGACCGTCCCATCCGGGTATACGATGCGCAAGCCAATGACGCTATCGCGCGCTGAACCGTATCCAAGGCGCTTCGGACCGCTATCATTAGCGGAAATCACTCCACCGATTGTCGCATATTGCGGCCACACAGGGTCAAGCGCAACCTTTTGGCGATACTCCGCCAAATAATCTTGCAATTGTTGAAACACCGTCCCGGACTTCACCGTTACCGTCATATCCGCGGCCGCATGTTCGACAATGCCGCTATAGTTCGCCAAAGATAGCAAAATATCGGCACATTCCAGCTGCCCGCCAAACCCTCGCTTCGTCCCCCCGCCAACGATGCACACTCTTTTTCCATGGGTGTTCGCATAGCGCAAAATGTTCGAAATTTCTTCTTCCGATTGCGGATACACGGTCACATGGCCGCTGTTGCCGAGCGGATGCGATCCATGCTCTTCTATTTGTACTTGCTTTTCTGATAAAATCGCTGTTAACTCGTCTTTCCATTCCAAAGACAGCACGCGTTGCACCTCCTGTTGTTTTGTAATAAGAAACGTTGTTTCTTTTAATAAGTAAAAATAAACGCACAAAATGATGGATAACGAATAAAAAGTTTGTGCGCGTTTCTATTATTTTCATTAATTATTAAACCATCTATTTTCGAATTTTTCAACGAATTTTTCTAATTTAGAATTTATTCATAATTATGCGTCTGTTTCTTTCTTTTTTACTATCACATTGCATCGTTTTTCTAACGGCTGGATAACCGCGGACATATCCAAATCCGCTAACCCTTGTTTCATCGCGTCCGCAAACGTCTCTTCAGCAATTTGTCCTAAAAATTGTTTCACCCCCATTTCGTCCATCAACCGATTCGCCAAACGAACATCTTTATGTACATACTTGACCGCTCCGCCTGGTTCAAACTTGCGCGGAAAAACGTATTGCTCCATATGCCTGCGAAGCATGCGGCTGTCTCCGTAACTCGCTTTCAAAATTCGGTAAAGCTGCTTGGCATCCAGCCCAAGCGCCACCCCAGCGACCATTGCTTCTGCGGCAGCAACAGAATGTACTGCGACAAGATATTGATTGATTAGTTTTGCCGCGCTTCCCGAGCCGCTCGGACCCAAATACTCCACCGTTTCGCCAAGGACGTTCAGTAACGGCAACACCCTCTCCCATGCTGATTTCACTCCGCCGACCATTATCGTTAACGTGCCTTGTTCCGCTCCTTCCGGCCCACCGCTTACCGGAGCGTCCAAAAAATCAATTTTTTTCTCTTCCGCTTTCTTCGCGACGGCTCTGCTCGTATCCGGCCCCACTGTCGTAAAATCAAGGCAAATCGTACCAGGCTTCGCGCTTTCGATCACACCGTCTTTCCGCAAATAAACGTCGATAACATCGTCCGGCATCGATAAACAAGTACAAATGACATGCGAATGACGGGCTAGCTCCGCGATCGTGCCGGTTCTGTTTGCCCCCAGCCGCACTAACGGTTCTGTTTTTTCGAGCGAACGATTGTATACGATAACGTGATAGCCTGCAGCAAGCAGCCGTTTAGCCATTCTTGCTCCCATCACGCCTGTGCCAATAAATCCGATATTCATTTGTTTGCGCTTCGCCATCTGGATATGGCGAAGCTTCCTCCTTTCTATTTTATTCTAAATATTCTAAAATCGATGATCGATGAATAACTTGCGCCAATGAAAGCTATGTTCGCTTTTTCCCGCCGGAACGTATTCCAATCCGATGAACCCTTTGTAACCGCACTGCTGCAATCGTTGAAAAATGTACTCATAACGAATTTCTCCTGTTCCCGGCTCATGTCTTCCCGGAACGTCCGCAATTTGTACATGTTTAATCCAATCAAAATACGTTTCAAATGTCGTCATTAAATTTCCATTCATTCGTTGCATATGGTAAAAATCGTATTGAAGCTTGATGTTTGTCAATCCAATTTCTTTAATCATCGAAACAGCTTCATGAATGTTTGTCAAAAAATAGTTAGGCATATCAAAAGGATTAATCGGCTCGATTAAAAGCGTTAACGAGTGATTCGCCATTTGCTTTGCCGCGTCATAAAGATGGCGCATGTACGTTTCTTTCGCTTTTTGCCGGTCTAAATCAGCTGGAAGCACTCCCGCCATACAATGAATATACGGAACGTTCAATTCGGTCGCATACCGAATTCCTTCTTCTACGGAACGCTGAAACTCGTCCGTTCGATTTGGAAAAATCGCTATCCCTCGATCCCCTTTTTCCCAATTTCCTGGCGGCAAATTAATTAGCACAAGGGATAATTGATGTTGATGAAGCTCGTCGCGAATACGTTCGACAGGATATTTGTACGGAAACTGGCATTCCACGAGCGAAAAGCCGCACTCTCTTGCTTTTTGAAATCGCTCTAGAAACGGCACTTCCGTAAAAATAGTCGATACGTTAACAGCAAACTGATTCATTCTTTTTCTTCCCCCTTTTCTTTGTGTTGAGGACAAACAGCCTATGTAGCGGCCATTCTCACCATTTCGAAGCGCAATTCAGCAGTGTGACCGTTTACATTTGTTTGTAATGAAAGAAAGACTGTTCCCTAAACTGCAAGGGAAACAGCCCTTTTTTGAATGGACGTGTTCGATCAATCTTCATCGCTAGCAAAAAAGCGCAAAATGTAAATAAACAAATTAATAAAGTCAAGATAAATGTTGACGACAATCATCGGAATGTCCGCTTCCGTAAAACCATAACGGGCGAGACGATTCATATCATAAATGGTAAAGCCGAGAAAAATAAGAATTCCTAATGCGGAAACCCCCATTTGCCCGACGCTAGAAAACGGAATAAACCATTGGATAATCAAAAGACCGAGCAGCGCAAATGCGCCTAATGTCAAAAAGCCGCCAAGAAACGAAAAATCTTCTTTCGTTTTCGCCGCATAAATGGCCACGCCGGAGAACGAAACGACCGCCAGCGCAAACGCCTTGAACACAGCTTCGGCACCAATAACCGCAATGTAGTGGCCGATAAGCGGATATAGCGTAGCGCCGGATACGAGCATAAAGCTGTACATCAGCGGATAGCTGACCGCTTTTTTGCTGCGGGCAAAGATCATCACGAGCAACAAAACAATCTCCAGCACGGCAAGCGGCAAATGCATCGCGATCGGAATCCACTGTCCGATATAAAATCCTCCCGTCGCTACCGCCAGCGCTGCCAAAAATGCGGCCGCCAATTTAGAAATGGGGCTAGATGAATACGTTGTCGAGTAATTCAACATGCATTCCTCCTTTTTTTCTTAGTTTATCATAATAGACCGTATCCGGTCATTAGCCGAATGGCATTTTCGCATAAAAAATGTCAAAAATTTGTGATTATGATGAATATGTTCCATTTTCATGGAACAGTGTCAAACGATCAATAAAATAAAAGGCTCGCCTGAGCGAGCCTTTCGTTATTCCGCAAATAAATCGGACGATAAATACCGTTCTCCCGAGTCCGGCGCCATGCAAAGAACACGCGCGCCTTTTGGAAGCTGTTTTGCAACTTCGATCGCATAATAGGCGCTGGCAGCAGAAGAAGCGCCGACAAGAATGCCTTCTTCTGCGGCAAGGCGGCGCGCCATCATTTGCGCGTCTTCATCTTTAATCAGAAAAATATCGTCGTAAATATGACGGTTTAAAATTTTCGGGATAAATCCCGGACCTGTACCCGGGATTTTATGCGGTCCTGGCTTCCCTCCCGACAATACAGGGGAGCCATATGGCTCTACGACATAAATGCGCAAATTCGGGATATGTTTTTTCAATTCTTCTCCAGTGCCGGTCACCGTTCCGCCAGTACCAGCAGTTAACACAAACGCATCGAGTTTGCCGTCGAACGCTTCTAAAATTTCGCGGGCCGTGCTATGGCGATGCGCATCCGGATTCGCCGGATTTTCAAACTGCATCGGGATAAAGCTGTCTGGAATTTGCGCGGCGAGCCGGTTCGCCTCATCAATCGCTCCTTGCATCCGTTTTTCTGCCGGTGTTAAATGCACTTGTGCACCGTACGCTTTCAAAATTTTTACGCGTTCGACCGTCGCGTTATCCGGCATCGTGATAATGCAGCGATAACCTTTGGCCGCACAAACCATCGCCAAGCCGATACCGGTATTTCCGGAAGTCGGTTCAATAATCGTGCTTTTCCCCGGAACAATCTTTCCTTCTTGTTCCGCACGCCGAATCATTTCAAACGCGGCCCGGTCTTTTACGCTTCCACCCGGGTTAAACGATTCTAATTTCATATATACGTCCGCGCCATGCGGATCAGGAATCCGGTTTAATTTGACAATTGGTGTGTTGCCGATTAAGTCTAAAACCGAGTTGTATAGTTTCATCGCAAGTCCCCAACCTTTATGAAAATTATTCTTATCTGATTATAAGACTTTTTTTATCTTCTTTCAATGATTACTACTCAGGGTATATCGGAAGCTGAATGACCACTTCCATTCCTTTTCCTTCTTCGCTAAAAAATGAAATCGTGCCATCGTGCAGGGAAATAATTTGTTTGACAATCGCCAAACCTAATCCCGTACCGCCTTCTTTTCTCGTCCGTGCCTGATCCGCACGGAAAAATCGCTGCCCAAGAAACGCCAGCTTTTCTTTTGGAACTCCTTTTCCTGAATCACGAATGATAAGCTGACAATTCGCGGCATCTACTTTTCTTAATTGTATCTTGATCTTTCCAGCAGTTGGCGTATAACGAACAGCATTATCTAAAAGGTTTTGCACGACTTGTTCAAGCCGGTCAGCATCCCCTTCCAAAATAATATCGTGATCTAATTTCACGTCAAGTGTAATTTGTTTTTTTCGTAAAAACGGTTCGTATTTTGCGACCGTATCTTCAATCACTTGCGCAAATGCAAGCGGGACTTTTTGCAGCGGCACACTATTTCCTTCTAATTGGGCTAAATCAAGCAAATCACGGACGAGCCGCTCCATTCGGCCCGCTTCCCGATGAATCAGCTGCACATGCTTTCTTTGTTCTTCTTTCGTCTTCACCAACCCTTGCAATATCGCTTCGCTATACCCCTTCACATAGCTCAATGGCGTCCGCAATTCGTGGGAAACGTTTGCTAAAAACTCGCGCTTTCGCATATCTTCTTCAGCAACTGCCTTCGCCATGACATTGAACGCTTTGGCCAGCTTGCCGATTTCATCGTTCGTCCGTACTGGAATTTGCGCTTCATAGTTTCCTTGCGACATATGATAAGCAACTTTCTCCATCTCCTTTAGCGGACCGGTGATATGGCGAACGAGCTGCTTTCCAGCAAAGAGAAGAACAAAGACAAACAGCGCCGCAAGCGGAAGCCAAATCATTGCGACATCTTTCGTTAACTCTTGAATGCTTGCGAGCGGAATGTAAAGGTAGATCACCCCTTGCAGGCGATGGCCATCCAATAGCGGGATGATCACTCCCATAATTTTGCGGTGAAATCGCTTTTCGTAGCCGATTTTCGTCACTGTTTCGCCGTTAAGCAGCTTCGCGCGATCCTTACCGCTAATTAACGATTGATAGTGAATGTCAAACGGCAGGCAAGCGCTTAGTTCACGCGGGTTATTCACTAACATTACTTCTGCTGTTGATTTTTTATCATACCATTCAATTTGCTTGCGGAACGTCTCGCTAACCGCACCGCCGTGATAATCGGATGCCAGCGCTTTTCCCTCTTGGCGCAGCGTCTGTTCTACTTTATCTACATACAATTTTTGGTAGAAATAGTCTAACAAAAAAGAGGAAAACGATACGGTCAAAATAACACCGAAGCTAATCATCAACCATATTTTTTGCTCTAATGTCAACGTATTTCGCCGCATTCACGACACCTCAAATTTATATCCAATTCCCCACACTGTATGAATGAACGCGCTCGCCTGCTTTAGCTTCATGCGCAACGTTTTAATATGGGTATCGACCGTTCGCGCATTTCCTGTATAATCATATCCCCATACTTTTGCGAGCAGCTCTTCGCGACTAAACACTTGCCCGCGATGTTTTGCCAAAAATAAAAGCAAATCGAATTCCTTTAAAGTGAGAATGACCGGCTCCCCGTTTACCGTTACTTTTCTTCCTCTCTCATCAATTATAAGCGAGCCAAACGAAAGGCCGCGATTGCCGGCGTGATAAGCGCGGCGCATCACCGCTTCAATGCGGGCGGTCAATTCGCCCGGACTAAACGGCTTCACAATATAGTCGTCGCCACCAAGCTTCAAGCCTCTTACTTTATCCCATTCTTCTCCCCTTGCTGTTAAAAACAAAATCGGAACGTCCGATTGTTCGCGAATTCGCTCACACAAGGTAAAGCCATCCATCTTCGGCATCATAATGTCAATTAAAACGGCATCTACTTTCGCGTCTGCGAAAACTTTCAGCGCTCTGTCGCCATCTTCGGCTTCCAAACAAGAAAAACCAGCGTTTTCTAAATACATTCTGACTAAAAACCGCATATCTTCTTCATCATCTACAATTAACACCGTTTTCTTTTCCACCGTCATCCCCCTTTTGCCATCAACAATTGAAACGGACCTTTTCCTGTTTTCCAACGATCGACGACTTTCATCGTCCGCTCGTCGACGACATATATTTCATCGCTATCATAACTAGCAATATATAGCCGTCCGTTTTCCGCAATCATGGCAAACGGATTCGCCCCTGCGATAACAGATGATTCCAATTCCCCTGAATCATTCCATTTCCATAGCGTGCTTGAGCCATGGCTTAAAACATAAATTCCTCCTTTTGTTTCTGCAAAATCTACTGGCATCACGGGCGCTTTCACCGTTTTGACGAACGCTCCTGTTCTGGCTGAGTAAATATGAATATTCGTTTCCACAGTGCTGCCGCTTCCGTGGCCGCCAATCCATAATTCCCCTTCTTTCTCGCGCAGCAAGCCGCTAACGGCAAATTTCGGAACCGAAAACGTGTGAATGACCCGCCGTTTGCCAACTTGGACGATATACGCCTTCATGTTGCGAAAGTCAATGACATACAGAAGCGTCCCTGCATCGTTTTGCAATAATGTCAGCGGCTTGTCACCCACCGCGATTTTCCCTGCTTCCTGTCCATTTTCTTTAAAGATGCGGATCATGTTTTGCTGCTCGTCTGCCAAAAAAACGGCATCTCCTTTATTCGATACGAGCGCCCGAACAATTCCTTTGCCCGTCCGCCACTCCTGTGCTTCTTTTCCAGTATGGATATCATATAGGTAAACACGATCCAGCTCATTGCCGTATAGCAATAATGTTCGCTGATCGCGAAGCAGCGCGGCTCCTTGAATCGGTTTTTTCACTTTCCATTCCGCCAAGGTTGCCCCTGTTTTTGCGTCGAAAAATGCGACACTTTCCCCTTTGACGTTGACGCTGACTAATATTTGCGGCCGCTTTGGAACGGCCGGAAATGCTGCTTTTTCACATCCATACACCAAATACAGTCCCAAAATAAAAAGAAATAGGCATACCCTCCTCACCACGCCTCCTCCTTTCACCAACAAGTCCATTATAAACGAATATTGTGAAAGATTTGTGAAATATTGTTCACATTTAGCGATCAATGAATGGTATTTTCCATCTATTCTACTTGCACATTCCCCTTTATAATAAAAAGTAAATGGATAAAAATGGGGTGACATCGTTTGACATCCGCGGCGCAAAAATTAATCGCGCATTTAGATGCGCACTTTTCCGACTTTCTTTCTTATTGGCAACGCCATATGTATATCGCTGATAACGATAAATATATCGATCACATCATGCATAACGGAATAGCCGTGTTTCAGCTCGTCAAAGAGACGCTGCTTCATGCATCCAACCGAGAAAACATCGAGCAGCTTGCCTACAAAATCGCGAAAGAACGAGCAGAAACAAATATGAATATCGGCGAGTTTGTTTACAATACAAATCTCGGACGAAGGCTGGTGGTAAAGTATGCACTTCAATCCACATTGTCGAGCGAAGAATTGCTCCCATTGATCGATGAACTCAATTGCTTGTTTGATCAATTTTTATTTTACGCCGTTACGAAATACAGCGAACTAAAAGATGCGGAATTGCGGGAAAAAAACTTGTTTATTACCCAATCCCATAAAGACCGCTTAACCTTGCTTGGGCAAATGTCATCGAGTTTCGTGCACGAATTTCGCAATCCGTTGACAGCAATTATCGGATTTGTTCAATTATTAAAATTGGAACACCCGAATTTGCCGTATCTTGATATTATTGACCATGAACTGCAGCAGCTGAAATTCCGCATTTCCCAATTTCTTCATGCTTCCAAAAAAGAAATAATAGAAAGCGAAAAAGAAACTTTTTCGCTTTTGCAGTTATTTGAGGAAATTATCGAATTTTTATACGCGAGCATTGTTGACGGAGATGTGGAAATTTCGCTGTCCGTCGACCCATCGATACATATATTTGCCTATAAAGATCAGCTTCGCCAAGTGTTCATCAACATTTTGCTAAATTCCATTGAAGCGGTGAAAGAAAAAGACAAGCCCCGCAGCATTTATATCGACGCCTATCGTCAGAACGAGTCCGTTTATATTAAAATCATCAACAACGGTCCAGCAATCCCGGAAGAAATGGTCCAAACGATTTTCGAACCGTTTTTTACGACAAAAAAATTAGGGACAGGAATCGGCCTTTACATTTGCAAAAAAATCATTGAAGATCATGATGGGCAAATTACGTGCACTTCGAATGAACAAATGACTTCTTTTTCCATCAAGCTGCCCGCATCAACAAGCAAGAAGCATGAGCATACTTAAAATAAAAAAAGGTGAGAACAATGTTCGAGTCATGGAAAAATTGGATGAAGCAGACAACAAATGCGCTAATAGAGCGGCTGCAGCGGGAGAAACATTCCTTTGCCGATATCGCCCAACTGATCCGGGAGCATCCTGATACATCGGTATCTGAAAAAACGTGGCTTGGCCTAACGTATCGATTTTACTCCCTTCATTTAGACAACGCAGCCTTCACAATGGAAACAAAGAAAACGAAAGGAAACGATGAACATATTTTAGTTGTCTCTGTTTCTTTTCCTAACTCCGCTCCGATCGTTTACCGTTCTTATGACGAAAAAAGCGATCTTCACAAAATCGTCGCAACTCCGCCGCTTGCGAAAAAAACCGCACCTATATCGTAGCAAGGTGCGGTTTTATTTTTCTATCCCTTTATACCGTGAAGCCACTCCTCATAACATTGCGGGCATAACGCTCCTTCGCGTTCTTCATCCGAAACGTAAAACGATACATAATGAACTTGATCAACACATTCGCTTTGGCAGTAAAAACACGTTTCGTTCATCTCGCTCCCTCCCCTATCTGTTAATGTGGCCCGAGGAGGATTTGTTTTTGCGAGTGAACTGCTCCCAATTCGATGACGAATAGTCAAGGGAAAGCAAATAATCAATCACTGCTTCTTGTTCTTCTTTCGTAAAGCCCGCCTGTGGATCAATCCAATAACGATGTCCTTCGCCGCTGACATGCATAGCACGGAGTTGGCGATCGGAAGCGTTCGCACGGATCACTTGCTTACGCACCGTCCGATCAATTAACGCGCGAAGACTATTGCGCGCATCAGGCACAATTCCTTTTCTTAACGTTCCCGTTAAACCGAGCTCCCCGTTCGGCCCAACCGCAACACCTCCATCATGGAGATACGGAGCGCTCCAAGAAAGGTCGATTAAGCTCGGCACTTTATAGCCTCCTTTCGAATCGCCGTGCGCAAACGCCAACCGTATTTGTTGTTTATCCAACTGTTCTGTCGGCACTTTTAATACTTCAGCGTTTTTTGGAACTGGGACAGGGGTATCCGGAGCATAGAAAACCGCTTCAGCAAATACTTTTTCTGTTTTCTTCAACGCTTGCGCCCGCGATGGCTCGGTTCCGACCACTTCCGCCGCAACGATACGGTTATTGGTGAAATACGCCCCCGCATGGCAGCGTATACAGCCAGCTTGAACAAATACGCCGCGCCCCCGCGCCATTCTCCTTGCATCCATTTTCGCGTTTCGCGGTGAAGGATTAACCGTGTTTTGCCAAGCAGCGACGGCATTGTTTTGTTCATTAAAGCGATATCCCGGTTCACTAACTACTAACCCGTCCGGCGCCACGAGCGATACTTTTGGAAATTGCGGCGGGGCAACGAGCTTATTGACACCGACAACACCAGGGGTCGGGTCCACCTTTGCAAAAAACTCCGATGGCTTTTCGTTCCTGTTCGGTTTATAGCAAAATGTTGGATTAGCGGCATTTTGCAGTATCGTTCCGATATATACTTCCCTATCAATGCCAAATAACGCCTCGCTAAGCTCCGATTGCGCAAGAGAATCGGCATTTTGTGCGTGAACGTTATTGCTAAACGTCACAAGCCCGCGGAACGGCCCAGCTGCCGCGAACCCGCTCCATCCGTACGGATGATCCCCTAATGTAAATGAATCCGGTATTTGCGACGGATTTGCTTTCATATCGATAGTGGAATCGAAATTCCCCCGCTGCCAACTCGCGAAAATGCGGTCTACCTCTTTTTCAAGCAATTGCGGATCAGGGAGCGGCGACTTCTTCCCTTTGGAGTCCACCACTGTCCGATCAACAGAACGAATATATCGTTTCAGCGATTTTATATCCGCATGCGTAAAATAAGCGGCTGAATTGGTCGCTAGCGCCATAATCAATCCAGCATTTAAATCATTGTTAGGCGCTCCTTCCACCACTTTTTTCGTTTTCGGATCCACCGTCGCGTGGCACGCCGCGCAACTAATGCCAATGCGAAGTTTGCCATGGTCCCAAACAACTGGCATCCCTAACGGCAAATACGATCCTTTAGGAACATCGATGCCTGTGTCAATTTTTCCCCTTTTTTATACGTTCGTCCGCCGATCGTCACATCTTCTGCCAGCTCCACTTGTAAATTCGTCGTTCCCTTTCCTTTTAAAGAAATAACGGCCTTGGCGATGTTCATCATTGTTAACGGTCCGTTCACTATCCCCATAATATCGGTCAAAAACACTTCATTGCCAAACGTTTCTTTATAAAACACTTCCCGTCCTAATTGAAGCAGCCGTTTATCGACAACAACAGCGCCGTGTTTGGCAGAAACAGGCGTTTTTGGGCGATCGTCAAATGTTTTTCCCGTCTCTGCGCCAATCCATTTCCCCCAAATATCCGTGCCTATTTGCTGATTCGCCTCATACTTTGCTACATCATTTTTTTCAGGCATGAGAGCATATTCGGCATTGCTGTTGAAAAAAAGCCCTCCGCCGATGAACAACAAAAGGAAAAGGATCATGAGGATATACATTTTGCGCATTCCGTTTCACCTTCCATTCAAAGTTGCCGCACGCATAGTGTACCCCCCTCGGTTGGAAACAAACCATCCTAACAGCCAATTGCTCATTTTTAAATTTTATTAAAAAAATACATAAAAATATTTTGAAAAAGTATTTTTTATATATTTTTCATAAAAATAACAATGAATCCTTTAAATAAAATTTAGAATTATATATTTATATATAATTTTATTGACATATAAATATTTTGTTAATTAAAATAAACAATATCATTATACGAACAAGGAGGAAATACAATGAGTGCACTACCGGAAACAAAGACGTTGGAAAATCGACGCCCAAAAACGAAACATCCTCCCGGGCTTTATTTATTGTTTTTTACAGAACTTTGGGAACGATTTAGCTATTATGGCATGAGGGCGATTCTTGTTCTTTATTTAACGACAGAACTTGTCAGCGGCGGATTAGGAATAAAACCGAGCGTCGCGATGACGGTTTACGGATTTTTTACTGGCGCTGTTTATTTCACTCCGCTTGTCGGTGGTTATTTATCTGACCGGTTTTTAGGAAGAAGATTGGCAATTACCATCGGCGGTATCACGATGGCGCTTGGCAACTTCGTCTTGTTTGCCGTCAACAATCAAATAGGGCTATATATCGGATTAATTTTATTAATTATTGGTAACGGCTTTTTTAAACCAAATATTTCCACGCTTGTCGGAGAACTTTACGCCCCTAACGATAAACGAAAAGACGCCGCATTTACCATTTTCTATATGGGAATTAACATTGGAGCATTATTTGCGCCGCTTGTATGCGGATTTTTAGCGGAAAAATATTTCGCAACCAACATCAATGGTGTCATCCATTATGGATTTAAGTACGGATTTTTGGCCGCAGCGATCGGTATGATTATTGGACAATTCATTTTCAATCTATTTGGCAATCGCTATTTAGGGGATATCGGCAAAAAACCTACCGGTGCGCCAGTTAAACGAAACAAAGAAACAGAAACAAAAGCAAAAACTCCTTTAACGAAACAAGAAAAACAAAACGTCGCCGTTATTTTTATTTTAACGTGCTTTGTTATTTTCTTCTGGGCTGGATTTGAACAAGCAGGAAGTTCATTAACGTTATATACAGACAAATTCGTAGATAAATCGATCGGCGGCTGGACAATGCCTACTTCTTGGTTCCAATCGCTAAATCCATTCTTTATCATCGTGTTGGCACCGATCGTTTCGTTAATCTGGACAAAACTTTCGCATTCGAAACGCGGCGACTTGCCAATTCCGGCAAAAATGGGGCTTGGGATGATTTTGCTTGGCCTTGGCTTTGCTGTATTGATTCCGGCTGTATTGCAAACAGGAAGTGACGAACAACATATCGCCGCAAAAGCGAATTTATTGTTCATTATTTTCACTTATTTTCTGCATACGCTTGGCGAACTTTGCTTATCGCCGGTTGGATTGTCGATGGTAAGTAAACTTGCTCCTGCTCGGCTAGCATCGGTGCTCATGGGCGTATGGCTAGCGGGAACAGGCGTCGCTCAGCTGCTGGCTGGTCAATTAGCAGCATTTACACAATCTTTAGGCTATTTAGAAATTTTCAGTATTATTAGCGGCGTGACGATCGGATTAGGCCTTATTTTGCTGCTGTTTACGAAAAAATTGGTGCGAATGATGAACTAAAAGCTGGATTCCTTTGACGGGCCAGCTTTTTTATAATAATGGAATGCAGCCGCCAAGGCCAATCTCATTTTCCCCTTCTCCCGCTGTTTATGCGCCACATAATTGCCGATTAGTGATAATAAAATCGGCAATGTGGATATTACACGATATGGTGCCTCCATCCGTTTGTTTTTGTTCACACCGTCGTCACGATTCCGACTACCGTTACGACGATAAACGAATAAAGAAACGAAGTCGAATCAATGACGAAACTCCCAATGGCAATAATAATGGCATCCATCATAAAAATAATAATCCCGACGTTCCAGTTCGTCATTCTCGCAATAAATTGCGCCAATAAATCCGTTCCACCCGTGCTCGTCTCTTCGCGCAGCATCATGCCGATTCCGATCCCGACAAAAACTCCGCCAATAACGGAGCTCATGATGGGATTGAGCGTAATGACGCCGCGCAGATCGGAAAAAATATCGATCATCAAAGAAGAAAACAACAAACCATGAAGGCTATTGTAAAAAAATGACCGATAATAAAACCAAGCAATAATGTAAAGAGGAACGCTTAATAAAATAATTGTCAGCCCTGCTTTTACATGCCAAATATATTTGACGATCAAACCAATTCCGATGATTCCACCATCCAACAAATGGTGGGGAACTAAAAAAACGTTAATCCCTATCGCAAGGAACATACTGCCGATTATAATAATGGTGATTTTTTTTAACATGAGCGGCACCTCGTTTTTTGGCAAAACTTTTTTCCACAAAAAAGCATCGATATTCTATATATATGGCGCCGCTTTAAAAGACTTGTCTTTTACGCACGAGAAACTTGAACGTCACGCTTCTTAAAGAATAGCCGCTTTTTTGGATGCTTCCGCTTTATGTGCAACATACGAATAAAAAAGGGAAAAGAGGGGCAATCGATCAATTCCGCGGAATTGTGTAAAAACAAAACGGTAAAAAGCGATTTTATTTTCCCATAATCCAAATCTACTGTACTGGTAATGGAATTTTACACAATAATTTGGACTTGACCGGACAATCAAGTCACATTATGCATTTTCTATTGCTATTATTGGAATAATAGATTAATATATTAACATAATAGAATAAGCCGCTCATTCGACCAATGAAGTAGAGGCCGCGGCTTTTATGAGTACGGCAAACGAGGCGCAGAGCACGTCAAAGACTTTGCCGGAAAGGAAAAGCCGCCGAAGCTTGGGCATTGCTCTGAATGCCTAGGCTGGGGTTGTCGCCGAACAGGGGCAACACTGTCATGCCTGCGCTGATTGCGGGTATGGAGCGCTATCTTCATGGGAGAGTTGATGTCCGCAGGTATCGCTGCCGTCGAATCTCCTTCGACGGCGTTTTTGTTACTTTTCATAAATTTTTTATTTCCCGTTGAATATTTATATAGCAAAAAGGAGTTGATATATAAAATGAAAACATCTGCAAAAACGGCATCCCGCGCCGTCTCCGTTTCTGAGGATGGGCTGCGGAGAAAGTTAAAAACGCGGCATTTAACGATGATTTCTCTCGGTGGAACGATCGGCACCGGCTTGTTTTTAGCAAGCGGCGGAGCGGTGCATACAGCGGGCCCGGGCGGAGCGCTTGTCGCGTATATCGCCATCGGCGTTATGGTGTATTTTTTAATGACGAGCCTTGCGGAAATGGCTGCGTACATGCCAGTCTCCGGATCGTTCAGCACATATGCAACAAAATTTGTCGATCCTGCATTAGGGTTCGCGTTAGGGTGGAATTATTGGTATAACTGGGCGATCACCATCGCCGCAGAACTATCTGCCGTAACGATGATCATGAAATTTTGGTTTCCGCATAGCCCGTCGCTGTTATGGAGCGCGCTTTGTTTAGCGATTATGTTTCTGTTAAACTACTTGTCCGTGAAAGGGTTTGGAGAAGCGGAATATTGGTTTTCCCTTATTAAAGTCGCCACCGTCATCGTGTTTTTAATTGTCAGTTTTCTTATGATTTTCGGTATTATGGGCGGCGAAGCGGTCGGCTTTAAAAACTTTACCATCGGGGATGCCCCGTTTCACGGCGGTTTTATGGCAATGCTAGGCATTTTTATGGCAGCTGGCTTTTCCTTTCAAGGAACGGAATTGCTAGGGGTCGCCGCTGGGGAAACGGAAGATCCAAAGCGCAGCATTCCCCGCGCCATTCGCCGAGTGTTTTGGCGCATTTTGCTATTCTATGTATTAGCGATTCTCGCAATCGGATTATTGATCCCTTATACCGACGAAAAGCTCGCCAATGATGACGTCACTGTCAGTCCGTTTACGCTCGTGTTCGATAAAGCAGGAATCGCCTTTGCCGCTTCGGTAATGAATGCGGTCATTTTAACCGCCGTATTATCGGCAGGCAACTCCGGTATGTACGCATCCACCCGCATGCTTTGGGATTTAGCCCGTGAAGGAAAAGCGCCAAAATTTCTGGCGAAACTGGATAAACGCGGCGTTCCAGTCAATGCGCTGATTGTCACTTCCTCATTAGGGACGCTTGCCTTTTTGGCGTCTCTCTTTGGAGACGGCGTTGTTTATACATGGTTGTTAAACGCTTCCGGAATGTCAGGGTTCATTGCATGGCTCGGCATCGCCATCAGTCATTATCGGTTCCGCAAAGCATATATCGCCCAAGGGAAAAAGTTAAGCGATTTACCATATAAAGCAAAATGGTTCCCATTCGGCCCTATTTTTGCATTGATTGTTTGCTTTATTGTCATTTTAGGGCAAAACTACCAGGCGTTTATTGGCGGAACGATTGATTGGTATGGCGTTCTCGTTTCGTATATCGGCCTGCCGCTCTTTATTATCGTCTGGCTTGGATATAAGTTTGTGAAAAAAACGAAAATCGTTCCATTGCATGAGTGCGATCTGGAACAAAAATAAGGACTTGGTGCACAATAGCCAAGTCCTTATTTTTGCGCTTTTTGTTCTTCGTCGTCGATGATTCCTCTTGTCGCATTTTTAAATTCCCGCAGCGTTTTTCCAGCAGCTTGTCCCAACTCCGGCAGCTTCTTCGGACCAAAAATAAGCAACGCGAAAAAGACGATAAGCGCGATTTCTCCAAATCCGATGTTCATATGATTCACTCCATATGTTTATTCGTTCTTTTGTTATTATATCATATGTGAACCGAAAGTGCCATCGCATGCGACTATTCTTCTTGCAGAAGGCGAACCGGTACTTCCATTTCTTTCTCCGGGTGATTTTTTATATAAATGCGCGCCATTTCCCGCGCCTCGTCCACGTGTTGAATCATTACTTGCTTCCCCTCATAGGTAACCGGCACGATTTTTCCCGATTCAGCAATTTGTTTCGCGCGTATCACTTCCATGATGGGTATTCTCCTCCTTTCTCGTCAGCGTTGCCTCCATCTTTCGCTAACGCGCGCTTTCCTTCCGAAAACATTTCATCTTGCCACACAAGTTCCACTATTTGTTCAAGTTCTCCCTCATCCCCTTTCGCATTGATGATTTCTAATAATTGGGTCATATCGGCCGTTTCCAATTCTTTTTTGTTAATCATCGGAAATTTCGCACCTTTCCAAAAAATGATATGCTATTGACCCCTCGAAAAAGAAGAAGTATCATTCGAATTGGTATAGATAAAAAGGAGGAAACACTATGAGCGAGCGCGATTACTACTTTGACAACGCGAAATTCGTGTTGGTGCTCCTCGTTGTGTTTGGCCACTTTCTTCGCCCGTATATCGATGAGGTGCTATGGGTGCATAGCTTATATATTTGGATTTTCTTTTTCCATATGCCGGCGTTTATTTTTATTTCAGGATATTTTGCAAAAAACTTTCATCAACGAGGATATTTCAAAAAAATAACTAAAAAATTATTGCTTCCTTATCTTATTTTTCAACTGTTGTATTCCGTTTACTATTACTTTTTATACCAAAAAGATTCCATTGAATTTGATCTGTTCACCCCGCAATGGAGTTTATGGTTTTTGATTAGCTTATTCAGCTGGAATTTGCTATTATGGATCTTTGCGAAAATTCCAAAACACGTTTCGCTATCGCTTTCTCTTCTCTTAGGCGTGGGAGCGGGCATGCTCGATGCGGAAAAATGGCTAAGCATATCGCGCACTTTTACGTTTTTCCCATTTTTTTTATTAGGTTATTTTCTGCATAAACATGATATCGAACGGTTATTTACATGGCGCCTGCGCTCGTTTTCACTTTTTATATTAGCTGGAATGTTCATGATGATCCATTTTGGTTTTCCTGATTTGCCGCAAGAATGGCTATATGGCTCCAAATCGTACGATACGCTCGGCGTGCCAGAAGAAAAAGGGATTGTTGGACGGCTCGTTATTTATGGCGCAAGCACGTTAATGATGCTCTGTTTTCTTGCACTTGTTCCAAACCGGCGCTTCTCTTTTTCAGTATTAGGCGCAAGAACCTTTTATATTTATATTTTGCATGGATTTATTTTAAAATACTTGCATGAAACAAAATTCCCAGATTTTATTATGAGTATTCACGGTTACCCGTTATTGTTAGGATTATCTGTCATTGTC
Source organism: Parageobacillus thermantarcticus (assembly GCF_900111865.1). Classification (GTDB taxonomy): domain Bacteria; phylum Bacillota; class Bacilli; order Bacillales; family Anoxybacillaceae; genus Parageobacillus; species Parageobacillus thermantarcticus. Next base: position 25,866 of record NZ_FOJS01000020.1, on the reverse strand, counting down.
GTGCTTGTGCTTGGAAGCGCGCCGATTGCACGCATCATGCGTCCGCTTTTGGAATGGCAATTCCCGAAAAGAAAACAGGCTGTTTCTTAATGGCAAAAAAAGAAGGTGCCCAACATTTGGGGCACCTTTTATTCATTATTGAACACCGCTTGCGCGAGCTGTTTTGTTGCTAGCAACGGCGAAGAGGCGGAAGCGATCGCGCTGATGACGGAAACGCCGTCCGCGCCAGCGCTCATCACTTCGCCGGCATTTTCCGCGGTAATGCCGCCAATTCCCACGATCGGAATAGCGATTCCATGGTCGCGAAGAAGACGAATGATCCCGGGGCCTTGCGCCTGCTTCGCATCTGCTTTCGATTTCGTCGGGTAAATCGGCCCTACCCCGATATAATCGGCGCCAGCAGCGACCGCCGCTTGCGCTTCTTCCAAATTATGCGCCGACACTCCGAGAATTTTGTCACCGATTTTTTCACGGACAATACGCGCATCTTCATCGTCCTGTCCGATATGCACCCCATCGGCATCAATGGCAAGCGCTAGTTCGACATCGTCGTTGACGATAAACGGTATGCCGCGCTTTTGGCAAATAGCTTGCAGCTGTTTGGCAAGCTCGTATTTTTGCTCGCCGACAAGCGCACCGCTCCCTTTTTCCCGAAATTGAAATAGCGTGATTCCGCCATCGATCGCTTCTGTCAATGCTTCTAATGGCGGCTTTTTACAGTTGACACTTCCCATAATAAAATACACTTTCAACCGTTGTTTCATCTCTTCGCTTGCGATTCGCGCCAATTTTCCTCACCTACCGCGTTTGGCTGTCCCGATACGCCCAATGGTTTGTCGGGCCGTGGCCGTGGCCGATGCCTAATTCATGTTCAATAGCGGCTTGAATGAATGATTTTGCTGTCTGCACCGCTTCTTGCACCGTTTTTCCTTTGGCAAGCTCCGCAGTGATCGCCGCGGAAAACGTACAGCCCGTTCCGTGCGTATGTTTTGTATTAATGCGCTTGCTTGTGAAATCGAAAAATTCGCTGCCATCGTATAATATATCGACCGTTTCCTCTCCGTCATCGTCGTGGCCGCCTTTAATGACGACATACTTCACTCCCTGTTCATGCAGGCGCTTCGCCGCTTCTTTTCGGTCATCGATCGTTCGAATCTCTAGGCCAGTTAGCGCTTCCGCCTCCGGAATGTTCGGAGTCGCCACCATCGCAAGCGGAAGCAAATATGTTTTCAACGCGCTTACTGCCTCTTCTTGCAACAGCGGAGCGCCGCCTTTAGCAATCATGACCGGATCGACGACGAGGCGGTCCCATCCGAATTGTTTCACTTTCGCAGCAACCGCTTTAATAATTTCCGCACTAAACAACATTCCTGTTTTTACCGCATCCGCACCTAAATCGGTGCCGACGGATTCGATTTGCTGTGCAACCGCCTCTGGAGACAGCGGATACACTCCTTGCACGCCGAGCGTATTTTGCGCCGTTACCGCCGTTAGCGCGGACATTCCGAATACATGCAATTCTTGAAATGTCTTTAAATCGGCTTGAATCCCAGCACCGCCGCCGCTATCCGAACCGGCAATCGTTAGCGCTTTATATACCATGATGTTTCTCTCCCTTCATTTTCCTTGTTCGATGCGTCCGTATTGTCCGATTTCCTCCGCCCCTATGCGAGAAAGCGCGTTTAAAAAGGCGATTTGAAAGCTGCCAGGCCCTTCTTCCGCTTCTTTCGCCGCGATTTCCGCGGCAACCCCGTAGCTGACGAGCGCCGCCGCCGCTGCTTTTAGCACATTCCGCTCCACCGCGGCAAAAGCGCCGATCACGGATGTCAACAAACAGCCGGTCCCGGTTACTTTCGTTAACAACGGATGTCCGTTATGAATGATATACGTCGTCTCTCCATCTGTCGCGACATCGTCTTTTCCGGTAATGACGACTACTGTTTTCAGCTGCTTCGCCGCTTTTTTCGCCAAAGCAACGACATCGCCGCTTCCTTCTCCGGCGTCAACCCCTTTAATCTCCCACGTTTCTCCAATAACATTGGCGATTTCCGCCGCATTGCCGCGAATGGCCGATACTGCCACGTCGCGGACGATGTTTCGCGCCGTTTCCGTTCGATACGGCGTCGCGCCGGCGCCGACAGGATCAAAAATAACCGGAACGCCCGCTTCATTTGCTGCCTTTCCGGCGATCACCATCGCTTCTACTTCCGTTTGATTCAATGTTCCGATGTTTAAAACGAGCGCTCCGGCGATTTTGGCCATATCGGCGACTTCCTCTTTCGCATACGCCATCACCGGCGAAGCGCCTAACGCAAGCAAACCGTTCGCTGTAAAATTCGTTACGACAACGTTCGTAATGTTATGTACGAGCGGGTTGGCTTTTCTCACCATTTGCAACACGTTTGCCGCTTCTTGATTATTCATGTCCCATCCTCTCCCGTTTTTGCAAAATAAAAAAACACTTTGCGCGCAAGCAAAGTGCATATCACCCTACCATCACTTTCCCTGCGCTGGCATTACCCAAACAGGTTCGAGCGGTCAACGGCGGAATATAGCCGTACTCTCAGCCTGCTTCCGCAAGCTCCCGCAAACAACATATATCATTTTTCACAAAAAAGTCTACTCTTTCTTTTCCCATATTGCAAGTAAAATTATTACGAACGAGGCTTTCGCATTTCCGTCATCGCTGATCTTTCGGTGAGCGAAGAAAGATGATGCTGCGGCTTCCACAAATTAAATAAATCAAGATCGACAATGTATCGAGGACGGCGTTTCGTTTCTTTATAAATTTTTCCAATATATTCCCCGATCAAGCCAAGGGCAATCAGCTGCAAACCGCCGAGAAGCCAAATCGATATAATGAGCGATGTCCATCCTGTCTGCGTATGGCCGGTAAATTTTAAAAACAGAAAATATCCGCCGAATAATAGGCTGATAAAAAAGAAAGCAAACCCAATGAGCGAAATCAGGCGAATCGGCGTAACACTAAACGAAGTGATTCCATCCAAAGCAAACGCGATCATTTTTTTGAGCGGATATTTCGTTTTTCCTGCAAGCCGCTCTTTTCGATCATAATGGACGGTTGTAGAACGGAAGCCAAGCAGCGGCACGATCCCGCGCAAAAACAAATTCACCTCTTCAAACCGCTCAAGCTCCTCGACCGCACGCCGGCTTAGCAAACGATAATCAGCGTGATTATAAACAAGATCGACCCCCATCGCCTTCATCAGCTTATAAAACCATTGGGCGGTGTGGCGTTTAAAAAACGTATCGGCATCACGCTTATTCCGCACCCCATATACAATTTCATATCCTTCGTGAAATTTTTTGACAAAATCGCGAATAACGAAAATATCATCTTGCAAATCGGCATCGATCGAAACGATGCAATCAGAACGAGTTTTCGCGGCAAACAGCCCTGCCAGCAGCGCGTTTTGATGTCCGGCGTTGCGCGCAAGTTTCAGCCCTTTTACTTCCGGATAACGCAAGCTCGCTTTATAAATAATGTCCCACGTCCCGTCACCGCTTCCATCATCGACAAACAACAACGCGCTTTCAGGGGAAATAAGCCGCTCATCAATCAGCTTCTTACGCAGGTCGCGGAGCTTATCGATCGTTTTCGGCAATACCTCCTCTTCGTTGTAACACGGCACGACAATCGTCAGCATCGGTTCGTTCATGGCTGTTCCCTCCTTACGGCATCACCTTGTATAAATAAATCGTCCATGCCGATTGTTTAGAACGAAACACTTTCTCAAGCGCCAGCTGATTTTGTTTTGCATTTTCAATCGGCAGCGCCGAAAAGATGTAACGGCCGCCCATTTCACGAAACACAGCGGTATTTAGCTGTAAACGTTTAATCGTTCGTTTCGAATGCTTTTTAAACATATAATGTTTTCCTAATTCGTCGACAAAAATGTAACAGCGCCCTCCCCATTCATCGAAATATTCGCGCAGCTTTTTGTCCTTTGCCAACTCTTTCGCGATAATTTGGCGAAACTTATGCTTATACGAAAGCGGATAAAAATTGTTATACGTATCCAACGTATAGAAGCCGTTATATTGCGCGATCGCCGGATGAATGCCGATGCTGGCAACACGGTATGTATGAACAGGACGTCCAATATATTCTTTTATTTCTTGAAACTGCTTTTCCGCGTAAAACTCGCGAAATGACGGCTTATTGCGGTGCGCAATTTCCTCATTAAAAGCGGCGAGAACGACGAACTGAGCGGTAAGCGCCGCAAAACATACATTTTTCCACAAAATCCCTTGCTGCCATAAAATTTTGAGCGAAACGGCAAACAGCACGTAAATGACCATCGGCCGCAAAAAGTGAAAGCGGGCAAAATTAAATTTATCGAGAATGTCGAAACGCTCCGTTAACGGAACCCATCCTTTGTAAAACCAAAACGCGTACCATGCCGACAGCGCGACATTCAACACATGTAAAAATATAAACAGTTTTTCCCGCTGCCATAACTTTTTCTTCCAAACAATGTACAATGCCATTAACGTCACCGGCAAAATGACAAGTCCGTGCACCGTCATCACATGCGTATGGCCAAGAACGTAGTTTTTCACAATTAAACGGATGACGCGCCACAGCGGCAGGCGAGCATGAAAATATTCATCACGGCTTGTCGGTTCATCGGAAAATAACAACGAATGGACAAAGCGGTAATCCATCGCCAAATAAATGGCGGCCATGTAGGCAATCGCGAAGAAAAAACGCCAATTCCATCCTTTGCCGCGGATGACATCCACGAGCCACCATATTCCCAGCGCGCTTAAGAAAAAGAAGAAACCAAGCACAAAACTTGAATAGAATGGCAATAATGTAAGCACAATGTAGTTGGCCCATGAACGCTCGCCAGCGCGGATGTTTAAAAACGCCCACAGCGCAAGCGGCATTCCAAGCGTGCTAAGCATCCCCGACGGCCAAAACGGCGTCAGGGCAAAAGCAAGGGACGTGCCAACGCGGATCCACATCCATTTTCGCTCGGGAATGACATATTTCCTTAACAGTAAATACATGCCAATAAACGCAAACACGCGAGTAATCGTTTGGTTTAATCCATATGCGTAAATCGATGGAAATAACGCGTGAAGCCAGACGATTCCGCTGAATTCCGTACCGAATGCGTTTCGCGGCAGCCCGTTTGCAATTTGCGGGATGACGGCATCGATCGGACCAAACAGCTCCCCGCTTCTTGTGATGACTTTATACCAAGCAATATTGGAATCCAAATTATCATGCACCCGCATATGTGCATCTTCGCCAAGCAAAAAATACGGCGAGACAAACAAAGCGATCGCGGCAAACGAGAAGGACAGAAGCCGTTTTTCCGTAACCGTCACCTCTTCCCCTCCTTTTTTTAAAATATCTTCCTTTATTTTTAAACAAAAAAGGAAAAATATTCATTTTATACATCATCAAAAAGACCGCTTCCAAAAAGCAGATCGTCTTCGCTTTTCGGAAGCGGCCTTGTGCCTCGGATTACGCAACCCAATTTGCAGGATTTTGGACGAGCATTTGCTCTAACTGTTCTTCTGTCACTCCCTCTTTCTTCAGCGTCGGAATGATCGCCTCAAATAAATGTCCGACATGCCAATTGCTCATTAGCGAAGCAAGCGGTTCAGGCATTTGCGGCGGACGCCCAAGCCAAACATTGACGGTATCATGGGAAAGCATTATTTGTTCATGAAATCCTTCACGAAGCAACGGTAACAATGTGCGAATCCGCTCTTGGTCGGTTGGAGCGCCGACCATTCCTTGAAGGCCGAAGCGATCAAAAGCGATGTACACCCCGTGTTGTAGCGTCTTTTTCTGGTATTCTGGATCAGTGTTTCCACACATGTGGCCAATGACGATTTTTTGCGGATCCGCACCGTGTTCGAGTAAATATGCGGCTTGCTCCGGCCCCATCGTACCTTCTTGAGTATGGGTGATAATAGCAATTCCTGTTTCTTTTTGGACGCGCGCAGCAGCACGGAAAAACATTTTTTCATATTCGGTCATTTCGTTTTTGCTCGATGCTAGCTTAATCACCCCAGGTTTGATTCCTGTACGAGCGATTCCTTTTGTAATTTCGGTCATAAACATTTCATATATTTCTTCTTCTGCTGTGCCAAGCAGCTGGCGGAACTTAAAATACGATGTCGCTCCTTCCCCTTCATAATAATACCCTGTTGCGCAAATGATGTGGAGCCCGGTCGCTTCGGAAATGCGGCGGAGCAGCTCCGGATTGCGGCCGCAATCGTTTGGCGTCGGGTCGACAACCGTTTTCACGCCATGCTCCATCATTTTTCGCGCGACGGCGATCCCCGTCTTAAGCACTTCCTCAAAATGAAACGGTCCGAGCGTCACATCTCCTTGAAACCCGGGATACCCAAAAACAAAGTGCTCATGGATCAGCGCCTTGCCAAGTTCACTCGCCGGCACCGGCCCGCAAACGGTTTCGACCGTTCCTTTCACGCTTTCGCTCCCCCTTTTTCTAATTTTTGATACTCTTCTTCCTGCAATTTCCGCCACAATAATTTTCCGCTCGATGTCATCGGCAGCGACGAACGGAATTCAACGAGACGCGGATATTTATACGCGGCCATTTGCGTTTTCGCCCATTCAATAATGTCTTGTTCCGTTATTTTTCCAACATAATCGTCTTGAAGCACGATAAACGCCTTTACCGTCTCGCCGCGGCGCGGATCAGGAACGCCGACAACGCACGCTTGCTGGACAGCTGGATGCTTATATAGGAGCGACTCCACTTCCGTCGGCCATACTTTATATCCAGCGGCGTTGATCATTCGTTTGACGCGGTCGACAATGAAGAAATATCCTTCTTCATCCATTCGCCCGATGTCGCCGGTGCGGAAAAACCGCTTCCCATCGATTTCGATAAATGCTTCCTCTGTTTCTTTTTCGCGCCGGTAATATCCTTTAAATACTTGCGGACCGTGCACAACGATTTCCCCGACTTCTCCAACTCCAAGCTCTTTTCCCGTCGCCGGGTCAATGATGCGGGCATCGACATCAAACGAAGGAATGCCTAAACATTGTAATTTTGGACGATCCGGCGGGTTAAAATGCGTATGCGAAATCGTTTCAGAAAGACCGTATCCTTCAACATATTGCAAGCCTGTCAGCTGAAACAATTTTTCTCCTACCGCCGCCGGAAGCGATGCGCCTCCCCCAGAGATGCTGGCAAGTGAAGAAATATCATACTTGGATAGCGACGGATTTGCCAAAAAGTCAATAAGCATCGTGCTAATATTGACCCAGTGTGTACAGCGATACATTTCAATGAAGCGCGCGGCATGATCCCGATTCCATCGGGTCATCATCACCATCGTCGCGCCCGCAAAAATCGGAACATGCATGCTGTGGATCATTCCGGTAACGTGAAAAAGCGGCAATGTGACGAGGCAAACAGCGTCGCTTGTCACGTTCGACCAATGGTATGCGCTGACAATGTTGGCGTTTACCGTTCGATGTGTATGAACGCAGCCTTTTGGTATTCCCGTCGTCCCCGATGTATACGGCAGCACAGCGATATCGTCAACACGGCCGTTGTACTCTTTCGGAAGAAGATTCGCTTCTAAGCAATCGGTCCAGTAATGCACGCGGCCATTCGCATACGTCTGCCGCGGCAGCGCCACTTCGTCAGGAAGAGAAACATCGCCAAGTTCGCCAATATAATCGGAATAAGCGGCGACAATCACGCGGTCTAACGCGGTAGACGAGAGCAGCGGCTCCACTTTGGCAAACAGTTCTTGGCCGACGATTCCCACTTTCGTTTCGCAATCTTGAATATAGAAAGAAAGTTCGTCACTTGTATTCATCGGGTTAATCGGAACGACAATCGCTTCGGCGCGCAAAATCGCATAATAGGAAATCACGAATTGCGGGGAATTTTGCATGTATAAAAGCACTCTGTCGCCTCGCTGAACGGAAAGCTTTCGCTGAAGGTAGCCAGCAAGCGCGTTGACTTGCTCAAATAGCTGCTTGTAAGAATAAGAAGATCCGTAGTAGTGGAAAGCGGTTTTCTGAGGGTAGCGTTTCGCTGTTGTTTCTAAATGATCGACGATCGTCGTTTCCGGCACTGTCAGCGTTTTGCTCAGCCGCTTCGGCCAATACGGAAAATGACGATGGTTCATCACATCTCTCCTCCCTCATCCATCTATTTTTTGAAAGCGGTCACAAAACAGGTTAATAAAAAATACGTTTTTGTCTTCCTTCTTATTCCCTCTTTCTTTTGTACACATATAATTGACTGACTGGTTAGTATGTAGTTTTTTCTTTTATCATATAACATTCTTTTTGTTATTTCAATAATTTTTTGAATTTTCGTATATTTATTGTTTTTCTCCGCCGTTTAAATATCGGAACGCCGATCCCCGACCATCACTGCGCTTTCGATCTGGTAATCATTTAACAATTATTTGACTAACGCCGATTTCGACGATAAGGAAAACCGGTCAAGGCTGTAAAAATCGATAAAATAGCGCTCAAGCTGGAAGGCGGCTCGAATCGCGGCGAGATAGCGGGAACGCCCGTTGCTTGCGACAAAAAGCGGGATTCCTTGATCGGCAAGGGACGAAAGCGTCGTAAGCATGTCTGGGTATGACAAACGCGTATTTTTAAACAGAGCGAACTGGTAATGAATAAAGCGCCGTTCGCGAATAAACACAAACGGCGCTCTTTTATTCTTTTATTCAAATAATTGCGGAAGCTGATGAATGATCGTATATATTCCCATATATGCCATCAAGATGACGACAATTCCCCCAAATATCGTCAGCCATAGCGGATGTTTGTAATCGCCGACAATCGTCCGCTTATACGCCGCGACAAGCATAACACCTAACGAAATCGGCAGCACAAGGCCGTTTAATGCACCGACTAAAATCAGCGTCTTTACCGGACGGCCAATAAAGACGAAGACAAAAGTAGACACGATAATAAACAACACAATGAAAAGACGATGGTATTTTTCGATGAATGGATGAAAAGTGCGGATAAATGTCATGGATGTATACGCGGAACCAACGACAGAGGTGATCGCGGCCGCCCACATGACAATTCCAAAAAGCTTATAGCCAACTTCGCCAGCAGCAAGGCGAAATACCGACGCTGGAGGGTTCGCTTCATCTAGGGCTAACCCTTGAGCAACAACGCCTAATGCGGCAAGAAACAGCAAAATCCGCATCAACGACGCTACACCAATTGCTGAAATCGCACTTTTCGTCACTTCTGGCAAGCTGTTTTTCCCTTTTATTCCCGCGTCTAACAGACGATGTCCGCCGGAGAACGTAATATAGCCGCCAACCGTTCCGCCGACAAGCGTCACAATTGCCAAAAAGTCTATTTTCTCTGGCACTATCGTTCTTACAGCCGCTTCCCCAAGCGGCGGATGGGCCGTCCAAACGACATAGAGCGTTAGTCCAATCATCACAATCCCTAACATTTGCGTAAAACGGTCCATCATTTTCCCCGCTTCTTTGACAAGGAAAATGATGATGGCAATCACCGCGCTGACAATCGCTCCCATTTCCGTTGACATTCCAAAAAGCACGTTGATTCCCAGCCCGGCGCCGCCAATATTGCCGACATTAAACGCCAATCCACCGAGCACAATCAATCCCGCTATCACATAACCTAATCCCGGCAATACTTCATTCGCAATATCTTGCGCCCGTTTTTCGGAAACCGCAATAATGCGCCATATATTCGCTTGTGCGCCAATATCAAGAAGAATCGAAATTAAAATGACAAACCCAAAGCTAGCGACAAGCTGCTGGGTAAACACTGTTGTTTGCGTCAAAAATCCCGGCCCAATCGCCGATGTCGCCATTAAAAATACAGCACCAACTAGCACGCGCAATTTGTTGTCTTTTTTCTCCATCGTTTTCCTCCATTCATTTAGTCATCGGGCAAACTTTTACGCCTTCTTTTTGCAACGCTTCATATAAGCGTTTGGCAAACAGCACCGCTTTTTGTCCGTCCCCGTGAATGCAAATCGTCTCCGCTTCAATCGGAACGTCATTGCCTTGCAGCGAACGGACGCGTTTTTCTTTCACCATCGTGAGCACTTGCTGCACCGCTTCCTGTTCATCGACAATCAACGCGCGCGGGTCGCTTCTTGGCGTCAATGAACCGTCTTGTTGATATGTGCGGTCAGCGAATACTTCGCTCGCCGTCTGAAGGCCAATTTTCTTTCCGGCGTTAATCAGTTCGCTGCCAGCCAATCCGTATAAGATTAAATTGGCATCCACATCATAAACCGCCCGCGCGATCGCTTCCGCCAACGCCGCGTCTTTTGCCGCCATATTGTAAAGCGCGCCATGCGGCTTGACGTGCGAAAGCATTCCGCCTTCCGCTTTCACAAACGCCGACAGTGCCCCAATTTGATAGACGACATACGCATACGCTTCGTCTGGGGTTACCGCCATGTTGCGGCGGCCAAATCCGAGCAAATCCGGAAACCCCGGGTGAGCGCCGATCGCAACGTTTCGCTCTAACGCCATTTGCACCGTTTTCCGCATGACAAGCGGATCCCCGGCATGAAAGCCGCAAGCAATGTTGACGGAAGTGACGTATTGCAAAATTTCTTTTTCTTCGCCAAGGCGGTATATTCCAAAGCTTTCGCCAAAATCACAATTCAAATCAACGCGCATCATCCATTTCCCTCCATTTTTGCTGAATGATCGTCTTCCATTTTTTGATCTGCCGCTCCCGTTCCACATATAGCCGCTGCGCTTCTTGCCACGATACTTTTTGAAATTGAATGAAATCACCCGGCCGCGCCTGTGCCAAAATCGGCAAGTCCGCCGCAATGACTTGGGCGATGCGCGGATAGCCGCCTGTCGTTTGGCAATCGGCCATCAATACGATCGGCTGGCCGGATGCAGGCACTTGAATCGTTCCAAACGTAACGGCTTCCGAAATCATTTCTTGATTCGTCGTGCGTTCAAGCGCTTGTCCTTGCAGGCGATAACCCATGCGGTCCGACTGCGTCGTCACTTCATACAGCGAAGAGAAAAATCGTTCTTGGCTTTGGTTTGTAAACATGCGATATTCCGGACCTTCCGCGACACGAACTATCTTTTTCTTCCCGTTTATGTAGTTTCTTTCTGAAAATGCAATCCCCCAACGAATCGGGCTTTCCCGAACCGTGATCGCATTTGCCCGCAATGACAGCACATCACCCGGCCGCAGCGCTCTGCCGTGAAAACCGCCAATGCGCGCTTGCACGTATGTAGAACGGCTGTTCATGACAAGCGGAACGTTCAGGCCGCCCGCAAACGCCACATATGCGCGATAACCGCTTTGGCACGCCCCGATCGCCAACACATCGCCTTTCCGGACGAAAAGCGGCTTCCACATTGATACCGGTTTGTTGTTTAATGTGCAGCGAAACGAGCCGCCGCAAATCGCAATGAGCGCATCCGTTTCAAAGCGGAGCGTCGGACCGTTCATCGTAATTTCCAATGTCGCTTCATCGGCGTCGTTCCCGACAAGCAAATTGGCAATCCGGCTCGCAAACGAATCCATTGCTCCGCCAACGGATACGCCAGCTTTTTGATATCCGTATCTTCCTTTTCCTTGCACAGTTGTGAAAAATCCACTATGTGTTACTTGAATTGTGCTCATCATCCCACATCCTGTACTCTTCTTCCGTAATCGGACGAAATTTTACGATATCCCCTGCGCGCAATAAACTCGGTTCTGGATCATGCGGCCGGAACAAAGCAAGCGGCGTTCTCCCAATAATTTGCCACCCGCCCGGAGTCGCTAGCGGATAGATGCCCGTCTGGCTGCCGGCAATGCCGACTGAACCTGCCGGCACATGCGTTCTCGGTGTGGAGCGGCGCGGAGTCGCGATTTCGGGGGACAAGCCGCCTAAATAAGCAAAACCGGGGGAAAATCCAATCATATATACGCGGTAACTTCCCCGGCAATGGATGGAAATCACTTCTTCCTCGCTTATCCCATGAAAACGGGCGACTTCTTGTAAATCCGGGCCAAACTCTCCACCGTAACAAACGGGAATGACAACCGTCCGCGCGGGCGTCTTTTTTATGCGTTCCACCCGTTTGAGTTCCGTTCGCAGCCACTTGCACATTTCTTCGTAGCCACCAATGACGAGCGGGTCATAATACACCGTCACGGACGAAAACGTTGGAACAATATCCAAAATCCCTTCCTTTTTCTGCTGTTCGAAAAAAGCGGCGACGCGATGAACACGATCGTTCACCGCTTCACTGACTTCCGTGGAAAAACGAATCGTCACAGCGCATTCACTTAAAGGAAACATTGTGTAGTCCATTTTTTATCCCTTCCTTGAAAAACCAAGCTGTTCGGAAATTTGCCAAGCGGCTTGCTGCAGCATCGGAACCATTCGTTCCACCGCCTCCGGAGAAAAGCGATGTTCCGGACCAGCAACGCTCAATCCCGCCACCACTTTTCCTTCATGGTTGAAAATCGGCACCGCAACTGCGGCAGAATAATCTTCCAATTCCGAGTAGCTGACTGTATATTGCCGTTTTCGGTCTTTCTCAATAATGTCCCGCAACATGTCCCGCCGGACAATCGTATTTTTTGCAATTTTCACCATTTTAACATTGTCAATGTAACGCTGTTGTTCCTCGCGCTCCATAAACGTCAGCAACACACGCGGGCACGCCCCGGCATACAACGGAGCGCGCCGCCCGACCTTCGTATACACGCGCACCGGTTCCGACGTATCGACCTTTTCAATATAAATCGCTTCATCGCCATCACGAATGACTAAATTGACCGCTTCTTTCGTATCTTCTTTCAGCCGCTTCATAATCGGAAGCGCGATTTTCCGGAGATCTAGCCGCTCGGCAACGAGCATGCCAAACGACAAAAATGCCAAGCCAAGCTGATAATAGTCGTCCGTTTTTTGCAAAAAACCGAGCTTGACTAATGATTGCGCCATCCGATAAACCGACGTTTTCGGCATTCGCAATAATTCGACCATTTCCTGCAACGTCAGCCGCTCGCGATCGATGAACAACTTTAGCATTTCCATCGTTTTAACGACTGTTTTATTCATCACGTTCTTCCCTTATTCCATATATTGAAACGTTTATTTCATAAAATGATTTTTGGTATTCATTATAATAAAAATACATAAAATTTTCTATTTATTTTTTATCAAAAAAATAGATCAAGCCCCAGAATTGGCGTAAAAAGAAACAGCAAAGGCAGTTTGCCTTTCCCGAAACATCGATCCGGCTCAACCAAGAACGAATTTTTACACAATAACCAAGATTTGTTCGCAAAATATCAAAAAAGCATGGCTTAAAACAACAAAGAGAGTGTCCCAAACGTAAATGGGACACCCTTCTGTGCTACCGGGGATATATGACAAAGAGAAAACTATATATGGGTCGGATGAAAGCCATTTTATAATAATCCAATCCATTTCCAATAAGTAGCGCTAAATAAAAGAATGAGCAAATAACCGATAATGGTCAAAGGAACGCCTGACTTCAAGAGATCTTTTACCTTAAAAGCTCCTGTTCCATACGCCAACATATTTTGCGGTGCGCTCACCGGCAGTAAAAATCCAAAACTAACAACAAACTGTTGGATTAGAACAAAACCAATGCTGTTCACGTTTAAATCAGTGGTTGATGTAAACGCAATTAATATAGGGATTAACGCAGATGACAAACTTGTTGCACTGGCAAACCCTAAATGAATAAGTATATTAAATAGTGAAATGATTGCGATGATGATAAGAATCGGCATTTTTTCTAATCCCATTATTTCAAAAACTTTATTTGACAGCCATTGAGCCCCTTTCGTATCCAATAAAATCGTGCCAAGCGCAATACCGACCGCAAACACCATAATCGTTCCCCATGGAATAAGCTTTTCAACAGATTTCCAATCAAAGACGCCAATCTTAGGAGTTAACAAAATCGCCACAGCTATAAGTGTCACTGTTGTAGTATCAAAAGGATGAAGCCTTTCTTCTGTCGCCCAAAACAAAAGGAGGATCACGGAAATGATGATAAGACGTTTCTCAGCTGGTTTCAACGGCCCTAAATCTTTTAGCTGCGAAGATATCAATGCTTGGCCCTTTTCTATCACTTTCGTTTCAGGTTTTATCAAATGTATCATGACGAAATAAAGAACAATGGACATGAAAACAGACCAAGGAGCTGCATACACAAACCAAGAACTCCACGAAATCGATGCACCGAATTCTTTCTCGATAAATCCTAAAGCAACCATATTTTGTGCAGCTGCTGTCTTAATGCCTACATTCCAAATTGAAACCGCTTGCACCGCTGTAATAACAAGAAGCGCGCTTAATCGGCTATCTTTGGGCAATCCGAATGCCGCTACCATTCCCAGCAACATCGGAATCACTGCACCCGCCCGTGCTGTTGCGCTTGGAACGAAAAAGGCTAAAACAATCGATACGACAATCGTGCCTATCACAATATTTCTTGTTTTCGTTCCAACACGAGATAAAATCCATAGTGCAAGCCGTTTGTCAAGAGAAGTAGATTGCATCGCTGCCGCAAGAAAAAGCGCCGCCGCTACTAATGCCACTGCTGGATTACTAAATCCCGATAACGCCATTTTCAGCGCCTCGCTTGTCCCCATGTTGACGGAAGGATGGTCAATACTAGGGGCCATACCAAGCAATAAACCTACAAGGCCGATAATCATCACTGCACTTACCGGATAAGACACCGCTTCTGTCACCCATAAAATAACCGCAAATGCTAAAATGGCTAAAGCTCTTTGGCCAGCCACAGGCAAATCGGCTGGATTCGGCAGCAAAATAATAACGATTAGTACTATCAAAGCGAGGAGGAACCAAACCATTTTCAACTTGCTTTTTTCCAATTTTTTCACTTTTCCTCACCCTTTTTTATCATAAAATTTCCATATCCCTCCTACTTTTATTATAAGGAATGATTTTCTAGCAAAACGATGATACATTTGTACATATTTTGAAAACTTGTCTGCCGAAGTTGAACTTGTGAAGTCAGCTTTATGCTGCATAAAAAAACTGCACTAGAATGCCGTCGATCTTTATCAAAGAATAAAACATCCGCGGGCAAGCTTTTGCTCGCCGCCCAAGCATGAAAATAACCGCTCATGGATTCGTTATTTTCCATTTTTGCTCTCCGTCCGGCATGAAAATGGCATTCCAAGCGCTCATTTCCATAGAAAAGTTCCATGAGCAATTTTTGCTCTCCACCCGGGATGAAAATGGCCGCTCCAAGCGCGCATTTTCTTGGTTGTAAAAAAATAACGACCGAACAACCCTTTAACAGCAAACAGCATTGCCTGCTTGAAATAGGTTGTTCGGCCATGGTTCTTGGATTTATCCGCTAAAACACTTATTATTGTTGTTTCTGAAGGTGAGAAAGCACAGATGAAATTCCATCGATCAAATCGCCAGCGAGCACATCCCATTGCGAATGTCCGCTTTCCACAAGCATATCCGCAGCTTTTCCATGAATCCAGACAGCGTTGCTAATCGCTTCTTGCGCGGAGTGATGCTGCATGAGAAACGCGGCAATCATTCCTGTCAGCACATCGCCGCTTCCGCCTTTCGCCAAAGCGGGATTCCCCGTCGTATTGACATATTGCGCGCCGTCCGGCGTTGTGACGATCGTATAAGGGCCTTTCAACACGACATAAATGCCGTACTCGGTTGCCAGCCGTTTGGATGTGCCAAACCGATCGCGTTCAATGTCACCGATCGATAAACGAAGCATGCGCGCCATTTCCCCGGGATGCGGAGTCACAACGGTGACCTCTTTCCGTTCGCGAACGAGTGAGGCGCATTCGTTCCAAAAAAACAACGCATCCGCGTCCATTACGATCGGCACCGGCTGCTGCAACAAAGCGCAAACAATCTGGCGGGCGCCATCCGTTCTTCCCATCCCTGGGCCAACCGCGATCGCATCGATATCCAATGCCGATACATCGATTACACCGGAAAACGAACCGCTACACGCTGGGCACGGATAGTACATCGCTTCCGGAACGCGGTTGGCGACAACGGAATAAATGTCATCCGGAACCGCCATCGTCAACAACCCTGCACCGCTTCGCAGCGCGGCTTTCGCCGTTAACGTAATCGCTCCTGTCATTTGTCGGGAACCGCCGACAACCAGCAATTTCCCATATGTTCCTTTATGGGACGATCGCTTTCGCTTCGGCAAAGTCCGTACGACATCTCCTTCCTCCCATGTCGAACGGACCGCGGCATTTCGCTCCACCACAAGCGGCGGAATGCCAATGTCGACAATGAGAAGCTCCCCGTAATAATCAGCCGCCGGAAACGTGTACGCCCCAAGTTTCGGGCAATGAATCGTGATCGTCACATCAGCGCGGACCGCTGTTTCCACTTCTCCCCCATCGGCTGGCGTTCCGCTCGGTATATCCACCGCGTAAACGACCGCATTCGTGCGGTTTACCATCTCGATAATCTCTTTATATGGGGAGCGCACCGCTCCTTGCACGCCGATGCCAAGCAGCGCGTCAATAATCACGTCATAATGGAGAATTTGCTCGGCAAAAAGGCGTTCGTTTCCGGCATATTCTTTCATATCATATCCCGACCGCTCATACACGTTCAGCGCTGCCTTTGCCGCACCTTTTATCTTTTCTTTCGGCGGGATAAGCCATAAATCAGCGTCATACCCGTAGCTTTTCAACATTCTTGCGACAACAAATCCATCGCCGCCGTTGTTTCCTGCTCCTGAAAGCACCGCTACACGCGCCGAACGCGGAATCCGCTCTTTCAACACATGGAACAGCGCTTGCCCGGCGTTTTCCATTAATGAATCATCGCGAATGCCAATGTTTTCGATCGTATCGCGATCGATGGCGTACATTTCCGCTGCCGTCACCACTCTCATCATCTCTTCCCCCATTCCTTCTGTTTCGAATAATACTATCCTTTCTTGTACTATGTTAGCAAACCCTTATGATTCATTTCACCTTACTATCCAAAAAATGTACTGCCGTTTTCCAACGAGGTGCAAAAAAATTTTTCAAGTAAGATCAACAATGTAAACGTTTGCTATCATTTGCATCATAAAGACGCATATTGACAACCTCCTTTTGAATGATTATGACTTTTTAGTTACGAAAACAGAATAGCGGAAACCGCTTATCGAGAGCGACCGAGGGAACAGGCCCAATGACGTCCGGCAACCTCCTTTTTAGGGAACGGTGCCAAATCCTGCAGAATGATCTTTCATTCTGAAAGATAAGTCGGTGTTTACATACATGCCGATGCCTCTTTCTGAATGAAAGGGGCATTTTTGTTTTTCATTTCAGATAGCCGCATCAAAAGGCAACCGAGGAGGCGAGATGGCTTAATTGGTAAGCTGAATAAAACAAAAGAGGTGGAGAAGGCAATGATTGAGATAAAAAACTTAACGAAAATATATTCTGGAAAAATGTTGCAAACACGCCGTCCGATGCGGCGTGTTTGTTTTCTTGGTTTTCGATGGCATTTCGGGACATGGACGCCTTCCGTCCAAAAGAGTTATAGTAATAATATAACCATAAACAAAATAAAAAAGAGGCGAGAACATTGACGTACATCGAAAAAGGCAGCACCGAATACATAAAAGCAAGTTTGGCGCTATTTTTCGGCGGGTTTGTCACCTTTGCGATTTTATACACGACACAGCCGCTGTTGCCGATTTTCGCGAAAGAATTTCATGTTTCCGCCGCTTCCGCCAGTTTAACAGTATCAGTATCCACCGGAATTTTATCCTTTATGATGCTAATTGCCGCCGCTTTATCGGACCGCATCGGCAAAAAGAACATCATGGTATTATCGATGATTTTTACTTCCGGATTAGGGATGGTCATCGCCTTCAGCCCTAATTTTATTTCGCTCGTGCTTTTGCGCGCCTGCCTTGGCGTGTTTGCTGCAGGCGTTCCGTCGATTGCAATGGCGTACGTGGCAGAGGAGTTTCATCCGAGCGGAATCGGCAAAATTATGGGTTTGTATATTAGCGGAACAAGCATCGGCGGAATGGCAGGCCGGATTTTGACAAGCCTTCTTACCGACTTTTTTTCTTGGCGAGCCGCCATCTTTGCGATAGGTGCCGTATCCTTTATTTTAAGTGTCATTTTTTGGTTTATACTCCCGGCACCAAGACATTTTGTGAAAAAACCGTTGAATGGAAAAGCGGCATTGCAAGCGTACTCGATTCATTTTCGAAATAAGCCGTTAATATCGTTAATCTTTTTAGGGTTTCTTTTCATGGGAGGGTTTGTTACTTTATACAACTATATCGGATTTTTGTTGACTGAACCTCCTTACTCGTTCAGCCAATCGATTATCGGCTTTATTTTCATCGTCTATTTATTTGGCAGTTTCAGTTCCGTCTATATGGGAAGAAAAGCGGATCAGTACGGACATGCTTCCGTTTTAAAAATTTCCGTTGCGCTAACGGTGTTTGGCGCCATTTTCACATTAGCTCCGCCAATTTTGGTGAAAATCATCGGCATTGCCGTATTTACTTTTGGATTTTTCGGCTGCCATTCGATCGCAAGCGCTTGGATTGGAGAGCAAGCGCAAATCAATAAAGCCCAAGCGTCTTCTCTTTACCTTTTGCTTTATTATTTAGGGTCCAGCCTTGCCGGAACGATGGGCGGATACTTTTGGACACATTTCCATTGGCTTGGCGTCATCGCATTTATCGTCACTTTGTTGCTATTAAGCTATCCGATGATCAGCTATGCTCAAAAGCGGTTCGAGTAATTGCCGCAGACCACTATAATAAAAATAAAAGAGAATAGAAGAGAGAAGACGCTTATTTCTTTCTCTCTTTTCTTGTTTTGTAAAAGTAATGGACGCGGTGAAAATAGATTTTCAGATTAGCGGCTGTCCCAGCAAGCCGCTGCCTTGCTTCGGCAACGGACAGGGATCCGCTCCACGTCAATCCCCCCGATAAACATTTCCTTGTTTATTTGCTGTTGACTGGTTCAATACATTCCATTACGTCGTTTTTCGGCGAATTGACAATCGTTGACACTTCGTACATTTTCATATCCTCAGCGGGGTACGGCTGCAACAGCGACTTGACATAGCCGGCATCTTCGAGCTTCGCGTCCAGCCATGCGTCATGCATGTCTTGCGGCAAAATCACCGGCATGCGGTCGTGGACCGCGCTTACTAATTCGTTTGCCGTTGTCGTAATAATCGTGCATGTATATAGCGGTTCACCTTGTTTGTCCCATCTCTCCCACAGCCCGGCAAATGCAAATGGCTCTCCGTTTTGCAATGTAAAACGATACGGAATTTTTTTCGTCCCTTCCTTTTTCCATTCATAAAAACCGTCTGCCAAAATCAAACAGCGTCTCCGTTTGAGCGCCCGGCGAAAACTCGCTTTTTCGTCGACCGTTTCCGCCCTTGCATTAATCATCTTCCAGCCGATTTTTGGATCGTTTGCCCAAGATGGCACAAGCCCCCACCTCATCATCTTCCCAATTCTTTTCCCTTCCGCTTCGAACACGGTCAGCACCTCTTGATTTGGCGCAATATTGAACCGAGGCGCGATGTCTCCAGCGTAGACAAAACGAAAAAGCGATCGCAGTTGGTCGATTCCAACCGTTAATGAAAATCGTCCGCACATCGTCAAAGTCCCTCCCTTTATATAGACGGATAAAAAAGGAATTTGCTTCATATAAGTAGAAGTATCATGCAAAAAAGGGGTTAATATGCGTGGAACTTGTTGCGCTTGGATACTTTGGCATTGTGCTGTTATTGCTGTGGGGAGCTGCGCCGGCGCAAAAGCGGTGGATTGGCGGCACGTTCGCATTGTTGGTCGCCATTTTTGTTATTGGTTCGTTATGGATTCGCCATCAAACGGGATTTTTTCGCTTGGATCATTGGGAATGGCAAAAAGCGGGCGGTTCGATTTCATTAGGAAAATGGGCCGTTCCGTCATATCTCGTGTTCGCTTTTTTGTTGTTTCTGCTTATTTTAATTTCGCTTTATTCAGAAAACGATGGCGGCTCCTGCGGAAGCGCTGGTATGGCTGTTTATTTTCGCCATTTTCTTTTTGCTCATTTACGCCGCCGCTTACCTTGCGTTATTTTTCATCATGTTTTCTTTTTCCGTTTGCGCCGCGATGCAGTTGGCAATGCACAAGAAAAAACTCCTTGGACATGACCTTCGCGCATGCCAAGGAGAATGAATGCCTTAAAGCGCATTTTTGCTTCGTTTTTTGCCATCTTTAGTAACAATATATCCCTTTGTCATTTTCTCCAAACTTTCCGCCATTTTTTGCAGCGTGTTGGATGATGCGTCTAAATTTTGCGCGGTATGTACTTGTTTTTCCACCGCCGCATTCAATTCTTGCGTGCCGGCCGAAAGTTGTTGCGCAGCGCTTGCGATCGACTCGATGGCGCGGTTTAATTGTTCTATCGCCGATGCTTGTTGGTCGACGGCATTGGCGATGTTGGTGGAATTTTCGTTAATTTTTTCTGTGACAGACATGATTACGGAAAGCGCGGTCTTTGCTTTATCGGCTAAGTGCTGGCTTTCTATCACTTCCTCTCTAACCTTATCCACTTCGGATACGGCTTCATCCGTGCTCTTCTTATTTCGATGGACAATCTCAATAATATTTTTTGCCGCGTTGGCGCTCTCTTCTGCCAATTTTCTCACTTCTTCAGCTACAATGGTAAAGCCTTTCCCATGCTCGCCGGCGCGGGCGGCTTCAATGGCAGCGTTTAACGCAAGCAAATTCGTTTGATCACTAATATTCGTAATGATATGGACAAGCTGGGCAATTTCATTTGATTCGCTGCTTAGCCGCGAAATCGTATTTTTTAATGTTTCCGAAGCAGACGCCACTAACGTTAATCGTTGGACGACGTGGTCAACCGCATCAACGCCTTCTTTGGAAGTATTTAAAGATTCTTTTGTGACAGCGTTCGCTTGTTGGGTTGAAGCATTGATTTCCTCAACAGAAGCGTTAATCTCTTCAATAGCAGCCTGAACTTCTTCGATATTCGCGCTTTGTTCTTGGATACTGGCGGAATTTTGCTGGATCGCTGCCGATAATTGTTCCATCGCTTTCATCGATGAATTTACCGATTCGGATAGCGAACTAGAAAACTGGACTAATTCATTGGAATCGTTTTGCAGCTTTATCATTAAATTGCGCAAACTTTCCGTCATATTGTTCATGGTTCGAGACAGTATCTCCAGTTCACCTTTTGCTTCGACTTGAACAGTCTGGCTTACGTCGCCATCCATAATGGCTTGGGCCCGTTCCGTCAGTTCAGAAATTGGCTTTACTAAAAAATAATGAAGAATGCCAAAAGCAACAATCACTAACACCGTGGACATTGCAAGCGAAACAACCATGCCATTCAGCACGTTTTCAAGAAGATAGCTCATGAGATAATGCGCTAGTTCAAAACCGATGAGGGTGAACAAAATAACGCGGCTTAAGTATGACATTTTCCATCTCATGGAGCTGTCCTTCCTTTCCTGCGTTTGTCATTCATTTTCCACACGTACCGCTGATTTTTTGTCACAAAAAAATGTTTAACACTTATAAGAAATCGCGAATATACATCGAGTGCGCCATTTTTCCTTTTTCACTCCCGTTTCATTGATTTATTTGAACAATCTTTTTTGCTCATCACCGCTTACTATATTATGGAAGCATAATGTTAAAATAGTTCTTTATTCCTAACTTTTACTGGCATTCCATTTCATTATTTATAAAAACATTTTCCATTCCTCTTTTGCCGCTATTTCCGAAATTCTTCCTCTAAATTATCACGCAATAAGAAAACGATAACCCGTTCCCCCGTGCGAGTGCTAATGTCTGTATACATGCTGATGACATCTTTTCCCGTTATTCGCAAAATGATTTCCTTTAACTGCTCGCTGCCCGATTCGATTAAGTCCGAGCGAATTCGCTTGACCGACAGCAATCCTTCTTTTGTCATCGCTAAATTTTTCTCCGCTGGCGTTAAAATCCCTTTTAATTGAACAAGAATAATATTGCGGATAATATCTGTCTTGACGGCAATGGACCCCCGTCCTAAATATTCTTTTTCCCATTGCGTAAGCGCACGGCTAATTTGGTCTTCCATTTCTCCTTTTGATACAGCCATCTTTTCTCCTCCTTTTCCATTGAGCTTTTCCTGCTAGTCCGCTTTGCCCGTTGAAGCGGGATCCTTCTCCATATTTTTTGGACAAAAAAACGGCATGTCCACTATTTTTCAGTGAAACATCCCGATCGATGCGCCAAACTGCATACTTATTAATTGCGTTGTTTTCCATCGAGCAATTTGGCTATCTAGCAATGAACGGCATTGTTTATTTACTATTATCATCATGCATGTCGTTTTTTCTGTCAAGAAAAAGCTTTGTTCACATTCGCGCTTTTTTGTATTTTTTGCAAAAACATCAATACTTTCTTGATATATTCGTCCTCGTACATCGAAAAGCTTTTCACATGTTCCGCCTTTTCCGTAAGCCACAATTCAAAGATGTCTCGATGGGCGTTATACATTTTAACGCTTTCTTCATATGGAATGGATGAGTCTCCTTTGCTATGGATAAACAAAATTGGCCGTGGCGCAACATGACGCACCGCCTTTATCGGCGATGATTCACTCAAGTCTAAGTCCGCCAGCGCCGGAATAATGGTTAAAATCAAATACGTAAACGGCACATTCGGCAAATGTGTCCATACTGGCATGTTTTTTCGCAAATACGCTTCTAAATCGCTAAACGGGCTATCAGCGATCACTCCCTTGACATCTTGATCCATCCCCGCCGCCAAAATGGCCGTCGCCGCTCCCATCGACACCCCATATAAAGCGATTGGTTCCGGGAAATGACGTTTCGCATACGCAATGGCACCAAGCAAATCATATTTCTCTTTTACGCCAAGGGTAATCATGTCGCCTTCCGATTCCCCGCTCGCGCGAAAATCAAACATCATGACGCGATATCCCTCATCGACGAGCCGTTTTGCCAGTGGAAGAAACGGGACGTTCGGCTCGTAGCGGTTTCCGCCGTATCCATGTGAAAAAATGACCGTCATTTTCGCTTTCGTCTTCGGCTCTATCGTCCATCCTTTTAACTTTGTTTTTCCGTCTTTGCTCATAAACGCAACATCTTTATAACTCATGCCGTAATCGCGCGGCGTCTCTACAATCGGCTTGCGCTCTTTATGGGTCAGCTGCCAGCCGACATAGACGGAAATGCCGACACAAGCCAATATCGCTAAAACAAGCAGGCTAATCAGCGCCGGAACCCACCATCTTCGGACTTTTCGTTGCCGCTCGAACTGCAGTTCCATTCTTTTCCCTCCTTTTTTCTACCATTATACGACAATGAATAGGAAAAATATTACCCGTGGTACTAGTGGTCAAGTCCTGATTATTATGTAAAAATTCACTCTTGGTCTAGCGAATTTAAGTCTTGGAAAAATCAAGCTGCTTTCTGCCGCTTCTTTCTGCACAAAATTTTGGACTTAATCGTACTAGATGAAGTCTAAAGATTTGTGTAAAAAGAAGCAGGGCGCAAAGCGGTTCTATTTTCCGGGGACTTAAGTTCGCTGGATGGAAGTCGGATTTTACACAAACATTAGGACTTGATCCGGCTCTTTGATGGAATGGTCAATAATATATTTTATTTTGATGGTCCGTTGAGAAGTACGAAAAATAAAAGAGCACCCAAAGCGCCAATTTAGAAGCTTGGGTGCAAATTAAGAAAGGCAAGAAAGCGCCAATCAGTCAAATTAGATTGATAGTGACTGCTTGTCTTTTCCATATATATTTATAAAATCGTATTTCTTTTCCATATATACTTGATGCCAAATCATAAAAGCAAGGACCGTCCAAATTTTTCGGCTGTGGTCTGCTTTATTTCTGCAATGTTCGTCTAGTAAACGATACAATACATCTTTATGAAATAAATGATCGGTTTCGCTTTCCTTTATGATATTTTTCGCCCAATCATACATCTCATTTTTCAACCAATGACGAATTGGCACCGGAAATCCTAGTTTTTTCCGATTTGAAACATGATCTGGAACAATTCCTTCTGCAGCTTTTCGCAAAATATATTTCGTCGTTCCGTTGGCTGTTTTCATTTCCGGAGCGATTTTCGCCGCTACTTCAAATACCTTTTTATCCAAAAATGGAACCCGCAACTCTAATGAATGTGCCATCGTCATTTTGTCTGCTTTTAATAAAATATCACCTCTCAGCCATGTATGAATATCAATATATTGCATCCGGTTCACAGGAGGATAATGGATGGTTTCTTTATAAAAAGGAGCTGTAATATTTGTATATTCTAATTCTCTTTTATATCCCTTTAGCAGCACTTGTTTTTCTGTCTCGCTATACATTTTCGCATTGCCGATATATCGTTCTTCCAATGGCGTTGTCCCGCGCTCAATAAAGCTTTTTCCTTTTATTCCTTTCGGAAGCAGCCCAGCAATTACTTTCAACGCTGATTTCACCGCATTTGGCATTCTTTCAAA
The DNA here is from genome assembly GCF_900111865.1 of Parageobacillus thermantarcticus. Taxonomy (GTDB): domain Bacteria; phylum Bacillota; class Bacilli; order Bacillales; family Anoxybacillaceae; genus Parageobacillus; species Parageobacillus thermantarcticus. The sequence goes on along the minus strand of NZ_FOJS01000020.1, from coordinate 1,308 downwards.
AATCTCCAATGACTGCGGCTCACGATAAATGTTGTAACCGCCAAACAATTCGTCAGCTCCTTCACCGGAAAGAACCACCGTTACATGCTTTCTTGCTTCCCGGGCAACAAAATAAAGCGGCACTGCCGCAGGATCAGCAAGCGGATCATCCATATGCCACATAATTTTCGGCAATTCCGCCATATATTCCTCTGGTGAAATGATATAGCTAATATTCTCCACACCCAGCTTTTCCGCTGTTTCCTTTGCCACATCGATTTCACTGAAGCCTTCCCGCTCAAAACCGACAGAAAACGTCTTAATATGCGGATTGAATTGTTTTGCGATCGCTGCAATGAATGATGAATCAATCCCCCCTGATAAAAACGACCCGACTGGCACATCGCTGCGCATATGCACTTTCACGGAATCGAACAGCGCATCGCGAATTTCTTTGACAAGTTCATCTTCTGATTGGATGACAGGCTGGAATTGGGCTTTCCAGTAGCGATGAATGGTTAATTTTTCACCGACTTTTTTCTTTATATAGTGCCCTGGTTCCAACTTCCGAATGCCAACAGACATCGTCATCGGTTCAGGCACATATTGGAATGTTAAATAATGTTGCAGCGAATCATAGTCTAGTAAATCATTCTCAAGCGCAAGCAAAATGCTTTTCTTTTCCGAAGCAAAAAACGTGCGATCTTCCTGTTCCATATAGAAAAATGGTTTTATGCCAAACGGATCGCGCGCCGCAAAAATCGTTTTTTCTTGCTTGTCCCAGATAACGAAAGCAAACATGCCCCGAAGTTTTTCTACCGCTTTTTCTTTTTCTGCGCTATAAAGAGCAATAATGACTTCCGTATCAGAATGAGTGGCAAATTCATATCCTTTTGCAAGCAATTCTTCACGCAACTCTACATAGTTGTAGATTTCTCCATTAAATATGATCCAATACCGCTCATCTTCATAAGACAACGGCTGGTGCCCTGATTCAAAGTTAAGTCCATATAATTGTGTAAAAAGGGAAATAGAAAAAGAGCCATGTTGCTTCCCCTTTGGTAGAATAAACAGTGGACCAAAAACACCAAACATAAGGAGGAATGCAACCATGGCTCAATATCATATTACCCTAAATGATGAACTTTTGCACGGGTTATTCACCAGAGATGAAGGATTAGCGAAGCTACTGGAACAAGTCCTCAATCAAATCCTCGAGGCACAAGTAGAAGAACAGCTGGGGGCTCGCCGTTATGAACGAACGGAAGAACGAAAAGGATATCGCAACGGTTCGTATCCACGCCAGCTGACAACCCGGGTGGGACGGTT
>NZ_FOJS01000029.1 GCF_900111865.1 Parageobacillus thermantarcticus | reverse complement strand
GGCAGGGAGACTTGCCGGACTTGCCTACCATACGTCAAGTCATCAGGTCCATGTTGTCTATCAAAGGGGAATTTACACAATAATTAGGACTTGACCATTTTCAGCGATGAAAAGTATTATTTTTATGAAATTTTGCAAAAAGAATCACTTTTTTATAAAAAAATAAAGCGCCGGCTGTTTTAGCGGACGCTCATCGAGAATAAATATATTTATGAAGCACGTTCTCCACGTTAGTCAAATGCTGAAGCATTCGCTCTTGCGCGGCGTCGGCGTTTTTCTCTTTGATGGCAATGAAGATTTTTGTATGTTCTTCGAGAAGCTTTTCGGTTGTCGTTTGCTTGGAAAACAGCCAAATCCGCCGCGTTTCCCGCATCGTTTCGACCATCATTTCCGACACGCTATTCATTAGGCTGACTAAGATAGGATTGTGGGAGGCAGCAGCGACCGCCATATGGAAAGCAAGATCGGCTTTTTCGCCAAGTTCGTCGTTGCCGATGCCTTCTTTCATTTCGTGTAGAGCTTGTTTCATCGCCATTAAATCATCGTCGTTCCGCTTTTCCGCGGCTAAGGAGGCGGCACCTACTTCCAACAGTTTGCGCACTTCGAGCAAATGCCAAATATCTTCTTTATTCATGAGCACGGCGACGGAAAGAGGGAAGGTGAGCACCGTTGGATCAAATTCCCGCACATACGTGCCTTCTCCTTGTTTTAATTCAATGAGTCCCATTGCTTTTAAAGCGGTCAGCGCTTCGCGAATCGCAGCCCGGCCTACTTGGAATTTTTCGGCAAGTTGTTGGACGGAGTCCAGTTTATCCCCAGGTTTTAACGCGCCGGTCTTAATCATATGAAAAATTGCTTCCGCCACTTCTTCGTAAATCTTTTTTGTTTTAATTTGTTTAATTTCCAATGTATTCCCCCCCGATACAGGCGCAATTGATGATGCGCCTTTTGAACTTTTTGTTTTTCTACGATCAGAAAATTGTGGCTTGCCCGATGTTAAATATTTAAACGAAAGGAAGGAGCTATCACGTTGTCTATTATTATACACGCAATATACCGAAAATAAGCAATATTCCCTTTTAAAAAAATAGAATTATAAGTCTTGAAAATAGTATAAAACGGTTTTGTTTTCCAGTGAACAATGTCCGTTAACGGAGAGGGATATTTTACAAGATAATGAGGATTGGAGAACGAAAAATTTGTTTTTCAAACGAAGAAAAACTTAAAAAATTTAAAAAACTATATTGTCTTTTTGATTAATCACCTCTATAATTTGACTCGAACGGCATTTTATTGTCCGGTCATCTGATGACTTGATGAACAAACATTCTGGCTTCATAACGCGTTGGGAAACCGGTTACATTGGAAACTGAAAAAATAAAGGGGGCCTGTCCATGGAGTGGAAGCAAGATTTTACACCGATTGCTGATCATCTTTGGATATCTGCGATCATTGCACTTATTCCGATTCTATATTTTTTCTGGGCGCTAGCCGTTAAACGGATGAAAGGCCACATAGCCGGGATGACTACATTGCTTATTGCTTTGGTAGTATCTGTAATCGCTTACAAAATGCCGGCTGGAATGGCTGTCATGTCGATGACGCAAGGAGCGGTTTACGGGTTGCTGCCGATCGGCTGGATTATTATCACTTCCGTCTTTTTGTATAAACTGACAGTCAAATCCGGCCAGTTTGATGTTATCCGCAGTTCTGTGCTGTCCATTACGGAAGACCGCCGTTTGCAAGCTTTATTGATAGCGTTCTCATTTGGGGCGTTTCTTGAGGGTGCGGCTGGATTTGGAGCGCCGGTAGCTATTTCCGCTGCGCTGCTTGTCGGCTTAGGGTTCAATCCGCTGTATGCGGCGGGAATTTGTTTGATTGCCAATACGGCACCTGTCGCTTTCGGGGCCATTGGAATCCCGATTACTGCGATGGAAGGGCCGACGGGTATTCCGGCGATGGAAATTTCGAAAATGGTAGGACGGCAATTGCCTTTCTTGTCCGTATTTATCCCGTTTTACCTTGTCCTTATTATGGCAGGGTGGAAAAAAACGATGGAAGTGTTGCCGGCGATTATTGTGTCAGGGGTTTCCTTTGCGGTTACGCAATATGTTAGTTCCAACTTTTTAGGTCCTGAGCTTCCGGACATTTTATCCGCATTAGTTTCGTTGTTTGCGCTCGCCGTCTTTTTAAAGTATTGGAAGCCGAAAAGCACGTATCGTTTTTCAACGGAATCGGAAGTGGCGGCATCGGCCCAAGCAAATCGCGTCTCCCATACAAGCGGGGAAGTATTTAAAGCTTGGTCACCGTTTTTAGTGTTAACCGCATTCATTTCCTTATGGGGAATTCCACAAGTGAAGGCGGCGCTAACCGGAAATTATGAAGGAACAAACGGGCTGTTAAAGCTGATCAATGCGATTGGTTCTCATTTAACGTTTGCGCCAGAAGTGCCGGGATTGCACAATAAAATCATTAGCGCAAGCGGACAGCCGATTGCGGCAGTGTATAAATTAGAGCTGCTTGGCGCGGCTGGTACAGCGATTTTATTCGCTGCGGTAGTGACGAAATTTATTATAAAAATGTCCTGGAAAGATTGGGGACGGACGTTTGTGGAGACGTTGGATGAATTAAAGTTTCCGATCATGACCATCGCCTCGGTTGTCGGTTTTGCGTACGTAACGAACGCTTCCGGCATGAGCACGACGCTTGGGATGGCGTTGGCGAAGACCGATTTCTTGTTCCCGTTCTTCTCGCCGTTTTTAGGATGGCTCGGCGTGTTTATTACCGGTTCCGATACGTCTTCGAACTTGCTGTTTGCCAACTTGCAAAAAGTGACAGCGACTTCTATCGGAATGGATCCAGTTTTGGCGCTGGCGGCAAACTCTTCCGGTGGGGTTGTCGGAAAGATGATTTCGCCGCAATCGATCGCGGTCGCCTGCGCGGCGGTAGGATTGGCGGGAAAAGAATCCGATTTATTCCGGTTTACTATAAAGCATAGCATCTTCTTAATCATTTTGATTGGAATTCTTGTTTTCTTGCAATCTAACGTTTTGTCATGGATGATTCCATCATAACGTTTGGGGGAGGGGACAGCGCCTAGCGGGCAATAGGAATTGCCTGCTGGGCTTCGTCCCTTTTCCCTCGCTTTAGGATGTCGCAGATAAAACATAAAAATTCAAGAAGCGAAAGGGTGGGAAAATTGATTTCCAATGATATAAAACAACAATTCATCCGCATAGTCGGAGCCGAGAACTACGACGATTCGCAAGCGGGAAGACTCGTATATTCGTATGACGCAACACCGCAGTTTCAATCTCTTCCGGATGCAGTCATTGCGCCAAGAAATACGCAGGAAGTGGCGGAAATTGTGAAAATTTGCAATGAGCACCGCATCCCCATCGTTCCGCGCGGATCAGGGACAAACCTTTGCGCCGGCACGTGTCCGATTGAAGGCGGGATTGTTCTCGTTTTTAAACATATGAACAAAATTTTAGAGATTGATGAGGAAAATTTAACCGTAACTGTTCAGCCGGGGGTCATTACGCTTGACTTAATTAAAGCCGTAGAGGAAAAAGGACTGTTTTATCCGCCGGATCCAAGCTCCATGAAAATTTCTACGATTGGCGGAAACATTAATGAAAATTCGGGAGGATTGCGCGGGTTGAAATATGGGGTTACCCGCGATTACGTGATGGCGCTTGAAGTCGTGCTGCCAAACGGGGAGATCATCCGCACCGGCGGCAAATTGGCGAAAGATGTCGCTGGATATGATTTAACCCGCTTGTTCGTCGGCTCTGAAGGAACGCTTGGCGTTATTACGGAGGCAACGTTGAAACTGATACCGATGCCGGAAACGAAGAAAACGATGCTTGCGTTGTATCAAGACTTAGAAGCGGCGGCGCGGTCTGTTTCGAAAATTATTGCCAATAAAATTATTCCGGCGACGCTCGAGTTTCTTGATCAGCCGACGTTAGAAGTCGTTGAAGCATATGCGCAAATCGGCCTGCCAACCGATGTTAAAGCCGTGCTTTTAATCGAACAGGATGGACCGCAGGAAATTGTCGAGCGCGATATAAAGAAAATGGCGGAAATTTGCAAAAGTGAGCAGGCCGTGTCCGTGCAGCTCGCTCGTTCCGAAGAAGAGGCGGAAGCTTTGCGGACAGCGCGGCGCACAGCATTATCCGCGCTTGCTCGCCTCAAACCGACTACGATTTTGGAAGATGCGACGGTGCCGCGTTCCGAAATCGCGAAAATGGTCAAGGCGATTAACGAGATTGCCGAAAAATACAATGTAAAAATATGTACTTTTGGACATGCAGGGGACGGCAATTTGCATCCGACATGTCCAACCGATGCGCGCGACCGCGATGAAATGGAAAGAGTCGAAAAAGCGTTTGCGGAAATTTTCGCGAAAGCCATTGAACTTGGCGGAACGATTACAGGGGAACACGGAGTCGGGGCGATGAAAGCGCCGTATTTAGAATGGAAGCTTGGCGAAGCGGGAATTGCGGCGATGAAAGCGATTAAGCAGGCGCTTGATCCAAACAACATTATGAATCCAGGAAAAGTATTTGCGAAAAGCACAAGAAAACGGGTGGTGGTGACACGATGACGACAGAAAAAGAACGATCAATCATACAAACGAAGTTTCGAGAACGGATGGATGAGGATGAACTGATGAACTGCATGCGTTGTGGATTTTGTTTGCCGACATGCCCGACGTATATTGAATCGGGATTTCAAGAATCGCATTCGCCAAGAGGGCGCATCGCTTTAATGAAGGCGGTCGTTGATGGGCTGATCGAGCCGGATGAAGATGTCGAGCGCTCGTTAAATATGTGTTTAGGGTGCCGGGCGTGCGAGCCGGTCTGCCCTTCCGGAGTTCGCTACGGCCATTTGCTTGAGGAAGCGCGCGATATCATTCAACAAAATAAAAAACATTCTTTTCCAATCCGCGTTGTTCGTAAACTCGTATTCGATGAATTGTTCCCATATCCGAAGCGGATGCGAATCGCCACCGCGCTGCTCGGATTTTACCAACGGTCTGGATTGCGGTCATTTGCCCGGAAAACCGGATTGTTAAAGGTATTGCCTCCTTCGTTGAGAGACATGGAAAAAATTTTGCCGGACGTTCCGGCGTTAAAAGAGATGAAAGAGCGGCCGCGCCATCTGGAATCCGAGGGGGCGCCGAAGCGGCGGGTTGCCTTTTTCTCGGGATGTTTAATGGACACGATGTTTATGCCGACGAATGATGCGACGATGCGCTTATTGCAGCTGGCCGGATGCGAAATCGTTATTCCGGAGTCGCAAACATGTTGCGGTGCACTGCATGGGCACGGCGGGGAGAAACAAAAAGCGAAAGAGCTGGCGAAACAAAACATTAGAGCGTTCGAAGAACTCGATGTCGACTATATTGTGACGAACGCCGGCGGTTGCGGGGCTTTCTTAATGGAATATGACCATTTGTTGAAAGATGAGGAGGAATGGAGAGAGCGCGCAAAAGCGTTTGTCGCAAAAATCAAGGATATTTCTGAAGTGCTCGTCGAGTTGGATTTTCATAAAAAACGTCTGAAAGTGGAGCCGCAAGTCGTTACGTATCAAGATTCATGCCATTTGCGGAACGTTATGAAGACGTCGGCGTCGCCAAGAAAGCTGCTCCGAGCGATTCAAGGAGTGGAATTTCGCGAAATGAAAGACGCGGATCGCTGCTGCGGATCCGCAGGCATTTATAATATTGTTGAGCCAGAAATGTCGATGCAAATTCTTGATTATAAAATGGAAATGGCAAAACAGACAAAGGCGACAACGATTGTTACGGCAAATCCAGGCTGCCTTTTGCAAATGAAGCTCGGAATTGAACGAGAGGGATTGTCCGATCGCGTCCGTGCCGTCCATATTGTCGATTTTCTGCTTGAAGCGGCTGAGGGAGTTCAGGCGTCGGAACATGAAGAGCGCATTCGCAAAACATCATGACGGCTTTATGAAACGGTTGGACATGCCCGGTATACTAAAAAACCCCGCGTTTTTAGCGGGGTTTTTTAGCGGAAGGGCGTTTTACGGTGAGAAACTGACGAGCTTTTGCACCGTGCTCAGCGCTTTTCCAGTGCCGATTGCTACCGCTTCGAGCGGGCTTGGAGCGGTATGAACCGGGACTTGCAGTTCGGCGCTTAGCCAATCTTCGATTCCATGAAGAAGGGCGCCGCCTCCGCTTAAAACAATGCCGCGGTCGATAATATCGCCGCTGAGTTCGGCAGGGCATTCTTCCAAGACGGTTCGGATTGCGCTAAGCATTTGCGAAAGCGACTCTTCCATCGCTTTTTGCACTTCTGTCGAGCGCAACGGGACAGCTTTCAGAAAGCCTGTCACTAAATCGCGACCATGAATGATCATCGTCCGTTCTTCATGGGCAACTGGCGCATAGCCGATTTCGATTTTAATTCGTTCCGCCGTCTGCTCGCCAATGAGCAAGTTATAACGTTGCCTTACGTATTGGATGATATCCTCGTCTAGTTGATTGCCGCCTATGCGAAGCGACTGGCATGCGACAACTCCACCAAGAGAAATAATCGCCGCTTCTGTTCTGCCAGCGCCCATATTGACGACGACGTTTGCTACTGGTTCATCTACCGGCAAGTCGGCTCCGATCGCTGCGGCGATTGGCTCCTCAAGTAAATATACATGTTTGGCGCCGCAATGTTTTGCCACTTCATAAATCGAGCGTCGTTCTACGGAAGTGGAGTGGAAAGGAACAGTTATTACAATATTTGGTTTTTTAATAGAAAAACCAATTCGCTTGCTAGCGAGCTTAAACACTTGTTTCAGCATTGTTACGGTTTTGTCAAAATCCGCAATAACGCCATGTTTTAACGGATATATTGTTTCGATATGGCTAGGAGTCTTGCCAATCATCATTTTCGCTTCCGTTCCAATGGCCAGCACCTCGTTCGTTTGGGTATCGAAAGCGATCACGGCTGGTTCGTTAAAGACGATTCCTTTATTTTTGCTGTATAGTAATATATTCATCGTTCCTAGATCGATTCCGATTTCGGAAGAAGCGAACATTGTCCACACCTGCCTTTATAACAATGATCTGTGCGAAGTTTGCCGAAAAGTGCGGCAAAGCTTAAAGCGATATAACGACATATAGGCTTGTACATATATATTTTTCGGTTTATTTGTTTTATTTATGACGATAAACAGGCGGAATGTGCTTATGTTAAATTTTTCTATGCAGGAAAAAGGCCGCTCTTTTATGAAAAGTTTAAATGAATAGTATTGTACAAAAATATACCTTCAGTTCAGCGGATTTGGATCAACGGACAAACAGCATCGCTTTTGCAAAATTTCTGTAATTTTAATTGTAAACATAAAAAAATGTATAAAATCATAAAAAAAGGAAATGAATAGTAGTGTAAAGTTTTCCAAGTATTCCCCCGATCCCCTATGAATATATACAATGCCCTCCAATGAAGGAGGGCGCTTTTTTTGGAAAATAAAAAACTCTCTACATATCAAGTACGGCTACTTAATATGTCAGAGAGTTTTTTATTATTTTCTTATAGTCGTTTTGCGCCAACGTATCTTGATTTCCAGTAAGAATTATTTAAACTGTCAATTTTTACTCCTTTCGATACAGCGTGAATAATTTGATTGCTACCTATGTAGATCGCCACATGAGAAACGCCTTTTTTGCTTTTAGATGTATTAAAAAACACTAAATCGCCTGGACGCAAATTTGCTTTATGTACCGTTTTTCCTTTTTGGTACATTTGCTTGGAAGTACGCGGTAAAATTTTTCCGATTTTTTTATGTGTGTAATAAACGAACCCCGAACAATCGAATCCTTTTGGCGTTGTTCCGCCATATCGATATGGGGTGCCAATCAGTTTTTTCGCTTCGGCGATCAGCAATCTTGAGTTGACAGCTGCTTCTGCGTTGGAAGTGCTTGCAAATAATGAGGAAAACATAACGAGAAACGATAGTGAAACGATTGTGACGAATTTTTTCATTTTTGTTAAACCCCCGGCACCAAGTTTTCCGATTCGACTTGTTCCGACTTATAGTATAGCAGAGGAATTGCCGCTGTTCTTTTACAGTTGAATTAAATAATATTACAGAAAAGTTACAAATATATGATCTGGTATTAAGTTCTCCTATAACTTTTTGCCATAGACAAAAGAATATTAACTAGTTTTGTACAATACTTATGTACCAATAGAGTCGATAATGTCGTAAAATGTCGAAAAAATAGGAATGGGGTGGGGAGGAAGAATAAAAATAATATTTCTATAATTAAGTTAAGGAAAGAAGTCGAATTTAAGCTTATGGTGATGATTTATGCCGAAAGGGATCGAATATACATTGTTTGTTTTGTCTGCTATTTTCCTTGCTGTTATCGCACAGCTATGGCTTCATCGCGTCGCGAAAAAGAAGTTGTTCTCATCGCTTTTACAAGTTGCTCCTCGGTTGACGGGGAGTTTTTATGTCATTGCAGCAGTGCTGCTTTTTAGCGGAACGATATATATCAATTACTTAGAAAAAGAACAACATAAGGAATATGAAGAAAGTGCTAAAAATGTGGCAAGGTTGTTGACGGACGATTTGTCGAGTATGCATCATGAGCGGTTGAATGAACGGACGAGCGAAAACGATAAAACTTATTTGCGAATTTTGCGGCTGATGAGGCGCTGGCAAGACGATCATTCGGAAATATTGAGCATGTATACGCTAAAAAAGAATGAGCGCGGAGATCATTATTTTGTTGTTGCTCCGGAGGCGGATTATAATCGAAACGGGAAGATCGATGAAAAAAGAGAGCAACGCGTGCCGATCGGTACGGTTTATCGCACATATATTCCTGAACTTGAGCAGGCTTTTCAAGGAAAATTTGCCATGGAGAAACATCCGACAACAGATGAATGGGGAAAAAGCATCGGTGCGTTTATGCCTGTATTCAAAGCAGATGGAACGGTAGACGCGGTTTTAGGAATTGATTATGATGCAAACACGTATTTGAAAAAATTAGAGAACGAGCGCCAAAAGGGGATGTGGATTAGTTTCCTTGTTTTTCTCGTCTGGGAAGCGATTTATGTATTAGGGGTATATGCGCAAATCGAACGGAAACTGCTTGCAAAACATAAGCAAGAACTGGAAGTCAGCGAAACCCGATTGAAGCGATTGTCGGAAATGACAACGGAAGGGATTATCGTGCATGCGCACGGAAAGGTAATAGAAGCTAACAAAGCCGCATGTCAGTTGTTCGGATATGTAGAAAAAGAGATCGTTCATATGCCCATTCAAGATTTAATGATTCCCGAATCGTTGCAAAACATGGAACAGTGCCAAGAAGGGATATATGAAATTCAGCTGCGGAGGAAAGACGGAACGATTTTCCATGCGGAAGTCGTTCAATACGAGTATGATTATGACGGCAACGGAAAGGTGAACGTTACGGCGATTCGCGATATTACGGAACGAAAAAACAATGAAGAAAAGATGCAATACATCGCTACTCATGACGATTTGACAGGGCTGCCAAACAAGGAAGCGTTGCATCAGGCGATCACGGAAAAAATTCAAGAAGCGTCTTACTACCGGGAAGAAGTGGCAGTTATGTTTTTGGAAATTAGCGGCATGAAGACAATTAACGATTTTTACGGATATTCCGTCGGTGATCAAGTGTTGCTGCGAGTCGTAGAAGAATGGAAAAAACGAAGCGGCGAAGACATCTTGTTAGGAAGATGGAGCGGAAACGAATTTGTCGCGGTTTTGTCCGGAAGCACGAAAGAAAAGGCGAAAGCGTTGGCAAGGCAGTTTAGCGAAATCGCTGATGAGCCGGTGGTGGTTGACGGCCGCGAACTGTATGTTATGATAAAAATTGGAATCAGCTTATACCCGAAAGACGGCATTGACGCAAAAACATTGATTCGAAAGGCGGACATTGCACGGTATAAGCTGCGGAAAAATGCAGCAAGCCAATTTTTGTTCTTTGAAAAGCCAATGACTCGGGCGATTCAAGAAAAAATTGCAACGGAGCGGGAATTGCGCCGCGCGTTGGAAAAAGGGGAGTTTGTCCTTTATTATCAACCGCAAATTCAGTTGGACACCGGCACGGTTACAGGAATGGAGGCGCTGATCCGTTGGAATCATCCAGAAAAAGGTTTGATATCGCCTTATGCGTTCATTTCTGTTGCAGAACAGACGGGAATGATCATTCCGATTAACGAATGGGTAATCCGGATGGCATGCCAGCAAACGAAACAACTGTTAAAAGACTTTCCAAATTTATCGGTGTCCGTCAACTTATCTCCGTATGAATTTGAAAATCGCCGCTTTGTTCATAAGCTTGTGAAACTGTTGGATGAGACAGGGCTCCCGCCGCATCATTTAGATTTGGAAATTACGGAACGAATGACGATGGATACGGAAAGAGCGATTACCATTTTAAAAAGACTAAAATCGATTGGCGTTACGATCAGCATGGACGACTTTGGAACGGGATACAGCTCGTTAAGCTATTTGACTGACCTTCCGATTGACCGCTTAAAAATTGACCGTTCATTTGTGCAAAACATTCAAGGAAAAAAAGAAGCGATTTTGCCAGCAATTATCCGCCTCGGGCATAATATTGGCGTAAAGGTGCTTGCTGAAGGGGTAGAGACGGAAGAGGAAGTCGCGTACTTGAAGGATAAGTGCTGTGATGAAGCGCAAGGGTATTATTTTGCCCCGCCGTTATCGTATGAGGACTTAATTGAATTTCTTCATGAGCATCATTATAAAAAACTGTACGTATAGGAGAGAAAATGATGGATATTATGTGGAGAATTGCCGAAGATAAAATTCGTGAAGCGATGGAAAACGGCGAATTTGACAATCTCCCCGGCTTTGGGAAACCGCTTGAATTGGAAGATTTGGCGCATATTCCGGAAGAGCTGCGAATCGGTTATCTAATGTTAAAAAACGCCGGCTATGTCTCTGAAGAAGTCGAATTAAAAAAAGATTTAATGACGCTGGAAGATCTATTGCGCTGCTGTGATGATGAAGCGGAAAAAGAAAAGCTGAAGAAAAAGCTGAATGAAAAATTGCTTCGGTGGAACGCGCTGATGAAAAGGCGCCATAAAACGAATTCCCAAGCACTGCGCGACTACCAACGGCGGATTGACGAAAAATTCCGGTAATCAACGGGAAAAGCTTGCTGTAGCAAAACGGCAAGCTTTTTCATTTTTGACGCAAAGTTTCTTGAAAAATGGGAAAAATATCGTTAGGTTTTGCCAATTCGTTTCTTTTACGGATGAAAAAATTTATTGTTGTGCAAAAGGAGCGTGAAAATGGATGAAAATGAAATGGCTTTTTTTAACAGCGGCGCTAATGCTGATGATTCCAACGGGAGCGTCGGCGGAGCAAAAGCAACTTGATGCGGGAGAAGGCGTCCAAGCATTTGCGGGACATATGTGGAAACACGGAGAATTAGATGAACAAAAATGGATGGAAATCGTTCGAAAATACACGCCGGACGAAGCAGATGAATGGCAAAAGGTGCTTGACGAACGGAAAGCGTTAAGAAAACAAATGAAAAATGAACAAGTGAAAAAGGCGTTGCACGCAAAATGCGCGGAAATGAAAAAGAAGCGGGAAGCAGCACTTGACCAATTAATCGACCGCCTTGCGAACAAAGAAATTACAAAAGAGCAGTTTAAAAAAGAATGGAAACAATTACATAAACGGAAGAAATGGATGACAAAAGCGGAAAAGCAAAAATTGCGCGAACTTCATCATCGAACGTATGAAGCGATGAAAGAAAACGATAAAAAGGCGCTTGCTTCGCTGCTTCCGCAATGGCTGGAGCATATGAAAAATGAAAATGAACGTTTGGCAAAATGGATTCAAGAAGCGACGTAAAGATAATATAATACCCGTGGTACTAGATAAAATCAGACAAACATAAAAATAGCTCTTGCGTGGAGATCTACGTTAAAATGAAAGTGCGACCAAGCATTCCAAAGGGGGATTCTCATGCAAGAGCATTTTCATTTTACAACAGATCAAGCAAAAATTCAAAAACCGCTTCGGAAAAATCCAAAAACCAACCAATCCAAAGCATGGAAACAATGGATGAGGCGAAAATGCAAAGTGATCGAAACGGTCTTTTCTGTTCTTGTTGACCAATATCGGACTACAGGAATCCGCGCCAACTCGGTTTCAGGATTTGAAACGGCACTAGATGGCATATTGCCAGCCTATTTCCTTGTTGTTCTTGGGCTAGTTGAGTGTAAAGACTCAACTAGCACTGCAAAATTATGTGTTTTGTAAACCACTGATCGGGAACTCTAAAAAAGTATGATATCTATATAAAACTGATTTGATTTTTTGGCATGAAATACAGATAGTATCCATTCAGCCAAATGCTAGTGAGTTTTTGAAAATCTTCCTGTACGATCTTCTTCATGGCTGATGTTTAACATAGATAAATTCTTGTTCAGTATGGAGAACCAAGTTTTTCATAATGATATTGAAGCTTGTTTATTAAACATATAAAAGAAAACACCTTTGTTTTTAATATTTAGAAAAATATTGTATTTTAGAACTATTTTTTATTTTTTTATTTTTTTATTTTTTTATTTTTTCTGGAAATTTACAATATTACTATGATATATTTAATATTGAACCGGTTCTAGTATTATAATAATAGCGCTATTAAGATTTTAAAAATTTAAAATAGGAAGGGTGAAATAGAGTATGAAAAGGACTTTAGGCATAATTTCTTTATCATTAACGTTAGCTTTTTCTATAAACTCATATAGTTTTGCAGCGGCAAATAATACAACTGAATTTGAGAATATTCAAATTAATTATGAAAAGGATTTAGGACATGAAAATCGTACAAAAGATGAGATTGTTAGGGATTTAGTAAATGATGGATTATCCTTTGAAGATGCTGAATATTACGCAAAATTAGATATATTGGTCAATCAACTTGAAAAAAGGAATATTGAAGTAAATTTTGATAATACGCCAGATTATTCAGATCAATATGTAAAAGCTCATAAAAAGGAATTACGTGATCAAGCTTTAAATCTAGATAAAAAAGCTTTAAAAGCTGTTCTAAGTAAAAATAAAGCAATGAATCAAGGAGTTAAGGATCTTAACAATGTTTTAGATCTGATGCAGGAAAAATATAAAGATAATAAAGAAATGGAAAACCGTGTAATAGAAATAAAATATGCTGATGGAAGTTCTTTAATATTTAATACTGGTATAGTAAAAGAACAGGAAAAAACAAAAGAAGTTAAGCCTCAATCAACTTTATTAGGTGGACCTTGGAATAAGACTGCAGATATTGATAGTGTAAATGCAACTGATAATGATGGTGGCACCTACAGATCTACGACGTCATGGAGCTATGTATCAGGCGCGAGTTATGCCAAAGTTACAGATGTATTAAGATGGTCATTTAATGGTAAGTCAGATTTAACTTTAAGCTATTTATCAGATGAAGGAGCATCTTCATATGCAGGAGTAGTTACTGTTGATAAAGAATATAGGTCAAATCATAAAACTGGATATAATGATGATTGGCATGTAGTTCAAGGGTACACTGATGTTCAATTTAAAGTTTCCGGAAGCTTTTCGGCTTCTTTTAAAGTTCTTGGTATCTCTGTAAATGCTGGTGCTGGGTGGCACCAATATGCTATTACAGAAGCAGTTAGATTTCCTACTACATCAGAAGGTGCTTATGGTGTTTATTATTACGCTGGCCAATACTATTAATTAGTATGTTATAGGGGAAGGGCTTCTTGTCTTTTCCCTATAGCATATTAAGGGGGGGATTGGTTTATCAGAAAATTATTATTAACTCTACTAATAATTTTGTTTCTTCAAGGAAGTGCCAAATATAATTTAATAAACAAAAAAATTCAATATAATTATAATTTTTATGATTTATTAAATATAAAGACTAATATTACGAATATAAATAGTATTAATCAAGTAAAAGTAGGAGTTATAGATACTGGGTTCGATTTAAATAATCCTAGCTTGACATTAATCCCAGTAAATAAAAAAAATGTGAATTATAGAGGCAAACACGGAAATGCTGTTTCAGGAATAATAGGAGCAAAAAAGACTAATTTTAACGATTTTTCAGGTATTATACCGGGTTTTCCATTATACATATATGATATTAATTCTAAGAATTTAAATGTTTACTCATTAACTAAAGCCATAAAGAGGTTTATTGAATTGAAAGTAGATATTATTAATATTAGTTTAGCAACACCAATTTATGATGAAAATTTATATGGTGTAGTAAAAGAAGCAACTGATAAAGGTATTATTATTGTAGCATCTTCAGGAAATAGTGGGGATGATACATATTACTATCCTGCGTCTTTTGAAATACCAGGTGTTATATCAGTTGGTGCAACAAATTCATCAAATGATATTCTTTCTGAAAGTACAGTTAATGACCGAGTTGATATTTGGGCTCCAGGCGAAAATATTTTTTCCATTGGAGAAAAATTTACTGATGTTGAGAGATTTACAGGAACTTCATTTTCAACTCCAATAGTTACATCACTTATAATTATTTTAAAAATGAAATGTCCACATTATGGATTAGAAGATATTGAAAATATGCTTAAAAAGGGGGCTTCAGTGTACACTGGAAGTTGGCAAAATAAAACAAGAGAGATTTATCTAGTTAATTATGAAAAAACATTAAACTTATGCTTAAAATAAACTCGAAAGAGGGAAAATAATGAAGAACTTTAAACGTATATCTTTATTTTCTTTTTTTTTAGTATGTATCATATCTGCTTGCACTAATTTAAATGAAAGTAATTCGTATTCATTTACTATCAAAGATCATGAACTTATAGATGATTCGCTGGAGGAATTACTTGTAAGTTCAATCCAGAAGGTTGATAAAGAGGCCTCAAAAATAGAAAAAGTTGAAATTGAAGAAATTAATAAAGACTCTGATTTAGTAATAGCAACTTTTTTGATGAATAAAGGAAAAGAAAAATATCATGGGGTTTTTATTGCAAATGAAATAGGTAAACAGAAATATGAATTTGTGGATATTGAATATACAAAAATCTCATCTGAAAAGTTAAGCGTGTTTCATTATATAGGAACAAAACCGGGAAATATTTCACAAAGAATTTTTATTTCTTCTGGTTTTATAAATGATAAAAATATTGCTAATATTTATATTAATTATTCAGATAAAAAGACATCTGCTATTATTTTAAATAAAGATCAGAAAACATTTACAGAAGTGAGGATAGGTGGAGAAGCTAAGGTAGATTCTATAATAGGCTTATCAAGTAGTAATGCGGTTATATATGAAAAAAATATGAAGTAATTGATTTCACACATCTTTTTTATATATACCCGTGGTGCGCCAAGCGCTGCAAAAGAAGCTATACGAAGAGTACGAGTTGCCTTTTGGTTACCTGTTCGGAAAAATCCAAAAACCAACCAATCCAAAGCATGGAAACAATGGATGAGGCGAAAATGCAAAGTGATCGAAACGGTCTTTTCTGTTCTTGTTGACCAATATCGGACTACAGGAATCCGCGCCAACTCGGTTTCAGGATTTGAAACGGCACTAGATGGCATATTGCCAGCCTATTTCCTTGTTGTTCTTGGGCTAGTTGAGTGTAAAGACTCAACTAGCACTACGGGTAATATAATATAACGAAGAAAAAGGCCGTGGATTTCTGCACGGCCGTTTTTTATAAAGGGGAAATTCGCATGGGATATCCGGTTATGCTAAATATTGCAAACCAACACGCCGTCGTCATCGGCGGCGGAAAGGTGGCGGAACGAAAAATTCATGGCTTGCTAGAAGCGGAAGGAAAAATTACGGTCGTGGCTCCGGCGGCTACAGCGGGGATTCAACAATTAGCGGCAGCCGGTAAACTCGTTTGGCGAAAAAAAACATTTTCTCCTGATGATTTGGAAGATGCGTGGATCGTGATTGCTGCAACGAATAATCGGTCTGTGAACGAAGCGGTGGCGAAAGCGGCGAAGCCTTATCAGCTAATCAACATTGCCGATGACCCAGAGCGGTCCAATTTTCATGTCCCTGCGGTCATAAGGCGCGGCAGGCTGACGATCGCTGTTTCGACAGGCGGCGCAAGCCCGACTGTCGCGCAGCAAATCCGCCGCCAGCTTGCGGAACTGTACGATGACGACTACGGGCGGTATATCGATTTTCTTTACGAATGTCGGCAATGGATTTTACGGAACGTCGACGATGAACAGAAAAGGAAAAAATTGTTCAAAACAATTGCTGAGGAATCATTTCAAAAAAAGGGGAATTGGAAGGAGAATTTACAACATTTGCTTAAGGAAATAGATGAATAGAAAATATCAAAATTGACATAACAAGCAATACTGTATATACTGTATATATACAGTATTGCTTGTTTTTATTTAGAAGAAATGAGTGATAACAATGAATATTATTATATCTAACTCATCAGATGAACCAATTTATCAACAAATTGTCAAACAGATAAAAAACTTGATTATAAAGGGAGAGTTGGCGGAAAATGAAATGCTGCCGTCTATAAGAACTTTGGCAAAAGAACTGCAAATAAGCGTGATTACAACGAAAAGGGCATACCAAGAATTAGAAAATGAAGGCTATATTGTTACGGTGCAAGGAAAAGGAACATATGTAGCGGCGCAAAACAAAGAATTATTGAAAGAAAATCAGCTAAAGATGATCGAGGAAAAGTTAACAGAAGCAGTCGAAGCGGGAAAATCGATTAACTTGACATTGGAAGAGATGCAGGAAATATTGAAAGTCATTTATGAGGAGGGATAATATGGCACCTATTTTAGAAGTCAGAAATTTGCGAAAAGAGTTCGAAGGTTTTTCATTAAAAAATATTAGTTTTGTTCTCGAAAAAGGATATATTATGGGGTTTATTGGTCCAAATGGGGCGGGAAAAAGCACAACGATTAAGCTTATTATGAACCTTATTCATAAAGATGAGGGAGAAATTAAAGTTTTTGGCTTGGATAATGTGAGATATGAGAAAGAAATAAAAGAACGGATCGGATTTGTCTTTGACGAAAACTATTTTTATGATGAACTAACCATATCCGAAGTGAAAAGAGTGGTCGCGCCTTTCTATAGAAATTGGGATGACAAGTTGTTTTATAAGTATATAAAAGAGTTTTCATTACCTTTAAAAAAGAAAATTAAACATTTATCGAAAGGAATGAAAATGAAACTTTCACTTGCAATCGCACTGTCTCATCATGCTGAATTATTGATAATGGATGAACCAACTTCAGGGCTTGATCCAATTATTCGAAGCGAACTACTTGATATACTATCTTCATTTATACAAGACGAAAACAGGGGCGTGTTTTTTTCTACGCATATTACTTCCGATTTAGATAAGATCGCGGATTACATCACATTTATCAATGATGGAGACATTATATTTTCTTGTACAAAAGACGAAATATTTGAAAACTACGGGCTTGTTAAAGGGCCAAAGGAACTATTACATAGTAGTATACAGCCGCTTTTCATTAGCGTTAAAGAAAATCAATTTGGATTTGAGGCGTTAACGAAAGATAAGCAAAAAATAAAAAGAATATTAGGAGACAAAATTATTGTGGATAAGCCTTCTCTGGAAGATATTATCGTGTATTTTCAAAGGGGGATGTAACAATGTTTCAGCTTATATTGAAAGATATACTGCTTCTTAAGAAAACACTTTTATTTGCCGCCATTTATATCATAGTGATGATGATATTTCTAAAACAAGATAGCGCAGTCGTTTTTCTTATTAGTATTATTGCGGTGAATTACATGCTAATACTATCAGCATGTGCGCATGACGATAAAAACAAAGCTGATATTTTGTTAAATAGTTTTCCTTTAACACGGCGAACTGTTGTCATGGCAAGATATTGTTCTATATTTGTTTTTACCGTCATTGCTATTGCGTATTACCTGGTGATTGCGTATATACTGCAAATGATAAATCCTTCCGTTCAAGTTCACAGTGTTTCACTCGAAAGTATAATAGTTGCGTTATGTGCTGTCATTTTTATTAACAGCATTTACTTTCCGGTACTTTTTAAAGTTGGATTTATTCACTCTAGATTGGTGAGTTTTGCTTTATTTTTTGGCACATTTGCGCTTGTTCCAAAATTTTTTGAACAAGCTAATCATCCGTTTATTCAAAATGTGGTTCATTATCTTTATCATCTTTCTAAAGTTGAAGTGATGGTAATCGTTATAGCGGTGATGATTTTATTATTGACGATTTCCTTTTTGCTTTCGTTACAGTTTTACAGAAAACGTGAATTTTAATGTTGGATGGGATAAAAGCAGGCCTGCTTCAGGCCAAGTCCAAATGATTGTGTAAAATTTCCATTACCAGTACAGTAAATTTGGATTGTGGGTAAAATTTTTACACAATTTCGCGGACTTGATTCCTGCTTCAATAAAGACGACCTGCTTTTTTCTTTTCAATCCTCCCATTTATACGTCCAAAATAGCTCTGTTTTCAACCATTCTAGAGCATCGCCGCCCCGCTTGGCAGCTGCTTTCATCAATCCTTCCGTTTGCGAGCGATGCGCTTGGATCGCGGCGAGTTTTTTGTCGATAACTGCGCTGACGTCGCGGATGACATCGGGTTTTCCTAAATCTTGTTCACAGTTTTTGGAAAACGCGACGCAGTGAACGGTCGGGCGCTTGTCTTTTGGGAGGCGCTTGAGGGCGCGAATAACGGCGGCACCGCACGCGTCATGATCCGGGTGAACGCTGTAGCCGGGGTAAAACGTAATGACGAGCGACGGATTTATTTCCGCAATAATTTCTCCAATCCGGTCGGCTAGCAACTCTTCGTCCTCAAATTCTACCGTTTTATCCCGGTAGCCAAGCAAGCGCAAATCGCCGATGCCGATTGCTTTGCACGCTTCTTCGAGTTCTTTTTTACGAATGAGAGGAAGCGTTTCTCGGTTCGCAAACGGGGGCACTCCCATATTTCGTCCCATTTCCCCGAGCGTTAAACAGGCGTATGTGATCGGTGTGCCGTTTTCGGCGTGCTGCGCTAACGTTCCGGACACCCCGAACGCTTCATCATCAGGATGGGGGAATACAACTAATATATGCCTTTCCATGAAAATTCCTCCTTTGTTAAAATGGCTCGTGGCTTAATTGAAGCGCAACGGCCAGCCTTCCTTCATTATCGTGTCCGGCCAATAGCAATTGCCCTTTTTCCGTCATCTCCCAGTCGGTTAGCCCTTCTGCGTACACCCAGCCGAAATCAAGTTTTAAACCGACGCGATACGGCCTGTTTCCGGTGATCTTTCCGCGGTGGAAGCGAATGAGACCGTTGCGGATATAAGCCCCAGCAGAAAAAAATCCTTCGTTATGATGGGAAGCATATGCTCCATTTGTCGTTTCGAGATGAATATATACGTCTTGATTGGCAAAGCGGTTTAACGCTGCTTGCACTTCGCAAACATCGATCGGCTGCAAGCGAATCCCTCCTGAATTATTCATTTTCTACTATTTTACATGAAACAAGCAAAAAAGCGGAAATATTTCGTTTATCGAAATGTTAGATTATAATAAAAAAGAAGGAAGGCATCTGAGACTCATCAAGCTGAATTTGCACCAAAGCGAAAAAGAGGTGTTATTTGATGAGTTTTCAAGGAAACGGTGTGACGTTTTTCAACTTTGACAATACGTATGCTTTGCAAAAGCAGCTTTTTCAGTTTCCGCATGAATGGATTGATTTTACCGATTTGTCCCATACAAACTTGTATTGCGAGCAAGAATCATTGCGTGAGATTGAAAGACGTATACGCCTTCGCAAACAAAGGGGAGTGGTGTTGATTGGAAACGGAAACTATCATTATGTCTCTTATTTGCTTATTCAAGAAATAAAGGAACCTTTTACGCTCGTTTTATTTGACCATCATACCGATGTTGGAACAGGAGATGATCCCGTTATCTCTTGCGGTTCATGGGTGTCGTATGCGCTAAAGCACGCTTATTTAAAAAAGGCAGTCATTATTGGTCCAACATCTTCGCCACAACATCTTCGTTTATCTCCTAACGTTACGGTCTTTCCAAGCGATCATTATGATATTTCTCCTAACATGCTTTTTTCCATGATTCCTACTCATTGTGTATATATTAGCATTGATAAAGACGTGCTTTGCCGCGATGATGCGGTGACGAACTGGGATCAAGGGACGATGCCGCTTTCGTTTTTGCTTTCTTGTCTGCGGCATTTATTACTTTATAAAAAAGTAGCAGGCGTCGATGTATGCGGCGAATATCCGCAAGCTTCCATCGATGTGTTCAACCCGGTTTGCCGCGAAGCCAATCGGAAAAACGAATATGCGAATCGTCGCATTGTGGAAACGTGTCTGCATTATACATCTATGCGTCCGCTTCTCGCACAATGAAAGGGGCTATGTATGGTAGCCCCTTAGTACATAATGCGAAATTGTTTTTCGTTTTGAACGCACGGAATTTCTCGTATAGAGACATCCGTTACTTTTGCAAACAATGTTCCTTCGCGGATGGTGTCAATAAATAATCGTATCGCTTCTTCGTTTCCTTGTATTTCGAGTTCTACTGTCCCGTCGTCATTGTTTCTGACCCAGCCGGTTAATTGCCGTTTCAGCGCTTCATGTTGCGTAAAATACCGGAATCCTACACCTTGCACGCGCCCGGCGATCACTAGATGAAACCGCTTCATATCATTCGCCCCTCGCCATCTTTTTTCTATATTTTTATCATATAATAGCAGGGATAGTTTGCATATATGGAATGTGAGGTGTGTGAGCGGAGAATTTCTATATGGATGCGAAAGTGTTGAGTTTTGGTGATCACATGGAAAGGTGATGAAGGGATGTTAATATATACGAGGGAGTCTTTGATTGTCAGACTCCCTCATTGACAAGCAGCAATTTATTCGCTTTTTCTTTCACGATGGTTTCCAAAAGAGGGTGGTATCCTAAATAATTACATAAAATCCATTGTTTGTTTGTTGAAGAAAGGGAGCGCAGCTTTTTTTCGACCGTTTTCATTAATATGCCGGTAAATAATAAATAAGGAACGACGAAAATTTTTTTATAGGAAGAGCGATTCGCTTCATATAATCCGTCTTCCAATGTCGGGCGGATGGCGGCTAAAAAGCATGTATCGACGCGCGGGACGTTTGTTTTTTCTTGAAGAAGTCTTGCGATCGCGGCGATATCGCGTTTCGTATCCGGATCGCTGCTTCCGCGTCCGATAAGGAGAATCATTGATTCACGATCCAACGGTACCGCCTGTTCTTTGATCCGGTCTGCAACAATGTCAATCATCGTCTGGTGCACGCCAAACGGTTTTCCAAGCACGATTTCTACGTGTGGATAGCGTTGCGCCGCTTGCCGGATTGCTTCGGGAATGTCGTGTTTCGCATGACCCGCTGATAAAAGAAGAATCGGCAGAACAACGATGCGAGTCGCGCCTTTTTGGACGCAGATGTCGATTCCAGCGGCAATATCGGGCTCGGCAAGTTCGATAAAACAAAGTTCTTGAATGGGAACATCGATATTCGCCTTGCACCGTTCCACAAAGGCGGCCGCTTCCGCACGCGCTTTTGCGACGCGGCTGCCGTGACAGACGTACAATATCGCTTGCATGTTCCGCCTCGTTATAACGCCGTATTGGCGACGGCCGTTTGTTTGGCAAGCAGCTGTTCAAACCATTGAATGTTTTCGCGCAGTTTTACGACATCCCCGATGATGATCATGCTCGGATTTTCAATTTTTTCTTGCGCCACGACGTCGGCAACGGTCGCCAAAGTAGCCGTTACCGTCCGCTGTTCCGCGGTTGTTCCCCATTGGATGACAGCAACAGGTGTGGAAGGTGCTTTCCCATATTTGATGAGCTGATCGCGAATATATGGGAGATTGCTGATGCCCATATAGATTGCTAACGTATCGATTCCTTTCGCAAGGCTTTCCCATTTCAAATCTTCTTTGCTTCCTTCGCGTTTATGGCCGGTGATAAACGCGACGCTAGAGCTGAAATCTCGATGGGTGACGGGAATACCGGCATAAGCAGCAGCGGCGATTCCTGAAGTGATGCCGGGAACGATTTCAAATTCGATTCCATGCTTGACGAGCGCTTCTGCTTCCTCGCCGCCTCTACCAAATACGAACGGATCGCCGCCTTTCAAACGGACGACCGTTTTTCCTTTTTTCGCATGGCGAACGAGAAAATGGTTAATCGTCTCTTGCTGCATGGTGTGGTAGCCCGGCAGTTTGCCGCAAAAGATGAGTTCCGCATCTTTTTTCGCGTAAGACAGCAGCTCTTCGTTAATGAGGCGGTCGTATAAAATGACATCGGCCTGCTGGATGCATTTAAGGCCTTTTACGGTGATCAGTTCGGGATCGCCGGGACCAGCGCCAACTAAGTATACTTTTCCCATCTTCATTTCAGCCCTTTCTCGTGTTTTTATGAAGAACGGCGGGGTTCGCTGTATACAACGAACCCGCCGCCGCGACGAATCGGTTTTTTCTCGTGAAGTGAGATATCTGTATAATCGGGAACTTTAAAGAAATGTTTTTCCAATTCGACTTCGACGAGGTGAAATGCCTGTTCATCATCGTTTGCGGCAATGACGACATAAATGATTTCTGTTTTCGTTGTTACTTCAAACCGGTACAGAAACATTGCCGCCACCTTTTACGCCACCGTGTTGACTTGCGCCAAAATCCGGTCTAACTCTGTTTGCAGCGCTTCTATTCCGACGCGGTCCAAATAAGCCAAGAACGTTTCGCCCGGCAATTTTGTTTCTTTGAAATAGGTTAATAGATGCAAAAGCACTTCGGAAATTTGTTCTGCGTCGATTTTTCCTTTTAATTTTTGATTTTGGTTGTATTTGCCGCCATTAAGCAATGTGCCGCCGACGTAAATTTCAAACGCCTCGATCATGCCTCTGTCTTTTGTTTTTGTTTTAATGCCTTGTAAGCCGATATCGGCGATTTGCCGTTGGCCGCATGAGTTTGGACAACCGACCATATGAATGCGTACTGGAACGTCCAATTCCAAACGTTCGTCTAAATATTCCGCGACGCGCCGCATCCGTTCTTTCGTTTCGACGAGCGCCAAATTGCAAAATTCAGTGCCGGTGCAAGAAACAGCGTAGCCAGTAAATGTTTTCGGACGAATGGAAATCCGCTCGAATACTTTCTCTTGCAACACAGCGTCAACGTGTTCATCTGGGATATTTGGAATAATTAAGTTTTGCGAATTGCAAGTACGGACTTCGCCGTTGCCATATTGGCGAGCGATTCTTGCGATTTCGAATACTTCATCCGCGCTTAAGCGGCCTAATGGAACGTTAAAGCCGATGTAGTTTAATCCTTCTTGTTTTTGGCGATGGACGCCATAGAAGTAGCCAGGGTTCCAGCCTTTTTGCACATCTTCCCCTTTAGATGGAAGCGGGCCAGTCAGTTCGATTAATTTTTCTTTAAATTTATCGATGCCCCAGTCGGCAACAAGGAATTTGAGACGGGCGCGATGGCGTTTTTCGCGATAGCCGTAGTCACGGAAAATCGTTGTAACCGCGACAGCGACGTCTTTCACCCGGTCTGGCGTAACGAACACATCTAGCGTTTGCGCAAGATATGGTGCAGACGATAAACCGCCGCCGACTTTCACGTGGAATCCGAGTACTTCTTTGCCGTCGATCACTTTTTTCGCCGGCGTAAACGACAAGCAATGGATTTCCGCGTTAACCGTATTATAGACGTTTGCGCTGATCGAAATTTTGTATTTGCGCGGCAAGTTGGAGAAATCTTCATTGCGTTGGAAAAATTCATATACTTCGCGGACGATTTCTCTCGTGTCAAACAGTTCGTCCGGATCGATGCCGGCAAGCGGGTTGCCGACGATATTGCGGGTGATATCGCCGCAAGCACCAGCAGTAGACAATCCAACCCGTTTTAGACGATCAAAAATATCAGGAATTTGTTCGATTTGCAGCCAATGGAATTGAACGGATTGACGGGTTGTAATGTCAAACAAACCGCGTCCGTAATCGCGGGCGATGCCTGCTAGCGTTTCGAGTTGCTCGTTATTCAAAATCCCGGAAGGAACGCAAACGCGCATCATAAAATAGCCGGCTTCTTTCGGACGCTGCAGGTAAAGCCCCGCCCATTTGAAAAGATCCCATTCTTCTTGCGGGATCGAAGAGAATCCGTGTTTTGCATAATAAGGAATATCATCAAAAATTTTCAATCCGTCTTTTTTTAGCTTTTTTAATTCCACTTTGTTTAAATTTGGATTATTTGCCCATACTTTTTCATACGCCATTTTCAGATTCCCCCTTTATAAAATTTCGCTCGCGCAAATAGGCAATCACTTGATTGGCGCATTCGTCTATCGTGTAACGATGCGTTTCAATCGTCAGTTCCGGAGAAACAGGCGCTTCATATGGAGAATCGATGCCGGTGAAATTGCGGATTTCGCCGTTTCTCGCTTTTTTATACAGCCCTTTTGGATCGCGTCTTTCACACTCTTCTAGCGGGCATTTCACATAAATTTCGATAAACTCGTCTTTTTCTACTAAATTGCGCACAAGTTCGCGATCTTGTGCGAAAGGAGAAATAAAAGCTGTTAGGACGAATTGGCCGCTGTCGACAAACAACTTGGCGACTTCGCCGATGCGGCGAATATTTTCGGTGCGGTCTTCGGCGGAAAAGCCGAGATCTTTATTGAGACCATGGCGGATGTTGTCTCCGTCTAATACATAGTTTTGCACGCAAAGGTCAAATAGCTTTTTTGATACGGCGTTTGCAACCGTCGATTTACCGGAGCCGGAAAGCCCGGTAAACCATAAAATGCAGCTATGATGCCCGTTTCGTTTGCGGCGGTCTTCTTTCGTGACCGACGCTTGATGCCAAACGATGTTCGTGCTCAATCTCGTTCCTCCTTTAGCGTGTAGATTGAGATACAGCTTCGCGCTGCTGTAATCCTTTAATTAATACTGCAGCTACTTCCGGACGGCTGAACGTGCTTGGCGGCACTTGTCCGTTGCGTAGCATTTCCCGCACTTTTGTGCCGGATAATACAACATGATATTTTGAATCATGCGGACACGTTTTCGTCGATGCCATGCCTTCGCATTTCGTGCAATAAAAGCTATGTTCGAAAAACAGCGGCGTAATGCCAAGTTCTTCCGCAGTGAAATTCAAAAAGATTTTTTGCGCATCATACGTGCCGTAATAGTTGCCGACACCGGCGTGATCGCGTCCGACGATGAAGTGGGTGCAGCCGAAGTTTTTGCGCACCATCGCGTGGAAAATCGCTTCACGCGGTCCAGCATAGCGCATCGCTGCTTGGAACACGCCTAAGAAAACACGGTCTTTCGGATAA
Source organism: Parageobacillus thermantarcticus (assembly GCF_900111865.1). GTDB lineage: Bacteria > Bacillota > Bacilli > Bacillales > Anoxybacillaceae > Parageobacillus > Parageobacillus thermantarcticus. The sequence goes on along the minus strand of NZ_FOJS01000029.1, from coordinate 13,678 downwards.
TAGTTTTCTAGCAATACTTGATAGCTTTCCATGCGAATGTCCGCCGGAATATCGTCCGCTTTCGTTTCGCCGACGAGCGGATTTAAAAATAGTCCATCAACGATTTCAAGCGCGCATTTTTGGATATATTCATGAGCGCGGTGAATCGGGTTTCTCGTTTGGAAACCAACAACGGTTTTCCAGCCAAGTTCGGAAAAACGGCGGCGTGTTTCGGCTGGATCGAAATAGAATGGAGCGAAGCGCCCTTTATCGGTGCGTTTTACTAATGTAATTGGTCCGCCCACGTAGACGTTAGGTTTTTCAAACAGTTTCCGTACGCCAGGATGGGCCAGTTCATCCGTTTTATAAACGAGAACGGCTTCTTTTGTTTTATCAGGTTGATAGATTTCTTGAATTTCAATTACTCCATATACTTCCCCGTTGTGGACAAGTTTTGCCGTTTCGCCGACGGAAAGCTCTTTTGCTTTTTCTTCCGTGACGGCGAGAGTAATTGGAATGCTCCATACCGTACCGTCGGATAAGCGCATCGTTTCAACGACGGAGTCATAATCATCTTTTGTCAAAAATCCAGTAAGCGGGCTGTAGGCTCCTGTGCCGATCAATTCTAAATCGCTTAACTCGGCATTTGTCAGTTCAATCTCTTTTGTCAATCCATCCAATGGATAGTCGGGATTCCAGCGATTGATCAATGTTCCTCCGTGTGGAATGCTTAAGTTCATGATTCATAACCTCCTAGAAGCAATATTCATATGGGAAAACTATGATTTATCATTGAATGCCACCGCCGTTTTCGTGCAATGATCGCTTTTCTTCGGCGATTGTTTTTTTCAGGATGATGATGCCAAGGGTGGCAAGGCAAACGCTGAGAATAGCTATAATTGTATAAAGATCGCTGTCAAGAAGCAACTTGACAAGGCTATAAGAAATGACGAGCGAAAAAATCGGCGATACGAACCAAACTTTCAAAAGCTGGATAACAATTCGCTTTTGCCAGATGTAAAAGCCGCTTTTTGCGGTGCCGATGCCGATGATCGCTGATGTCGTAATTTGCGTTAACGGAACCGGCAATCCAAAAATCGATGAAATAATGACGAGAATCGCTCCAGTTCCGGAAATGGCGCTGCCTTCAAACGGAGAAAAGTTCGTAATTTTCTTTCCGTTTGTTTCTAAGACGCGTCTTCCAAGCAAAACAGCGCCAAGAGCAACGAACAATCCACCGAAAACGGTCGCGTGCGAAACAGAAATCAATCCGGCGCCGACAAGCGGGCCGACTGCGTTAGCGACGTTGTTCATTCCGGCTGAGAACGCTTCGAAAAAGCCGGTAATGATGAGAAGCGTCATAAACGTTTTTTGCCATGAACCTTGTTCTAGTTGCGGGTATTTTTGTTTTAGCGCCAAAAACCATTTGCCGATAAAAAACGTGAAAACAAAGGCGATAACCGGAATGATAATCCATATCGAAACGATAAACAGCAATTTATGAAAGTATACCGCTTGATAGGCGATGCCAACACCGACGACGGCACCGACCGTAATTTCGCTCGTTGATAGCGGAATGCCCATGATGTTAGCGGCAAATAGCGAAATAGTCGCCGCCGTTAAAATAATGACGACAATTTGAATCGTCAATGTCGATGATGGTATGATTCCGGATCCGATCGTTTTGACAACTTCGCCGCCGCCAAGGCTGCCTAGAAACACCCCGAATCCGCACAGAAGAAGGGCGGTTGATTGGCGTTTGATGGCGCCTGAGCCGTATGCGACTCCCATCGCGGCAGCAGCTCCGCTTGCTCCGATGTTCATTGCAAAGAAGAAAGAGACGATAAAAGCAACTATTAGGAGCATCATCATGTCTCTCCTTATGTGATGTGAAGCCCGCATTCCGTTTTCCCGTGACCGACCCATCTGCCGGAGCGCAAATCGTTCGGGTCGAGCGCAGGAGACGTGCAAGGTTCGCAGCCAATGCTTGGATAGCCGCGGTCATGAAGCACGTTGTATGGGAGTTGGTGTTTATATACGTAATTCCATACATCTTTCCATGTCCAATGAATAAGCGGGCATATTTTAATGGATTGGAATTTGTCATCTTTGTTTATATATTCCACATGTTTGCGTGTCGGCGATTGTTCGCGGCGCAACCCGGAAATCCAAGCGGTGACCCCTGTTAACACTTCGCGAAGGGGAATGACTTTCCGCAACTCGCAGCATTTGTTTGGATTGTGCTTCCATAGTTCATCCCCAAACTGCCGCGCTTGTTCTTCTAGCGATAAACTCGGTTTTTTCATGACAATGCGCAGGGAAGGATATTTTTCTTTGACTTTTTCGATCGTTTCATATGTCTCGCGAAAATGGAGACATGTATCGAGAAACACGATTTCCGCATCTTGTTTGACTTTGGAAATTAAATCAATCAAAACAATTCCTTCCACTCCAAAGCTGCAGGCGTAAACAATATCATCTTTGTATTCACTGTACGCCCATGCAAGAACATCGAGCGCCCCTTTTGTTTCATTATCGTGCGGGAACGAAGGCTTTTCATGGTTTTCCCATGTTTGATAAGTCAGCATGTTGCTCCTCCTTTTTAACTTAATAAAGTAAAGCAGATTAATAGGTTTATCGTCCTAAAAGCAGGAGGACATTTTCGATGAAAGAAGCGTGAAACACGAAACGCTCCTTCGTTGGAAAGAGCGAAAAGGCCGCATGTTTCCCCTTATTTTGCAAAATTGGAAATGATCCTTTGCTTTGCAAAAGAAGGATGCTGGAATTCACAGAATCCGTTCTTTTCATCAAGTTTGATAAGTTTCAATTGCTTAAAATTTTAGCATAATTCACGCAAAAGTCAATCCTAGTTTTTCGATAGGAATTAATTATTTTAATGATTATAGCACAGTAAAAAATAAATGAAGATAGGAAAGAAAAAAGGACGGATTATCGTTCCGCCTTTTCTTATTGCGTATGTTTATTTTTTGCGCAAGTTTCCTAATTCTTCGGCAATCGCCTGCATCTCGCTTGGGCTAAACGTGTTTTTTCTCATCACCATTTCGTAAATTTCTTTTAGCTCATCATACCATTCTTCAGAAAAATGGGAAGGCTTAATCGCGTCAAAATTTAAGACTTTTAGCTTTTCTTTTATTTTTTCGATCATGTACTTCACGTTTTCGGCTGATTTTTTGGACAGATCCATTTTTTTGCTCCTTCCTTTGTAAACGTTATATGTATTGTAACAGGTTATGGATTATACGAAAATAAGTTTGGCAATCTTTTTTGACAATCCGCCAAGCATTATCGCCATATTGTTGTATGAATCGCATGTTGCCTAGTAAATGATGATTATAAATTTCGCTCTTCGACGGGCGAACTTGGAAAACAAAACGCATTATATCGAATCGATTCGTTATCATTTATCATCTCTTGTCTTATAATGTAATTAGCGGATGAAGAACGCAGTTTCATGATCCAGCGTATCCTTTGTATATTGCTCCGCTTTTATGTAAAGGCGATTGTTCATCATGATGTAAATATAATACATAATTAACAATAATAGTTTAATTAATAAGATCGAAGGGAGACGTGAAACATGGTAAAGGTATTGTTCGTTTGTTTGGGGAATATTTGCCGCTCTCCGATGGCGGAGGCGATTTTTCGTCATTTAGTAAAAGAGAGGGGATTGGAAGGGGAAATTATCGTGGATTCGGCGGGAACAGGAAATTGGCATGTGGGAGAACCGCCTCACGAAGGGACACAGACAATATTAAGGAAAAATCAGATCGATTTTTCGGGAATTCGCGCGCGGCAAATTTGCAAAGAGGATTTGCGCGAGTTTGATTACATTATTGCGATGGATGCGGAAAATGTCGGCAATTTGCGGCGATTGGCCGGATACGATCAAACGGGGTTTATCGGCCGGCTGCTTGATTTTGTTCCAGATAGCGAGATTGTGGATGTGCCTGATCCGTATTACACGGGAAATTTTGCGGAAGTATATGACCTCATTCAAAAAGGGTGTGAACATTTATTAGACACAATTATAAAAGAGAAAAATCTTTGTGAAAAAAAGGAGGAAAAATAAGTGAAAGGAAAAGGGAGTATATGGAAAAATATATTAATTGGAGCGGCAGTAGGTGCTGCGTTTTCATTATTGAGCAAAAATGGTGAAAAACAAAGCCGTCTTTCATTGCCGGTGAGACTGAAACAATGGCGGCGGTCAGTAGAAGAAATGGCAGAAGATGTCGAGTTTATGATGGAAAAAGTAAAAGACATTGTGGAAAAGACTCCGGAAGTGATTGAAATCGTAAAAGAAGTATATAACCGGAAAAAAGATGATCGCCCCTAATTAAAATGATGAAGAGGGAAACGATGCATGATGATCGATTTAACGTTTATTCGTGAAATGGCGCGGCGTTTTCAAAAGGATGAGATCCCCCGACTGTCCGCGGAATTGGCTTACTATTTTCTTCTTTCCCTATTTCCATTTCTTCTTTTTTTAATTACATTGCTTGCGTATTTGCCGATTCCACACGAAGATCTTCTGTCCATCATCCGCCAGTACGCCCCAAAGGAAGCTATTCATTTAATTGAGGCAAACGTTCATCGGGCGATGGATGAGCAAAACGGAAGATTGTTGTCGCTTAGTATTATCGGTGCGATTTGGTCCGCTTCGCATGGAATGAACGCGATCGTCCGGGCGTTCAACCGCGCTTACGATGTCGTGGAAAATCGTCCTTTTCTTGTTGCGCGGGGAATGTCTGTGCTGCTTACGATCGGAATGATTTTTGTCATCATCATCGCTTTAGTTTTGCCTGTATTCGGCAAAATGATAGGGCTGTTTTTATTTTCCGCGTTTGGTTTTTCCGCGACGTTTTTAACGATTTGGAACGCGATGCGCTGGGTGATTAGTTCGTTGATTTTATTTGTTGTGTTTACCGTATTGTATTATTTTGCCCCAAATAAAAAATTGCGTTGTGCAAACGTTATTCGCGGAGCCATTTTTGCGACAATTGGCTGGATTATCACCTCACTTGCTTTTTCCTACTACGTCAACCATCTTGCTAATTATGCAGCGATGTATGGAAGTCTCGGCGGGATGATTATTTTAATGGTTTGGTTTTATTTATCCGGAATGATTATCGTTTTGGGCGGTGAGATGAACGCGATTTTTGATTGTGAACGAGAAGGGAGAAAGCGCGAACGTTAATATGCATAAACTTCCTCTCATAAGCGGCGAAAGCGGAGAAATAGTAACCATTGTAAAGGGATTGCTGAAATGAGAGGGGGATCGCAATGACGAAACATACAAAAAAAGATGGAGGCACAAAGCAAAAAGGAAAAAACAAGCCGAAGCATAAAACGAGCGGCAGCGCGAATGGCCAAAACGGGTACCATTAAAAAGAAAAAAGAAAGGACTGTCATACGGCAGTCCTTTTATTTGGACCAAGTCCTAATGTTTGTGTAAAATCCGACTCCCAGTGTAGTGAATTGATGTCTCTGGAAAATAGAACCGCTTTGTGTCCGCTTTTTTACACAACTTCTTGGATTTCATCTTTATTCGGCGATTTCTTCATGATTGTGGTAATACAGCTCGTAAATATATTCAATTTCCGCGTCTGTCATATAAGCAAGTTGATCTCTGGAGATTCCTCTTACTTTTTCAATAAACTCAATCATGTTTTTTCGTTCCGCTCTAATCATTGATTATTGCCCTCCCTCTGTTTTAAAACAGATTAATTAATTGTTGCCATTATTATATAACAGACAAAAGGAAAAGGTCAATAATTTTTTGAAAATAAACAAAAAAGAAGGTCATCAATGGGTGACCTTCTTTTTTCTGTTCGATAGCAATAGCAAAAAGGAAAGGAAAAGAATGGCGCTGATTGTAAAGAAAAAGTTATTGTTCGTGCCATATTCGATTGCTAAACCGTTAACAAACGGGCCGATCATGCTGCCGATGCTGTACAGCATGCCGCATAGCAAGTTTCCGGAGGCAAGAAGATGTTTTGGTAGCAAATCCGCCATATACGTAATGCCGAGTGAAAACAGAGAACCGACAAACATGCCGGCAATAAAGAAACAAACAGCAAGGCCAACAAGGAAGTGGCGGAATAAATAAGCTCCAAAAAAACTGACGCTTCCGATCAATAAAGCGCCGGCAATAACTCGTTTTCGCTCCAAACGATCGCTTAATAATCCAAGCGGCAACTGAAAGAGGATGCCGCCGAGTGAAAAAGCTGGTAAAATAAATGCCACATGTTCTATCACAATATGCTCCCGCAAAGCGTAAACAGGGAAAATGGCATGAATCGCCGCTTCTAAAAAGCCGTAAGTGAACGGCAGCAATAAAGCAACCCACGCATATTTCCATGCATGAACAAAGCGATCGAACGTGCGCGCCGAACTGGATTGTTCGCTTTCTTTCGGCCGTTCGTTTTGCAGAAAAAAGACGCTACACCAGCCGATAAGGCTAAGCAACGATGATAAAAAAAACGGCAACGATTCCTTGAATTGAATGAGTGACGCTAACAGCGGACCAGCTGAAAATCCGATGCCGAAAGACAGTCCGTATAATGACAAATTGCGGCCTCGCCGGTGTGACGGAGAAAAGTCGGTAATCCACGTTTGTGTCGCAAAATGGAGCATATGGTCGCCGATTCCGATGCAAAGGCGCAGGAAAAACCAAAACAAAAACGAGTGAAAAGCTGGAAATAAGGCGAGTGATGATATTACAATAAAACCACCAAGGATAATCATAGGTTTGTATCCATATTGACGGAGCGGTTTTTCCAAAAACGGCGAAATCAATAGGACGCCGATATACAGCGCCGTGGCGTGCATGCCGTTTATGGAAGAAGAAGCTCCATGTTTTTCAAGCAACATCGAAAGCAGTGGCAGCAACATCCCTTGCGATAAACCGGAAATGGCGACAATGCTGATTAAAATCCAAAAGCGCATCGCTTTTATACCTCGTTTCCGAAAATGGCGTTCGTTTAACATGGTACATAGTTTATATGCGCAAGGCAAGCAGAACGAGGAGGGATAATAAAATTTAGGAATATTAGCGGAAGAAGACCGCGATTTTCGCTGCCAAAAGTTGGAGCATAAGCTTGATGGAGGCTTGGATTTTGGGTGAAAAGGAAATGCAAGTTCATTGGACGGAAGGATTTCCTTCCATCCATATAATTGTACAATCTTAGCTTGTCTCCTTCATTTATTGTAAAAACGGGTCTAATGCAATATCATCTAGCGATATCGAGCGGAACCGTTTGTTATATAGGATGGTAAAAAGAATTTTTTTAACCGATTAGGAAAGGTGGAGTCATCACGATGAATAAAGTATTTGCGCTGATGGTATCGATCGGAGTTCCATTATCAGTAATCGGCAGTTTCCTTCATTGGCCTGCCGTCTTGATGTTTGTTGTTTATTGTTTAACGATTATTGCTTTAGCAAGCTATATGGGGCGCGCTACGGAAAGTTTGGCGATTGTAGCCGGCCCTCGCATAGGGGGATTGCTCAATGCTACGTTCGGAAACGCGGTCGAGCTCATTATTTCTATTTTTGCATTAAAAGCGGGGCTTGTGGAAGTCGTGCTTGCCTCACTTACCGGTTCAGTGCTTGGCAACTTATTATTAGTGGCTGGCTTATCGTTTTTTGTTGGCGGCCTTAAATATAAACGGCAAGAATTCAATGTATATGACGCCCGCCATAACGCGGGATTGCTTACGTTTGCAATTTTAGTGGCATTTGTGATCCCTGAAGTGTTTACAATGAACATGTCGGCTCAAGAAAAACTATCGCTTAGCGTCGGCATTTCGATTATTATGATCGTTTTATATTTGGCAGCGTTATACTTTAAGCTTGTCACCCATCGCGGTGTGTATCAGCAAAAGTCGGATGTCGTCGAAGAACACGAAGAACCGGAATGGACGAAAGGAAAATCGGTTTTGATTTTGGCGCTGGCGACCGTCGCCGTTGCTTACATATCCGAGAGACTTGTCCATACGTTTGAAACGGTGGCGGAATCATTCGGATGGAGCGAATTGTTTATCGGGATTATCATTGTCGCCATCGTTGGAAACGCAGCGGAGCACGCTTCGGCTGTGATTATGGCATATAAAAACAAAATGAATGTCGCCGTCGAAATCGCGATCGGTTCAACGTTGCAAATCGCCATGTTTGTTGCGCCTGTGCTTGTTCTAGTTTCTTTGCTCTTTCCAGAAAAAATGCCGCTCGTTTTTTCGCTTCCGGAATTGATCGCGATGGCGACATCTGTACTGTTGACGATCGTGCTTTCCAATGACGGGGATACGAACTGGTTTGAAGGAGCGACATTGCTCGCCGCTTATACGATTATGGGAATTGGCTTTTATTTGCTTTGATCGAAAAAGGCTCTGCCATGAGGCAGAGCCTTTTTGTCATAAATTTTTTTCGATGTGGATAAACGGTATTTTTTTGAAAAAAATAACGGTGAAAGTAGTAATGGAAAGGAGCGACCGTTAATGAAAAAATGGAGTATTTGCCTTTTTATTGGCATGTTTATGGTGTATGCCACTGCTTTCACCGCTGATGCTACTTCCAGACAAGTCGGACCGAACTCGGTAGTGGATATTGCGAAAGAAAATACGTACCCAAACCCGACGCAAGATTTGCCGTATTTGGAACCAAGCAAATTTACGAAACAGCTCTTGAATTCGGCGAACGTAAAAATTGAGAATCCAGAACTGATTCGGCTTCTTAACGAATCTTCCGTTTCAAGCACGCCGTTTGCCATTGGATACAGGGCGACGATTTACTTAGGGCAATGGCCGCTCCATTATCAATCGCTAGAAACGTCGACAAATTGGGAATACCAAAAAATCAACACAAATTTTCTCGATAATCGCGGCGGCAATGCCCCACAAAAGCTATATTACAGACAAGAGACGCAAAAACATGTGCGCGGCGGTTTAACGGCGCAAATTCCAAATGAAGAAGCGGTGCAAAAAATGATGCTGACTGCGGCAATGAAAAAAACGAATTTGCCGTTAGCGTTTAGCACGGTCGTCGGGATTGGGACGAAAAAAGATCACCCATATGCGGTGCCTGCGAAAAAGCTCGGCTATTTATACGCTTATGCGCCTGCTGTGAATGAAAAAGGAAAAGTCACTTATGGAGAAGTGTATGTCGTCCTGAAAGGGAATAAAAAGAAAATCGTCGTGAAAAACGTCACAACAAGGGGAATTGGCGCGTGGATCCCTGTGCAAGACCGTCTATATTTTGCATACGTCACAAGCGAACAACCGCGGTAAAAGAAGAAGGGTGTCCCAAAAGTAGTGGACACCCTTCTTCTGTGTTGCCATATACAAGTTAGCCTCTTTTTATTTTTTAATTCGCGCTTTTCGTTTTGTAAAATCAACATCAGAATAATAGGCGTTTTTCACAAGTACGTTCGGTCCGAGGCATTGGACAGATGGGCAATGACAGTTAAGCTGTTGCGCGAGCGGGGAGCTTAGCCATCTTTCATATGCTTCTAACAGCGTGTCATGACGGATGTTTCCGAGCGCCGGCTCATCGCCGAAGTCTGTCACGATGATATCTCCTGTAAAAATATTGACGTTTAAGCGGGAGCGTCCATCCGGATCGTTGCGGACGGTCACGTTTTTGCTGGAATACAGCCGTTTCAGCAGCGCTAAATCCTCTTCATTATCGCTACATGGATAAAACGGAAGCGTCCCGAACAACATCCAAACATTTTCATCGCGAATATCGAGAAGATGATGGATGGCCTGCCGCAATTCGTCCAAGCTCAATGTTTCGAGCGCGCTTGCAAAATCACTAGGGTACATCGGATGCACTTCATGGCGTTTGCAATGCATTTCATCGACGACTTGGCGATGAATTTTTTCTAAGTGCGGAACGGTCCGCTTGTTTAGCATTGTCTCTGCGGAGACGATGACTCCCGCTTTTGCCAAAGCTTTCGCGTTTTCAATCATTCGTTCGAAATATTTTTCACGCTGCGCGACGCTAGGTTTGCGTTCCATCATCGCGAATCCGCCTTCGACAAAGTCATCGATCGTTCCCCAGTTATGCGAAATATGCAGCACATCCAAATATGGAATTATTTTTTCGTAACGGTCTAGCTCAAGCGTCAAGTTTGAGTTGAGCTGCGTCCGCACCCCTCGCTCATGGGCGTACTTCAACAACGGTACGACATAGTCGTTCACCGATTTCAACGACAACATTGGCTCACCGCCGGTAATGCTTAACGAGCGTAAATGCGGGATTTCTTCCAGCCGCTTGATTAATAAATCAAGCGGGAGCGCTTCCGGGTCTTTTGTTTGCAACGTGTAACCGACGGCACAATGTTCACAACGCATATTGCATAATGTCGTCGTCGTAAATTCGATGTTTGTCAACTGCAGTTTTCCGTATTCTTCTATATCAAGATACGCTTCCCATGGGTCAAACGACGGTGTAATAGGTTGAAGTGTAAATGAATCCATATGTTTCTCCTCTTTTCTGGTAAGCTAAACTAACAATATTTCGGACACGTTTTGCTTTCAATGACCGAAATATCTTTGATGCAGTCATCGTTTATTATGAAAAACGAACGCGGCAATTGTCAATTGCTTTAACCATATGCGCAACGGGCAATCGCATCCACTATCGATGAGCGGGTAGGTTCGGACAACATTTTTTCATATATGTATGATCGTTTGCACGCACGATGCAAACTTTTGAAAGTAACAAATACGGATGAAGCAAATGAACATGGAAGCCTCCTTTTTCTGCGAGGCAGGAGGGGGTTCAATTTACACAAAGGTGGAAAAACGTTATAATGAATAGGAAGACAATTCGAAATAGTAATACATAGGACGAGCAAAGGGGAAGGGGCGTTGAACGTTGAACATGGAAAAATTCCAACAAAGCATGTATGAGCTTATCGTGGAGACTTCCACGAAACTGCCAAAAGACGTGCGTCGGGCGATCGCTCGTGCAAAAGCGCGGGAAAATGCGGGAACGCGAGCGGCGATGGCGCTGACGACGATTGCCGGCAATATTAAAATGGCGGAGGAAAACGTATCGCCGATTTGCCAAGACACAGGATTGCCAACGTTCAAAATTAAAGTGCCGGTCGGCGCCAATCAAATAAAAATGAAAGAAGCGATTCATGCCGCGATCGTTCAAGCGACGAAAGACGGGAAGCTTCGTCCGAACTCCGTTGATTCGTTGACAGGAAAAAATAGCGGCGACAACCTTGGCGTCGGTGTTCCTGTTATTAAATTTGAACAATGGGAAAACGATTACATTGATGTGCGCCTTATTTTAAAAGGAGGCGGCTGTGAAAACAAAAACATTCAATACAGCTTGCCGTGTGAACTGGAAGGGCTTGGCCGCGCCGGGCGCGACTTAGATGGCATCCGCAAATGCATTTTGCATGCAGTATACCAAGCGCAAGGGCAAGGCTGCAGCGCCGGATTTATCGGCGTCGGCATCGGCGGCGACCGCGCTTCCGGCTATGAACTGGCGAAAGACCAGCTTTTCCGTTCCGTCGACGATGTCAATCCAAACGAAGATCTTCGCCGCTTAGAAGAATACATTATGGAAAATGCCAATAAACTCGGTATCGGCACAATGGGATTCGGCGGTGAATCGACGCTGCTAGGCTGCAAAATTGGAGCGATGCACCGCATCCCGGCAAGCTTTTTCGTATCTGTCGCTTATAACTGCTGGGCGTTCCGCCGCCTTGGCGTCAAAATCGACCCAGAAACAGGCGAAATCACGGAGTGGCTCTATCAGGAAGGCGAAGACGTCGATTTTGCAAAAGAATTGGAGAAAGCCGAAACGTCGGCGGCCGCTCAGCTTGGCGAAACTCGTGAAGTCGTATTAGAACCTCCGATTACAGAAGAACAGATTCGCCAGTTGAAAGTCGGCGACGTCGTGCGCATTAACGGAATCATTTATACCGGCCGCGATGCGATTCATAAATATTTAATGGACCACGATGCGCCTGTTGATCTGAACGGACAAATTATTTACCACTGTGGCCCGGTCATGCTGAAAGATGAGAACGGCAATTGGCAAGTGAAAGCGGCCGGCCCGACGACAAGCATTCGCGAGGAGCCGTACCAAGGCGACATTATGAAAAAATTCGGCGTCCGCGCGGTCATCGGCAAAGGCGGCATGGGCGCAAAAACGCTGCAAGCCTTAAAAGAACACGGCGGCGTCTATTTGAACGCGATCGGCGGTGCGGCGCAATATTATGCGGACTGTATTAAATCGGTAGAAGGCGTCGATCTGTTGGAGTTTGGTATTCCGGAAGCGATGTGGCATTTGCGCGTCGAAAACTTCACCGCCGTCGTCACGATGGATTCACACGGCAACAGCTTGCACGAAGATGTCGAGAAATCGTCGTTAGAAAAACTCGCTCAATTTAAAGAACCAGTTTTCAAATAAAAGTTCGCCATCGATGAAGATATCGAGAAACGCTCTCGTTACCACCGTCAGCCTAGTGCTGGCGGTGATTTTTTATGCAACAAATGGCACGGTTAAAGCGGAAGCGATGGAAAAAACTAATGGTTAGCAGCACGACAAGGAGGAAAAATCGGTGAAAAACGCGACGATATGGTTGTTTTTATGTGCCGTCATTTTATCGTTTGTTCCTGTTTCCGTGGAAGCGACAAGCAATAAAGCGATTCATTGGGGATTTAAACGGAGCGAGAACCACAAGCCGCCTTCCGCGGGAAAAGAGCTGGATCAACTGCTTGCCAAATATGACGCGTTTTATTTAGGAAATCCAAATAAAAAAGAAATTTATTTAACGTTTGATAACGGTTACGAAAACGGTTATACCGCGAAAATTTTAGATGTTTTAAAAGAAAAACGAGTGCCGGCGACATTTTTTGTGACAGGCCACTATTTAAACACCGCGCCGGATTTAGTGCAACGAATGGCAAAAGAAGGGCATATTGTCGGCAATCACTCGTGGCATCATCCTGATTTAACGCAAGTGAGCGATGAGCGGCTGCGGGAGGAGCTGGAATCGGTTCGGAAAAAAACGGAAGAACTGACAGGACAGAAAGGAATGATGTATCTTCGTCCGCCACGCGGTATTTTCAGTGAACGGACGATGGCGATCGCCCGCGAGCTTGGTTATTACCATGTGTTTTGGTCACTTGCGTTTGTTGATTGGCAGACGGACAAGCAAAAAGGGTGGGAGTACGCATATGATAACATTATGAAACAAATTCATCCGGGTGCGATTTTATTGCTTCATACCGTCTCGAAAGATAATGCAGAGGCGCTTGCGAAAGTGATCGACGATTTGCGCAAGCAAGGCTACACGTTTAAAAGCCTTGATGATCTGATGACCGAAAAAATGAATTTGCCTCCATTGCTTTTTGCCCCTTGAATGTTTTGTTCCAAGGGGTATTTTTCGTTATAATGCGGGTATAGTCTGATAAAATGTTAAAATTGATATAAAATATTAAAATTTTTTAATAAAATATGTCGATTTTATTATTGATGTTTGTTATATTTTTGTATGAAAGGAGCATTCCTGTTAGAAGTTTTTTCGGGGACTTGAATAAAAAAAGCCCTCTTGGTATGATTCGGGGGTGTCAATCTGTGAATTGACCCCTAATTTGAATACCAAGGAGGACTATACATGCATTCTATCTCAAACAAGAAGATTAATCAAGTCACCGA
>NZ_FOJS01000104.1 GCF_900111865.1 Parageobacillus thermantarcticus | reverse complement strand
CCCCCTCATCGGGGAATTCTAAGAATTTCTCCCACAAACATTTTACTCACACTAGAGGTAAAGGTTATTACAATCTTCATGTTTTTCCCTCTGCTTGTTGTTAAATCAACACAATGAAAATCAAAATCCCTCTCAGATCGAGGTTCCAGAACAGTGTATCAAATGTGTTTCTTTTATTGTCTATTTGTAGGGAGATAAAATACTGTTAATATGTTACTTTTATGTTACTTTTTTACTATCAATTCATAAAGCCGTTTTGAACCGATATATACTACATGAATAGATAAATACATGAGGAACAAAAATAAGGAAACATAAAGACGACCTTTATCTGTCATTACAATTTCATTAGACACAAGAGAATAAATCAAAACATAAAAATAGAAAAAGGCAAGCATCAGAAGTGCTTCAGAAAGAAAACCAAGAATTCCTTTCGAGCGGTTCAAGATTATAGAAAAAATCGTATCTACCACCCCTGTTATGACTAAAGTAGTTATAAAAAATTTTAGGATAATTTTGATAGAAGAAAAGGTTCCAAACGAATTAATACGGACATCGGTTGTCAACGAAACAAAATGTATTACTAAATAAAAAAGTAGGAAAGGTAATGAAATAATGGCTAAGCACATAAAGGATACAACTGTTATTGCAAAGATGTGATCTGAAACAGAATATTTATTTCTACTTTTTTCTTTTTTTATCATATCCAAAATCCCCTCTTTTTGTAAATTTATATATTGGATAATAGATCTTGATGATGTATAAAATTTTGTGTAACACATTTTGCTAGACCAAAAAGAAAAAGGTAGGGTATTCTCTGATTGGACGAAAAACATTCTAAAGAAAGCATTCCTGTTAGGAGCTTTTCCGGGGACTTGATCAAAAAAAGCCCTCTTGGTATGATGCAGGGGTGTCAAACATCACTCACCATACCAAGGAGGACTTCAGATGAATTGTACACAAAACTATAAAATTGATCAAGTAACCGAACAAACGCTTGTCGTGGGAATCGATATCGCGAAACGAACCCACTACGCCTGCTTCGTGGATGACCGGGGGCG
>NZ_FOJS01000011.1 GCF_900111865.1 Parageobacillus thermantarcticus | reverse complement strand
CGCCGTCTTCTTCCGGAGGTAACGCGGAATAACGTGCCATATTTACAGCAATCGTCCGGGACACCGATCTATCATGCCCTGTCTGAACTCAAGGGATGGTAAAAAAAGGTATACATATCGGTCTGTCATGACAAGGGATGAGAGTTCGAAAGCGCTTACGGATGAAATTCAAAAAAATGGTTCGCCAACCTATGACTTACACCTGTTTTTTAGCGAACCAAAAAAGTTCCCACAAAATCTTGACTGACTCAAATAACGGAAGGTTATTTTCAAATGCTATATTCTCATGTTACCATAGAGAAAACGGATCGAAACGGGGATTTGTATGTTAACGTTAATTTCCGCTGGCATTGCCCCAGGAATCGCGCTGCTTAGCTATTTTTATTTAAAAGATGAATATGAAACAGAACCGCTTTCCATTGTGCTGCGGGCGTTTCTTGTTGGGGCGCTTCTTGTATTTCCTATCATGTTTATTCAATATGTATTTCATGCGGAAGGAATGGCGACATCTGCGGTAGTTCGCGCCTTTTTTTTGTCCGGATTGTTAGAAGAATTTGTGAAATGGTTTATCCTTTATGTTTTTATTTATGACCACCATGAGTTTGATGAACCGTATGATGGCATCGTCTATAGCGCGAGCGTGTCGCTCGGTTTTGCGACATTGGAAAATATTTTATATTTACTGGCAAACGGTGTGGAATTTGCCGTAACAAGAGCGCTTTTGCCTGTTTCAAGCCATGCTTTATTCGCAGTAATCATGGGCTTTTATTTAGGAAAAGCAAAATTTGCGATGAGAAAGCGGCGCCACTTATTTCTTTCGTTTTTTCTTCCCTTTCTGTTGCACGGGACATATGATTTTATTTTGTTAACACAAGAAAAATGGGGCTACTACATGGTTCCGTTCATGCTGTTGTTATGGTGGTTTGCGCTTCGAAAAGTAAAGCAGGCGAAAGGATTTTATAATCATGAAAGAATCTCTCCAGCAAAAAGCCAAGTGCAATAAGCTTGGCTTTTTGCTTTTTTTGTATAAAAAGGTAAATTGGAAAGAAAATAGGGATAAAACAACAGAAGCAATGCGGGAGGTTTCGCATATGTCTAGGAAGATGCAACGGAATTTATCGCTTATCGTAATGGCTGCTTGTTTGGCGATCTGCGGAAAGCCAGCCGAAGAAGTAAAAGCATTTTCAAATCAAGTCATTCAACGCGGGGCGGTTGGAGACGATGTCATCGAATTGCAGGCGCGCTTGCAGTACATCGGATTTTACAACGGAAAAATTGATGGCGTGTTTGGCTGGAGGACATATTGGGCAGTGCGCAACTTTCAATATGAATACGGGCTGCCGGTTGACGGACTTGTCGGTGAAAGCACAAAAGCGAAACTAGTCAAGGCATCAAAATATCATGAGCGATTTGTCAAGGAACAAATTCGCAAAGGCAATTCGTTTACCCATTACGGTGGCACGCCGTTAAGCCAACAAGTCAAAGGAAATAAAGGGGGAGGCGCGGCAAACAGGGCGGCGAGAACGACAGCGTCTAACGTACCAAGAGGGTTTTCGCAAAATGATATTCAGTTGATGGCTAATGCTGTATATGGAGAAGCGCGGGGAGAGCCTTATATCGGCCAAGTGGCCGTCGCAGCGGTCATTTTAAACCGCCTAGAGCATCCGTCGTTTCCGGATACGATAGCAGGCGTTATTTTCCAGCCTGGGGCGTTTACTGCGGTAGCCGATGGACAGATTTGGTTGACGCCGAATGAAACGGCGAAAAAAGCGGTGCTTGATGCGATTAACGGCTGGGACCCTACCGGCGGCGCCATTTATTATTTCAATCCGGAAACAGCGACGAGCGCATGGATTTGGAATCGTCCGCAAATTAAACAGATCGGCAAACATATTTTTTGCAAATAACGCAGGAGGTGAACAGAAATGATACGAAATGTATTAATCGGCGTGCTGTCGCTTGGCATCGCCGGAACAGCGTACTGGGGGTATCGAGAACACCAAGAAAAAAACGCGGTATTAATTCATGCTGAAAATAACTACCAGCGCGCTTTCCATGATTTAACGTACCAAATCGATTTATTGCATGATAAAATCGGCACAACGCTTGCGATGAATTCCCGAGCATCGCTTTCCCCGGCGTTGGCTGAAGTATGGCGAATCGCCTCAGAAGCCCATTCGGATGTCGGACAATTGCCGCTTTCTTTGCTTCCGTTTAACAAAACGCAAGAATTTCTCGCCAAAATAGGGGAGTTCAGTTATCGAACCGCAGTCCGCGATTTAGAAAAAGAACCGCTTACGAAGGAAGAATATCGCACGTTGCAAGCCCTTTATAAAAACGCGGCGAACATTCAACAAGAACTTCGCAATGTTCAACATTTAGTCTTAAAAAACAACTTGCGCTGGATGGATGTCGAGTTAGCGCTTGCCACAAACGACCGTCCGGGCGATAACATCATTATTGACGGATTTAAAGCGGTAGAGAAAAACGTTGATTCGTTTTCCAAGTCAGCGGAATTTGGCCCGGCATTTGTCGGGTTCGAGAAAAAAGAAAAAGGGTTTGTCCGCGCTATAGGGAAGCCGATTTCCAAAACAGAAGCGAAACGAATCGCCCGTTCTTTTCTTGATTTAAAGGGAACGGAAAACATAAAAGTCACGGCAAGCGGAAAAGGAGCGGATGAGCGCTTTTACAGTTTGACGATCCGCGATCCAAAGACGAAAAGCGATATTTATATGGACATTACAGAAAAAGGTGGTTATCCGATTTGGGTCATCAATAGCCGCCCAATCAAAAAGCAAACGATCAGTTTGCATGAAGCGGCAAATAGAGGGATGCAGTTTTTGCGAAAGCATAAGTTTAAAAACTTAGAGTTATATGACAGTGCACAATATGATAACATCGCTTTATTGACGTTTGTGACAAATGAAAACGGAATCCGCATTTATCCGGAAGCCATTAAAATGAAAGTGGCTCTCGATGATGGAACGATCGTCGGTTTTTCCGCGCGCGATTATTTATCTTCGTCCGTTCAACGACCGCTTCCGAAGCCAACGTTGACGGCGGAGCAGGCAAAGAAAAAAGTTAATCCAAATTTCAAAGTGTTGGAACAGCGCCAGGCAGTGATTACAAACGATATGAACGAGCAAGTGCTCTGCTATGAATTTTTAGGGACGCTTGGGGAAGACACATACCAAATTTTTGTTAACGCGAATACAGGAATGGAGGAA
Source organism: Parageobacillus thermantarcticus (assembly GCF_900111865.1). Lineage (GTDB taxonomy): Bacteria > Bacillota > Bacilli > Bacillales > Anoxybacillaceae > Parageobacillus > Parageobacillus thermantarcticus. Next base: position 72,106 of record NZ_FOJS01000011.1, on the reverse strand, counting down.
AACGTGGAAAAACTACAAAGCGTGGAACAAAATTATAGTTAAAAAATGCGTTGTGAATCTCACTTCAGGAAAAGCTTGATGTAGGCTTTTCCTTTTTGTTTTAATAATTATGAGAAGAAAATGAGAGGGAGAGCCGATGTTAAAAGTAGGAGATACGCTAACGTTAGAGCCGATGGAGGGCGAAGGGGAACAATATAAAAGCAAAGTGGAAGAAATAGGTGAAAGCTATATACATATTGACTATCCCGTTCACACGAAAACGGGGAAGACGGTATTTTTATTAAATGGCATGCAATTTAAAGCAAGCTTTATCGGGGATGATAATGGCCTTTATTTATTTGAAACAGAAGTAATTGGAAAAGTGCGACAGCCGATTCCAATGGTTGTCCTTTCCTATCCAGGAACCGATAAGTTAGTGCGCGTTCAGCGCCGTCGGTATGTAAGAGTGGAAGCGAATGCCGATGTAGCGATTCATCCGCTTCAGCAAGAATTTACGCCATTTACGACGATGACGACCGATATTAGCGCTGGCGGAGCTGCGATCGTATTGCCGCAGCAGCAACAAACACAGCTTGTTCCTGGAATGGTGGTGGAAACGTGGTTGGCGCTAGCGATGAGATCGGGGGAATATCATTATTTAAAGCTGAAAGCAAAAATCGTTCGCATCTTTCAAGCGGAAAACAGTGACGTATATAAAGCGTCTTTGCAATTTTTCGATGTATCGCCGCAAGACCGGGTGCTGTTGATTCGCTATAGCTTTGAACGGCAACTGGAGATGCGGAAAAAAGAGGAAAAATACCGCGAATAAATCGCAAAAAAGCGTGGAATAATGGCTATATAAAAACGGAAGGCAGGCTTACGTTCTGAATGAAACGAGTGGAAGCGATTTTACTAAAGCTTGTCGTGATTCAATTTATTTTTTTAATCATAGCCCAATCGCTGATTTTGTACACTCCGCTAAGTCCCTATTTAGGAAAAATTGATGAGTATGAAGGAATCAGTAAACAAGAAAAAACAAAAACAATCGAAACAATCATCGACCGCTAGCGGTCGATATGGTAAAATGACATCGATGCACGCAGGAATTTCCTGCTTTTTTCTTTGATAAAAATTCATGTCGATGATGGTAGGGGGAACTATGAGAAAAAACATTAGCATTGCCATTGATGGACCAGCTGCTGCGGGAAAAAGCACCGTTGCGAAAATAATAGCGAAACGGCTTTCGTATGTTTACATCGATACTGGCGCGATGTACCGGGCGCTAACGTACCGGGCCTTGCGGCAAGGGGTTGCGCTTGATGATGAACAAGCGTTAGTTACGTTATTAAAAAATACATATATTGAATTAAAGTCGTCCGCGCAAGGACAGCTTGTGTTTGTCAACGGGGAAGACGTTACAAACATCATTCGCAGCGAAGAAGTGACAAATGCTGTATCGCTAGTTGCCAAGCATCCGCTTGTGCGGGAAGAAATGGTGGAGCGGCAACGCGCTCTCGCCAAAAACGGCGGTGTCGTCATGGATGGGCGAGATATCGGCACACACGTTCTTCCGGATGCGGAAGTAAAAATCTTTTTGAAAGCATCCGTTGAAGAAAGAGCGAAGCGGCGACATGCGGAAAACATTGCCAGAGGATTTCCGTCTGACTTAGAAACGCTGAAAAAGGAAATCGCGCGCCGCGACCAAATCGATTCGGAGCGTGAAGTCGCACCGCTGAAAAAGGCGGAAGACGCGATAGAAATTGATACGACGTCACTGTCGGTGGAAGAAGTGGTGGAACGCATTATGGAAATTGTCAACGAAAGGATTGGATGATGGTGGACTTTTATTCGTTTGCCAAGGGAGTCGTTAAAAGAATTTTAATTCCTCTTTACCGTATTGAAGTAATAGGAGTAGAGCAGTTTCCAAAAGAAGGAGGAGTGCTTCTTTGCGCAAACCATATCAGTAACCTTGATCCGCCAATCCTTGGGATTACCGCTCCAAGGCCGATTCATTTTATGGCGAAAGAAGAATTGTTTCGCATTCCGCTCTTCAAAAATTTAATTACGATTTTGCATGCGTTTCCAGTAAAACGGGGAATGAGCGATCGTCAAGCATTGCGAACCGGCCTAGAACTGCTAAAACAAGGGCGCGTGTTAGGCATTTTCCCAGAGGGGACGCGAAGCAAAGATGGCAAATTGAAAAAGGGGCTGCCTGGTGTCGGTTTTTTTGCGCTTCGGACAAGTGCCGTCGTTGTTCCATGCGCCATTATTGGCACATACCGCCCGTTTGTGCGGCTTAAGGTCGTTTACGGTGCGCCGCTCGATATGGCGCCGCTGCGTGAGCGAAAAGCATCGCCGGAAGAAGCGACAGCATATATTATGCAGCATATCCAAGCATTATTAGATCAGCATCGATAAGCATTCAGTTACATGTCTATTGAAAAAATATGGTATACTAAATAGAAAAACGGTCCTATTGCACGCCATAACCGATAATGGTCTGGAGTGGTAAACGATGACGTAGAAGGCGCGTTTTTCGATGGAAGAGCACGGACCGTCAGTCGATTTAAGGAGGGTTTGCAAATGACAGAGGATATGAATTTACAAGTAAACGTATACAAGGTAGGTGATATCGTTCGAGGAAAAGTCGTAAAACTAGAAGATAAGCAAGTGCTTGTCGATATTGAAGGAAGCAAACAAAGCGGGATTATCCCAATTAGCGAATTATCGAGTTTGCATATTGACAAAACAAGTGACGCCGTTTCTGTCGGCGATGAAGTAACGGCAAAAGTAAAAAAAGTGGAAGAAGGCGAAAATGAAGAAGATGGGTTGCTCATCTTATCAAAGAAAGCAGTGGATGCTGAGCGCGCTTGGGAAGAATTAGAGCGAAAATTTGCTAGCGGGGAAACGTTTGCAGTCGTCGTGAAAGACATTGTCAAAGGCGGGCTCGTTGCCGATGTAGGAGTGCGCGGATTTATCCCTGCATCTCTCGTAGAGCCGCACTACGTCGAGGATTTTTCCGACTACAAAGGCAAGACGCTTGCGGTCAAAGTGGTAGAGTTGGATCGTGACAAAAATCGCATCATTTTGTCGCATCGTGCCGTCGTCGAAGAAGAGCAAGAGCGCAAGCGCAAAGAGGCGTTTAGCCGCTTAGAGCCGGGGCAAGTGCTTGAGGGAATCGTGCGTCGCATCACCGATTTTGGCGTGTTTGTTGATGTTGGCGGCTTTGATGGTCTCGTACATATTTCCCAGCTTTCCCATACGCGTGTCGCACATCCGTCCGATGTCGTGCAAGAAGGGGAAACGGTGAAAGTAAAAGTGCTTTCCGTTGATGAAGAGAACGGTCGCGTTTCCCTTTCTATCAAAGAAGCATTGCCAAGCCCTTGGGAAGGAATTGCCGAGAAAATCGCTCCTGGCGACATCGTCACTGGTACGGTGAAACGGCTTGTGCCGTTCGGCGCGTTTGTGGAAATTTTTCCGGGGGTCGAGGGGCTCGTTCATATTTCGCAAATTTCTAATAAGCGTATCGGCACACCGCATGAAGTGTTAAAAGAAGGGGAAGAAGTAAAAGCGAAAGTGCTTGATGTCAGCGAAGCGGAACGCCGTATTTCCCTAAGCATACGCGATTTAATCGAAGAAGAAGCGGCTTCGGAAGAAGACTATAGCCAATACGCCAAGCCGGCAAACGAGGTAAAAGGCTTCCAGATCGGTGAAGTCATCGGCGAGCAATTGAAAAAATTAAAATAACGAGGATGAATCCGTCATAACATACATCATTGGTTAAACGAAAGCGATTTTATAGCCAACGATAAAAAAGCTGACTGCGTTGCATCCAAACGCGGTCAGCTTTATTTTTTAGTGTTGGTTTCTCTCTCTTGCCGCATCAGGCGGTTCGAGCCGCCCCGCCCCCTTGTAAGAAAGCGATTGGTCGCGGTCAGACTCGACGCGTCTCGACTGTTTTAACTTTTTTTCTTGACGATCTCTGCCCATCGTCATCTACTCCTTTTCGTCATGATTTTCTTCTTGCTATCACTATTTTTTATGTTGCTTGCGTTGTTTATGCACGAATCAATGTTCATAAAAGATGAAATAATGAACATAATAGGAGGTGGAAGAGAAAAATATGGAAGGAATTTATTTTTTATCATTTTTTTGGATATTGTGGATAACGGCAACTTTTTTTATGAAAAAAACGCGCCAACGGACGATGCTGGCTGGGGCCGCACTAATCGCGATTATTCTCTCATCTGTTTCGCTGCATATAGGTAGTTTCCGCGTAACGCTTTCTTTTTTATTTCTTTTTTTCTTATCTTGTTATTTCGTGGCAAAACAAACTGGCAGGAAGCTTTTATATATGGTGATCGCCGCATTGACCATCGCTTTTGCCTATGCCTCTTTCCAGCTGCTCGCTCTTTTTGACCCAGTATGGATATGGATGGATCGTACGTGGATGCTTGCAATCGTGTTAGTCGTAATATGCCTTTTATTTTACGAAAATATTCAATCGCGTTTATTATGCTTGGTCATTGGAGGATGTCAAGGGGAAACGCTATATTCCATTATTTCGAAAAAAGTATCGTTTCCATACGTCATCGGTGCTTTTTCTTTTTTAGACACGGTATCTGTTAGCGCGTTTTGCTTGCTTATTTGGACGTTATTCGAGCAGATCGCGGTGCATGTTGACAGACGACGAATGAACAAAAACTGGCGGGAGGGGCGACGATTTTTATATGTGAAACAAAAGAAGAAATGGAAAAGGTCGCCGCCAATTTAGAAGCGATTCTAGATGGCATCGCCCATGAGCTGACAGAACAATTATTCATCATTGTCAAGCATTAGCTTATTGTTGACGAATGGCGTTTTTGATAAAATAAAACAGCTGTATCCTTCCTTGAAAGGATGATTTTTCACAGTCGCGATACGTAAAGAAAGGGTGATAGCATGGCTAATCCAGTCGTGGCAATTGTCGGTCGTCCGAACGTTGGAAAGTCAACGATTTTTAACCGAATTGTCGGCGAACGTATTTCCATTGTTGAGGATGTACCGGGAGTAACTCGCGACAGAATTTACAGCAGCGCCGAATGGTTGAATCATAAATTTTACTTAATTGATACCGGCGGGATCGATATCGGCGATGAGCCGCTTTTAGTGCAAATTCGTCAACAAGCGGAAATTGCTATCGATGAGGCGGACGTGATCATTTTTATGACGAACGGCCGCGATGGCGTGACAGCGGCCGATGAGGAAGTGGCGAAAATTTTGCACCGTTCGAACAAGCCTGTTGTGCTTGCAGTGAATAAAGTTGACAATCCGGAAATGCGCGATCTTATTTACGATTTTTATGCGCTCGGGTTTGGCGATCCGTATCCGATTTCTGGCGCGCACGGCACGGGGCTTGGCGATTTGTTGGATGCGGTCGTTCGCCATTTTCCAAAACGCGGTCAGGAAGAATATGAAGAAGATGTGATTAAGTTTTGTTTAATCGGTCGTCCAAACGTTGGCAAATCGTCCCTTGTTAACGCGATTTTAGGGGAAGAACGCGTCATTGTCAGCGATATTGCCGGCACGACGCGCGATGCCGTCGATACGACGTTTGTGCGGGAAGGACAAGAATATGTTATTATTGACACAGCGGGAATGAGAAAAAGAGGGAAAATTTATGAAAGTACCGAAAAATATAGCGTGTTGCGCGCGCTGAAAGCGATTGAGCGCTCGGATGTCGTCCTCGTTGTGTTAAACGCGGAAGAAGGAATTATCGAACAAGACAAAAAAATTGCTGGATATGCCCATGAAGCGGGGCGAGGTGTGATTATTGTCGTCAACAAATGGGATGCGATCGAAAAAGATGACAAAACATTGATCGAATTTGAGCGGAAAATTCGCAATCATTTTCCGTTTCTTGATTATGCGCCGATTATTTTTGTTTCGGCAAAAACAAAGCAGCGGCTACATAAGCTGTTGCCGCTTGTGCGCATGGTAAGCGAAAATCACGCGATGCGCGTGCAAACAAACGTGCTGAATGAAGTGGTGATGGATGCGGTGGCAATGAATCCGACGCCAACGCATAACGGCCGGCGCCTAAAAATTTATTATATGACGCAAGTTGCGGTAAAACCGCCGACCTTCGTCGCATTTGTCAACGACCCGGAGCTAATGCACTTTTCTTACGAGCGCTTTTTGGAAAATCGCATCCGCGACGCGTTCGGCTTTGAAGGCACACCGATAAAAATCATCGCGCGACCAAGGAAATAGAAAAAGGAAAAATACACCATTTTTTTGCTGAAAGTCCACTACGTCCCGCGGACAACGGTGGGAAGAATGTCACCATCTTACGCGTTGGAAGCCTGCGGAGGGACGAGAGCTGCGGCGGGATCAAGCGGTACATGGCTGGCGCCCGAAGTTAAATGGTTGAAAGGCGGAGGGCGCCCTGCTTGCTAGTGACAGGCAATTCATAATAAGGAAGTGAGAACGGTGGAGCAAATTACAGTGTTAGGTGCAGGAAGCTGGGGGACAGCGCTTGCGCTAGTCCTCGCCGATAACGGGCATCAAGTACGGCTTTGGGGACACCGTGCGGAGCAGATCAAGGAAATCAATACAAAACGGACGAATGAAAAATATTTGCCTAGTATTCAATTGCCTGAAAGGATTGTCGGCTATGCCGACCTTTGCCAAGCGCTTGACGGCGTCCGGACGGTGGTGCTTGCTGTGCCGACAAAAGCGATTCGCGAAGTGCTGCGGAAAGTTTGTGATTGCATTCGCGAGCCGATCACCATTGTATCAGTAAGCAAAGGGATTGAGCCAGACACGCATAAGCGTGTTTCCGAAATCATTGAGGAAGAAATGGGAGAGCTTTTGCGCGATGTCGTCGTCCTGTCTGGTCCGAGCCATGCGGAAGAAGTGAGCTTGCGCCATCCGACGACGGTGACCGTTTCTTCGAAAAACATGAAGGCGGCGGAGCGCATTCAAGATTTGTTTATGAACCACCAATATTTTCGCGTTTATACTAATCCGGATTTAATTGGGGTGGAGCTCGGCGGGGCGCTGAAAAATATCATTGCGTTAGCTGCAGGCATTACCGATGGATTAGGGTATGGAGATAATGCGAAAGCGGCGCTAATGACAAGAGGGCTGGCCGAAATTGCTCGGTTAGGCTGCGCGCTTGGCGCCAATCCGTTGACGTTCGCCGGATTGACTGGCGTTGGCGATTTAATTGTCACATGCACAAGCGTTCATTCGCGAAATTGGCGTGCTGGCCACATGCTAGGAAAAGGGAAAAAGCTAGACGAAGTGCTTGCAAGCATGGGAATGGTCGTAGAAGGAGTAAGAACGACGAAAGCCGCTTATCAGCTTTCCCAAAAGCTTGGAGTAAAAATGCCGATTACAAAAGTGCTTTATGAAGTATTATTTGACGGAAAAAATCCAAAAGATGCGGCTGATTCATTAATGTCGCGCATGAAAACGCAAGAGATGGACGATTTAGTCAATATTCTTACAGAACCGCATCGGTAAAAATGGGGAAAATAGGCGTTCGATGATACAAGGTGTTTGCGCTTCGCATACAATACTACGAACAATTATAGACTTGAGCTTCCGGATCAAGGGTATTGTTGTTAAACTGAAGTAAAGAAAAGCCCCGCTTTACTTCAGTTTTTTTGTTCGTGCATAAAGGGCGAGTCTAAAATATATTTATTTGTTATAATAAATGTCGAAAAAAGGAGGAAAAGCGATGTCACCGGCGTTGGCGAAAATGTGGATTGCCATTGCGTCCATGGTATTCATGTTTATTTCGGTATTTTCGATTTATATCAGCCGCTATAAAGCAAAAAACAAGATGATTCGCTTTATTTTGGCATTGATCGCCTATATTTTTATGATTTTAGCGGGAATTATCATTATTTTTGTCGTGTTTAGCGGGCCGACGCCAGAATAGTAGACGAGGTTAAAGGGTGGATTTTCGATGAGATGGATCGTTCGTTGTATAATCTCATGCTTGATTGTATTATCTCTTTCCGGCTGTTTATATCCAAAGGAGCGGCTGAAACAAAATCAAATTCCGTATGAAGATCAAGTCGCTGCGGTGCAATCGGCGGTGAATCAATACCGTAAAGCAACAGGAGGGCTGTTGCCGATTAAAACGCGCGACATGAAAACTCCTATTTATCAAAAGTATCTTATTGATTTTAATAAATTAGTCCCGCGTTATATGCAGGAACCGCCGGGAAACGCTTATGAAAGCGGCGGCGTTTTCCAATATGTCATCGTCGACGCAGAAAAAAATCCAACTGTGAAATTGCTCGACTTGCGTTTGGCTGAACGGATTCGCGATTTAAAGCTGCGTTTGCAAATGTACCAAGACGATCACCGCTATCCGCCGTTTAAGAAAATGATCGCACCGGGAGTGTTTACTTTAGATTATAAAAAGCTCGGATATAAAGAACCGCCGCATGTTGTCAGCCCGTTTTCCGGCAATAATTTGCCGCTTGTCATCGATGGGAGCGGGGAAATTTATATCGATTATCGCATCGACTTATATAACGCGTTAAAAAAAGAGAAACACCATTACCGCCCGGGCGATGACATTCGCGACATATTGGTGAAGCATTCGCTATTTGTGCCCGCTTACTCCCTTCCGTATACGATCGACGCTAAAACAAATGAACCGGTTTTTTTAACAAAATGAGTCATGAACCCTTCTCTAGGAAAATACATTCTAGAGAAGGGATTTTTTATATATTTTAGTTATAAACAAATAGGACAATATCATATTCATATAGTGTCCTACGATACTAGCGAATTCGGTTGTTAACTATAACGGCCCAAAAGACTGGAGGGGAGTCATTTGGAAAAAGTCGATATTTTCAAAGATATCGCCGAACGAACTGGTGGCGATATTTATTTAGGAGTAGTCGGTGCGGTCCGAACAGGAAAATCGACTTTCATAAAAAGGTTTATGGAACTTGTCGTCATTCCGAATATTAAAAATGAAGCAGATAAAGCGCGCGCGCAAGACGAATTGCCACAAAGCGCCGCCGGAAAAACGATTATGACCACCGAGCCGAAATTTGTGCCAAATCAAGCGGTTACCGTTAAAGTTGACGAAGGGCTAGAAGTCAACATCCGCCTTGTCGATTGTGTCGGCTATGCCGTCCCTAGCGCAAAAGGGTATGAAGATGAGAACGGTCCGCGCATGATTCATACGCCGTGGTACGAGGAACCGATTCCGTTTCACGAAGCGGCGGAAATCGGCACAAGAAAAGTGATCCAAGAACATTCGACGATCGGTGTCGTCATTACGACGGATGGCACGATCGGCGAAATTCCGCGCCAAGATTACGTCGAAGCCGAAGAACGCGTCATTCATGAACTAAAAGAAGTCGGCAAACCGTTTATTATGATTGTTAACACTGTTCGTCCGCATCATCCGGATACGGAAGCGCTCCGCCGCGAACTCGCCGAAAAATATGATATTCCAGTGTTAGCCATCAGCGTCGAAAGCATGAGAGAAACTGATGTGTATAACGTGCTTCGTGAAGCATTATATGAATTTCCGGTATTAGAAGTGAATGTAAATTTACCAAGCTGGGTCATGGTGCTCCGCGAAGATCATTGGCTTCGCGAAAGCTATCAAGATGCTGTGCGTGATACGGTAAAAGATATTAAGCGGCTGCGCGATGTCGATCGTGTCGTCCAGCAATTTAGTGAATATGATTTCATTGAAAAAGCGAGTCTTGCCGGCATGGAAATGGGGCGAGGAATTGCGGAAATTGACTTGTACGCGCCGGATGATTTGTATGACCAAATTTTAAAAGAAGTTGTCGGCGTGGAAATTCGCGGAAAAGATCATTTGCTGCAGCTTATGCAAGACTTTGCTCACGCAAAAGCGGAATATGACCAAATCGCCGATGCGTTAAAAATGGTGAAACAAACCGGTTATGGCATCGCGGCGCCGGCGCTTTCCGACATGAGCCTCGACGAGCCGGAAATCATTCGTCAAGGATCGCGCTTCGGCGTGCGGCTAAAGGCGGTAGCTCCGTCCATTCATATGATTAAAGTCGACGTTGAGTCGGAATTTGCGCCAATTATCGGCACGGAAAAACAAAGCGAAGAGCTCGTCCGTTATTTAATGCAAGATTTTGAAGATGATCCTCTCTCGATTTGGAATTCCGATATTTTCGGTCGTTCGCTTAGCTCGATCGTCCGTGAAGGCATTCAAGCAAAACTTGCCCTTATGCCGGAAAACGCACGTTACAAGCTAAAAGAAACGCTTGAACGCATTATTAACGAAGGATCAGGCGGATTAATCGCCATTATTTTATAAGAAAAGGCTCCAAGCTTGGAGTCTTTTTTATTTTTACTGCCTTTTTACTATGCGAGAAAATTAATAGAAACCCTTGAAAAGCAAGGATTTTATCTTGATAACGCATAGGACATATGATAATCTTTTATCAGAAAAAGTTACTTTCTTTGGTGAATTGTGCCTAAATTTTATTGATTTGTTGAAAATGTGTTGAATTATAGTGATAAATTGTTTAATATTAGGCATGTCACCGCATTTTATACGTATAGAAATAGAAGAAAATGTGAAGAAATGGTATTAAACAAACAGTTTTGACAACCCTCTTGGGAGGAGGTGAATCGCATGAATAAGACAGAATTGATTAACTCGGTTGCTGAAATTAGCGGCCTTTCCAAAAAAGATGCAACAAAAGCGGTGGACGCTGTATTTGAATCTATTACAGAAGCGTTAAAAAAAGGTGATAAAGTCCAATTAATTGGCTTTGGGAACTTTGAAGTGCGCGAGCGTGCAGCGCGCAAAGGGCGCAACCCGCAAACAGGGGAAGAAATGGAAATCCCTGCGAGCAAAGTTCCTGCATTCAAGCCAGGAAAAGCTCTTAAAGATGCTGTAAAGTAAGTTTACATATAAAGGCAATTAAGAGCTTGCAAAGGAAGGGTAAGCGGTACGCTGCCCTTCTTTTTTGCTTTTTTTTCGTTACATATGCTAGAATCGGATTACATTCAGCTTTTATGACGCAGGAGGATGTTGCTTGTATGTCACACGTGAATTATGAACAAATTGAATATGCCGTTCGCTTAATTTTAGAAGCAATTGGCGAAGATCCGAATCGCGAAGGATTAGTCGACACGCCAAAACGAGTCGCAAAGATGTATGAGGAAGTATTTTCCGGGTTGCATGAAGACCCAAAGCAGTATTTTCAAACCGTGTTCAATGAAAAACATGAGGAGTTAGTGCTTGTCAAAGATATTCCGTTTTACTCGATGTGTGAACATCATTTAGTTCCGTTTTTCGGCGTCGCGCATGTTGCTTATATTCCTCGTGGCGGAAAAGTTACAGGGTTAAGTAAGCTGGCACGAGCGGTGGAGGCAGTAGCACGCCGTCCGCAATTGCAGGAGCGCATTACGGCGACCGTTGCCGATTCGATTATGGAAACGCTCGATCCATACGGGGTAATGGTAGTGGTCGAAGCGGAGCATATGTGCATGACGATGCGCGGCGTGAAAAAACCGGGAGCCAAAACGGTGACAACGGCGGTGAGAGGATTGTTTGAAACCGACCAAGCTGCCCGTGCGGAAGTGCTTTCCCTCATAAAAGGATAAAATAATATACGAATAACGAAATGAGGAGGAGAGAATGATGTATATCAACAGTGATTATGTCGTCATTAAAGCGCTGGAAGATGGTGTGAACGTCATTGGGTTAACGAGAGGTGCGGATACGCGTTTTCACCATTCGGAAAAACTAGATAAAGGGGAAGTGTTAATCGCTCAATTCACCGAACATACATCGGCGATTAAGATAAGAGGAAAAGCGCATATTCAGACGAGACATGGGGAAATCGAATCCGAAGGAAAAAAGTGATGAACGATTTTCTATGAAACTAGAGCGCTTCAAAAAAAATTATGTTATAATTACTGCGTTATATTTTGTGCGAATTTTTGGGGGACAAGGGTGATTATATTGAAAAACATCATGAAAAAAATCGCGATGTTAAAAGAACAAATCGAACGGTTTTTACACCATTCCTATTTGTTTCAGCATATATCGACAAGATCAATCGATGAAGATCGCATTTTGTTGTCGCTGTCCATGTTAGAAGATGCGCAAATTTCCCCGGAGAAAGCGGACCATTATATTATCCCAATGATGCTTGTGCAAATCGCCCTTGATACCCATGACGAAGTGACGAATTCTGCTTCTGACCGCGAAGATGATGATTTGAAAACGCGGCAGTTAGTTGTGCTTGCAGGGGATTTATATAGCGGCTTATATTACGATTACTTAGCAAAGCGGAATGAAATTTCGATGATCCGCCTGTTTGCCGAAGCGATCAAAGAGATTAATGAGCACAAAATCCGATTGTATCAAAAAGATGTGGAGCGAATTGAAACGTTGTTTGACAGCGTTGGAACGATTGAATCGGCGTTGATTTGCAAAATGGGAGAATATTTTTCTGCCCCGTTATGGGTAAGCTTTTCGCATGATTATTTACTGTTGAAGCGGTTAAATAGGGAAAAAGAAGCGTTCATCCATTCCGGTTCTTCCGCTTTGTTTGAGCAAATGGCAAATATCGTATTTCCAAAAACAAAAACGGCGACGAAGGAACAGAAACAATATTTGCTTCACATTTGCAATCGGTATATTGACCATTGCAAAGAGAAATTGTTAAAAATGAAATTGGAAGTCAATGAGATGTTGCAAGTCCGCATTTCCGAGTTAACTGGCGGTTTTTCAGCCGTCGCAAAAAAGACGGTGGAAGAAGGGTAGAGGCATGTATCAATCGAAAGAAGAACGTGTTCATCATGTGTTTGAGAAAATTTACAAGCATTATGACCGCATGAATTCGGTCATTAGTTTCCGGCGCCATTTGAAATGGCGCAAAGATACGATGAAGCGAATGAACGTGCAACAAGGAAAAAAGGCGCTTGACGTTTGCTGCGGCACAGCCGATTGGACGATTGCGCTTGCGGAGGCCGTCGGCCCAAGCGGCGAAGTATACGGACTTGATTTCAGCAAAAATATGTTGCGAGTTGGAGAACAAAAAGTAAAAGAACGCCAGTTGACAAACGTAAAACTGATTCACGGCAATGCGATGAACTTGCCGTTTCCCGACAATACGTTTGATTATGTGACGATTGGCTTTGGTTTGCGCAACGTGCCGGACTATATGACGGTGCTAAAAGAAATGTATCGCGTCGTAAAACCAGGCGGCAAAGTCGTTTGTCTTGAAACATCACAGCCGACGTTAATCGGATTTCGTCAGTTATACTATTTTTACTTTCGCTTTATTATGCCTTTGTTTGGAAAATTGTTCGCGAAAAGTTATGAAGAATATTCATGGCTTCAAGAATCGGCGCGTGATTTTCCGGGAAGGGACGAACTTGCAGAGATGTTTCGCGCAGCCGGCTTTGTCGATATTGAAGTCAAGCCATACACATTTGGAGTTGCTGCGATGCACTTAGGTTATAAACGATAATAAAGGTGAACATCATGAAGTTAAAAGCGATGTATTCATTTTTGAATGCGGATTTACGTGCAGTGGAAAAAGAATTAGAAGAAACGGTCCGATCCGATTATGCGCAGTTGAGCGAAGCTGCGTTACATTTGTTACAGGCGGGCGGAAAGCGGATCCGTCCCGTTTTTGTATTGCTTGCCGCCAAATTCGGCACGTATGATATTGAACGGGTTAAACATGTGGCAGTGGCGTTGGAGTTAATCCATATGGCGTCTCTCGTTCATGATGATGTGATCGATGATGCAGAGCTACGGAGAGGAAGACAAACGATTAAGGCGAAATGGAGCAATCGGTTTGCCATGTATGCCGGCGACTATATGTTTGCCCGCTCGCTTGAATTGATGACACGCCTTGAAAATCCGCGTGCCCATCGCATTTTGGCGAACACGATCGTCGAAGTATGCCGCGGCGAGATTGAACAAATTAAAGATAAATATCGGTTTGATCAAAACCTTCGTTGTTACTTGCGGCGCATTAAACGAAAAACCGCGCTGTTGATCGCGGCAAGTTGCCAGCTCGGAGCAATTGCCGCAAACGCCGCAAAAGAGGTGGCAGATCGCCTCAACTTGTTTGGGTATTATGTTGGCATGTCGTTTCAAATTACGGATGATATTCTCGATTTTACCGGTACAGAAGCGCAGCTTGGCAAGCCGGCGGGGAGCGATCTATTGCAAGGAAATGTCACGCTCCCCGTATTATTCGCGATGGAGGATGAGAGGGCAAGAGAGAGGATTACCGCTGTCCATCCGAAGACGACGCCGGACGAAATGAAGGAAATTATTGCGTTAATCAAACAAACGGATGCAATTGAAAAATCGTATGCGCTTAGCGATCGCTATTTGCAAAAAGCGTTTCGTGTATTAGAAACGTTGCCGAAAAATAAAGCGCGTTCTACGTTGTACGACATCGCAAAATATATCGGAAAAAGGGATTCTTAACGCTTTCAAGGGCAATATTGCTAACAAGCGAAAACAGTGATACTATTTTGATGGGAATTCAGTTTCCTAGTACATATTTATAGGGGTGGAGATAGATGATAGAAAGAACGTTTATCATGGTTAAGCCTGACGGGGTTCAGCGCAACTTGATCGGCGAGATTGTTGCTCGCTTTGAGAAAAAAGGCTTTCAGCTTGTCGGTGCAAAACTGATGCAAGTATCGCGCGAATTGGCCGAACAGCATTATGCGGAACATAAAGAACGCCCGTTTTTCGGGGAACTCGTCGACTTTATTACGTCAGGTCCGGTGTTTGCGATGGTATGGGAAGGCGAAAACGTGATTGCAACAGCCAGACAAATGATGGGAAAAACAAACCCGCAGGAAGCGGCGCCTGGTACGATTCGCGGCGATTATGGCCTGACTGTCGGGAAAAACGTCATTCACGGTTCGGACTCCCCGGAAAGCGCTGAACGGGAAATTCGTTTGTTTTTCAAAGAAGAAGAGCTTGTCGATTATTCGAAATTAATGAACCAATGGATATATTAAAAAAGACGACCGGTCAGTGTAATGACCGGTTTTTATTTTGCATTTTTTCTTCTCTTTTCCATCTGTTTTGCGCTATACTAAAACATAGGTATTCGGATGGAAATGAGAAAAAGAGAGGAAAAACGGGGATGAACGATTACCAGCAGTTTATTGAGAACGTCAAGCGAAAAACAGGCATTGATCTTTCGCAATATAAAGAGGCGCAAATGAAAAGGCGGTTGACGTCGCTCTATGAAAAAAGAGGGCTAAAAAATTTTCAAGAATTTTTTCAAGCAATGGAAAAAGACGAAGCGCTATTTCATGAATTTCTCGACCGAATGACGATTAACGTGTCGGAATTTTATCGAAATGCAAAACGATGGGAAGTGCTTGAAAAAAAAATTTTGCCGAAACTTCTCGAACAGAACCGCCGCTTAAAAATATGGAGCGCCGCCTGCTCTACTGGGGAAGAACCTTATACGTTGGCGATGATTGTATCGAAATTGGTGCCGCTTTCCCATGTTTCGATTTTAGCGACAGATATCGATGAAAACGCGATCGCTCGCGCGAAAATAGGAATGTATATGGAACGGTCGTTGCAAGAAATGCCGGAAGAAATGAAGAAGAAGTTTTTTACGAAAGAAGGAATGTATTATAAAATCGACGAAAAGATCAAAAGAGCGGTGACGTTTAAAAAGCACAACTTGCTCGCTGATCCGTTTGAACGCCAATTCGATTTGATTGTTTGCCGCAATGTGCTGATTTATTTCACAGAAGAGGCGAAAGAACAACTTTACCATAAATTTAATCAAGCGTTGCGGCTAGGCGGAATCCTGTTTGTCGGCAGCACGGAACAAATTTTTAACCCGGCCTTGTACGGCTTTGCAATGGAAGACACGTTTTTTTACCGCAAAGTCAAATAGTCGCTCAAAGAGTTCATCGGCAAGATGAATTCTTTTTTTGTCAGAAACTATTTTCATTTTTCAAATTTATGATATATTGTTACTTAAACGCGTTAAAGAGTTGAAGGGAGAGAAAAAGATGAGATATTTAACAGCAGGAGAATCACATGGCCCGCAGTTAACGACGATTTTGGAGGGGGTGCCGGCAGGGCTGACGCTGCTTGCCGAACATATTAATAAAGAGCTGGCAAGACGGCAAAAAGGATACGGCCGCGGCCGGCGGATGCAAATTGAAAAAGATGAAGTGAAGATTTTCAGCGGCGTCCGCCACGGAAAAACGTTAGGTTCCCCGATCACGCTTGTCGTCGAAAACCGCGATTGGAAACATTGGAAAAACATTATGTCGATTGAGCCGATCGATCCGACTGAAGAAGTAAAACGGAAAGTGACGCGACCGCGACCAGGCCATGCCGATTTAAACGGCGCGTTAAAATACGGGCACCGTGATATGCGCAACGTATTAGAACGTTCGTCAGCGCGGGAGACGACGGTACGAGTCGCGGCAGGAGCGGTGGCAAAGCGGATTTTAGAAGAGCTTGGCGTTCGCGTTGCCGGACATGTGATAGAAATTGGCGGGGTTCGCGCGGAGCGCCTCGATTATCGTTCGCTTGAGGAATTGCAGCAAGTGACGGAAGAGTCGCCGGTGCGCTGTTTTGACGAAAAAGCGGCGGTCAAAATGATGGAAGCGATCGACGAAGCGAAGAAAAACGGTGACTCGATTGGCGGCATTGTCGAAGTGATTGTCGAAGGCGTCCCTGCCGGCATCGGCAGCCACGTTCATTACGACCGGAAGTTGGACGCGAAAATTGCCGCAGCGATTGTCAGCATTAACGCGTTTAAAGGCGTCGAATTTGGCATCGGCTTTGAAGCGGCGCGGCGTCCGGGAAGCGAAGTGCATGATGAAATTATTTGGAGCAAAGAAACGGGATTTACGCGGCGGACAAACCGGGCCGGCGGTTTTGAAGGCGGAATGACAACCGGAATGCCGATTGTCGTGCGCGGAGTGATGAAGCCGATTCCGACGCTGTACAAACCGTTGCAAAGCGTTGATATCGACACGAAAGAGCCGTTTACGGCAAGCATCGAGCGTTCGGACAGCTGCGCGGTACCGGCGGCAAGCGTTGTTGCGGAGGCGGTCGTTGCTTGGGAAGTTGCTGCGGCGATCGTCGAACAGTTCGGCCAAGACCGAATGGATCTCATTAAAGAAAATGTCGAAAAAATGCGCCGTTACGCAAAGGAGTTTTAACGATGGAACGAATTTGGATCGAAACGAAAACAAAACAATATCCGTTGTTTCTCGGCGAAGGGATCATCGAAGCACTTCCGGATATTCTCCGCCAACTGTCCTTTTCCAAAGGGACGAAAGTGCTGATTATTACCGATCAAACGTTAGAGCGTTTGTATTTATCGAAGCTTCGCGCGCTGCTTGAGGATGACTATGACGTACATGCGCATGTCATCCCGGGCGGGGAAGAAGCGAAATCGTTTGAGCAATATTACGCGTGCCAAACGGCTGCGTTGCAATGCGGGCTTGACCGCCAATCGCTTATTCTTGCCTTCGGCGGCGGCGTCGTCGGCGATTTGGCTGGGTTTGTCGCCGCCACGTATATGCGCGGCATCCGATATATTCAAATACCAACGACGCTGCTCGCGCATGACAGCGCTGTCGGCGGCAAAGTAGCGATCAATCATCCGCTCGGCAAAAACATGATCGGAGCGTTTTATCAACCGGAAGCGGTTGTTTATGACATCGCTTTTTTGCGCTCCCTGCCGGAAAAAGAACTGCGCTCTGGTTTTGCCGAAGTCATCAAGCATGCGCTTATTCGCGACCGCGGCTTTTATGAATGGCTTCGCCGAGAAATCCGCGAGCTTGGCGATTTAAAAGGGGAGCGATTGCAATATTGCATTAAGAAAGGGATCGAAGTGAAAGCGAGCGTCGTGCGGGAAGACGAAAAAGAAGCAGGGGTTCGCGCCCATTTAAATTTTGGACATACGCTTGGGCACGCGATTGAAAACGAGCTCGGCTATGGCGCGATCACGCATGGCGATGCCGTAGCAATCGGGATGCTGTTTGCGATTTTTGTCAGCGAGCGGGTGTATGGAGTATCGTTTGACGATCATCGTTTTTCTTCTTGGTTCCGTACATACGGATTCCCTGTGTCTATTCCGCAACAACTGCAAATTAATCATCTTCTTGCGAAAATGAAAGGAGACAAAAAGGCGAGAGCAGGAACGGTTCGCATGGTGCTTTTGAAAGACATCGGCGCGGTGGAAGTAACGTCGCTTGACGATGAAACGCTGCTCGCGCTACTTGGCGAATTTTCGCGACGGGAGGAGGGAGAAAAATGACGGAAAGAATGATCCGCGGGATTCGTGGCGCCATTACCGTTGAGCGCAATGAAGCAGAGGAAATTGTGAACGCAACGGAAATATTGCTGAAAGAAATGATCCGCGCCAATGGCGTAGCGGCAAGCGACGTATCGTTTGTGCTTATTTCCGTTACTGAAGATATTACGGCAGCGTTTCCCGCGCAAGCGCTGCGCCGCTTGGAAGGGTGGACGTACGTTCCGGTCATGTGCATGCGGGAAATTCCCGTTCCTCATTCATTGCCGCGTTGCATACGCGTGATGATGACAGTCCATACCACGAAAAAACAAGAGGAAATTTCCCACATTTATTTGCGTGATGCTACTTTATTGCGCCCGGATTTGTTGACAAAAAAAACAGAAATATAATATGATAAAAAACAAAGCGATAAGTGAACAGAAGAAGAGCAGAGCGAGATGAGGGTAGATGAGAATGAGCGAGTTTAGTTGAGGTGAGCTTTTGCCTAAGCGAGGAGAAGTCTACCCAAAGACATTTGTCTTTGGGTTTTTTCATTTCCTCATTTTTCGCCTCATAAACCCTCATTCTCCACCCGGACGAACGGAGGGGGAGAACCATTGAAAAACTGCACGATCACCACTTTTTTAGAAGATGCGATCCATTTCCAGACGATTCCGATTGTGCGCCGCTTTTTTGCCGACGTGTTCGAGCCGCTGAAAATCTTTGAAAATTTGCAAGATGAAGCGGTATTTTTGCTCGAAAGCAAAGATGATTCATCACCGTGGGCGCGCTATTCCTTTATCGGTTTATCGCCTTTTTTGACGATCGAAAGCGAAACAGGTCGTTCATTTTCAGTGATGGATGAACATGGCAAAGAAATGATGAGAGCACCTTCGCTCAAAGAAGCGTTTTTGTTTATCGAAAAGCAGCTGCGCGTCAAGCGGCTTACCGATGAAATTCCGTTTGTTGGCGGCGCGGTCGGCTTTTTAGGATACGATTTTATTTCCGCCATCGAAAAAGTCCCAATGCATTCCAATCGCGATATTCCGATGAAAACAGGCTATTTTACGTTTTGCGAATCGCTAATCGTGTTTGACCATCGTAAGCGAGAAATCGTGTTTATTCATTATGTCCGCTTGTCCGATAAGGACCAAGAGGAAACGAAAAAGCAAAAATATGAAAAAGGGGTCAAGCGGATTGAAGCGTTAATGAAAAAGGCAGCGAGCGGACGGGAAGAGCCGCTGTTATTGCTTCGCGGTGACGAAGAAGAAACGGGTGTTTCCTTTCATGGCGTCATATCCAATTATGACAAAGCGTCATTTATGAGGGATGTTGAGAAAATCAAAGACTATATCGTCAGCGGCGATATTTTTCAGGCGGTATTATCGCAGCGGTTTACCGTTCCCGTTCAAGCGAGCGGTTTTCAAATATACCGAATGTTGCGTCATATTAATCCGTCGCCATATATGTTTTATTTTCGTATCGACAATATGGAAATTGTCGGAAGTTCTCCAGAGAAGCTCATTCAAGTTTATAACCGCCATATGGAAATCCATCCGATCGCCGGAACGAGAAGAAGGGGGCGGTCGGCGGAAGAAGATGAGCGTCTGCAAAAGGAGCTTTACAATGATCCGAAAGAGAGAGCGGAACATTACATGTTGGTCGATTTAGCGCGCAACGATATCGGAAAAGTCGCGGAATATGGCACGGTCGAGACGCCGGTGTTAATGGAAATCGGCAAGTTTTCGCATGTGATGCATCTCATTTCGAAAGTAACTGGCGTGTTAAAAGAAGGGGTTCACCCGATTGACGCGCTGCTGGCCGCATTTCCGGCAGGAACGGTAAGCGGGGCGCCAAAAGTAAGGGCGATGCAAATTTTGCAGGAGTTGGAGCCGACGGCGAGAAATTTATACGCCGGCACGATTGCCTACATTGGTTTTGACGGCAATATTGATTCATGCATCGCGATTCGGACGGCGATTGTTAAAGACGGTTATGCTTACGTGCAAGCGGGCGCGGGAATTGTCGCCGATTCCGTTCCTGAATTGGAATGGAAGGAAACGCGCAATAAAGCGAGCGCCTTAATGAAAGCAATTGAGCGTGCTGAGCAACTGTTTGTGAAAGGGGAGAATATCTATGTTTAAACAACTTCTTGCTAAGTGTGTCGAAGGATATACGTTGACGGAGGAAGAAGCGTATGAAGCGATGACGACGATCATGTCAGGAGAAGCGACGGCCAGTCAAATTGCCAGTTTCTTATCGATTTTGCGGTTGCGCGGGGAAACGGTCGATGAACTGACAGGATTAGTGAAAGCAATGCGCAATCAGATGATGACGCTCGATTATGAAGAAGAAGTGATCGACACATGCGGAACGGGCGGAGACGAAGCAGCGACGTTCAATATTTCTACCGCGGCGGCGATCGTCGTATCGTCGCTCGGCGTCAAAGTAGCGAAACACGGCAATCGCGCGGTTTCCTCGAAAAGCGGAAGCGCGGACGTGTTAGAGGCGCTTCACATCGATATTCAAGCGACGCCGGAAGAAGCGAAACAAGCGTTAAAAACGAAAGGACTTGCTTTTTTATTCGCGCCGCTTTACCATTCAGCGATGAAATACGCGGCGTTGCCGCGCAAGGAGATCGGGTTTCGCACCGTTTTCAATTTAATTGGCCCGCTTGCGAACCCGGCGCGGTGCAAGCGGCAAGTCATCGGCGTTTATTCGACGAACTATGCGGAAAAGCTCGCAGAAACTCTTCACCGGCTCGGTTCGGAACACGTTTTGTTTGTTACTGGAAAAGACGGGCTGGATGAATGCAGCATTTCCGCGGAAACGGACGTTGTCGAACTGAAAAATGGGGAAATTCGCCGTTTCGTTCTCACGCCGGAACAATATGGGCTCAAGCGCGGAAAATTAGAACATATTCAAGTTCGCACGGTGCAGCAAAGCGCCGAACTGTTAAAGGCGGTTATGGAAGGAAAAGCGAACGAAAGCGCGATAAATATCGTCATCCTTAACGCCGGCGTCGCGCTATATGTGGCAGGAAAAGCGGCGACGATTCGCGAAGGGGTCGAAATGGCCAAAGATGCGGTGATGACAAAGAAAGCGTATGAACAATTTGAACGGTTGCGGATGAAAGAGGTTGAGAAATATGCTTGAACAAATTATCGCAACGAAACGAAAAGAAGTAGAAACACTAACATTGCCGGAGCCATTGCGAAACGTAAAGCGCCGTTCGCTAGCAGCGGCGCTAAAAAAACCGAACCGCTCCATCGGTCTTATTGCCGAAGTGAAAAAGGCCTCTCCATCGAAAGGGTTGATTCGCCCGGATTTTCATCCTGTGGCGATCGCGAAAGCGTACGAAAAAGCGGGAGCGGATGCAATCAGCGTGTTGACGGATGAACAATATTTCCAAGGGCATCGCCGTTATTTGAGCGATGTGAAGCAAGCGGTAGAACTTCCGATTTTGCGCAAAGATTTTATTATCGATCGAATGCAAATTGAAGAGAGCGTGCGAATCGGGGCGGATGCGATTTTATTGATCGGCGAGGCGCTGCCAGCAAAAACGTTGTATGAGTTATATCAAGAGGCGTATGATAAAGGTTTGGAATGTTTAGTCGAAGTGCATCAGCGCGAAACGTTGGAAAGCATTTTAGATATTTTTACGCCGGAAATCATTGGCATTAACAACCGCGATTTGCATACGTTTATCACCACGCTAGAAACGACAAGCAAAGTCATCCCGTTCGTGCCGGCTGAAAGCGTGATTGTCAGCGAAAGCGGCATCGCTACTTCTTCCGACTTGAAAACGGTGAAAACGTACGGCGCAAACGCGGTGCTCGTCGGGGAATCGTTGATGCGAAAAGACGATGTCGAAGCCGCGGTTTACGAACTATTCCGGGAGGTTGATCCGATTGGCCGTCCGTCTTAAATATTGCGGCAACCGCACCGCTTCCGATTTACAAAAAAGCGTCCAAAGCAAAGCCGATTACGTTGGGTTGATCTTTGCGGAAAGCAAACGAAAAGTGGAAGTCGAAGCGGTAAAACAGTGGCTGCAATATATTTCCCTTGGCGATAAACAGCTTGTCGGCGTGTTCGTCGACGCGCCGATTGATAAAATCACCTACGCGGCGTCGCAGCTTCCGCTTGCGGTGATCCAATGCCACGGCAATGAAACGGCCGAGTATATCGCAAAAATAAAAGAAGTGACAGGCCTTTCCGTTTGGAAAGCGATTCATCACGATGGGAACGCGCTTGCGAAGATGAGGCAATATGCCGGCATTGCCGACGGATATGTGGTGGATAGCCGGGTAAGTGGAGCGTGGGGCGGAACGGGAATTTCATTCGATTGGGAAAACGTTCCGTTTTATTTGGAAGAAGCCGCGCGTCAAGCGGTCCCTTGTTTCATCGCCGGCGGAATCACGCCGGAAAACGTGGAAAAGCTGCTTTCGTACCGCCCTTACGGCATCGACATCAGCAGCGGCATTGAAGAAAACGGAGAGAAAAGCGCAAAAAAAATGAAAGAAATTGAGAAGAAGGTGGCGAACTATGTATAACGTTCCAAACGAAAACGGTAGATTTGGCGATTTTGGCGGAAAATTCGTTCCCGAAACGTTAATGATTCCACTCGAAGAAATAGAGGAAGCGCTTGCCAAGGCGCTCGCCGATGACGAGTTTAAAGCGGAATATATGCGAATTTTGCAAGAGTATTCCGGCCGTCCGACTCCGCTTACGTTTGCGCCTAATTTAACGAAAAAACTAAACGGCGCGAAAATTTACTTGAAACGAGAAGATTTAAACCATACCGGCGCCCATAAAATCAATAATGCGATTGGACAGGCATTGCTTGCCAAACGAATGGGAAAGAAAAAAATTATCGCCGAAACGGGGGCGGGACAGCACGGTGTTGCCGCGGCGACGGTAGCGGCCCATTTTGGAATGGAATGCATCGTATTTATGGGGGAAGAAGATATAAAACGGCAAGAATTGAACGTATTCCGGATGAAATTGTTAGGCGCCGAAGTCGTTCCCGTTTACAGCGGCAACCGTACGTTGAAAGACGCGACGAACGAAGCGATTCGCTATTGGGTGCAACATTGCGACGACCATTTCTATATGATCGGTTCCGTTGTCGGCCCGCATCCGTATCCGAAAATGGTGCGCGAATTTCAGCGCATTATCGGTGATGAGGCGAAACGGCAATTCCTCGAACGGGAAGGAAAGCTTCCGGATATCATCGTCGCATGTGTGGGAGGCGGAAGCAATGCGATGGGAATGTTTTATCCGTTTTTGGAAGATGATGTGACGCTCGTCGGAGTGGAAGCGGCTGGAAAAGGAATCGACACGCCGTACCATGCGGCAACGATCACAAAAGGAACAAAAGGGGTCATTCATGGGTCGATGACGTATTTATTGCAAGATGAGCACGGGCAAATTATTGAGCCGTATTCCGTTTCTGCAGGGCTGGATTATCCTGGAGTCGGACCGGAGCACGCTTATTTGGCTAGCATCGGCCGCGTTCGTTACGAAAGCGTGACGGATGACGAAGCGATCGCGGCGTTTCAATTGCTGTCTAGGGAAGAAGGGATTATTCCGGCGATCGAGTCGGCGCACGCTTTGGCGAAGGCGGTGCAGCTTGCGAAAACGATGCGAAGCGATCAAACGGTGCTCGTTTGTTTATCCGGTCGCGGCGATAAGGACGTGCAAACAATGATGAAGTACTTAAAAGGGGGAAACGACGTTGCAATGTCTAACCGTAACTAAACCGATGTTTATCCCGTTTATTGTCGCCGGAGATCCTAGCCCGGATATAACGATCGAGCTCGCCTTGGCGCTTCAAGAAGCGGGAGCTGATATTTTGGAACTAGGCGTTCCGTACTCCGATCCGTTAGCGGATGGCCCGATTATTCAACGGGCCGCGGCAAGAGCGCTGCGCCAGCAAATGACGCTGCAAAAAGCGATCGAATTAATCCCTGAAATGCGAAAAAAAGGTGTAAAAATTCCGATTATTATCTTTACGTATTACAATCCTGTGTTACAATTAGGAGAAGAATCCTTTTTTGCTTTAGCGCAAAAAAATGGAGCGAACGGCGTTTTAATTCCGGATTTGCCTTTTGAAGAAAGCGAGCCGGTTCGCAAGCTCGGCGAAGCGGCGGGAATCCCGCTGATTTCGCTTGTGGCGCCGACATCGAAAAAGCGAATTGAAATGATCGCTTCCAATGCGCAAGGATTTTTATATTGCGTTTCATCGCTCGGCGTGACCGGCGTGCGTGATACGTTGCCGGAAACATTAAACGAATTTTTAACAGAAGTAAAGCGGCATAGCCGCGTTCCTGTCGTCGTTGGCTTTGGCATTTCGAAAAGCGAACAAGTGAGCATGCTGAAAAACTATTGTGACGGGGTCGTCATCGGCAGCGCGCTTGTCCAAAAAATTGAACAGCTTAGCGATCGTTTGCAAAAACCAGACGAAAAAGAAGAGGCGCTTGCCGAATTTCGCCGTTACGCTCGCTCGCTGACAGCACCGCTTGATGAAACGGTGCAATAACAGAAATGATAGGGAGTGTCATCATGGAAATTAAAGCACAGTTGCGGGGGCTTCCCCCTTACCAACCGGGAAAATCCGTTGAAGAAGTGAAACGGCAGTATGGGCTTACCGATATTATCAAACTAGCGTCCAACGAAAATCCATACGGATGTTCGCCTGCAGCGAAGGAAGCGATCATGAAACAATTGGACCGTCTTGCCATTTATCCGGACGGGTACGCGCGCCTGCTGCGCGAAAAAGTCGCCGCGCATCTTGGAGTAAAGGAAACGCAGCTTATTTTCGGCAACGGTTCCGATGAAGTTGTGCAAATTATTTGCCGCGCGTTTTTATCGCCGAATACGAACACGGTGATGGCGGCGCCGACGTTTCCGCAATATCGCCATAACGCGGTGATTGAAGGGGCGGAAGTTCGCGAAATTCCGCTTGTGGATGGGCGCCATGATTTAGAAGCGATGTTAAATGCGATCGATGAGCAAACGCGCGTCGTTTGGATATGCAATCCGAACAACCCGACGGGAACGTATGTGAACGAACGGGAATTAACTTCCTTCCTTGAGCGCGTTCCTAGACATGTCCTTGTCGTCTTAGACGAAGCGTATTACGAATATGCGACGGCGGATGATTATCCGCAAACCGTTCCGCTTCTTCGCCAATATGAAAACTTGATGATTTTACGCACGTTTTCGAAAGCGTATGGTTTAGCGGCGCTCCGGGTTGGATACGGCATTGCCAGCGAAACGATCGTTCGCGATATCGAACCGGCGCGCGAACCGTTTAATACGTCCAGCATCGCGCAAGCGGCCGCCGTTGCTGCGTTGGACGATCAAGCTTTTATTCGCGACTGTGTGGAAAAAAATAAGCAAGGATTACAAACGTTTTATCGTTTTTGCGAGGAAAACGGGTTGCGCTATTATCCGTCGCAAACGAATTTCGTGTTGATCGATTTTGGCATTGAAGGGAATGAAGTTTTTCAATATTTGCTAGAACGCGGAATTATCGTTCGCTCTGGAAATGCGCTCGGTTTTCCAACGGCAGTGCGCATTACGGTCGGCACGCGCGAGCAAAACGAACGGGTTATCGCCGCATTGACGCAAATGTTAAAAGAAAAGCAGCTTGTATAGCAATCTATCATTCGCCCCGTTGCTTGTAAAAGCAGCGGGTGCATTTTCTAGAGAAGGTGAAGCAGTTGGAAGGGAACGTTTTTGTCGTTGGGCTTGGCTTAATCGGCGGCTCGATGGCGCTGGCGATTAAAAAAGCGCATCCGAACGCCGTCATTATCGGATATGATGTAAACGAAAAGGAGATGAAACTTGCGCGCACATTAAAAGTGATTGATGAGATGGCTTCTTCCCTTGAACAAGGGATGAGGCAGGCGGATTTGGTCATTTTAGCCACTCCTGTCATGCAGACGGAGAGAATTTTGGCGGAAATGCGCGCCGATGTTTTAAAGAAAAACGTGATTATAACGGACGTTGGGAGCACAAAGCAGCGGATTGTCAAGCATGCGGAGCAGTTAAGAAAGCAAGGAATCACATTTATCGGCGGCCATCCGATGGCAGGCTCGCATAAAAGCGGCGTTGCTGCGGCGCGGGCGCATTTGTTTGAAAACGCCTTTTATGTATTGACGCCGACGAATGGCGTAGCGGCGGAGGATGTGGAACGATTAAAGGAATGGCTAAAAGGGACGAAAGCGCAGTTTGTCGTGCTATCGCCAAAAGAGCATGATCGCATCACCGGAGTGATTAGCCATTTCCCGCATATTATCGCGGCAAGCCTTGTCCATCAAGCAGAGCGGTACGAAAAAGAAAATCCGCTTGTCAGCCGCCTTGCCGCTGGGGGATTTCGCGATATTACGCGCATCGCCTCAAGCAATCCGGAAATGTGGCGCGATATTTTTATACATAATAAGGAGGAACTGTTGGCGTTATTTGATAGCTGGATTTTAGAAATGCAGAAGCTCCGTTCGATTGTGGAAGAGGAAAACAGCGAAGCGATTTATCGCTATTTTTTGCAAGCAAAACAGTTTCGCGACGGACTTCCAGCGCGAACAAAAGGGGCTATACCATCTTTTTACGACTTATATGTCGATGTTCCCGATTACCCTGGGGTGATTTCCGAAATTACTGGCTATCTTGCGAAAGAACAAATTAGCATTACGAACATCCGGATTATCGAAACGAGAGAAGAAATTTATGGTGTGCTTCGCCTTAGCTTTCAAAGCGAAGAAGATCGGGCAAAAGCGAAAGCGTGCATTCAAAAACATACGAATTATGATACATATGAAGGATAGACGGAGGGGAACGACGTGCAGAAGTTGCGAACGAATGTTTCGTCATTGCAAGGGACGATCGATGTTCCAGGCGATAAATCGATTTCCCATCGCGCTGTGATGCTTGGGGCGATCGCTAACGGAACGACAACGATTGCAAATTTTTTGCCGGGAGAAGATTGTTTAAGCACAATTGATTGTTTTCGCAAAATGGGAGTAGCGATCGAGCAAAACGGAAGCGATGTCGTTGTTGAAGGAAAGGGATTAAAAGGGCTGAAGGAGCCAACGGATATTTTGCATGTCGGTAATTCCGGGACAACGGCACGGTTGTTGCTTGGAATTTTAGCGGGTTGCCCGTTTCATTCTTGCTTAATTGGCGACGAATCGATCGCCAAGCGGCCGATGGGCAGGGTGACAAAGCCGCTGAAAATGATGGGCGCGCATATTGACGGCCGCGAGCATGGGAACTATACACCGCTATCGATTCGCGGCGGCGAACTTCAGCCGATCCATTATGAATCTCCTGTCGCGAGTGCGCAAGTGAAGTCGGCGATTTTGCTGGCGGGATTGGCGACAGATGGCACGACGACCGTAACGGAACCGCATCGTTCCCGCGATCATACTGAGCGGATGATACGGTTATTTGGCGGGAACGTCACTGTGGACGGCCGCACGGTTTCCGTGACTGGGCCACAGCAGCTAACAGGCACAAATATATACGTTCCAGGCGATATTTCATCGGCAGCCTTTTTCTTAGTGGCTGGCGCGATTGTGCCAAACAGCGAGATTACGCTGAAAAACGTCGGCCTCAATCCGACGCGAACGGGAATTATCGATGTGTTGCAACAAATGGGCGCGGAAATCACGATCGAAAACGTCCGCAATGAACAGACGGAACCGTTTGGCGATATTACTGTCCGCACCTCGAATTTAACAGCGGTGGAAATTGGCGGCGCGCTGATTCCGCGGCTGATTGACGAAATCCCGATCATCGCCTTGCTCGCAACGCAGGCGGAAGGCACGACGGTGATTAAAGATGCGAGCGAACTGAAAGTGAAGGAAACGAACCGAATTGATACGGTCGTAAACGAATTGCGGAAACTTGGCGCGAATATTGAAGCGACAAGCGATGGCATGATCATTCATGGAAAAGCAGCGTTGACGGCGAAGGAAGCGGTCGTTGACAGCCATGGTGATCACCGCATTGGCATGATGCTAGCGATCGCGGCTTGCATTACGCAAGGAACCGTCCATTTACAACGCCCAGAAGCGGTCGCCGTTTCTTATCCATCGTTTTTTGATCACCTTCATTCCTTAATGTAAAAAGCAAGAAACGAATGCGCGTTTCTTGCTTTTTTATTCATATGTCTCTTCGTTCCTTCATAGCCTTGTCGTAAAGGAGGAATGAAGACATGCCGTATGTGATTGAAGGAGCGTACGTGATCCGCCATGGACAGCTTCAGCGTTGTTCGCTCGTGATTGATCGCAATCGCATTGAGTATATAAGCGAGAAAGCGAAGCAATATACATGGATGCGAATGGAAATTGGGGAAATGGTCGTGGCGCCCGGCCATGTGATGGCCGATTTTTCGTTTCAACAGCAGCGGCCGTTTTCCCAATTCAAGCAATACGTTAAACAGCACCTGATTGCGCAAGGTTGCACGACATTGCTTGCTGTTTGTGACGTTTCTTCGGAAAAACAGCTTTTCCCTGCGCTGCAAGCCTTGCGCCGGCATTTATTAAATAGCCCCATCGATTATTTCATCGGCGTGAAAGTCCCGCTTCATACGCTTACTCCATCATTGCTGATCGCTTGCAGGCGATGGAAAATTCCCGTCATTTTTGTCGAAATCAAAGAAAATGATGCGCTCCATTCCGTCCCATGGCATTGGATCGCAGAGGTGTTAAAAACACATCCGCTTGCGTTTGTTCCGCATTGGCCGCAGGAAAGACGAATGAAAAAACAAGAGGCAGCATGGCGAAAATTGCTTGCTATGCATCATATTCCATTTGTTCCGTTTCCATTGCAGGAACGAAAGCCGCTTTCACTGGATGTGCTAAAGAAAATCGGAATTTATCCGCAAAAAGGAGATCTCCGCATCGGCGGAGAAGTAGATTATAATTTATACAAAAAAGAGTCTTTGAGCCGTTTAGTTGCCGAAACGCCTGTTGTCGATTATGATAATCATGTTCCTATCATTACCGTCCATAAAGGAAGATTGCTTAAAGCAGAAAATCAATTATACTTTTATCCCGGATTCGGTACGGAACGGATTGTTCGCGCACCGGGAATGTTTGCCGCACATTTTCAGTAGGAAAGGGTTTATGCGTATGAAACGAATCGAAGAAATCGTTCGTCTTGTGGAAAACGGAGAGGTGCAAAAAGCGTTAGCGCTTGTGCCTGACGTTAAAAAAAATGGCAGCGATGAAGAGAAATACGAGCTTGCCGATCATTTATATTCATGGGGAATGCTGGAAGAAGCGAAAGAGTTGTTAGAAGAGCTGGCGCTTCGTTATCCCGATGAAGGGGAAATCCGCTTGTTTTTGGCTGAAGTATACACAGAGCTGGAGGAAGAAGAAAATGCGCTCGAAATTTTAGAACAAATCGATGAAAAAGATCCGCTGTTTGCCCGCGCATGTCTTATTGCCGCCGATTTGTATCAAATGCAAGGGCTGGAGGAAGTGAGCGAGCGAAAGCTCCAGCAAGCATACGAAAAAATGCCGAATGAGCCGATTATTCAGTTTGCGTTGGCAGAGCTATATTTTTCAATGGGACAATATGCAAAAAGCATTCCATTTTATGAAAAAGTGCGGGAAAAAATGAAAGAATTGGCGGGCACCCTCATTGCTGAACGGCTCGCCGAAGCGCTCAGTTTATGCGGCGAATTTGAGCAGGCGCTGCCGTATTACGATGAAGCGTTAAAAACGAGAATCGACAGCCGGACGTTATTCGGCTATGGGTTTACGGCATTCCAAGCGGAATATTATCAAACTGCTATTGAAAAGTTAAACGAGCTAAAAGAACTCGATCCGGAATATGTTCCGCTTTACTTGTACTTAGCGAAAGCGTATGAGCACGAAGGGCAGCTGGAAAAAAGCTATGAAATTGCGAAAGAAGGAATTCACGTTGATGAGTGGAATAAAGAATTATTGCTATATGCCGGGAAAGTCGCTTTAAAACTTGGAAAACCAGATGAAGCGGAGTCGTGGCTGAGAAAAGCGATCGAGATTGACCAAGGATATATCGAGGCGTTGACGACGTTAAGCGCGCTTCTATTGCATCAAGAGCGGTATGAAGAAATCGTTTCTTGTCTAGAAGAAGCAATGGCGCAAGGAGAGTACGATCCTCAGTTTGAATGGGATTTGGCGCGCGCAAAACATAAGCTGGAGATGTATTCCGATGCATTAAACCATTATCAAGAGGCATATACTTTCTTTAAGAATAATATTGATTTTCTCGAAGAATATGGCTATTTTCTAATCGAAGAAGGGGATAGGGAACGAGCGAAAGAAATATTCCAACAAATCGTACGCCTCGATCCGGGACATATAGAGGCAGCGGACATGTTGCTACAATTAGAGGAATAAAGATTGCGGTAAACGTACCTCTTTCTTGGAAAACGATAGAGGGGGAGCGCATAATGACGCACGTATCCGTGAATGAGAAAAAAGAATTTATTCGTTGGTTTTTAAATCATTACCAGTTAAAACGTCGGGAATGTGTTTGGATTTTAAACTATTTAATGAGCCATGATCAATTGATGCAAAAGGTCCACTTTGTAGAAAACGCCCAATATTGCCCGCGCGGCATTATCATGTCCACCCATTGCGTCGACGACGTTCCGTTCCGCTTTTATAAAGGCAATGTCATGACGACGGATGCGGAAAAATCGTTCCATGATATCCGCTTAAACCGGGATGAAGATATTTATATTCAGCTGAATTTCCGTGCTTCTTTCCACTCGCCGCAATATGTCGCCGTACTAGAAGAGAATCCGTATGCTCCAAAACAAGTGCAGGTAGACGAAAACGATCGGCGTCTTGCTGAGCAATTTCTAGAAAAAACGCTTTACGAATTTCAGCGGGAACGGTTGATGAAGCTGATTGATGACGCGCTAGATCGTCAAGATGCGGAAGCATTTCGCCGCCTTACCGATCAGTTGAAACAACTGTGAAGCCTTGCAAAATGCAAGGTTTTTCTTTTTGCGAAAATTATGGTATGTTGATAAAGAAAATGATGCTTTTAAAGAAGGGGAATGCGCATGAAATGGATAGCAGCGGATGTAGAGATATACGCGAAAGAAAAAGATTATATCGACACCGCCTTAATTTCGCTTATTCCGATTACGATTGCGGATGGCGCCAAGGCGGCCGCATCAGGTGGGGAGTTTGTGCAGCTAATTGTCAACGAGGCGGAACGGCAGCTAAAGGGAAGGGTGTTTTTATTTCCGCCATTTGCGTATTTTGCGAATGAACAACGTGAAGGACTCGTTCAGCGGCTTGGCCATTGGACAAGGCAACTAATGGAAGACGGGATGAAGCATGTTTTTTATGTGACATGTGACGATGCATGGAAAGAGTATGAAACGCAGCTTTCTGGCAGGCTGTGGATAGTGCCGGCGGTTCCGTTACAAAATATGGATGAATCGTATAAGCATGAAATCGTCCGTGACCAAACATCTCGATTGCTGAACTTTTTCATATCACAATGGTCATAAAGCGGCGACATGATTAGGAAGTTGGCAGGTTAAAGCAACGATGATATTGACCTTGTCCGCTGATTGAGCTATCATTAGAATGTCCTAGTTTTATATTGTGTTATACGATACCGTCCGGATGGACTTCATTTTATATAGATGGGGGAAGACGATGAGCGACAAACATCGCGTGACAAGACGCCAATTTTTAAACTACGCGTTAACTGGCGTCGGCGGTTTTATGGCTGCCGGAACTTTAATGCCGATGCTCCGTTTCGCGTTTGACCCGATTTTAAAAGAGGAAGCGGGAACGGACATGGTCGCGGTAGCGGATGTCAAGGAAATTACGACGGAACCGAAGCGTTTTGATTTCAAAGTAAAAGTGAAAGACGCTTGGTACGAGTCGGAAGAGCCGAGATCCGCGTGGGTGTATAAAGACGAAAAAGGAGAAATTGTAGCGCTTTCTCCGATTTGTAAACATCTCGGCTGTACGGTAGACTGGAACACGGATAAAGAGCACCCGAACCAATTTTTCTGCCCTTGCCATTACGGGCGCTACACGAAAGACGGCACGAACGTACCGGGAACGCCGCCACAAGCTCCGCTAGACCGTTACGAGTACAAAGTGAAAGATGGAAAATTATACTTAGGAAAAGCGAAACCACGAGGGGAGGCGTAATACGTCGTGTTAAATAAGCTTTATGACTGGATTGACGAACGTTTGGATATTACGCCTTTGTGGCGGGATATCGCTGACCATGAAGTTCCGGAACATGTAAACCCAGCCCATCACTTTTCCGCGTTCGTTTATTGTTTTGGTGGATTAACGTTTTTTGTTACCGTCATTCAAATTTTATCTGGAATGTTTTTGACGATGTATTACGTTCCAGATATTAAAAACGCGTGGGAATCGGTTTACTATTTGCAAAACGAAGTGGCGTTCGGACAAATCGTCCGCGGTATGCATCACTGGGGAGCGAGCCTTGTTATCGTCATGATGTTTTTACATACGTTGCGCGTCTTTTTCCAAGGAGCATACAAAAAGCCGCGGGAATTAAACTGGATCGTTGGCGTGCTTATTTTTATGGTCATGATGGGGCTTGGCTTTACCGGCTATTTGTTGCCATGGGATATGAAAGCGCTATTTGCGACAAAAGTAGGTTTGGAAATCGCACAAGCAACACCGATTATTGGCCCAGCCATTAAAACGTTGCTTGCCGGAGACCCGGAAATCGTCGGTGCGCAAACATTAACGAGATTCTTTGCCATTCACGTTTTCTTCTTGCCTGGCATTTTGCTCGGTTTGATGGCGGCACACTTCTTAATGATTCGTAGACAAGGTATTTCTGGTCCGCTATGATTCGCACGAGTGCTATTTAGTGATTAAAGATAAAGGAGGGAATACGAAATGCATCGCGGAAAAGGAATGAAATTTGTCGGCGATTCCCGCGTTTCCGCTGTAAGAAAGCCGAATATTCCAAAAGATTATTCGGAATATCCCGGGAAAACGGAAGCGTTTTGGCCGAACTTCTTATTAAAAGAATGGCTCGTCGGCTCCGTCTTCTTAGTTGGCTTTTTATGTTTAACGGTTGCCCATCCGTCTCCATTAGAGCGCATTGCTGACCCGACGGATACGGCGTATATTCCGCTCCCAGACTGGTACTTCTTGTTCTTATATCAGTTGCTCAAATATTCGTACGCATCAGGTCCTTATACGGTGATCGGGGCAATTGTGATACCAGGGTTGGCGTTTGGCGCGTTATTGTTGGCGCCGTTTTTGGATCGCGGTCCGGAACGGCGTCCATGGAAACGCCCTGTTGCTACTGGAATGATGCTTTTAACGCTTGCGGCAATGGTGTATTTAACTTGGGAAGCCGTTGTGACGCATGACTGGAAAAAAGCGGCTGAACAAGGAAAAATTCGTGCGGAAGTGGAAATTGACAAAAACGCGGAAGGATATAAAATCGCCCAAGCGAATACATGTACGTCATGTCACGGTGAAAACTTATCCGGCGGTGCCGCTGCGCCATCGCTTATTGGCACGGGCTTGAAGCCGGAAGAAATCGCGAAAATTGCGAAAGATGGCAAAGGCAGCATGCCTCCGGGCGTTTTCAAAGGCACGGATGAAGAATTGAAAAAACTCTCTGAATTTATTGCCGGATTAAAAGAGAAATAAACGTTCACCGAAGGAAAAGCTGACTATGATTAGTCAGCTTTTTTCATTACAGCAATCGTAGGAAGCAGGTGTGTATTCATGAAATGGTTTTATCCGCTGCTAGCCCACCGTTCTGTTTTATGGTTTTTGTTTATCGTCAACGCGATCGGCACGATTTACGGATATATATGGTATCGTTATCAGTTGGCAGAAACTCCCGCGATTTTTTTACCATTTGTCCCCGACAGTCCGACTGCAAGTTTATTTTTTACACTCGTTCTGATCGCGTTTTTGCTTCGCCGTCATTTTCCGCTATTGGAAGCGCTGGCGGTCGTGACGTTGGTCAAGTATGGCGTTTGGGCGGTTGTAATGAACTTGTTAGTATGGAAAGTGACAGGAACGCTTGAAGTTGCAGGATGGATGTTGATCGTTTCACA
Source organism: Parageobacillus thermantarcticus (assembly GCF_900111865.1). Lineage (GTDB taxonomy): Bacteria > Bacillota > Bacilli > Bacillales > Anoxybacillaceae > Parageobacillus > Parageobacillus thermantarcticus. The sequence continues at coordinate 37,747 of NZ_FOJS01000011.1, read as the reverse complement.
CGGGGCCATGGCGATCGAAGGAATATTATACGCCCCGTTTTATCGGTTTCGCTGGCCGCATTTATTGTTCGCCGCGGTTTGGACGTTGCATAATGACATCATCGACTATGTTTTTGGAATGATGCCGCGCTACAGCGTTTTAAATGAATATATTTCGCCAATCGGCTATTTTACGTTTTGGCTTAGCATCGCTTCGCTTGCAATTAGTTATATGTTATGTTTGCGAAAAAACAGGCTTGTTCTTTCATTAAATTGATGGTCTACTCTTGTCCACTCCTTCATACATTGTAGTAGTGAATGGAGGAGGGACAAGAATGAAGCGAATATGGCTGCTTGCTTTCATCGCGCTTATTTGCGCATTTTCGCCGCTTGTTTCCGCCGTTGAAAATGACGGCGATTGGAGAAAATTAGATCAAATTTCCGATCAAGCGTTACAATTGGCGAAAAACGGACGGTTTGCAGAAGCAAAAGAAGTATTGATATATTTTTGGAATCAATTTTTTCAAATAAACGCGCGCGACCGGCTTCAATCAGCGGATGAACTTCGCGCGGTTACCGTCACTCATGAAAATGCGCTGAAAACGATAACGGCCTCTTCTTTGCCCGAAGAGGAACGAGTTGATAAAGTAACGCAGTTTCGTCTCGTCGTTGATGCGATTCATTCGACGCATCAGCCGCTTTGGTCGGAGATGGAAACAACGATAATGGAAGCGTTTAATCAGCTCGAGAAAGCGGTAGATCAAGGAAAAGAAGACGCGTTTGCCGCTTCTCTTCACGAATTTTTGAATCGTTATGAACTGGTGGAGCCGAGCGTCAAAATTGATGTGCCGCCTGAGGTGGCGAAAAAAATCGATGAAGAGATGGAAATGCTGCAAACACCGGCGTTTCAACAATTAAGCCAAGAAGAACAGCGTAAACATTTAAAAAATATGCGTGCGGACTTGCGGTCATTGTTTGAAGGAGCAAAAAAGGACGAAGCCGACCCCTCGCTCATATGGGTGATGATTTCCACTGGAGGAATCATCGTGTTGACGCTATCTTATGTCGGCTGGCGGAAATATCGCGGGGAAAAAGAAAAAAACCGCACGCATCAAAATGAATAGGAAAAAGGGCCAATCGCGCCCTTTTTATTGTTTCAATGTTCAATCGGCTGTTTTCGTTCATCAAGCGTGAAGCCTTCTCCAAGTACGTCATGAACGTCAGTGACCGCGACGAACGCGTGGGGATCGACGGAAATAATGACGCTTTTCAAACGCGGCAGTTCGTTTTTCGCGACAACGCAATACAATACATCGCGATCGCGTTTCGTATAAGAGCCTTGCCCTTTTAAAACCGTTACGCCGCGGTCCATTTCCGTTAAAATTTTGGTGGCAATTTCCTCGCTTTTTTCCGAAATAATCATCGCTCCTTTTGCTGCATAGCCGCCTTCCTGCATAAAATCGATGACGCGAGCGGCGATAAACACCGCAACAAGCGTATACATCGCCTCGCGGTAAGAAAGGTAAAGCAAAGAAAGCGTAATGACGGCCGCATCAAATGTAAACATCGTTTTTCCCATGCTGATTCCTTTATATTTATAGACGAGTCTAGCGATAATATCGACGCCGCCCGTTGTTCCGCCGTAGCGGAAAATAATGCCGAGGCCGACGCCGATAAAGACGCCGGCGAACAATGCGGCCAACGTCATATCATGCTTCAGCGGCATATGGATGGCATAGCGTTGAAAAATCCAAAGAAAGAGAGAAACGGCAACAGTTCCGATTATGGTGTATAAAAACGTATGGCGGCCGAGCAACTTCCAGCCGATAAAAAAGAGCGGAATGTTTAATGCCAAGTTTGTATAGGACGGATCGATGCCAAATAAAAAGTAAAGCAGCAGCGTAATTCCGGTAAAGCCACCTTCCGCCAAGTTATTTTGCATGTTGAAATGAACAATCCCAAATGCGAAAATGGCGGCACCAAACAAAATGAAAATGATATTTTTTATTTTTAATCCGAAAACCATATGCTACCTCCGTTTCCATAATAGTCGGCGCCCTTAATTATAGAGGAAGTTGTACACACAAGCAACGAGCAGGCGCGGCACGCAAAAATATTTGTCAAAAACGTTGCTTTCCGCTAACATGAAAACATGAGAGGTGACGTTCATGCAAGAAAAGACGATAAAGCAGCTGCAACAAGAAGTCGACGAATATATTGGCCAGTTTAAAGAAGGATATTTCAGCCCGCTTGCCATGCTAGCAAGACTGACGGAAGAGCTTGGTGAGCTGGCGCGGGAAGTCAATCATTATTATGGCGAAAAACCGAAAAAACAGACGGAAAAAGAAAAAACGATCGAAGAAGAACTTGGTGATTTGTTATTTGTCCTTATTTGTTTTGCCAACTCCCTCGATATCGACTTGCAACAAGCGCATGATATGGTAATGGAAAAGTTTCGCACGCGCGATAAAGATCGTTGGACGCGAAAAGAAAAGGAGGAAGCATAATGGAAGCGATTCGCATCGTCATTGCCGGTCCGCGCGGCCGAATGGGACGTGAAGCGGTTTCGCTTGTCCAAAAAACCGAACATTTTCAACTTGTCGGTGTCATTGACCGGAAAAACGACGGAGGAGATTTAGCGGATGTGGAAGGATTTTCGGGTGTTCACGCCCCGATTTACACCGATGCGGCCCGCTGCTTTCAAGAAGTGAAGCCGGATGTACTCATTGATTTAACAACGCCGGAAGCTGGAAAAAGACATACGGAAATCGCGCTTCAATACGGAGTCCGTCCTGTCGTCGGCACGACCGGCTTTACCAACGAAGATATTCAACGTTTGACCAAGTTAGCAGAAGAAAAAGAAATCGGGGCGATCATTGCGCCAAACTTTGCGGTCGGCGCCATTTTAATGATGAAATTTGCGCAAATGGCAGCAAAATATTTTCCGGATGTCGAAATTATCGAATTACATCACGATCAAAAACTGGACGCTCCATCTGGAACAGCTGTGAAAACGGCCCAGCTTATTTCGATGGTGCGCCCGTCGAAAAAACAAGGACATCCGGACGAGAAGGAGACGCTCGCTGGAGCGCGCGGCGCGACATATGACGGCATACCGATTCATAGCGTTCGCCTTCCGGGGCTTATCGCCCATCAAGAAGTGATTTTTGGCGGAAATGGACAAGCGTTGACGATTCGCCATGATTCGTTTAACCGCGCTTCTTTCATGTCTGGAGTCAAATTGTCAGTGGAAACGGTCATGAAGTTACATACGCTCGTATACGGTTTGGAACATATTATCGAGTAGAGCGGCAAGAAGTGTGAAGAAATAAGCGGGGGTGCTATTGTGAGAATCGCGTTGATCGCGCATGATAAAAAGAAGGCAGATATGATTGAATTTGTGACTGCCTACCAGCCGATTTTAGAACGACATGAACTGTATGCGACGGGTACGACAGGATTGCGCATTCAAGAAGCGACAGGGCTGCCGGTGCATCGCTTTCAATCGGGACCATATGGCGGTGATCAAGAAATTGGTGCAATGATCGCCCGCAACGAAATGGATATGGTGATCTTTTTCCGCGATCCGCTGACGGCGCAGCCGCATGAGCCGGATGTCAGTGCGCTCATTCGTTTATGCGATGTCTATTCCGTGCCGCTTGCGACAAATATGGGAACGGCGGAAATTTTAATTAAAGGGCTAGAGCGCGGCGATTTTGCGTGGAGAAATATTGTTCGCGGGAGAAAAGGTGAGACAAATGGAATATGAGCAACTACATATATTGGCGTTCGGTGCCCATCCGGATGATGTGGAGATCGGGATGGGCGGAACGATTGCGAAATATGCGAAAAAAGGGTATCGCATTGGCATTTGCGATTTAACGCTGGCCGAGTTATCGTCGAACGGAACGGTGGAATTGCGGCAAAAAGAAGCGACGGTTGCCGCGAATATATTAGGAGTTGCCGCGAGAATCAACCTCGGGCTTCCGGATCGCGGCTTGCACCCGACCGAGGAAGCGATTCGCAGCATCGTTTCTGTCATTCGCCGATACCGACCGCTCGTTGTGTTTGCCCCTTATTGGGTGGACCGGCATCCGGATCATGGGCATTGCGCTCGGCTTGTCGAAGAGGCGGTGTTTTCCGCCGGCATCCGCCGCTACAAAACAGAACCGGACTTGCCGGCGCATCGCGTTCCATCTGTTTATTATTACATGATTAACGCGTGGGAACGTCCGCATTTTGTTATCGACATTAGCGATACAATCGACAAAAAAATAGCTAGTTTGCGCGCTTATGAAAGCCAGTTTACCAAAACGGCAGGATCTGTCGACACGCCGCTTACAGACGGCTATATCGACATGGTGGAAAGCCGTGAACGGTTGTTAGGAAAAGAAGTCGGCGTCATGTTTGCCGAAGGATTTTTCGCGAAAAAACCGCTTAAAATTTTCAATGATTTGCTGGGAGTGTGACAATGAAGCTAAAAATAGGAATCGTTTGTTATCCGACGGTAGGAGGCTCTGGCGTTGTCGCTACCGAGTTAGGAAAATTGCTGGCGGAAAAAGGGCATGAAATTCATTTTATTTCTTCGAGCATGCCGTTTCGCCTCAATAAGGTGTATGGCAACATTTATTATCATGAAGTAAGCGTCAATCAATATTCCGTGTTTCAATATCCGCCATATGATTTAGCGCTGGCGAGCAAAATCGCCGAAGTGGCGAAGCGGGAGCAGCTTGACGTGCTGCATGCCCACTACGCCGTCCCGCACGCCGTTTGCGCTGTATTAGCGCGGCAAATGGTAGGCGGAAAGTTAAAGATTGTTACGACATTGCACGGAACGGACATTACTGTGCTCGGCTATGACCCGTCGTTAAGCGATATGATCAAATTCGGCATTGAACAATCGGATGCCGTCACTGCCGTTTCGAACGCGCTCGTCCGCCAGACGTATGAGCTTCTTGACGTGCAAAAGCCGATTCACACTGTTTATAACTTTGTTGATGAGCGTGTATACCAGAAAAAAAATGTCGATCATTTAAAGAAGGAATATGGCATTGATGAGAACGAAAAAGTCGTCATTCATGTATCGAACTTTCGGAAAGTCAAACGCGTTCCCGATGTCGTGCGCGCATTTTCTCTCATTCGCAAACAGCTGCCGGCAAAACTGCTGCTTGTCGGCGACGGCCCGGAAATGACGGTCGTCTGCCGTCTTGTGAAAGAGCTTGGGCTTGGCGATGACGTTCGTTTTTTAGGAAAACAAGATAAACTCGATGAATTGTATTCGATTAGCGATGTGAAACTGCTGTTATCCGAAAAAGAAAGCTTCGGCCTTGTGCTATTAGAGGCGATGGCTTGCGGCGTCCCTTGCATCGGCACAGCGATCGGCGGCATTCCGGAAGTGATTGCGGATGGGAAAACGGGATTTTTATGCGAACTCGGAAATGCGGAAGAAGCTGCAAATAAAGCGCTTCGCATTTTAACGGATCAACGCCTCCATACATTGATGGCAACGCAGGCAGTGCAAGCCGTATATGAAAAGTTTCATTCCGCGCACATCGTCAAGCAATATGAAGATATTTATTTTTCACTCGTAAAGGGGTGAAGTGATGAAAGAACCGTTTCAAAAAGCGCTTGGCATTATTCGCGAGCTAAAGAAGCATGGATATGAAGCATATTTTGTCGGCGGAGCGGTGCGCGACTTTTTGTTGAATCGGAACATTGGCGATGTTGATATCGCGACAAGCGCACTGCCGCACGAAGTCATGCAATTGTTCCCGAAAACGATTGATATCGGTTCACAGCATGGCACCGTTGTCGTTATTCATGAGGGAATTCAGTATGAAGTGACGACGTTCCGTACCGATGGAGACTATGAAGACCACCGCCGTCCGGAATCGGTGACGTTCGTCCGTTCCCTTTACGAAGATTTAAAGCGCCGCGATTTCACGATGAACGCGATCGCGATGGATGAAGAAGGAAAGCTGATCGATCCATTTGGCGGGCAAGACGCGATCGCCAATCGCATCATTCGCACGGTCGGCGATCCAAAAGAGCGATTTTCCGAAGATGCGTTAAGAATGATGCGGGCGATCCGGTTTGTCAGTCAGCTCGGATTTTCCCTTGATGAAGAAACGAAGCGGGCGATTATCGAAAACGCTCCGCTTCTTGCCCACATTTCGGTGGAACGGATGACGATGGAATTTGAAAAGCTGTTGGAAGGCCCGTTTGCAAGCCGGGCGTTGTCTTTATTAGTGGAAACGCGGTTGTTTTTCTATTTGCCGATGCTTCGCGACAAAGAAAGCGAACTGCAAACGGCTACCCGCTATGATTGGAGGTTGCTTGATTCACGCGGGCAACGGTGGGCATTTTTATGCTATATCCTTCGCATCGATGCGCCCGCTGGCTTTTTACGGGCATGGAAGTTGCCAAATCGTGTCATTAAAGAAGTGGAGACGGTTTTGCGGATTGTGCAAACGACTCATTCCGATCGCGATTGGACGAAAGAGCGATTGTTTGCATGCGGGCTGGAGCATGCGATTGCCGCGGAAACGGTTCGCGCGGTAGCGAACGGTGAAAATGTAGACGAGCGTCGCAAAAAGTTGCGCGAATTGTTTATGTCCCTTCCAATCAAAACAAAAAGCGAATTAGCGGTGCGCGGACATGACATTATGAAATGGTTTGGCAAACCGGGAGGGCCTTGGGTAAAAGAGATATTGGCGCTCATCGAGCGAGCGGTGATTCACGAGGAAGTAGAAAACCATAAGGAGCGGATTCACGAATGGCTCATTCATCGCAATCTGATACGCGAAGAAAATTGTTAGAGCTGTTTTCCGAAGCAAATGGAAATTTTATTTCTGGACAAAAAATTAGCGAAATGCTCGGTTGTTCGCGGACGGCTGTTTGGAAACATATCGAAGAGCTGCGGAAGGAAGGCTTTGAATTAGAAGCGGTGCGCCGCCTCGGCTACCGCATCGTAAAAACCCCTGATAAAGTGACGGCAAATGAAATTCAGCTTGGTTTAAAGACAAAAACGTTCGGCCGCCATATCCATTTCGAAGAAGAAGTAACATCGACGCAGCAGATCGCTTTAAAACTCGCGTATGAAGGCGCGAAAGAAGGAACGCTGGTGATCGCTGAACAGCAAACGGCCGGACGTGGGCGGATGGACCGCAAATGGTTTTCTCCGAAAGGAACGGGAATATGGATGAGCCTCATTTTGCGCCCGCCGATTCCGCCGCAAAAGGCGCCGCAGCTTACGTTGCTGACCGCCGTTGCGATTGCGCAAGCGATTCAGGAAGTGACGAATATCGTCCCTGACATTAAATGGCCGAACGATATTTTAATCAACGGAAAAAAATGTGTCGGCATTTTAACGGAATTGCAAGCAGACCCTGATCGGATTCATTCGGTCATTATTGGCATGGGCATTAACGTCAACCAAACGATCGAGCAATTTCCGGAAGAAATCCGCGCGATTGCCACGTCGCTCTCGATCGAAAAAGGAGAGCGCATTCAACGCGCAAAGCTTATCCAAGAAATTTTATTGCGGCTCGAAAGATTATATGAACAATATTTGCAATATGGATTCCGCCCGATTAAACTATTATGGGAAGGATATGCGACAAGCATCGGAAAAGAAATTGTCGCCCGGACGTTAACCGGGACGATGAAAGGAATTGCGCTCGGCATTACCGATGAAGGCGTGCTTATGCTAGAAGACGAAGACAAGCAGATTCATTATATTCACTCCGCTGATATTCAGTTATAATTATCCATCTAGAAAAATTGTGACAATTTTGTTAAAATACAAACGAACAAGGAAAAGGGCAGTATCTTTTGCGAAAGAACTGCACCAAGCAAGTAAGAACAACAAGTCAATAACAAAACGCGATCTGCCTTGATCCTTAGAAGGACTTGGACAGAGGGATGAACTCAGCCGATGGTTGCCATAGGTGTCCTTCTTTCTCAAGGTAGAGAAAGAAGGTTTTTTTGTTCGGTGATTCATCTCCTCTGTGACAAAAGAGGAGGGATAGATGATGAAAACGAAAACCGATTTTTTCCGAATGAAGCAAGCGAATGAGCCGATTGTCATGCTGACTGCTTACGATTTCCCGTCGGCGAAACTAGCAGAAGCGGCGGGAGTGGATATGATTTTAGTCGGCGATTCGCTCGGGATGGTCGTTTTAGGGTATGATTCGACAATACCTGTTACTGTGGAAGAAATGATTCATCATACGAAAGCGGTTCGTCGCGGAGCGCCAAATACGTTTATCGTTACTGACATGCCGTTTATGTCTTATCATTTATCCATGGAAGAAGCGCTTCGCAATGCGCAACGCATTATGCAGCAATCGGGAGCGAACGCGGTAAAAATCGAAGGCGCCGATGACGTTGTCAACGTTATTCGTGCGCTTACAAAAGCGGGAGTTCCTGTTATTTCTCATCTTGGGCTTACTCCGCAGTCTGTCGGGGTGCTTGGCGGCTATAAAGTGCAAGGAAAAGACGCGGAAAGCGCCCGGAAGCTAATGGAAGACGCAAAATTGTGCGAAAAAGCCGGCGCAATCGCTCTCGTTTTGGAATGTGTGCCGAAACAAATTGCCGCAGAAATTACAAAGCAGTTAACGATTCCGACGATCGGCATCGGCGCCGGCGATGAAGTGGATGGCCAAGTGCTTGTCTATCATGACGTGCTCGGATATGGAGTGGACCGCGTTCCGAAATTCGTGAAAAAATACGCTAATATTCAAGAAACGATTTCCCACGCGCTTGCCAACTACGTCGCTGATGTGAAGTTGCGGCGGTTTCCAGAAGCCGCTCATGCGTTTACGATGAAAGAAGAAGAATGGGTTGCCCTATACGGAGGAAAACAATCATGATTGTGACAACGAAAGTGCAAGACATGCAAACGATGATGCAGCAATATCGACTTGAGGGAAAAACGATCGGCTTTGTGCCGACGATGGGATATTTGCATGAAGGGCACGTTGCTCTCATTAAAAAAGCGCGTGAGGAAAACGATATCGTCGCATTAAGCGTTTTTGTCAATCCGCTTCAGTTTGGGCCAAATGAAGATTTTGCGCGATACCCGCGCGATATCGAGCGCGATGAGCGCATCGCAAAAGAAAACGGCGTTGACGTTTTCTTTTGCCCGAGTGTAGAGGAAATGTATCCGCGCCCATTAAGCGTGCAAGTGGTCGTGAAAGAGCGCGTCGACGTGCTTTGCGGAAAATCAAGACCGGGCCATTTCGACGGCGTTGCTACCGTCTTGACGAAATTGTTTCACATTGTCATGCCGACCCGCGCTTATTTTGGAATGAAGGACGCGCAGCAAGTCGCCGTGGTTGACGGACTGATTCGTGATTTTCATTTTCCAATCGAATTAGTTGCTGTGCCGACTGTTCGCGAAGAAGACGGCCTTGCGAAAAGTTCCCGGAATATTTACTTATCGCCGGAAGAACGAAAAGAGGCACCGGCGCTCTACCAAGCGCTGCAACGGGCGAAACAGGCAATCGAAAACGGAGAGCGCCATCCGGAGACGGTTTGTGCATTAGTGAAAGATTATATTCAAGCGAATACAAGTGCGGAGATCGATTATGTGGAAATTTACGCTTATCCGGAATTAAAGCCGCTTGAAAAGCTACGCGGGAAAGTGATCATTGCCGTTGCTGTTCGCTTTGCTAACGCCCGTCTCATCGATAATATCGTAATGGATGTAAAGTGACGCTATTGGGGGGATTTCTTCATGTTTCGCACATTAATGAACGCGAAAATTCACCGCGCTCGCGTAACGGAGGCAAATTTGAACTACGTTGGCAGCATTACGATCGATGCCGATATTTTGGATGCGGTCGGCATGGTTGCTAATGAAAAAGTGCAAATTGTCAACAATAATAACGGAGCGCGTTTTGAAACGTATATTATTCCCGGCGAGCGCGGCAGCGGGGTATTTTGTTTGAATGGCGCCGCCGCCCGCCTTGTGCAAAAAGGGGATGTTATTATTGTGATTTCCTACGCGCTCGTTCCTGAGGAAAAAATCGCCGAACATCGTCCGAAAATCGCGATTATGGACGAGAACAATCGCATTCAGCAGCTCATTGTCGATGAACCGGCACATACGGTTTTATAATAAAAGAAAGGGGCTATTTCGCGTGCGAAAAGGCCCCTTTCGTTACGCTTTTTTGTTTTGAGGTGACGATATGAAAGACCGGTTTGTAATCGTAGATTTAGAAACAACAGGGAATGTTCCGAAAAAAGGCGACCGCATTATCCAGCTTGGCATGGTAGTCGTGGAAAACGGGCAGATTGTCGCTCGTTTCTCGAGTTTTTTTAACCCAGAGCGGGATATTCCGCCATTTGTGCAGCAGTTAACGAACATTAATGAGCAAATGGTCGCTGATGCGCCGATTTTTGCCGAAAAAGCGGCGAAAATCGTCGACATGTTGCAGCAATCTTATTTTGTTGCCCATAATGTTTCGTTTGATTTGCAATTTTTGCAGGAAGAGTTACAAATGGCGGGATTTCCTCCATTTGCAGGGCCGACGATCGATACGGTCGAACTTGCCCGCATTGTTTTTCCGGATGCTGAAAGCTATAAATTAGGAGACTTAGCAAAACTGCTGCATATTACCCATGACCAACCGCATCACGCTGACAGCGATGCAGAAGTCACCGCTAAATTATTTATCGCGTTATTGGACCGTTTGCGCCGGTTGCCGCTTGCGACGCTGCAGCATTTAAAGCGGTTGTCGCCCTATTTAAAAAGCGATTTATATTCGTTGATGGACAATATGGTGATGGAAAAGATGGCATCTTTAGCCGATGAGAAGTCATATATGTTTTACCATGGCGTTGCCCTAAAAAAACCTGCTCCCATGCCAAAAAAAGAGGAGGACGGCAACGAGCGGGCCTCGTTTGCCGAGTTTTTTGCCGGCCCGCATACGCTTCCGCTTGATCATTATGAAAGACGAGATGGGCAATGGGAAATGATGAAGCTCGTTTATGAAGCGCTCGAAACGTCGCAGCACGCTTTAGTCGAAGCGGGGACAGGCATTGGCAAATCGCTGGCGTATTTAATTCCAAGCGCTTTTTTCGCGCATGAGCGGAGAAAACGCGTCGTGATTAGCACGCATACGCTTCAGCTGCAACAGCAGCTTCTTGAGCGCGACATCCCTTTCGTAAAAACGATTGTTCCGTTTCCGCTTCGCGTAGCGGTGCTGAAAGGAAAGCGCAATTATCTTTCATTGGATAAGTTCGTCGCTTTTTTGCGGGAGCATCATCAAAACTATGATGTTGTATTGTTGAAATGCCAGCTTCTTGTTTGGCTGACGAAAACGGAAACAGGAGATATGGACGAGTTGAACGTCTCATCCGGCGCGCGTTTATTTTGGCCATTGCTGTTTATGGATGAGGAAGATAACGGCGGCAAATATAATTTCTTTTTACGAGCGAAACAGCGTGCGGAAGAAGCCGATATTGTGATCACTAACCACGCGTTTTTATTGCATGACGTTACTGCTTCTACACCGCTTTTGCCTGATTATGAGCATATAGTGATTGATGAGGCGCACCATCTCGAAGATGTGGCGTCCCATTATTTTGGGCAACAAGTCGATTATGTTTCGATTCGTTTGCTATTAACAAGAATTGGAAAAATAAATGAAAACGGTTCGCTGGCGAAGTTAATGAAATTATTTGAACGGTATCATTTGAGCGCGAACGATCGTTTTTTGCGTTGTGAGCGGCTTGTGGAAGAACTGCAGTTTGAATGTGACGAGCTGTTTCGCATGATGCGCCGTTATGCGTTAAACAAGAAGCCGGCGGAATCGGGGCGCTGCCGCTATCGCGTGGAGCCAAAAAAAGAAAGCGGCCGCCAATGGAGCGCGATGAAAGAACTGTTATGGCGGGTACGCGATCATGTTGCCCAGCTTGTCGACGAAACAATGCGATTGCGGGCAATTTTCAAACAAAACGAAATGGAAACTATGCCCGATAAGTCCTGTTCGTATTTTTCCGACGTTTCCTCTTTGAACAACATTGTCGATGCATTGTTCGATTTAATGGAAAGCGATGATCCAATGGTCGTGCGATGGATCGAAGCGGAAGAAAAGGGAGCGGCAAACGCCACGGCGATTTATTCACAGCCGATTCAGCTCGATGAATTTTTTGCCGAACGGCTGTTTATGCGAAAAAAAAGCGTTGTGCTTACATCAGCGACATTAACGATGAATGACAGTTTCGCATATATGATATCCCGTCTCGGATTAAGCGACTTTTATCCAATTTGCCAAACAATTCCATCTCCGTTTTCGTATAAAGAACAAGCGATTTTAATGATTCCGAGCGATTTTCCATCCATTTCTTCTGTATCATTAGAAGAATATGCCTCCGCCGTTGCCGAAGGGGTAGCGCAAATTGCTGAACAAATTAAAGGGAAAATGCTTGTGCTTTTTACTTCTTACGAGCTGTTGCGATTGACTGCCGCCGCGATGAATATGGATGAACGAAGCGGGGAATATGTATTGATCGCCCAAGGAGTACAAAGCGGCAGTGCGGCAAAACTGACAAGAGCGTTTCAACAGTTTGAACAAGCGATTTTGTTTGGAACAAGCAATTTTTGGGAAGGAGTCGATTTGCCTGGTGACGAGCTGTCTGTAGTGGTGATTGTCCGTTTGCCATTTGCGCCACCGGACGACCCGGTCATCGCGGCAAAGAGCGAGCATATTCGCGCTAAAGGTGGAAATCCTTTTTACGAACTTTCCCTTCCGGAAGCGGTACTCCGCTTCAAACAAGGGTTCGGAAGACTGGTTCGCACGAAAAAAGATAAAGGAGCGGTGTTTGTACTTGATCGCCGCCTTACGTCTGCTTCATACGGAAAATATTTTTTAAATTCGTTGCCGCCGCTTACCGTTTATGAACAATCGCTTGATCAACTTTTGCAAAAACTAGAAAAATGGCTATGATAGATAAATGAACGGAAAACGGCGTAAGCTATAACTAGTTGGACTAGCCGTTAATCCGCTTAGAGAATTGCAGCAAAAAAGCGCCTTGCTTGCGCATATATGGAAGCAAGGCGCGATGAAAAGTGGTGTAGGCGGGCAATTTTTTTATGAAATAAACAGGCGAACCTGTTATAATAATAAGGAAACACAACATGTCATATTGCTGTTGTATTTGTATTGTTGCCGTTGTGCTTTGTTCGTATAAGTAACAAAATTTGTGTCACACAGGAGGAAACGACGTAAATGGAAAGTAAAATCGAAGTGCTTGCTACCGTAAAAATTCAACATTCTGATGATTTATACAAAATCGTCGATTGCCTGAACCGGACGTTGAAACGAGACAACCTTATGTTCGGGCTCGCTTTAGATGAAAAGGATAAAAAGCAGGCGATTTTTACGATTTATCGTACGTAAAGATGTGATGGAAATGAAAAAGTGGCTCGTTTTCATACTCATTTTTTTATGTCTTGGAGTTTGGCAGGCGATCTCCGTTTATCAAGATGCTTTGCAGCCAAAACAGTCATTGGCGGAAAAGGCGTTAGCGCGCGCGAAAGAAAAAATTGCTTTCACGCGTATTGACCGCACTTATACATATTATGGAGACCGCACTTATACCGTTTTTATCGGCGAGAATAAGCATGGGAAAAAATATATCGCTTGGGTTCCAGAAAAGAAAGGAAAAATCGTTATCAAACGAGCGGAAAGCGGCATTACGGAAACGGAAGCGATCGCGAAATTAAAAGCGGAGCGCCATCCAAAGAAATTGATTTCCGCCAAGCTTGGCATGGAAAAGGGCGTACCTCTTTGGGAGTTAACATACATTGATCAACATGACCGCTATTCGTTTTATTACGTAAGCTTTACTGACGGAACATTTCTAAAGAGGTACAGTTTTCAACAATGACATAATTAGGGGGAAGAAACGATGAAACTTGCGAAACGAGTTGCTTCACTCACACCATCCGCCACGCTAGCGATCACGGCAAAAGCAAAAGAGTTAAAAGCAGCAGGTTATGATGTGATTGGATTGGGAGCAGGTGAACCGGATTTTAACACGCCGCAGCATATTATTGACGCGGCTGTCAAAGCGATGAATGAAGGGCATACGAAATATACGCCGTCGGGAGGCCTGCCGGCTCTAAAAGCGGAAATTATTAAGAAATTTGAAAAAGACCAGCAGCTTCATTACGAGCCGTCGGAAATCATCGTTTGTGTCGGGGCAAAACACGCGCTATATACGTTATTTCAAGTAATTTTAGACGAAGGGGATGAAGTGATCATCCCAACTCCATATTGGGTCAGCTATCCGGAGCAAGTCAAGCTTGCCGGCGGCGTTCCTGTTTATGTCAAAGGTTTAGAGGAAAACGAGTTTAAAATCACGCCGGAGCAGCTAAAAGCGGCGATTACGGAGCGGACAAAAGCGGTGATCATCAACTCGCCAAGCAATCCGACGGGAATGATTTATACGGAAGAGGAGTTAAAAGCGCTTGGTGAAGTTTGCTTAGAGCATGACATTTTGATCGTTTCTGATGAAATTTATGAAAAATTGGTGTACGGAAACGCCAAACACGTATCGATCGCGCAATTGTCACCGGAGTTAAAAGCGCAAACGATCGTCATTAATGGCTTGTCCAAATCGCATTCGATGACGGGATGGCGGATTGGCTATGCGGCCGGAAACAAAGAAATTATTAAGGCGATGACTGATCTTGCCAGCCACAGCACCTCGAACCCGACATCGATCGCGCAATATGCGGCGATTGCTGCATACAGCGGTTCGCAAGAGCCAGTGGAAGAAATGCGCAAAGCGTTTGAAGAACGGTTGAACATTATTTATGAAAAGCTTGTGCAAATTCCAGGATTTACTTGCGTGAAGCCGCAAGGAGCGTTTTATTTGTTCCCGAATGTGCGTGAAGCGGCGAAAATAGCCGGCTATGATACGGTGGACGAATTCGTTAAAGCACTGTTGGAAGAAGCGAACGTTGCGCTTGTGCCGGGATCCGGATTCGGCGCTCCGGACAACGTCCGCTTGTCCTATGCCACTTCACTTGACGTGTTGGAAAAAGCGATTGAACGCATCAAACAATTTATGGAAAACAAACTGCAGCATGCGTAAACAAAAGCGGCTTTGCTTTGGCAAAGCCGCTTTTTTGTTGCCTCTCTTTTTGGCGAAATGTATAATATTGTAGGATGTACTACATTGTGTTCGAACAGATGTTGGAGGGAAAACGTACGTGAAAACGACGATTGCAGAAGTAAAAAATTACGTAGGACAAGAAGTAACGATCGGCGCTTGGCTTGCTAACAAGCGTTCGAGTGGAAAAATCGCCTTTTTGCAATTACGTGACGGAACAGGCTTTATTCAAGGTGTTGTCGAAAAATCGAAAGTGACGGAAGATGTTTTTCAAATCGCTAAATCGATCTCGCAAGAAACGTCGCTATACGTAACGGGAACGGTGCGCGTCGATGAACGTTCTCCGTTCGGATATGAACTTTCTGTGACAAACTTGGAAATTATTCATGAAGCGGTCGACTATCCAATTACGCCGAAAGAACACGGAGTCGAATTTTTAATGGATCACCGCCACCTTTGGTTGCGGTCGCGTCGCCAGCATGCGATTATGAAAATTCGCAATGAAGTGATTCGCGCGACGTATGAATTTTTCAACGATCGCGGCTTTGTGAAAATCGATCCGCCGATTTTGACAGGCAGCGCGCCGGAAGGGACGACCGAATTATTTCATACGAAATATTTTGATGAGGACGCTTATTTATCGCAAAGCGGGCAGTTATATATGGAAGCGGCGGCGATGGCGCTCGGTAAAGTATTTTCCTTTGGTCCGACGTTCCGTGCCGAAAAATCAAAAACGCGCCGCCATTTAATTGAATTTTGGATGATTGAGCCGGAAATGGCGTTTTATGAATTCGAAGATAATTTAAAGCTTCAGGAAGAATACGTTTCGCACATCGTCCAATCGGTGTTGAAAAATTGCCAGTTGGAGTTAAAAACGTTAGGGCGCGATACGACGAAGCTCGAACTTGTGAAGCCGCCATTTCCGCGCATTACATACGATGAGGCAATTCAGCTTTTGCATGATAAAGGGTTGAACGACATCCAATGGGGTGACGATTTTGGTGCTCCACACGAAACAGCGATTGCCGAAAGTTTTGACAAACCTGTTTTTATTACGCATTATCCGGCAACGCTGAAGCCGTTTTATATGCAGCCGGACCCGAATCGTCCAGATGTTGTGCTGTGCGCCGACTTGATTGCTCCGGAAGGCTACGGCGAAATTATTGGCGGTTCGGAGCGGATTCATGATTATGAATTGTTGAAAAAACGGTTGGAAGAGCATCATTTGCCGCTGGATGCGTATAAATGGTATTTAGAATTGCGACAATACGGCTCTGTGCCGCACTCTGGGTTCGGGCTTGGGCTGGAGCGTACCGTTGCTTGGATTTGCGGCGTCGACCACGTTCGCGAAACGATTCCGTTCCCGCGTTTGCTCAACCGTCTTTATCCGTAAGAAATCCCCCCGGAAAAAAGGGGGGATTTTTTATCCGGTTATGTTATACTATAGTTGAGGTGTATCCGTATGGATAAAAAGAAATTGGCCGAATGGCTGTCGCAAGGAAGCATTGCGATTCCGAAGCTATTATTGTATCATTATAAACATCTCGGTTTGTCGGAAGTAGAATTCGTGCTATTATTGCATTTGCACTCTTTTATTGAAGAAGGAATTTTATTCCCTACTCCGGCTGAGTTGGCCGAAAAAATGACGATCACTCCTTCCGAGTGTATGGAGACGCTTCGGAAATTGTTGCAAAAAGGATTTATTTCGATTGAAGAGAACGTTGACGAGCAAGAAATTCGTAGCGAAAAATATTCGCTGCAGCCGCTCTGGGAAAAGCTTGTCCATTATTTATACGCCGAGTTGTTAAAAGAGGAAAAACGAGAGCGGCAAGAAGAAGAGCAAAGCTTGTATACGGTGTTTGAACAAGAATTTGGCCGACCGCTGTCTCCGTTGGAATGTGAAACATTATCGATGTGGATCGATCAAGACGGCCATAGCCCAATCCTCATTAAAGCGGCGCTTCGTGAAGCGGTGTTGTCGGGAAAATTGAATTTCCGCTATATTGATCGCATTTTATTTGAGTGGAAAAAGAACGGAATCCGCACGATCGAGCAGGCGCAAAATTATGGAAGAAGATTTCGCAAATATCAGCAGTCTTCCAAGTCAACACCGCCTGAGCAAAGTGAATATAAACAAACGATTCCATTTTTTAACTGGCTGGAGTCATAAGCGAGAGGCGTTGTCTCTCGTTTTTCTTTGTGAACAGAAAGGAGAAGGTGAATGCTTACGAAACAACAAATTCGCTATTGTTTAGATAAAATGGGGGAAATGTTTCCGGATGCGCATTGCGAACTAGTGCATCGCAATCCGTTTGAATTATTAATCGCTGTCGTCCTATCCGCGCAATGTACAGATGCGCTAGTCAATAAAGTAACGAAACATTTATTTGAAAAATATAAAACGCCGGAAGACTATGTGACTGTCCCGCTTGAAGAGTTGCAACAAGATATTCGTTCGATCGGCCTTTATCGCAATAAAGCAAAAAATATTCAAAAGTTATGTGCGATGCTAATAGAAAAATATGATGGACAAGTGCCACAAGATCGCGATGAGCTGATGAAATTGCCCGGAGTCGGGCGGAAAACGGCGAACGTCGTCGTTTCTGTCGCCTTTGGCATACCGGCGATCGCCGTCGATACGCATGTCGAGCGCGTCAGCAAGCGCCTCGGTTTTTGCCGGTGGAATGATTCCGTATTGGAAGTCGAAAAAACGTTGATGAAAAAAATTCCGAAAGAAGAATGGTCGATTACACATCACCGCATGATCTTTTTCGGCCGCTATCATTGCAAAGCGCAGTCTCCGCAATGTCACGTTTGTCCGCTTCTTGATTTATGTCGGGAAGGAAAAAAACGGATGAACAAAAGGGGTAAGTCCTAGCATTTGTGCAAGCGACGTTGTTTTCCAGTGGTCCGAATCGCTTGCTCGTAGTGGAATTTTGCGCAATCATTTGCGCTTGACAAGCGAAAGGAGGGCGAGTGATGCGCGTGACAAATGAGTTTGCCCATCCGTTGTTCTTTCGCGAAGAGGAAGTTATCGACATAAAGGATGAACAGCCCTTTCCGCATATGATGAAACACGTTTATTTTTATTATGATATGATCGAACGCGAACCGTTTCCTTGGAATGATATCGAGCGGTCCATTCCCGCGGTGCTGCAGTTGTGGAGCGAGGAAAAAGAGCAGTTGGAAAGCTGTTTTGCTAGACGTGACCGTCGTTCCGCTCGTGCGCCAATGATTCGCGCGCTTTCTTATTTGCTTTCGTGTTTATTTTGGCTGAACGGAAAGAGAGTGACGAATGTGCGTCATTGGCAAGAAGAAATTGGTGCATTGCCGCTGAAACCGGTAAATTGTTTAGAACGGCTTCAGTTCGTTTTTGATCGTTGCGATGTGTATCATTCGTTTATTCAGTTGTGTGAATTGTTTGCGGAAACAGCAAAATTGGCATACAAACAAATGGCAATAAACAAAAGGATGTCTCGGTAAGCGAGACATCCTTTTGTTGTTTAATTTTCATTTTCTTTTTTGATGAGATCGGAGCGTTGCTGAACGTTTGTGCCAATGGAGCTATTGCGTTGCGCATTACTATTGTTTCCCCCGTTATTATGTGGGGTATTCCCATTGTTTCCTCCGCCATTATTATTTTGCGGCGGAGGAGTTGTCGGGTTGGTAGATGGCGGCGTTGGCGAAGTCGTACCGCCGGAATTGCCACCACCGTTATTACCATTATTGCCATTGTTGCCACGATTATCGTCGTTTCCGTTATTCCCATTGTTTCCGTTATTGCCATTGTTGTTGTCATTTGCTCCATTGCCGTTTTCATTCGGTTGTTGTCCGTTGTCTGTGTCTTGGTTTGGTTGATCAGGTGGAGTCGTTTGGCCTTGA
Organism: Parageobacillus thermantarcticus; assembly: GCF_900111865.1. Lineage (GTDB taxonomy): Bacteria > Bacillota > Bacilli > Bacillales > Anoxybacillaceae > Parageobacillus > Parageobacillus thermantarcticus. Next base: position 18,757 of record NZ_FOJS01000011.1, on the reverse strand, counting down.
TTTTCATCTCCTTGCATATTTTCGCCTTCTCCTGGCACTCGCACGCTCGTCAACGCTGGCTTGCTTTGGTTTTCTCCTTCTTTCGCGTAAACGGCAAATGTGTAAACAGCGCCTGGCGTTGGATTATTAACGACGATCGATTGTTCTCTCGTTGTTATGACGTCTTGTTCGCCTTTATCATTTTTTATCCGAATTTCAAAGATAGTATCGCCGTTTGCGTTGCTATAGTTCCATGAAACGACGATGGAGTTCGTTGCTTGGTTGTACGCTGCTTGCAAGTTCGTTACCGATGGCATTGTTTCCGGTTCGTCGTCTTTCGCCACTTCTGTCGGTTCTGTTCCTCTGATGAAACATTCATATGTGACTTCGCTTTCTGGCGTATATTTGCTTGCCAGTTTTGGCGGATTAGAACCTTTTTTAATCGGCAGTTTTACAACGCTTTTTGGCATTTTAAAATCGCTGCCACCATCATCGACATGAGAAATGACTCGTTTAAACAAAAGGCGTGAAATCTTCTGCTCATATTTTGATAAATCAGCGGTGCTGCTGCGTTTGCTAAATCCGGTCCAAACCGCTGCTGTATAGTTTGGCGTGTAGCCGACAAACCAGCTGTCCGGTACGGCCCGTTCCGATAGACCGTATTTTCTTGCGATTTCGCTAGGATAGTTTGTCGTTCCCGTTTTGCCGGCGATATGGAGCCCCGGAACGTTCGCAAGCGTGCCCGTTCCGTATTGGACAACCGATTTTAACATATCAGTGATCATGTACGCTGTATAATCTTTCATCACTTTTTTCGGTTTCGGTTTTAAGTTCATCTCTGTGCCGTCCGGAAAGACGATTTTCGTGACGGCGTGCGGCTTAATATATACCCCATTATTGCCAAAAGCGCTGTAGGCTCCGGCCATTTGCAATGGAGAAACGCGATTTTCCAAGCCGCCGATCGCGTACGCCTCGTGCACTTCATCAAATCCCATGCCGAGCCTGTTTGCAAATTCTTTTGCCCGCTCTTTTCCAACGGCTTGAAACGCTTTTAACGCTGGAATGTTGCGGGATTGTGCTAACGCGTAGCGCATCGTAATCGGGCCTAAGTATCTTCGGTCGGCATTTCGAATCGGTTTGCCGTTAGAGTACGAATACGGTTCATCAACAATTTGATGGGCAGTCGACCATTTTAAATATTCGATCGCCGGACCGTAATCCAAAATCGGCTTAATGGACGATCCAGGCTGACCGACTGGCTGAATTGCATAGTTGAACCCAAACGTTACGTTTTCGCGGTGGCGTCCGCCGCCAAGCGCGCGAATTTCGCCTGTTTTTGTGTCAATGAGCGCGATCGCCGACTGCAAATCTTTTTTATTGGTAAACAACGTATCGGAATTTAATAAATCTTCCACGTATTTTTGCGCATCTTGGTCTAGTGTTGTGTAAATTTTTAATCCGTCTTCAAAGACGTTTACGTTCGCTTGGTCAGTTACTTCTTTTACGACTTCATCGATAAACGAGTCGTACGGAATCGAGTTATCTTGTTTTTTCCGTTCAACAAGCATTGATTTGATCGGCATTTGTTTGGCTTTTTCCGCTTCCTCTTTTGTAATAAAGCCATGTTTTGCCATCAGCGACAACACAACATCCCGTCGCTTTTTCGCAGCGTCCGGATGGTCATACGGGTTATAGTTGTTTGGGCTTTGCGGCATTCCCGCGAGCAGCGCTGCTTCAGGAAGCGTTAAGTCTTTTAAATTTGTTTTACCAAAGTAATATTCTGCCGCTCTCGCAACACCGTAAATACCGTCTGAATAATAAATTTTATTGAAGTACATTTCTAAAATTTCCTGTTTTGAATACTTTTGCTCCAAACGAAGCGCAAGCCATAATTCTTGCGCTTTCCGTTTTAACGTTTTTTCTGGCGAAAGGAAAGTGAGTTTAACCACTTGTTGTGTGATCGTGCTTCCGCCTTCTGAACCAAACCCTTCCTTTACGTTAGCGACAACGGCGCCGGCAAGCCGGATAAAATCCACGCCGTGGTGCTCGTAAAAGCGGGCGTCTTCTGTCGCCAAAACGGCGTCTTCCAATACTTTTGGAATATCTTTATAGGAAATATACGTCCGTTTATGACCGCCGAGTTCCGCGATTTTATGGCCGTTCATGTCATAAACAGTGGATGATAATGGATCTTTAATTTTTGCCTCATCAAGCGGCGGTGTATCTTTGATAAAATAAGCAAATGTCGCAATTCCGCCTACCATTCCTATGATCATAAACAGCAAAACAGCAGTAGCTAATTTTTTAAAAAGCGATGTGTTTTTTCGCTTTTTCGCTTTCTTTTGCTTTGTCCGCTTTGCTGCTTGTTTTCGTTCTACGCGAGAACGATATTCACCAGACATAAACAAATCCTGCCTTTCTTATGGATTTGCAATCCGTTAATGAGAAAAGTAGATCTTTTCTACTACACTAATATAATCAATTCTCGGTTGATAGCCAAGTGCAATATAGTGACCGTGACGTTCGATTTCCTGTTTCGGAATGGATTTTCTCCCTCCCGATTGTTGTCGTTCCCAAAATGTAATTAAATGACGAGCATCAAGAAGATAAACTTCGTTCAATGTCGTAAAGCGCAAAATGACGAAGCAAATTCCCCCGTGCTGCAATACTTGCTTCATATGATGAATTTGGTGTTCATGAAAATTTTTCAACGGAAACGATGTTTTATTTTTCGTTTCTTTCGCTTCAAAGTCAATATATTTGCCGCGATATACCCCGTTATAATCAGTTGTCGACGCTTGTTTAAAATAAGCTTCTTTAATGACGGCAGCGCTTCGTTTCGGATAGTCGACGCGGACGATTTGCACCGGCGTCGGCTTTTTATGAATGACGGCAATTCCGTGTTCGCGGTAATATTCATTCGTTGCGTTCAAATCTTCTTCTAGCGTCATTCCACGATTTCCGTAATTTGGCTGAAATGGACGCACCGGTTCGCTCATCCGCCTTGTTTCGTACGTTTTGCCGCCGGGATATTTGAATGCCATCCTCTTCATCTCCTTTGAATGCTTTTTATTATACCACAGGAAATCGAGAAACGGGTGCAATAAGAATCAAATGATCTATCACATATACATGATTACGCAGGTTATTTTTTTTCTTGACCGTATTTTCCATATGTCGAAAACGTTCGAAGCAATAGCTGCCGGCACTTTCTTTGCCGAAATGGTTCTAGTTTTGTCATATTGGAAGGGTGTCAAAGGTTTGCCGCGAATTGATTATCATCATGATAAAAGATGGGGGGAGAATGACAGTGGATCAGCGGTGGGTCAAAAAAGAGAAAGTGGAAAAACAACTATACGAAATTGTCCAACTAATCCAGCAAGTACATGAAAAAATGGAAAAAGTCATTGAGGATGCCATTGAGGAGCGTTATGTACAAAATAAAATGCAGTTGGAAAGGGTAGAGCGGCAATTTGATCATGTCGAACAGCAATTACGGGATGTTGTCGAAGAAGCGGAACCGTCGCTTTCATTTGCTTCAAAGCTTTTCTTTGTGTAGTAAGTTTTTCCCTTCAACGTAATGGTGTGGTATAGTAAAAAAGAACGTTTGGAGGGAAATCGCCATGGAGAAGCAGCTAAAAGCATTGACAGAAAAGTTATTGGACTATAATAAGCAATTCGCATATATTTCGCAGCAAGCGCAACAGCGGCAAAAGGAACCGGATTTTTTTGCAGAGGTAAAGCCGTTTGCCGATCAAGTAAAACGAGTTGTAGACGAATGGAAACAGATGGCGCTTCTTTGGGTGAAAAAAGCGCGACCGAAGCATATTTACGAGATGCAAATTGAAACTGCCGCGGACAATATCGAAAAAGTTTCGGTCGAAGCGTTTTATCCATCTGTTCCGACGCGGCGCATTAAGCAATTTTGCCGGTCGATTGAATACACGCTGTTGCTTGTGCAAGAGCGTTTAGAAGAAAGTGGAAAACGATGGTGAAAGAAAAAGCTGTCTTCGTTGTGGAAGACAGCTTTCGTTCTTTGTTCACGCCTTAAGCAAGGTTAGTTGTTATTGCAACTAAACGTTCCGCATGGCTTCTGTGCCATGCTTCTTATGGACAAATCGTGTCTTTTCCACCAACCAGTTGCTTTTAGCGAGGTATACGGAAAAAAGAAAGCGCTTTCTATTTATCTATTTATTAACTGACATATTCGTTTTTATGATCTGGTTTATAAGCGCCGGCAAGCTCCAGTTCACGGGCAAGATCACGGTACTGTGCGATCGTGATCTCTCCGCGTAAATACATGTGCCGCGCAAAATCAAGGAGTTCATTCACATCAGTCGGTTCATAGTTTTTTACAGCGATAAACTTGTTTTTTAATTCCGCCATGTTCATCCTTCATTCCCCCTTCCCCTTTTTATATATAGTACCATGAAATATGGGAATTATGTGAATTCGGAAAATTAAAACTTCCGACAATTCATGACATGTTCCGTCTCACCATCCTACGCTTTAACACATATACTAATGGCAGCTTAGAATTGGGGGAGTAGATGCATGATGTATCGGTATCCACGTCCTTTTTCCACACCGTTTTCTGCTTACGCGCCATACCATCACGTCTGGCATCCATACCAATACGCTCCGCCGTTTCCTAGCCACTGGTCTGCCGAGCAACAAAAACATACCGCAATGTCTCCGTACCCGACGCCATATCCAAAACCCGGCCCTTTGTCAACACAGCCGGCTCCTGGCATTCAGTCGCTGATGGCGCAGTTTAAAACACAGGACGGTACGTATGACATTAATAAAATGATGAACACAATGGGACAAATGATTAATACCGTTAATCAAGTGAACGGAATGATCAAAGGACTAATCAGCACATTTAAAAAATAGGCAACCTCCTCCACAAACGAGTGGAGGAGGCTTGTTTTTTAAATGAGCAGCTCATACACTTCATTTAATTGATACACCCGCTCCAAATCGCGCTCATCCATCGCGTAGCGAATCTCACGCGGCAAAATGCGGTCTAAAAAAGCTGCTTCTTTTTGCGACAGGTCGCGGACGAATTCTCCTTCGCTTTGATACGGTTTGTTGAGCAGTTTTTGATAAATGCGGCGCGGCGTGTCATCATGGTATTCTATATAATTTGATAAAATTTCCCGTAAATAAGCGAGCGTCTTCTCCATTATGGTTCCTCTCCTTGAAAAAACGTTGTGAATGTTTTGCTTACGGTCTCTTTTCTTTGCGCGTATGGGTTTTCTTCGGTAATTTGCTTCGGATCGAATTTTGTTTTTATGACCAACATCGGCTCGTCCGCCGGCTCATTAATGAGTCGATCTGTTAATGAATCAAAGTCAGGCAATGGCTTTTTCATTATCTGCCACCTCCTATAAGTAGAGTGAGTCAATTTTGACAAAAGTATGTATTGTACACGGAATGATTAATCAAACAAGAAACGGCATAAGCTAAAACGGGATGGGAGGTGAACGGTCGTGACAAACCGCAATGATCACCGCGAACGAAAAAACAAATATCCGAGCGATCGTGAAGAAATAGGAAAAGAATGGGATATTCAAAAAGACTCGACTCCAGAAATCAATAATAAATATGGAAGTAAATCGCATAAAAATTCGTAACATAACATATAAAAGGGCTGCCCATTGTTTTGGACATGCCCTTTTTCTTATTCAATATCGATATATTTTCGTTTTTGCGGCAGACGAATGACGAGTTTACCGTTTTGCCATGACGCTTTCACTTCTTTTTCACTAACACGGTACGGCAATGGAATCGTTCGGACAATATGCTGGCGCACTCGACGGTGTTGATACAAATGATGTTGTTCATCTTCTGCTTCAATCGTTTCATTATTTTGAATGACTAGCTGCAGATGATCATCGGCAAATTGCAACAGAATTTGGTTTCGCTTTACATCAGGAAGATGGACGATGATTGCAAATTCGTCTTTCGTTTCGCGAATATCGACTGGGATATAGGCGTGGGAGAACGTTTGCTGGAAGTATTCATCTAGCGTTTCCATCATGTTTTTCAACGGCCGTTCATCAAAAAATTGGTCGACCATCTCCCATAAATGTTGGAGCGGGTGATGATTCCCATCATTTTTCATCGGCGGCTGAGAATGATCGCTCATTTTCTATCGTCCTCCTTTTGCGTTTCATTGCTTAATTCCAATGTATGTACAGCGATAAAAAAAGTCACTCTTAATTTTTTAAGGAATTTTAATGTGTTTTTAACGTTTATCGCGTATGATGGCATTACAAAAAAAGATCGCGTCTATGTTGCTCGCGGCACGATCGCAAGAAACCGCCGGCAAACAAAAGGAGGAGGCGCAATGCATATTTTTCATTGGTTAGTTACGTTGTTTTTTTCTGGCACAGCTGTATCGCTCCTTTCTTATCAAGCGTTTGAAATCGTTCAAGCGTTTATCGATTTTTTAGTCGACCGTCATTCGTAAGTACAAAATAAAACAAGGAGTGTATCATTGCTAATCGCATGAGGCGGTTGGCTTTTCTTTTTTGATATGATAAAAGTAAAACGAAACGGGAATAAAGCGAGGGAGAAAGATGAATCATCGCATTTTAATCATTGAAGATGAAGCGAATTTGGCGCGATTTATTGAGCTTGATTTGACCCATGAAGGATATGAGGTGCATGTAAGCCATGATGGCAGGGAAGGGCTTGAATTGGCGCTGTCGGAAGAATGGGGGCTTATTTTATTGGATGTCATGCTTCCAAGCCTTAATGGGATGGAAGTATGCCGCCGCATCCGTGCGGTAAAACAGACTCCGATCATTATGATTACGGCGAGAGACAGCGTGTTTGACCGCGTGATGGGCTTGGATAACGGCGCGGATGACTATATTGTCAAACCGTTTGCGATCGAAGAGTTGCTTGCGCGGATTCGCGCGCTATTTCGCCGCGTCCATGCTTCTACGGAAGAACGTTTGCTGACATTTAAAGATTTAACGGTCGACTTGAACGCTCGCACGGTAAAAAAAGGCGATCAATTCATCGAATTAACAAAACGGGAATACGATTTGTTAGTGACGTTTTTGCAAAATAAGAATATCGTCTTAACGCGCGACACATTGCTAAATAAAGTATGGGGATTTGACGCGGAGGTCGAAACAAACGTCGTTGATGTATATGTCCGCTATTTGCGCCATAAACTTGATGAAACAGATAAAGAGCGTTATATCCAAACGGTGCGGGGCGCTGGATATGTGATGCGGTCATGAAACTTTTTCGGATGGAAAACGTCTCATTAAAATGGAAACTTACGTTTTTTTCTGCCATTGCCATTTTTATTACTTATTTTATTTTCACGTTTTTGCAATATCACGTTGTAAAACAATGGCTGCTGAACGAAGAAGAGAAGGCGATGAAAAAAACGGTAGAGGAAATTGAAACTTATTATGCGGAAAAACGTAATTTATCATGGAAGGATATTCGCCAAAGCAAACAGCTGCTAGAAAAATTAAATGAAAAATATCAAATGATTCGGGTGCTTGACGACAAAGGAAACGTCGTTGTTTCTGTTTCCAACGGCGCGTCCGTCTCTTTGTCGCCAAGCGACGCTCCAAAAGAGACGCAGATGGATTATCATTTCGTAAACGATGAACGTTTCATTATTTTGCGAGAACCTTTACATACTTCGACGGTAAACGGAACGATCGAAATCGCCCGCCGCCTTGCGAAATTCCAACAAATGACCAATACGCTGTTTATTATCATGACGGTGATCGGGATCGCGGCAATGATTGCGAGCGCTTTTGCCGGCAGGCTCGTTGCCCAAAGTTTTGTCGGGCGTCTAAAAGCGTTGACGGAAACAATGATGGATATTAAAAATAAAGGAATGCAAAAGCGGATCGACGTTCCGCCTTCCAATGACGAAATGTCGGAACTAATGATGATGTTCAATGAAATGATGGATGAGATCGAACGTTCGTTTGTACAGCAGAAACAATTTGTGGAAGATGCCTCCCATGAACTGCGAACGCCGATCGCTATTTTAGAAGGCCATCTTTCTCTATTGGAACGGTGGGGAAAACATAATCCCGACATTTTGGAAGAGTCGTTGAAAGCGGCAACGCAAGAGGTGGCGCGTTTAAAAAAATTAGTGCTTGAGCTGTTGGATTTATCACGCGCGGAAGCGATCACGGTTCCGAATGATATCGTGCCGATTGACCCGACACAAACAATTGAACAAGTGGCGAAAAATTTCCATGTTCTTTATCCTGATTTCCAATTTGTCGTTCACAATTTGTCGAATCGAGCGGCGCGGATTCGAATGGCAAAATATCATTTAGAACAATTGCTGTTGATTTTGCTGGATAATGCGGTAAAATATTCGCAACAAGCGAAACAAGTGACAATCTCTGTAAAAGAAGAAGAACGGTTTGTTACAATTGCGGTAAGGGACTTTGGAATTGGCATACCGCGAGACGAATTGGAAAAAGTGTTTTTGCGGTTTTACCGCGTGGATAAAGCGCGAAGCCGTGAAAAAGGCGGCGTCGGTCTTGGATTAGCGATCGCGAAAGAAATTATCGATAAATACGACGGACAAATTACGATTGACAGCGAAGTCGGCAAAGGAACAACTGTCGAGTTGTCAATCCCGAAAGCAAAATAAAGAAAGGTGAGATGAATGGAACATCTTCACGAAGGTACAGTGATTCGGAAAAAAAATATCGAGCATGTTGTGGAAAAGTTTCGCAAACGCGGAGTGAAAATTGCGACTTGCAAGCCGCGGACAATGATGTCATTGTCTTGCTTAGAAGAAATTGAAGCAGAAAGAAATAGATAAGATAAAAAGGGGAGAAACAATGGATATTCATTGTCAGAAAATCATCCCTGCGATGAAGACGATGAAAGATTTTGAGAAATTTTTAAATAGCCGTTATATGTGTGGAGTGTTATTGGAAATACATATTTCGCAGCTGAAAAGCGTGTTTCATTATGCCCGCCAACATGGAAAAAAACTAATCGTCCATGCGGATTTAATTCAAGGGTTAAGCCATGATGAGCATGGGGCGGAATATTTATGCCAGGAATTTCATCCGCATGGGCTGATTTCCACAAGGGGAAATGTTATCATAAAGGCAAAGCAAAAAAAGGTGCTTGCGATTCAGCGCGTTTTTTTGCTTGATTCGCACGCGCTCGAAAAAAGCTATCAACTGATTGAAAAAACGGAACCTGATTGCATCGAAGTGATCCCTGGCGCGATGCCCCATATGATTCGGGAAGTGAAAGAACGGACAGGCAAACCGATTTATGCCGGCGGCCTTATTCGCACCATCGATGACGTTGAGCGCGCGCTCGAAGCGGGCGCGGTCGCAGTGACCACTTCCAATAAAGACTTATGGAAACACTACGAAGAGCGCTAAGGAAAATACAAAAGAACGCTCATGAAAAACTTTTCGCTGCATTTCACTAGCCAGACAGACTGTTTTTCGTTATAATAAAAATAAGTTAATAATCAGTCAGGAGATCTTAGGAGAGACCATGCATGCATGATAAGCAGAAGCTTATCGTGTTTGCGGTGGTCTCTTTTTGTTTTTTAACAATAAAGGGGGAATTTTTCATGACATCGACATTGTTCTCAAGTAAACAACGCCGCCAACGTTTAGAAGAAATGAGCAAAGAGCATTACGATATATTAGTGGTAGGAGGCGGTATTACCGGTTGCGGCATTGCGTTAGACGCAGTTTCGCGCGGCATGAAAACGGCGCTTGTGGAAATGCAAGATTTTGCAGCAGGTACTTCGAGCCGCTCGACGAAGCTCGTACACGGCGGGCTTCGCTATTTGAAGCAATTCGAAGTAAAAATGGTTGCCGAAGTCGGCAGAGAGCGGGCGATTGTGTACGAAAACGGTCCGCATGTGACGACGCCGGAGTGGATGCTTTTGCCGATTCATAAAGGAGGAACGTTTGGCAAGTGGAGCACATCGATCGGCTTATGGATATATGACCATTTAGCCGGGGTGAAAAAAAGCGAACGCCGCACGATGTTAAACGCCAAACAAACATTGCAGAAAGAACCGTTGATTAAACAGGAGGGGCTTCGGGGAGGTGGCTATTACGTCGAATACCGCACCGACGATGCCCGCTTGACGATGGAAGTGATCAAAAAAGCGGTCGAATTGGGAGCTAATGCCGTCAACTATGCAAAAGTGGAACAATTTCTTTACGATGAAAACAGCAAGGTGATCGGCGCCCGCTGCCGCGATCAAATAAGCGGCCAAACGTATGAAATCCGCGCGAAAAAAGTGATTAACGCCGCTGGTCCGTGGGTCGACACGCTGCGGGAAAAAGACCGTTCGAAAACGGGAAAACGATTGCAGCTGACAAAAGGGGTTCATATCGTCATCGACCAAAAACGGTTCCCGTTAAAGCAAGCGATTTATTTTGATACACCGGACGGCCGCATGGTATTTGCGATCCCACGCGATGGGAAAACATACGTTGGAACGACGGATACGTTTTACAATAAAGATATTGCCAATCCAAAAATGACAAAAGAAGACCGCGATTATTTATTGCGCGCGATTCGCTATATGTTCCCATCCGTGAACATCACCGCCGATGATATTGAATCAAGCTGGGCAGGCGTCCGGCCGCTCATCTATGAAGAAGGAAAAGATCCGTCGGAAATTTCCCGTAAGGATGAAATTTGGCAATCGCCGACAGGATTAATTACGATCGCCGGCGGAAAGCTGACCGGTTACCGGAAAATGGCGGAAACGGTTGTCGACTTAGTGGCAAAACTGTTGGAAAAAGAGGAAGGAAAAACATTCCGTCCATGCCAGACGAAACATTTGCCGATCTCCGGCGGGGATGTCGGCGGCTCGCAGCAGTTGCCAGCCTTTATCGCGAAAAAAGCCGAAGAAGCGGCGCGCTTTGGATTTACGAAAGAAGAAGGAGAACGGCTCGCGAAAATATACGGCACTAATGTCGATCAATTATTTGAATTAAGCAAGCAATATGATCATTCATGCGGCCTTTCCCGCGAACAGTTTGTCCGCCTTGTATACGCCATTGACTACGAAATGGCGGCAAAGCCGATCGATTATTTCATCCGCCGTACCGGCGCACTATTATTTGATATCGCCTCTGTGCGCCGCTGGAAAGACCGCGTCATTGCTTTTATGGCCGATTATTTGCAATGGACGGAAGAACAAACGGCAGATTATACAGAAGAGTTGGAGAAAGCGTTGCATCAAGCGGTTGTTCCGAGTGAACATGATTAATATTGTGTGACAGGAAACACTAATCAGTAACAAACGCCCTTACGTTTGGAGCGCTTCGTCGGTGGCTCCAAAGTAAGGGCGTTTTGTTTGCGATTTTGCGCCTTTTCGCTTTATAACAGCAAGATCATTACTATGTAGATAAAATTTTAGTAAAAAATATCGCATGTGTGTATACTTAGACATCGTCTTCCAATGAGTGGAGCCTTTCTAAGATGCGCCGTTTTCGATATAACATCTTTCCGGTTTCCGCAATATCTTCTATAAACATTTTATTATATACTGATCCAAAAATCATTCCGACGATCGGAACGGATTGGAGCAGCTTTTTCCACCCGTATTGGTCGCGAAATGTCATCATGACTTCACGCCAGCCTTGAAGCTGGGAAAAGACTTGCTGGTGATGGTTGGAAAACGATGTGAGCTGATCAAGAATCGCCTTTTTGCCGACAATATCGGAGGAGGCAAATTGCAAACATTTCACAATAAAAATTCGCTCTTTTTTCTCCTTCGGATTGTAACCGTAGACGATGGCGATTTCCTGCAGCGTTTTTAACGCAAGGCCGAGGAGAGCAGGAATATCGATCGCCAGCGTCAACGCGCCGCCGACGCCCGTTGTTGCCCCTTGAAGCTGGGCAAACGTCACGCGCGCGTCGATCAATTCATCACAAACGCGGTCCATGGTCGCAAGCGGCAGCTGCGCCGCTTGTTCTAACGACGGGACGCCCAGCTTCTCCAATATTTTTTCTTCTTTCACTAAATATTGCCCGCCGCTTTGGATATAGCTGCCAAGCTCATCCAACAGCTGTCCCAGTTTTTTATGTACAATGCTTGGCGTAAGCTTATCGAGCACTTTAAACGGCAAGCGCCCAAGTTTTTCCCAAAACCATAAATCTTTTTGCTCTTGTTCCCAGCGGCGGATTGTTTGCAGTTCTTGTTCCAACATTTGTTTTGTTTCCATTGGCTACCCTCCTTATATATAAAATGATGGAATAAGATACTTATTATACGTTTTCAAAAAAGAAAATGTTTCTTTTTCATTGATCTATAATAAAATTTTTACTAAAATATTTACTTAAGATATATTTAGGTTAGGAGGCATCTTCATGATCACCAATTTAATAAAAACGTTTATTGAATTATTTGGAGACAGCAACGAAGAAATTTGTACTTTCTTCGCCCCCGGTCGCGTCAATTTAATTGGTGAACATACCGACTATAACGGCGGGCATGTGCTGCCGTGTGCGTTAGAAATCGGCACATATGCGCTCGTGCGCAAAACAGCCAATCCGTTTATCCGCTTTTACTCAAAAAACTTTCCCGAAACCGGGATCATTACGGTGTCTTATGATGATTTATCCTACCAAGAACAACATGGGTGGGCGAACTATCCGAAAGGGATTATCGCCGCGTTTCAGCAGCTTTGCCCGATCGAGACGGGACTTGATATTTTGTATTACGGGACGATCCCGAACGGCGCCGGATTATCGTCGTCCGCTTCCATTGAGCTAGTAACGGCGGTCATGCTCAATGAACTATTCGCGCAGCATATCGATATGCTTGAACTTGTGAAAATGAGTCAAAAAGTAGAAAATGAATATGTTGGCGTCAATTGTGGCATTATGGACCAGTTTGCCGTCGGAATGGGAAAACGAAACCATGCAATGCTACTAAACTGCCAAACGTTAGAGTACCGCTATTTACCCGTTTCGATGAACGATTGTTCGATTGTCATCGCCAACACAAACAAAAAGCGCGGCTTGGCCGATTCGGCGTATAACGAACGGCGGGCGGCATGCGAGGCAGCGTTGGCGAAATTGCAGAAACATATAAACATTGCCTCACTCGGTGATTTGACAAGCGAGCAGCTGGAAGAGTATAAGCACCTTCTTTCTCCGCTTGAACAAAAGCGCGCCCGTCATGCTGTGACGGAAAACGAGCGGACGTTAGAAGCGGCGGCCGCGTTGGAAAAGGGAGATTTAGCCCGTTTTGGCGAGCTGATGAAACAGTCGCATATTTCGCTGCGCGATGACTATGAAGTGACAGGGACGGAACTAGATACGCTTGTTGAGGCGGCGTGGAAGCATGAGGGAACGATCGGCGCCCGTATGACTGGCGCCGGTTTTGGCGGATGTACGGTGAACATTGTCAAAGATGAGTCCATTCCTTCTTTTATTGAACAAGTAGGGAAAGAATACGCGGGGAAAATTGGATATGAAGCTAGTTTTTATGTCGTGAAAATCGGTGACGGAGCGAGAGAAATAGCAGAAGCAAAGGAGATGAGCGTATGATTCTTGTCTGCGGCGGCGCAGGCTATATCGGCAGCCATGCGGTATATCGTTTAGTTGAAAAAGGAGAAAAGGTCGTTGTCGTCGATAATTTGCAAACAGGGCATCGCGAGGCTGTTCATCCGGATGCGATCTTCTATCAAGGTGATATTCGCGACCGTGCGTTTTTGCGCGACGTATTTCGCAAGCATGAGATCGATACGGTGATTCATTTCGCCGCCAACTCCCTTGTCGGCGAAAGCATGCAAGAGCCGCTTAAATATTACGATAACAACGTGTACGGTACGCAAGTATTGCTGGAAATCATGAACGAGTCCGGTGTCAAGCAAATTGTGTTTTCCTCGACGGCGGCAGTGTATGGAGAGCCGAAGCAAATTCCGATTGTAGAGACAGATCCGACGATGCCGACGAATACGTACGGAGAAACGAAACTGGCGATGGAAAAAATGATGAAATGGGTCGATCGTGCTTACGGAATCCGCTATATTTCGCTGCGTTATTTTAACGTCGCCGGCGCTTACGGCACGTTGATTGGCGAAGATCATGATCCGGAAACACATCTTATTCCATTAATTTTAAAAGTGCCGCTTGGCCAACGTGAAGCGATTCATATTTTTGGCGATGATTACGATACCCATGACGGCACCTGCATTCGCGACTATATTCACGTGCTTGATCTCGTTGACGCCCATATTCTGGCGGTGGAAAAGCTGCGGAGCGGTGCGGAAAGCAACGTGTACAATTTAGGAAACGGCAACGGCTTTACCGTTAAAGAAGTGATCGAAGCGGCGCGGAAAGTGACCGGCCATCCGATCCCGGCGCGCGTCATGGCGCGGCGTCCGGGCGATCCGGCGAAGCTCGTCGCATCCGCGGAAAAAGCAAAACGCGAGCTTGGCTGGGAACCAAAATACACATCGATTATCGATATTGTTGCTTCGGCATGGGAATGGCATCAGGCGAAACCATACGGATATCGGGGTGCGTGACGGTGGCGGACATTTTGGCGGCAGTAGAACAGCTGATCCAATACGGGATAAAAAGCGGCCTGCTTTCACGCGAAGATATTGTTTACGCGCGCAATCGACTGCTGGCGGCGTTGCGGTTAGAGGAATGGCAGCCGGTGGAGGTAAAGGACACATCCTTTACCTCTCCTTCTCCGATCTTAGAGACGATTTTAGATTGGGCGTATGAACGCGGTCTTTTGCAAACGAATACAACGACGGAGCGGGATATATGGGACGCCAAGCTGATGAACTGTTTAATGCCGCGCCCATCCGAAGTGATCCGTGAATTTTATGTCAAATATCATAAAGAACCGAAACTGGCAACCGACTGGTTTTATTCCTTAAGCAAAGCGTCCAACTATATTCAAACAGCGCGGATTGCGAAAAATAAACAATGGAAAGTAAAAACGGCGTACGGGGAACTCGACATTACCATCAATTTATCGAAACCGGAGAAAGACCCAAAAGAAATCGCGAAATTAAAAGATACGCCGACATCTTCGTACCCGCGGTGCTTGCTATGCAAAGAGAATGAAGGATACGAAGGGACGTGGCGCCATCCGGCGCGCTCGAATCACCGCATCATTCCGATTACGTTATTGGATGAGACGTGGTATTTTCAATACTCTCCATATGTGTATTACAATGAGCATTGCATCGTGTTTCACGCGGAACATGTGCCGATGAAAATGGAACGGAAAACGTTCGCGCGCTTGCTTGATTTTATCGAAAAGTTTCCGCACTATTTTATCGGTTCCAACGCTGATTTGCCGATTGTCGGTGGTTCGATTTTAGCGCACGATCATTTTCAAGGCGGAAACTATACGTTTGCGATGGAAAAAGCGGAAATTGAAGAATACGTTTCTTTTCCTTCATTTCCGTCATTGACGGCAGGAATTGTGCGCTGGCCGATGTCGGTGATCCGCCTCTGTGGCAAAAAAGAAGAAGTGCTTGAAGCTGCGAATGGCATTTACGAAACGTGGCGGACGTATAGCGATCCGAGCGTTGGCATCTATGCCAACAGCGGCGATGTTCCGCATAATACGGTCACTCCTATCGCAAGGCGCCGCGGCGATTTGTTTGAAATGGATATCGTGCTGCGTAACAACCGAACATCTAAAGAACATCCGTACGGCATTTTCCATCCTCATGAAGAGTTGCACCATATTAAAAAAGAAAATATCGGCTTAATTGAAGTCATGGGGCTCGCCGTGCTTCCGGGAAGGCTTGCTGGCGAATTAGATGCATTGGCAACGTATCTTGTCCAAAATACAAAAAAAGCCGAGTGGGACGAAACGCTTTTAAAACATTGGGATTGGTACGAGCAAATCCGTGCCACTTACTCGAATATTACGGAAGAAAATGTATTGGACATTTTGCGTCATGAAGTAGGACAGCGCTTTATTACTGTCCTAGAACATGCCGGCGTGTTTAAACGCACTGAGAAAGGAAAACAGGCATTTCATACCTTTTTGCGGAAAGTGCAGGAAAAGTTGTCATGATTCGGGAAGGAACGTTCAAAGGATTAAAAAGCATCATTTTAGAAAACAATGACATAAAAGCGACGTTTTTCCCGGAATACAGCAGTAAACTCGCTTCGTTCATCGATAATGAAAGGAAGGGATCTATCTGAACCAATGGCGACATTAAAAGAAATCGCGGAAAAAGTGGGAGTATCGGTGGCGACGGTGTCACGCGTGCTTAATTATGACACCACTTTGTCAGTATCGGATGAAACGAGAAAACGCATTTTCGAAGTAGCCCAGCAGCTAAACTATAAAACACTGCGGGAACGCAACCAACAAGCGAAAGAACGATTTCGCTTCGGTCTCATTCATTGGTATTCGGAGCGGCAAGAACTTGATGATCCGTATTACATGGCGATTCGTTTAGGCGTAGAAAAAGAATGTTTTGAACGGCAGATCGAGTTGGTAAAGCTGTTTAAACAAAACGGTTCCTATCCAGAGGAACGGATGGAACATTTGGATGGAATCATTGCGGTAGGAAAATTTGGACCAAAAGAGGTAAGTGCGTTTGCGGCAAGTACTGAGCATATCGTGTTTGTTGATTGTTCGCCGGATGAGCAAAAATTTGACTCCGTTGTCATTGATTTAAGAAAATCAACGATTATGGTGTTAGATCACCTTCTTCAACTCGGTCATCAAAAAATCGGCTATATTGGCGGGCGTGAATATGTGGACGGACAAACACCTCTTCATGATGAGCGCGAAACAACGTTTTACGAATATTTGTATTTGAAAGGAATATATGATTCACGATATGTATGGACAGGCAGCTTTACCGCCGAAGATGGCTATCGATTAATGAAACGAGCAATTTCTGCAAAAGATCTTCCGACTGCGTTTTTCATTGCTAGCGATTCGATGGCGATCGGGGCGCTGCGCGCGCTTCATGAAGCGCAAATTCCAGTTCCTAATCGTGTATCGATCGTCGGATTTAATGATCTTCCGACCGCAAAATTTATCCACCCGCCATTAACAACAGTAAAAGTGTATACAGAGTTTATGGGAGAGACGGCGGTAGAATTGTTAGTAGAGAGATTGACGACGAAACGAACCATTTGCAAAAAAGTGGTTGTGCCAACCAAACTTGTTGTTCGCGAAAGCAGTCAAGTTTGTGCAAAAGGGAGCTGAATGCAACAGCTCCCTTTATTAGTTTAATGAAATTCGATATCGACACGCTTTTTCAGGCCGGATGTTGTTTTTGGAATATGAATATCGAGCACACCATTTTTATATGTTGCTTTAATGTTGTCTGTAGCTGCATCAGATGGCAACGTAATAGAACGTTGAAAACGGCCGAAAAAGCGTTCTTGGCGGTGCATTTGTTCTTGTTTCACGCTTTGGTGGCGCTGAATAGTTCCGCTAATGGTTAAAATATTGTTGTGTACGTCGATATGCACGTCTTCTTTTTTCTCTAGACCCGGAAGATCGCAGGAAACAACATATTCGTTTTCTGTTTCGTGCATATCCATGCGCGGCATTCCGATGTGATCTTCCATATGGGAAAAGAAAGATGGAAAATCCGTTGCGAAAAATCGGTTAAGATCTCTACGCATTGTTTCGAAATGGCGAAATGGATCGTAAGGAATTAAAGACATATAAGTAGCGCCTCCTTTGATGTGATTTATTTACCATCATATAGTTTGGATTGGATGACGCCGTTTTATACAAAGGCTGTTCTATAAAGAATAGGGTCCCCAATATGGAAGCCCTTTGACGTATCGAACTAGTGGAACGGTGTTCTCATTTATCTTAAACGAATGGATCTTACTATAAAAGAGCTTATCGAGCCGTTACTGGACGATTTTGAATTTCGATTATGCTCACCTCCTGTTTTTTCATAATAAACACCCATGAGTAAATTTTACTCTCCACTCAAACGTGAAAATGGCCCTAACCACTCATGGATCGTTATTTCACAGAAAAGTATGGATTATCACCATTATAAATAATCTTTCCACTTATTTGAATTAAATAAAAATTTTTTAATAATTAGCATGAATAGGAATAAACGACTGTCCATCAGTTATGTTGGCATTGCAGATTATTCTTTTATTTGTTCCATCACGTTTACGTGAATGTGAATTAACGATAATTTTTCTTGTTCAGATAGATCGGAATTCATGATTCTGTTGATGGCGTAATAAAACTTTGTTTCAGGTAATTGGCGTGCACGAGGATGCGTCATTTCATCACGTAGTTCTTTTTCAATCGTTTCATAAAGAAGTGATTGACTTTCTTGTTCATTCAGCTTTTTTTTGGTTAAAGAGCGATTCGTCCATAAGTGGCGGTACGCTTCTAATAATGTAGAAAATGAACATTCCATTGCATATACTCCCTTCTTTAAATTATGTCGTTTGTAAAGAGTAATTCGATGGTTATTATATAAAAAATACAGAAGCAATTGGAAAAAATATTATATTGACAAAATAGAAATAAGTTTGTAATATGTAAATCGTCTTTTCAAACAGTATCATTTTGTAATTGCTCAAATAATCAAATAAAAAGTATTGACAACGTATGATGAATTGAATAAAATTAGTAATTGCTCGAAGGAACAAAACTATTAAAAGTATTGACAATGTTGGATGTTTAGTTATAATATGTTTTCAGATAAATGGATGGTTTAATGTTCCTTGAAAACTGAACAAAACGAAGCGTCCACATAGAAAAGTGGAGGCGACTGATTAGCCC
>NZ_FOJS01000001.1 GCF_900111865.1 Parageobacillus thermantarcticus | reverse complement strand
AAAAAAGACCAATTCGAAATGGCGGAGGATCTGAAACTCATTTATCGATCTCCGAGTAAAGAAATCGCATTGGAGATGTTTCGACAGTTTGAATCGAAATGGTCAAGCAAGTACCCAAGAGAAGTGCAATCTTGGGCCAATGAGTTGGATGTCCTCGGTCAAGTTCTAATTATTGTGTAAAATTTCGCTC
Source organism: Parageobacillus thermantarcticus (assembly GCF_900111865.1). GTDB lineage: Bacteria > Bacillota > Bacilli > Bacillales > Anoxybacillaceae > Parageobacillus > Parageobacillus thermantarcticus. Next base: position 408,739 of record NZ_FOJS01000001.1, on the reverse strand, counting down.
TCGGTTCAGCGAACGTAAGTCCCCAGAAAATAAGACCACTTTTTGCCGTTTCTTTTTACACCATTTCTGTGATTTCATTTGATGAGGGTGCGATTGTTTTATTGAATTTTCATTCTTTTTTATGTATAATTATGCAAAATTTTGGTGGGGGAATGAGAAATGTACATCCCAAAAGCTTTTGAGGTGAATGATAAAACAAAGTTAGTAAATTTTATTAAAGACAACAGTTTTGGAATTTTATTTTCTCAGGAAGAAAGTGGACCGTTAGCTACGCATTTGCCTTTCTTAATGGATGAAAAAACGGGGGATAACGGCGTGCTGGTTGGGCATATGGCAAAACAGAATCCTCACTGGCATAAATTAAATGGCAAAGAAGTTCTTGTAGTCTTTCCGGGCCCCCACGCTTATATTTCCGCTTCTTGGTATAACGAACCGAACACTGTACCTACTTGGAATTATGTAGCAGTTCATGTATATGGAACAGTTAGAATCATAGACAAAAAAGAAGAAATGGTTGAACGGATGGAAAAGACGGTTCATTTTTATGAATCGTCTATGCCTAGCCCTTGGAATGCTAAATTTGATGATGAGTTCATCGATCGCTTAATGAACGGTATAGTTGTATTTGAAATCTCCATCAATAAGATGCAAGGGAAATGGAAGTTAAGCCAAAATCACTCCGTACAAAAGGCAACAAAACGTTATTAATCGATTAAAAACAAGCAATAAATATGATTCCGCGACAATTGCAAAAATGATGGAACAGAATATCAATCAAGCAAACAAAATATAGATCTTTACAAACATTTTGCATAAATTCGGGAGTATCGAAGAGCACCTCTTTCCTGAGCTTTTTGGTGGCACTTGCACTGCAGGAAAGGTGCTCTTTTTTAATGATTTCACTTTTCGCTAAACGCAATCTGTATGCCGATAAGCGCTAGTAGCGAACCTTTTATAATGTTCATTCGCTTTGCGATAAACGAATTAGCAAGCAGGACATGGCGAAGTTTTTCTGAAAACACGCTGACCACGACAAAAATCAGTAAAGCTTGAACAAGAAAAATGATCCCTAAAATCACCATCTGTAACGTCATGTGCCCCAGCGATTTATCCACAAATTGAGGCAATAGTGCTAAAAAGAACAATGATACTTTTGGATTAAGCAGATTCATGAGAATTCCTTTTTTATACAATGATCGATATTTTAATGGCTTGGTATGGTTAATGATAAAAATTTCCTCCTTTTCCTTAAACGATTGCCACGCTAAATAGAGTAAATAAGCCGCACCCGCATATTTTACGACGGCGAAAGCCAAAGCGGATTGATAAATGATTGCCGAAACCCCAAGCGCCGCAGCTGTAATATGCACAATAAGGCCTGAACAAAGCCCCAATGCTGTGATGATCCCTGCTTTTTTATCTTGTGAAATACTTTGGGCAATTACAAACAAAATATCTGGTCCGGGCATTAACGTCAGCAAGATTGCCACTCCTAAAAAGGACATCGTTAGTGTGAAATCCATTTGCAACACCTCTTTTGGATGGAATGGGAACTTTTTTGTTTTTTCATTGTCTTCCCGATTTATTTCGCGGAAAATCGGTTTTATTCCTTCTTAGTGGGGAATAACAAATTGCGTTTAATACTTGAATCATACGGAATAATTTATATTCGTAATTCGAAAAAGTAGGACTGAAATCATGGGTTAATTTACATAGCTGTCCGCTCAGGATATTGTGCAAAATGAACTTCGTGGCATCGCTTGGAAACGCATGATCAATTATTCTTTTGTTGTATATACTTTAGGAAATTTAGGAATTTTAGGAATATGATCTGATTTATTATGTCATTCTTTTATCATAAAATTATAATGAGTCATATAATTTTAACAATATTAACTTAGGTAGTTTGACGCAGAAAAAGGAGGTGTGATGCAGTAAAGAATTTTTAGTTATGCATTCCTATATATTGCATTGAATATAAAGAATCATTGTTCGGTTTCGCGTTTACGCTAGTTTGGAGTTCTAAAACTAAAACAGTTCAATATAGAAGGTGATAGAATTGAAAACGCTAAAGCTAGGAACGAAAATCAATCTTATTGTGTTGTGTGTAATTATTTGTTTATCGGGAATGATTACGATTGTCGCGAACATACAAATTACGCAAGGCATGAAAAAAGCGACAGTGGAAAAAGTAAAAGCAGTCCTTCTGCTTGCTTACCAATATATCGATGAGAAATACAAAGGCGATTGGATGATAAAAGATGGTGAGCTTTATAAAGGAAATGTAAAAATGAATCATAATTACGAAATCGTTGACCAAATCGGAAAACTAGTCGATGGCAACGTTGTTATTTTCCAAAATGACACTAGAGTAGCCACGAATATCAAAAAAAATGGCAAGCGGGTTGTTGGTACTACTGTTCCAAAACAAATCGCAAACACCGTGTTGGGACAAGGAAAAACTTATTTTGGGGAGGTAGAAACTTTAGGAGAAACATTTCAAGCGGCATATATGCCAATTAAGAATTCCGATGGTGAAAACATCGGCATTTTTTGCGTAAGCATGCATCAAAGACATATTAACTCCACGATCTCTGCACTTTTCAAAACATTGATTATTTCAACGCTTGTGGTACTTATTATTTCCGCTCTGTTTATTTTATGGTTTACACGAAAAATTCATCGCAGATTAACGGCTGTCTCTAATGCCCTTCAACAGGCAGGAGAAGGGAATTTTACCGTTGATATTCAAGATGATGGTAAAGATGAAATTGGGCAAATTATACATAGTTACAATAAAATGAGGGAAGATTTAAAAAATTTGTTTAAACATGTAACGATTGCGGCAGAGCAAGTAGCCTCTTCTTCGGAAGAATTAACGGCGAGCGCGGATCACACTGCACAGGCAACGGAACAAGTTTCATCAGGCACTCGGAAAATAGCGAGTGGAGCAGAAACAGAAGCAAGTAAAATTGAATCAAGCGCTACCGCTCTTGAACAAATGGCGCAGGGGATTACCAATATTGCCGATCGTTCTGTGGCGATTACTGATTTATCCAAACAAATGATTCACCAGGCAGAAGACGGAGGAAACGCTGTTCAAAAAACGGTCGAACAAATGAATTCGATTCAGCAATCTGTATCTAAATCGAAAGAAATGATTAATGTGCTGCATGAACGTTCCAAAGAGATCGGCACGATTCTAGATGTCATTAGAGAAATTGCTGATCAAACGAATCTTCTTGCGTTAAACGCTGCGATCGAAGCGGCAAGGGCGGGAGAACACGGAAAAGGCTTTGCCGTCGTCGCTGATGAAGTGAGAAAATTGGCAGAACAGTCGCGGGAGTCAGCGAAGAAAATCGCCGAACTGATTTTTAGCATCCAAGAAGATACGGAAAATACCGTGCAAATGATGGAACAAGCAATACAAAACGTGAGGGGCGGAATGGAAATCACACAAGAAACGACTCAAAAATTCAATGCAATTATGGAAAGTACAAGAGATGCTTCAGCACAACTGGAAGATATCACCGCGACAGTCCAGCAAATTTCTGCGGGAATTCAACAATTGAGTTCGACTGTCAACGAATTGGCTTCTGTTGCGAAAAGAAGCACTACGATATCCGAGGAAATCGCTGCTTCTGCGGAAGAGCAATTCGCATCGATGGAAGAAATTACATCGGCAGCAAAATCATTGGCGAATATGGCTGAAGAATTAAGGGAACTAGTTGACAAATTTAAGTTTGAGCAAGAATAAGTTTGTTTTTATGAAAGTATTCAGAGACGTAAATCTTCACAACTGTTGATTACGACTTTTTTCCCCGCATAAACAAAAATGCTCGTAAAAGAGCTTGAGGAAATTCAACGTTTTCATTATTTTGAATGGAGAAAATGCTGTCGGCGAGGGCTCTCATAAATGTGGGCCCCTTTCTTTATTTTTCACAAATGCGATGTGAGGGGAAAATTGCGTGGCAAATGCTTTAATAAGCCATTGGCCTTTTTGCGATGTCCATCAGAAAGCGGTTGCATCTCTGCTTAACTTGGGAATGAAAGAATAATTATGCACTAGATTTCGTAAATTATAAAAGATTAGGAATATAAGATGATTTACTGATATTAGTTTTTTCCATTACAATTATATCCATGTTAATTCATTTATCGGAAAATAAAGGAGGGAGTATGGAGAAAGGAAACTATGAACTAATGTCACAGTTTGCTTCTATTATATGGAAATTTATAAAATTACAACAACGATTCTCGATATCGCATAGTGAATTTATACTATGTTGGTTAATGAAAACACTTTTTTACTGAATAGCATGTCTCATTTATCTATGATACAATTACATGTCGTTGAACGCAGAAAGATTAGCGGCTAAGTTCGGAGCTGTAGAGATATAGCAATGATAGAAGGTGAGTGTAATGAACAAGTTAAAACTTGGAACGAAAATCAATTTGCTTGTGCTAAGCGTAATTATTCTTTTGGCGGCAATTATCACGGTTATCGCGAATGTTCAAATTACGAAAGGGATGAAAAAGGCGGCAATTGAAAAGGTAAAATCTGATCTTGCCTTAGCTTATCAATATATTGACGAGAAATATGAGGGAGATTGGGTGTTAAAAGATGACGGACTTTATAAGGGGGATGAAAGAATCAATGAGGATTATGAATTAGTCGATGAAATAGGGAGACTAACTGGCGGAACGGTTACTATTTTTCAAGAGAACACTAGAGTAGCAACCAACATAATAAGAAATGGCAAACGTGCCGTTGGTACAACGGTTTCAGATGAAGTTGAAAATGTAGTGTTAAAAGAAGGAAAAACTTATTTCGGAGAAGCAGAAGTGGTGGGAGTGAAGTACCAGACTGGATACATGCCGATTAAGAATGCGAGCGGAGAAAATATAGGTATTTTTTACATAGGTGCACCACAAAAATTTGTTGATTCCACTATTTCTTCATTTTTGAAGACATTCATCATTTCAATGCTTATTGTACTCACTATTTCTGCTTTGATTATTTTATGGTTTACACGCAAAATTCGCATAAGACTGTCGTCCGTTTCTAGCGCTCTTAAACAAGCGGGGGAAGGAAATTTTACTGTGGATATTGAAGATGATGCACATGATGAGATTGGTCAAATTATCGATAGTTACAACAAAATGAAAGAAAATTTGGCGAATCTACTAAAACATGTAACAACAGCGGCGGAGCAGGTAGCCGCATCTTCCGAGGAACTGACGGCAAGCGCCGATCAAACTACGATGGCGACGGAGCAAGTTGCATCAGGTATTCAACAAGTAGCGAATGGAGCGGAGATTCAGACAAGTAAAGTTGAATCGAACGCCGCTGCCTTGGAACAAATGGCGCAGGGGGTTACAAATATCGCCGATCGTTCCACGGCGATTACAGGTTTGTCGAAACAAATGACTATACAGGCGGAAGACGGTGGGGAATCCGTTAAGAAAACAGTCGAACAGATGAATGCCATTCAGCAGTCTATGTTTAAATCAGAAGAAATGATTAATGTGCTACATGAACGTTCCAAAGAAATTGGCGCGATACTGGATGTCATTAGAGAAATTGCCGATCAGACGAACCTCCTTGCGTTAAACGCTGCGATTGAAGCGGCAAGGGCGGGAGAACACGGAAAAGGCTTTGCCGTCGTCGCTGACGAAGTGAGAAAATTGGCGGAACAGTCCCGGGAGTCAGCGAAGCGAATCGCCGAACTGATTTTTGGCATCCAAGAAGACACGGAAAATACCGTACAAATGATGGAACAAGCGACACAAAATGTAAAAATGGGAATTGAAATTTCGCAAGAAACAACGCAAAAATTTAGCCTCATCTTGCAAGGAATGAAGGATATTTCGTCACAATTGGAGGATATTTCTGCAACGGCGCAACAAATTTCCGCCGGGATTCAAGAATTGTCTTCCACAGCTAACGAATTGGCGTCCGTTGCAAAAGAAAATGCAGCAACATCCGAAGAAATTGCCGCTTCTACCGAAGAACAGCTTGCTTCAATGGAAGAAATTACAGCAGCAGCAAAATCGTTGGAAAATATGGCGGAAGAACTGCAAGACCTTGTTCGTCAATTTAAAATTTAAGTTTTCATTGGTTCATATAGAGTTGAGTGTTAGCAAATGAACATTTTCATCTAAAGATTGTTCGAAAAGGAAGTTTACGAATATGGTGATGAGCGGCGCAAAAGGAAATGGGCTCCATGGAATGTTCCCGGGAGCCCATTATTATTTAGGAATCTAGATCGTCGCTTCTCTTCTGAAACGGAGGTTTATAGCAAACGATCAGAGCGTCTTCCGCATACTCTAAACATATGTTTGTTAATACAGATGGAAAACACTTTTTCGATGCGAATCGGCAAAGTGCATATTTATTATGCTTTTTTCTTTTTTTGAAGCAAAAATTCTTTTCCATATTCGCCGTGATCATGGAACATGGCGTGTTCGACTTGGATCGTCGTATGTTTAATGCCATATTTTTTGCTTAGCATCTCGTTAATAGCCAAGATCACGCAAAACGGTTGGATATGCTCGTTGATAAACACGTGTGCAGTTAACGAATAGTGGTCCGTAGAGACGGCCCATAAGTGCATGTCGTGTACATCTTCGACTCCTTCGATTTGGCGGATATCCTCTCTAATCTGGTCGAGATGAAACTGATCAGGCACCGCTTCCATCAAAATAAAATACGATTCACGAATAATTTTCGCACCGCCTGTGAAGATGATGCCAGCAATGATGATGCTAATGAGTGGATCGAAAAAATAAAAACCGGTAAAGTAAATGAGTATCGCCGAAACAATGACGCCGATGGAGCTAAGAAGATCCCCGATAAAATGCCATAATGCGCTCTTAATATTTAAATTTTCCTCTTCCTTTGTACTTCGGCTAAGGACGATCGTCAATACGAGATTCACGATGAAGCCGATGGAAGAAATAGTCAGCATTAAACGAAAATCAATCGGTTCGGGAGAAATAAACCGCTGAACTCCCTCCCAAAAAATTCCGATAGAAATAATGGCTAACGTAAGGCCATTTAAAAAGGACGTAATAATCTCAAAGCGCAAATAACCAAATGTAAATCGATGATTTGGTGGACGCATGGCAAGGTAGAGAGCAACCATGCTAAGTCCGAGCGCTAAGACGTCAGATGCCATATGGGCGGAGTCGGAAAGCAGCGCCAACGAATTGGACAATATCCCCCCAGCAATTTCTACAATCGTGAAAAACAGCGTTAATCCGAGGGTGATCCATAATGTCCGTTTCGATTGGTTTTGTGTTTTTACGTGCGGGAGATGGTGATAATCGTATTGAATGATTGACATAACACACCTCTATTTATTTAGAATTATTATTAATTTATATATATTATAATATAGTTCTTTATGATTGTGCAAAAAAATTTTTTATTTGTTTGTTGAAAAGTGTCAAAAAAATATAAATTTTTTATCAAGGAATTTATGGATGATTGTGGAATATAAGTAATAATTGTAAGAAACTTTAAGAAAGGATGCGATGCAGATTGATCGCCGTCAGTCCGACCGATCTGGAAATTTATTTATTTCATGAAGGCAGCTTATATAAAAGTTATGAATTATTTGGCGCACATGTCGTAGAGCAAAATGACGTGGTCGGAACTCGGTTTTGTGTATGGGCTCCGCATGCGCGGCAAGTGCGATTAGTCGGCAGTTTTAACGAATGGAACGGAACTAATTTTAACCTTGTAAAAGTAAGTGATCAAGGCGTATGGACGATTTTTATTCCGGAAAACTTGGAAGGACATTTATATAAATACGAGATTACCACGAACGATGGGAATGTCGTGTTAAAAGCCGATCCATATGCGTTTTACTCTGAATTGCGCCCCCGCACCGCCTCCATCGTCTACAACATAAAAGGTTATCAATGGAATGATCAAACATGGCGACGAAAGAAACAACGTAAGCGAATTTATGACCAGCCTTTGTTCATTTATGAGCTTCACTTTGGTTCGTGGAAAAAGAAAGAGGACGGCAGTTTTTATACATACCGAGAAATGGCGGATGAGTTAATTCCATATGTTATTGAACATGGTTTCACCCACATTGAATTGCTTCCGCTCGTTGAGCATCCGTTTGACCGCTCTTGGGGATATCAAGGAACAGGTTATTATTCAGCGACAAGTCGCTACGGGACACCGCATGATTTCATGCATTTTATTGACCGCTGCCATCAAGCGGGAATCGGCGTGATTCTCGATTGGGTTCCTGGCCACTTTTGCAAAGATGCCCATGGGTTATACATGTTTGACGGAGCGCCGACATATGAATATGCCAACATGCAAGATAGAGAAAACCATGTGTGGGGCACAGCGAATTTTGATCTTGGCAGGCCGGAAGTTCGCAGCTTTTTGATTTCCAACGCGTTATTTTGGATCGAATATTTCCATATCGATGGCTTTCGGGTCGATGCGGTGGCCAATATGCTGTATTGGCCAAATAGCGATGTAGCGCACAAAAACCCATATGCTGTACAGTTTTTGCAAAAATTAAATGAGACCGTATTTGCGTATGATCCGAGCATATTGATGATTGCCGAAGATTCGACGGAATGGCCGCTCGTCACTGCCCCAACGTATAACGGAGGGTTGGGATTTAACTATAAATGGAACATGGGGTGGATGAACGATATTTTAACATATATGGAAACGGCGCCGGAGCGGAGAAAATATGCGCACAATAAAGTAACGTTTTCCCTTTTGTACGCGTATTCGGAAAATTTTATTTTACCGTTCTCCCATGACGAGGTCGTGCATGGAAAAAAATCGCTATTAAATAAAATGCCGGGGACGTATGAGGAAAAATTTGCGCAATTAAGGTTGCTGTATGGGTATTTGCTCACGCATCCCGGCAAAAAACTATTGTTTATGGGCGGTGAATTTGCTCAATTTGATGAGTGGAAAGATTTAGAGCAGTTGGATTGGATGCTTTTTGATTTTGAGATGCACCAGAAGATCAATGTGTACGTGAAAGAATTGCTGAAATGGTATAAGCGCTGCAAATCTTTGTATGAGTTAGATCATTCTCCGGATGGATTCGAATGGATTGATGTTCATAACGCCGAGCAAAGCATTTTTTCATTTGTTCGCAGAGGAAAAAAAGAAAACGATTTGCTTGTTGTTGTGTGCAATTTTACCAATAAAGTGTACCACGATTATAAAGTTGGTGTTCCTCTATTTGCCAAATATCGAGAAATAATCAATAGCGATGCGGCTAAGTTCGGAGGGTGGGGGAATGTCAATGCGAAGCCGGTTGCAGCGGTCAAAGAGCCGTTTCATGGAAAGCCATATCATATTCGCATGACAGTTCCGCCGTTTGCCATTTCTATTTTACGACCAGTGAAAAAACGGGGGGATGGAAGCATTGATGGCAAAGAAAAAGTGCATCGCCATGTTATTGGCGGGAGGACAAGGTAGCCGTTTATGTTCGTTGACGACAAACATTGCCAAGCCAGCTGTTCCATTTGGAGGAAAATATCGCATTATCGATTTTACATTGAGCAACTGCACGAATTCCGGAATCGATACGGTCGGAGTATTAACGCAATATCAGCCGCTTCTGTTGCACTCTTATATTGGCATCGGGAGCGCTTGGGATTTAGATCGCAGAAATGGCGGCGTTACCGTTCTTCCTCCTTATTCCGTATCGTCTGGGGTGAAATGGTATGAAGGAACAGCGAACGCCATTTATCAAAATATCAACTATATTGAACAATATGACCCGGATTACGTGTTAGTTTTATCGGGGGATCATATTTATAAAATGGATTATGGAAAAATGCTTGACTATCATATGATGAAAAACGCTGATGCGACTATTTCTGTCATTGAAGTTCCGTGGTCGGAGGCAAGCCGCTTCGGCATTATGAATACAAATGAACAAATGGAAATTATTGAATTTGAAGAAAAACCGAAGAACCCGAAAAACAACCTTGCTTCAATGGGCATTTATATTTTTAATTGGCCGCTTTTAAAAGAGTATTTGCAAATGGATAACGCCAATCCGCACTCAAGCCACGATTTTGGAAAAGACGTGATTCCGTTGTTGCTTCGGAAAAGAAAGCGGCTTGTCGCCTATCCGTTTAAAGGCTATTGGAAAGATGTCGGGACGGTGAAAAGTTTGTGGGAAGCCAATATGGATTTATTGGATGAAAAAAACGAGCTAGATTTGTTTGACCATTCATGGCGCATTTATTCTGTAAATCCAAATCAGCCGCCGCAATACATTTCCGATGAAGCGGTTGTCGTTCATTCGCTTGTTAACGAAGGATGCGTGGTCGAAGGAAACGTAGAACATTCCATATTGTTTCAAGGAGTCCATGTTCAAAAAGGAGCGATGGTGAAAGATTGCGTCATTATGCCGGACGCGGTGATTGGCGAAGGAGTCTATATCGAAAGGGCGATCGTGCCGCCGAACATAGAAATTCCGTCGCATTTAGTTGTTTGTCCGGATGATTTTCTTGTGACGAAAGAATGGTTACAAACGAAAAACGGGAAAGGATGAAGCAACGGTGAATCATAAATCGATGCTGGGAGTTATTGATGCAACGACGTATATCGAGCCGCTTCAGCCGCTGACGATGCATCGTTCTGTTGCGGCGGTGCCGTTTGCGGGGAGGTATCGATTAATCGACTTTGTATTGTCGAGCATGGTTAATTCCGGAATCGAGAGTGTAGCGATTTTTCCAAAATACCAATACCGTTCTTTAATGGACCATTTAGGATCGGGAAAGAATTGGGATTTAAACCGGAAACGGGACGGATTATTCTTTTTTCCATCCCCAGATTTATCGATTCCAAATCCTCACGTTGGCGCGTTTGCCCATTTTGAACAGCATATTGACTATTTTTTGCGCAGCAGGCAAAAATATGCCGTTATTTGCAACAGTTACACCGTTTGCAATATTGATTATGAAGCGGTGTTAGAACGTCACATTGCGAATCAATGCGATATTACCGAAGTTCGCCATCAAGGTCGTTCGCTGGAAATGTTTGTGTTAGAAACGTCATTGTTGCTCGATTTAATCGCTAATCATCGACGTACCGGCTATTACAGCATTGTTGATGTTGTCCGTGATCATCGTCATTCTTTAAAAATTTGTGACTATGAATACAGCGGGTATGCGGCTGTCGTTGACTCGATTGAAAGTTATTTTCGCCATAGCATCGAATTGCTTAATCGAGATGTTTGGCGGCAGCTGTTTATTAAGTCACGTCCGATTTATACGAAAGTGAAAGATGAACCGCCGACGAAATATACAGAAAAAGCGGTCGTGAAAAATTCCATGATCGCCAACGGCTGCATTATCGAAGGGCATGTGGAAAACAGCATCATTTTCCGCTCTGTGAAAATCGGCAAAGGGGCAGTCATCAAAAATAGCATTATTATGCAAAAAAGTCAAATTGGTGAACATTGTCATCTCCATTGCGTTATTGTCGATAAAGATGCGAAAGTAGAAAATGACGTTTCTTTACTGGGGACGGAACAGCAACCGTTTGTAGTTCGAAAAGGAACGGTGCAAGGAGAGTTGATCAACCGGTGAATGTATTGTTTGTCGTGTCTGAGTGCGTGCCGTTTGTGAAGTCGGGAGGATTGGCGGATGTTGCCGGAGCGCTGCCGAAGCAATTGCGGAAATTAGGGACGGATGTTCGGGTCATCATGCCAAAATATGTAACGATTCGCGAAAGCGATAAAAAAGAAATGAAAAAAATTGCCGAACTTGTTGTTAAGGTAGGATGGAGACGGCAATATTGCGGAATCGAAATGCTCGAACGCGAAGGAGTGATTTATTATTTTGTCGACAACGAATACTATTTTCAACGCCATCTATTATACGGACATTATGATGATGGAGAACGGTTTGCGTACTTTTGCCGCGCCGTTTTAGACGCGCTTCCCGCGCTTCCGTTTCGCCCGGATATTATTCATTGCCACGATTGGCATACCGGCATGATTCCGTTTTTATTGCGCGAACAATATCGAAAAAATCCATTTTATGAACAAATCCGCACTGTATTTACGATTCATAATCTGCAGTTTCAAGGAATTTTTCCCCGCGAAATTTTAGGTGATTTATTGAATTTAAGCGATCATTATTTTACAATCGAACATTTGGAGTTTTATGGAAATGTGAACTTTATGAAGGGGGCGCTTGTTGCCGCCGATATCATTACAACGGTCAGTCCGACATACAAAGAAGAAATACAGACAGAATATTACGGAGAGCGGCTTGATGGGCTGTTGCGGGCGCGCCGACATGATTTAATCGGAATTTTAAACGGCATCGACGATGAACGGTATGATCCGAAAACCGATCCTTTCATTGCCGCTCCATACGATGTGCAGACGATTGCTAGAAAACAAGCGAATAAACGCGCCCTGCAACAATATTTCGGTTTACCGGTAAGGGAAAACGTCCCGATTATTGCGATGGTAACGCGGTTGACAAAGCAAAAAGGGCTCGATCTTGTAAAGTGCGTCTTCCATGAAATCGTTGCCGAAGATGTTCAATTCATTTTGCTTGGGACAGGAGATGCGGAGTTTGAACAATTTTTCCGTGCTATGGAGGCAACATACCCGAATAAAGTCAAGGCGTACATTGGCTTTTATGAAGAGTTGGCACATCAAATTTATGCGGGAGCCGATCTATTTTTAATGCCATCGAAATTTGAGCCGTGCGGCCTTAGCCAAATGATCGCGCTTCGGTATGGAACGATTCCGATCGTGCGGGAAACGGGAGGATTAAACGATACAGTGCAATCGTATAATGAGTTTACGGGCGAAGGGAACGGGTTCAGTTTTACGAACTTTAACGCCCATGATATGTTATATACAATTCGCCGCGCGCTTGCGTTTTATAAGGAGAAGCAAGTGTGGGAAAAGCTGATGCAAGAAGCGATGGGCGGCGATTATAGCTGGCGGCAGTCAGCGCTTGAGTATCACAAAGCATATGCGGATTTAGTGGCCGGGAGTGAACGTCATGTTCTCCAATAAAGAAGAATTTAAAAAAACGTTTTTAAAACGGCTTGAAATGCTGTGCGGCAAACGCTTTGAAGAATCAACGTCGCGGGATCAATATTATACGTTAGGGAGCATGGTTCGGGAATATATTAGCCAAAACTGGATTCAGACGAATGAGAGAAATCGCGCGCGAAAGCAAAAGCAAGTATATTATTTGTCGATTGAATTTTTACTAGGGCGACTTCTTGGCAGCAATTTGCTTAACCTTGGCATTCGCAATGTCGTCGAAGAAGGGCTGAACGATTTAGGAATTCGCCTTGATGACATAGAAGAATGTGAAGCGGATGCAGGGCTGGGCAACGGCGGCCTTGGCCGCCTTGCTGCTTGTTTTTTAGACTCGCTTGCTTCTCTCAATTTGCCTGGTCATGGTTGCGGAATTCGTTATAAACATGGGCTTTTTGACCAAAAAATTGTCGATGGATATCAAGTCGAGCTGCCAGAACAATGGTTGCGCCATGGAAACGTATGGGAAATCCGAAAAGAGGAATTGGCGGTAGAAGTGAATTTTTGGGGAAGTGTAGAAATATCCAAGCAAAACGGCCGCCTGACATTCCGCCATATGGACAGCGAAAAGGTAATGGCGGTTCCATATGATATTCCGATCATCGGCTATGATACGAAAACAGTGAACACGTTGCGGCTTTGGAGCGCGGAGCCGGCGAAAACGTTTCCGCCTCATAAAAGCATAATGCAATATAAAAGGGAAACGGAGGCGATTTCCGAATTTTTATATCCTGATGACACGCATGACGAAGGGAAAATATTGCGCCTGAAGCAGCAATATTTTCTCGTTGCTGCAAGCGTTGGCAGCATCGTCCGCGCGCATCGCCGCCAGCATGGGCATTTGTATGAGCTGCATAAGCATGTGGCGATTCATGTGAACGATACTCACCCAGCTTTGGCGATTCCGGAATTGATGAGAATTTTATTAGATGAAGAGGGAATGAGCTGGGAAGACGCTTGGCACGTTACAACGAATACGGTTTCGTATACGAACCATACGACATTGTCGGAGGCGCTAGAGAAATGGCCGATTCGCATTTTTCAGCCGCTGTTGCCGCGCATTTACATGATTGTCGAGGAGATAAATGAGCGGTTTTGCCGCGAACTTTGGCATCATTATCCCGGCGATTGGAAGCGGATTGAAGAAATGGCCGTTATCGCACACGGCCTTGTTAAAATGGCGCATTTAGCAATTGTCGGAAGCCATAGTGTGAACGGGGTCGCAAAATTGCATTCGGAAATTTTAAAAAAGAGGGAAATGAAGCTGTTTTATGAGTTTCAACCGCAAAAATTTAACAACAAGACGAACGGAGTGACGCACCGGCGGTGGCTGCTAAAAGCGAACCCCGAACTTTCCACGTTAATTACGAAGGCGATAGGACCATGTTGGATCAAAGAACCGCACAAATTAATTCAGTTAAAGCGATACGCTTTCGATCCGGCGTTTCAGCAAGAACTCGAAAACGTCAAGCAAAAGCGCAAAGCAAAATTGGCGAAGCGCATTTATGAAAAGACGGGAATCCTCGTGAATGAATCATCGATTTTTGACGTGCAAGTAAAACGGCTTCATGCTTACAAGCGGCAGTTGTTAAATGTTCTCCATATTATGCATCTGTACAACCGCCTTAAAGAAGATGCAAGTTTTTCGATTTATCCGCGCACATTTATTTTTGGCGCCAAAGCTTCCCCGGGATATTATTACGCAAAACGGATTATTAAACTTATCCATGCGGTCGCGGAAAAAGTGAACAATGATAAAAGGACAAACGAACAGTTAAAAGTCATTTTTTTAGAAAACTATCGAGTTTCTTTAGCGGAAGAAGTTTTTCCGGCGGCAGATGTAAGCGAGCAAATTTCAACGGCAAGCAAAGAAGCGTCCGGCACAGGCAATATGAAGTTTATGATGAATGGGGCGATTACGCTTGGAACGCTAGATGGGGCGAATGTTGAAATATTGGAGGCGGTCGGGGAAGAAAATATGTTTATTTTCGGGCTTACGGCGGAAGAAGTGTTAAACTACTACCAAAACGGCGGATATCGCGCGCACGAATATTACCATCACGATAAACGGATTAAGCAGGTCGTCGATCAGTTAGTCAACGGATTTTTTCCGGGCGTTCATGACCATTTTGAGCCGATTTACGATTCGCTTTTAACACAAAACGATGAATATTTCGTGCTGCGCGATTTCGCGTCATATGCCAAGACGCAGGAAAAAGTGGAAGCGGCGTATAAGCAGCGGGAACGATGGCTGAAGATGAGTGCGATCAACATTGCCCATTCCGGCTACTTTTCCAGTGACCGGACGGTGCAAGAGTATGCGACTGAAATATGGGATATTCATCCAGTTGAATAAATAAAAAAGAGAGAGGGTTTTTTGGCCTCTCTCAATCGTCTCCATCGAGCCAATCGCCAATGCTGCCGAGAATGCTTCCTTCTCCGACGGAGCGGCTTCCCGTGCTTGGTGCAGCGGCGATAATCCGGTCAGCAAGCCGGCTGAACGGAAGCGACTGCACCCAAACGGTTCCCGGACCGGTTAATGTGGCAAAAAACAATCCTTCGCCGCCGAAAAAGGCGGTTTTAATTTTACCAACATATTCGATGTCATAATCGACGTCTTTTGTCATTGCCACTAAGCAACCGGTATCAATGCGCAACTTCTCGCCGGGCTCTAGCTTGCGCTGATAAATCGTTCCGCCCGCGTGCAAAAAGGCAAGGCCGTCTCCTTCAAGTTTTTGCATAATAAATCCTTCACCGCCGAAAAAGCCAGTGCCAAGTTTACGTTGAAAGTCAATGCCTACAGAAACTCCTTTCGCTGCACAAAGGAAGGAATCTTTTTGGCAAATCACTTTGCCGCCGAGTTCGCTCAAATCCATCGGAATAATTTTCCCCGGGTATGGTGCGGCGAACGAGACGCGGCGTTTTTCGGCACTGTTGTTCGTAAACACGGTCATAAATAAGCTTTCACCGGTCAACAGCCGTTTTCCCGCTCCCACTAACTTGTTGAAAAACCCTTTTCCGGAATCGGAACCGTCTCCGAAGACCGTCTCCATCGTAATTCCATCTTCCATCATCATCATGCCGCCAGCTTCGGCGATGACGCTCTCTTGGGGATCCAATTCAATTTCGACGAATTGCATGTCGTCCCCATATAGCTTGTAGTCAATTTCATGCGCATTCATCGTCTTCACCTCAATATCATTGTTTCATCAACTAACATATTCTTTATACGAACGTGAATTCCTTTTTGTTTCAAAAAAAAAGACCATCAACGCCGATGGTCTTCTTTTTTCGTATAAGGTTCTTTTTCATATGCCGGCAGATCGCCGATATTGGACATGATTCCCGCGTCGTCCAATATATTTTCCAGCTGTTCGTGTTCCCTTGTCGGATATACTTTTACGTTTTTCCCGTATAAATCTACTGCAGCAAAATTTTCCAGTTCTTCGACGTAACCGACGTGTTCTTCTGATTCGGCATATGTTTCTCCGTAATAGTCAATGTTTTTCCCTAAATCAGAAGGAGTATCGGACGAGTCGTAACGAGCGACTTCTTGCCAAGCGTCTTCCGCGTCATATGCGACCGATTCGTCACGGCTATCGAGATCAAATTTGCCAAATGGAGGCATCCACACTCCTTCTTCGAGCAGCCGTTTTTGTGAAACCGTTTCGTCACGGCTATGTTCTTTGCAGCATGTTGTTGTCGGCAGTGCTTTCAGCCGTTCGTATGGAATTGGCTTTCCGCAAACTTCGCATATGCCGTATGTGCCGTTTTCGATCGCTTGAAGAGCGTGTTCAATCTCTTTTAGTTCCCTTTCCGCATGTTCATCTAGCGCGATATCTTTTTCCCGTTCATATAGTTCGGTAGCCTCATCCGCCGGGTGATTGTCGTAGCTTGCAAGTTCGCCGACCGCGTCGTGCGCGTGGCTCCGCAGCGTGCCGAAATGATCATTATGTTGCAGCCGTTCTTGCAGTTCGTGTTTTGCGCGAAGAAGTTCGGCGCGGAAGGCGGCCAATTGTTCATTCGTTAACATGATTCATCATTCCTTCCTAAAAATCAACCGTTTACTTTGTAGTATGAACGAAAAATAAAAAAAAACACGGTCTATGACGACCGTGTCACAACCAATGGCTAATAAGCAAACCAATTGCCAATAGAAAACCAAATTGCGTATTCGTTTGTGCCGTCGCTTTCATCGCCGGCATCATCTCGATCGGCTTCGTTTTGCCGATAAATCCTTTTGCCGCTGCAATCGCTTTTGGCACGCTGAAAAAGACGAGCAATGTCCAGAAGGAAACGAGGTGGAAAAGGGCTAGTCCAACCATCCAAATAAACGATACGACAAACATGCCGGCAAGAATGCGGATCGCATTATCGCGTCCGACTAAAATCGCCAGCGTTTTGCGCCCGTTCTTTTTATCCCCATCGAAGTCGCGAATGTTGTTTGCCAGCAAAATCGCCCCGACTAAAATGGCAATCGGCACGGAAATCAAAATCGCCGTTTTTGTTATTTCTCCTGTTTGGATAAAAAAGGAAATTAAAATAATAAGCAATCCCATAAAAAATCCGGCAGCAAGTTCACCAAACGGGGTATACGCGATTGGTATAGGTCCGCCCGTATAGAAATATCCAGCCGCCATACAAATGGAACCGATCAACGCGAGCCACCAGCTGCTATTCATGCAAATATAGACGCCGATTAGCGTTGCGATGGCAAAAAAGGAAATCGCCAAATTCAAAACCGTTTTCGGCTGGATTCCTTCGCGAACGATTGCTCCGCCAATCCCCACGGATTCTGGTGAGTCCAGCCCGCGCTTAAAGTCATAATACTCATTGAACATGTTCGTTGCCGCTTGAATGAGCAAAGAAGCGACAAGCATCGCGATAAACAGCGAAACACGAATGTTTGTTTCATGGAACGCTAACGCTGTACCAATACAAACGGGAACAAATGCGGCTGTCAATGTGTGCGGACGCATTAATCTCCACCAAACGCGCCAATCGCGGTGGCGGTTGACGGGTGAACGACGATCTGTTTGCAATGATGATTGCATAATCATACCCCTCGTATCAGATAAAATAAAAGTAATGTTCAAAAAACGTTCACAATAAGTGTAGGAAAACGGCTATAAGGTGTCAACCCTTTTAGAATAGATAAATCATTTCCTATTATATATAATGAAAAATAGAAAATAAGCAATAACGATGAAGAAAGCGGGATTACAGTGGCAATTTTATATCAGCATAAAATAGAAGAACAATTGCGTTTCATCGGGAAAAAAACGAATCGCCCGTTCATTAGTTGGAGCGGGGAAATGGATCGTGTAGATCCGGTTTATTTTTTTGCGTTAGGACAAGCGTGTTCTTTTCGCGAGCGGTTTTATTGGTCGGATCGCGCGAACGAAACCGTTTATGTAGGGCTTGGCTGCACGTATAGCATCGAAACAGAAGAAAAGGAGCAGCGTTTTCACAGTGTAGAAACGCAGTGGAAGCGGTGGATGGAAGAGATAGCTTCCTACCATAATGGAACCGATGCAACGCCGATTTTGTTTGGAGGTTTTTCATTTGATCCGCACAAACCAAAAACGGACAAATGGCGCGCTTTCCCTCACGCAAAAATGGTGGTGCCGACGGTTCTTTTATCGCTTAAAAACAAAAAGGCGACATTAACGGTGACGGTGCCTTCCGAATGTCATGAAGAAGTGATAGAAAAAATAGGAATGTTGATGCGGCTGTTATCTCAAGAACAGAGACAGCCGACATCTTCATTGCCGAAATTAGTAAAATATGAAGAAATTCAAAAAGAAGAATGGATTCATGCGGTCGAAAAAACGATCGGAAATATTCGCAAAGGAAAGTTGGATAAAGTAGTGCTGGCAAGAGAGGCGCGTTTATCGTTTGCAGATACGATTGATCCGAGTGCTGTTTTGTGGCGATTACGCGAACAACAGCCGTTTAGTTATCTTTTTGCGTTTGAACAAGAAGGGCAATGTTTTATTGGCGCTTCTCCGGAACAGCTTGTGAAAAAGGAAGGGGATGCGTGTTATTCTGTTTGTTTGGCTGGATCGATACGCCGTGGCAAAACATTTCAGGAAGACGAACAGCTAGGACAATGGCTCATGCATGATGAGAAAAACCTTCGTGAACATCAATTTGTTGTTCAGATGATTAAAGAAGCGATCGAAGCGGTTTGCGAGCATGTGGATATGCCGGCTTCTCCGCAATTGTTAAAATTGCAGCATATTCAACATTTATATACTCCTGTGATCGGAGAAAAGTGTCATGCTGCATCCGTTTTATCGATTGTAGAGCAAATGCATCCGACGCCGGCGCTTGGCGGAACACCGCGAGAAAAGGCGATGAAGGAAATTCGCGAAATTGAACCGTTAGACAGGGGATGGTATGCGGCGCCAATCGGCTGGATGGATGCAGAAGGAAATGGGGAATTTGCCGTCGCCATTCGTTCAGGGCTTTTGAGTGGAAAAGAAGCGTTCATTTTCGCAGGTTGCGGAGTAGTCGGTGATTCTGACCCGATAAGCGAGTATGAAGAAACGAAAGTGAAATTTACCCCGATGTTATCGGCACTAGGAGTGGAGAGAAATGAATGAAGCATTAACATTATATATAGCTGCATTTATTGATGAATTAGCGAAAAATGGAGTAAAAGATGTTGTCGTAAGCCCGGGATCGCGCTCGACCCCGCTTGCCATTGTGATGGCAGAACATCCGGCGATGCGCGTACATATGAACATTGACGAGCGCTCCGCCGCGTTTTTTGCACTTGGCATGGCGAAAGCAAAGCGGCGTCCTGTCGCCCTTCTTTGTACGTCAGGAACGGCGGTTGCGAACTATTTTCCAGCGGTCGTAGAAGCGCATTATTCGCGTGTACCGCTTATTGTCATCACGGCAGACCGTCCGCATGAATTGCGTGATGTCGGGGCGCCCCAAGCGATTGACCAGCTGAACATATATGGAAAATATACGAAATGGTTCGTCGAGATGGCGCTGCCGGAAAAAACGCCGGATATGCTCCGCTATGCGCGGACGATGGCGGCAAAAGCAGCAGGGACGGCGATCAGCGCTCCGTCAGGCCCCGTTCATTTAAACTTTCCGTTGCGCGAGCCGCTTGTGCCGGTAGTCCACGAAGAAACATGGAAGCAAATCGAAGCGAAAGAGCCGTCTTATACAACGGTCATCCCGGGAAAAATGACGATCGGCATCGAGCAAATTCAGCAGTTATACGATGAATTTTCTTCTGTTGAAAAAGGGCTGATTGTTTGCGGGCCAATCGATCGGCCCGAATTTGCCGAGGCGGTCACGAAATTGGCGGAAATGCTCGATTATCCTATTTTAGCAGATCCGCTTTCCCAACTGCGCAGCGGAACGCACGCGAAAGAGTATATCATTGACAGTTATGACGCGATCTTAAAAGATGAAAAGATCGCCGCTTCATTGGTTCCGGATGTCGTGATCCGTTTTGGCGCCATGCCTGTCTCTAAACCGTTATTCCTTCTGCTGAAGCGATATGTTAATATTAAACAAATTGTCGTTGATGGGGAAGGCGGTTGGCGGGAACCGACATTAACTGCGTCGTACATGGTGTACTGCGATGAAATTGAATTTTGCCGCCAGCTTATTCGTATTGGCGAACCGAAGCGGAACAAAAGCGAATGGTCGACGACGTGGAAAGCGATCAACGATATCGCGAAATCGGTGCTTCTTGAAGCAACGGCAGGCGAAGAATTATTCGAAGGCAAAGTGTTTACGGAACTTTCGCGATTGCTTCCGGACGGGGCAACGTTATTTGTCGGCAACAGTATGCCAATCCGCGACACGGATACATTTTTCTTTGCAAACGATAAACAAATTCGCATTTTAGCGAACCGTGGCGCCAACGGGATTGACGGTGTTGTGTCAAGCGCATTAGGAGCGAGCGCGGTTGCCGAGCCGCTTGTGCTTGTCATCGGCGATCTTTCTTTTTACCATGATTTAAACGGGCTGTTGGCGGCAAAAATGCACGGACTGCACGCGACGATCATCGTGCTTAATAATAACGGCGGCGGAATTTTCTCGTTTTTGCCGCAGGCGGAGCATAAAAAACATTTTGAAATGCTGTTTGGCACGCCGACGGATTTGCAATTTGCCCATGTTGTTCGCATGTATGGAGGAAATTTCGCAAAAATCGCGACATGGGATGAATTTCGCGATTGTGTAACTCAATCGTTAACAACCGATGGTCTTCATGTAGTGGAAGTATGCACGTCAAGGGAAAATAATGTAAAAATGCATCGCCTTTTGTGGGAAAAGGTTTCCCAGGAAATAGCGGAATTTCTCGAAAAAAGGGGAGCAGTATGAAGATTTTCGCCAACGGAGTTTCTTACCATGTCGAACGGTTCGGCGAAGGGGAACCGCTTTTGCTATTGCACGGATTTACTGGAAGTGTGGAAACGTGGAAACCTTTTTTCCCATATTGGCGTGACTATCAACTTATTCTTGTAGACATCATCGGGCACGGTCTGACCGATTCGCCAAACGATCCAGCGCGCTACGAAATAGAAAAAGTTGCTGCTGATCTGGAAAAAATATTGCAGCATTTTCATTTGCAAGACGCCCATGTGTTGGGATACTCAATGGGCGGGCGGCTTGCGCTAACGTTTGCGATTCTTTATCCTCACCTCGTCCGGACGTTAGTATTAGAAAGCAGTTCTCCGGGATTAAAAACGATGCAGGAAAGACGCGAACGAATTGAAAGGGATGAAGCGTTAGCGGAAGAAATAGAGCGATATGGTGTGAAGGCGTTTGTCGAAAAATGGGAAAACATGCCGCTTTTTGCATCACAAAAGCGCTTGCCTGTTAGCGTACAGCAGCAAATTCGCAATGAACGGTTAAACAATAATGAAAAAGGATTGGCAAACAGTTTGCGGGGAATGGGGACTGGAAAGCAGCCTTCATGGTGGAACCGTTTATCGGAAGTAAACGTGCCGACATTGCTTTTATGCGGAGAATGGGATCAAAAGTTTTGTCGGATTGCCGAAGAAATGAAGAAATACCTTCCAAATTGCGAAATGGTAAAAGTCGCCCAAGCGGGGCATGCAATTCATGTGGAACAACGAGAGATTTTTGCTAAAATAGTAAGTGAGTTTATTAAAGGAGGAGAGTTATAATGGCCATTGAGTGGGTAAAGGAACGCGAGTATGAAGATATTATATACGAAACGTATAACGGCATTGCGAAAATTACGATTAATCGCCCGGAAGTACATAACGCGTTCCGTCCAAAAACCGTCGCCGAAATGATCGACGCCTTTTCACATGCGCGTGATGACTCTAAAATCGGCGTCATTATTTTAACGGGAGCAGGCGGAAAAGCGTTTTGTTCCGGAGGAGACCAAAAAGTGCGCGGCCATGGAGGATATGTCGGTGAAGATCAAATTCCGCGGCTAAATGTATTAGATTTGCAGCGATTAATTCGCGTTATTCCGAAACCTGTGATTGCCATGGTCGCTGGCTATGCGATCGGCGGCGGTCATGTGTTGCATGTTGTTTGCGATTTGACGATTGCGGCAGACAACGCGATTTTTGGACAAACTGGTCCGAAAGTAGGCAGTTTTGACGGCGGATATGGCGCGGGCTATTTAGCGCGTATTGTTGGACATAAAAAAGCGCGTGAAATTTGGTATTTATGCCGCCAATATACCGCGCAGGAAGCGTTGGAAATGGGACTTGTCAATAAAGTGGTGCCATTAGAGCAATTGGAAGAAGAAACAGTGAAATGGGCGCAAGAAATTTTAGAAAAAAGCCCAACGGCGATTCGCTTCTTGAAAGCGGCGTTTAACGCCGATTCTGACGGCTTGGCTGGCATTCAGCAGCTCGCCGGCGACGCAACGCTGCTATTCTATACAACCGATGAGGCAAAAGAAGGAAGAGACGCATTTAAAGAAAAACGCAAACCAAACTTCCAACAATTCCCGCGTTTTCCGTAAGCAAAGCGAAAGGCGCTTGAGGCTAGATAATAAGAAAAGTAAAGCGAAAGCAGCTTGATGAATCCCATCAAGCTGTTTCTTTATTGAGGAAGGAGAGCAAGGAACATGCAAACATCGCTTCCAAATTGGCTTATGCAGCGGGCGTTTTTGACACCGGAACGTGTTGCTGTTTATGATGAACGAGCACAAAAAACGTTTATGGAGCTTCATGAGTCTGCCGCGAAAAAGGCGCGTCAGCTCGCAAGCGCAGGAGTGCGCAAAGGAGATATCGTCGCTGTTTTCATGAAAAACAGTGTGGCGATGATCGAATTGATTCACGCCCTTCATTATCTTGGCGCGGTTGTTTTGCTGCAAAACACGCGGTTGACTTCCTATGAGCTTGCTTGGCAATTGAAAGATAGTGGCGCGGTGTGCGTTATTGCCGATGATGAGTTGGCGGACCGAATCGAAGAAAACGTTCGGGTGATTACCGTAAGTGAATTGTCCGCGCTGCCTAAGGCGGAAGCCGAGTTTCAGCAATATTATCATTTGGACGATGTCGCTACCATCATGTATACGTCAGGAACGACGGGAAAGCCAAAAGGGGTATTGCAAACTTACGGAAATCATTGGTGGAGCGCTATCGGTTCGGCTTTAAATCTAGGATTGCATGAGAATGACTGCTGGCTTGCGGCCGTTCCGTTTTTTCATATTAGCGGCTTATCGATTATGATGAAAAGCGTCATATATGGAATGAGCATGTATGTAATGCGCGCTTTCGATGCGAAAAAAGCCAATGATCTCATTATCGCTGGAAAAGTTACGATAATGTCTGTCGTCAGTGCGATGTTGCAAAAAATGCTCGCCGACCTTGGCGAAAGACGGTATCCGGAAACGTTTCGCTGCATGCTGCTTGGCGGCGGGCCTGCTCCGAAACCGTTGCTGGAAGCATGTAAAGCAAACGGAATTCCCGTTTATCAGACGTACGGCATGACGGAAACGTCGTCGCAAATTGTCACGCTTGCGCCGGAATATAGTTTAACAAAACTCGGTTCCGCAGGAAAGCCGTTGTTTCCAGCGCAGCTTCGCATCGAAAAGGACGGAAAAGCGGCCCGTCCGTATGAACATGGAGAAATTGTCGTAAAAGGACCAAATGTGACAAAAGGATATTTGCATCGGCCGGATGCAACGGAAGAAGCGATTCGCGACGGCTGGTTTTATACGGGAGATATCGGGTATATCGATGAAGACGGATTTCTATATGTATTAGACCGCCGTTCCGATCTGATCATTTCTGGCGGAGAAAACGTTTATCCAGCTGAAATTGAAGCGGTGCTTCTTTCCCATGAGGCAGTAGAAGAAGCGGGAGTTACAGGGATCGATGATGAAACGTGGGGACAAGTGCCATGTGCGTTTGTGAAATTAAAAAGCGGTTATTCGGTAACGGCAGAACAGTTAAAACAATTTTGCCAAGAGCGTTTAGCGAAATATAAAATCCCGAAACAAATTTATTTTGTCGAACAATTGCCGCGCAACGCTTCGCAAAAATTATTGCGCCGTGAATTAAAACAGCTAATTCCAAACAATTAATTTAGGAAGGGGCTTCTTACGTAAGCCCCGTTTTTAATCATCCATTAAACCTAATTCTACGGCGCGATAAGCAATGAGTTTTTCGACTTCTGGAGGCAAGTCGTCCAATGCGCCAAATTCATATTGCCATAAATTTGTAAATGAGTCGACGCAGATCGGAAATGTCATTGGATTCGTCCGTTTTACTTCCTCTTTAAACGCTTTAATTAAACTTTCTTTTTTCCTCATAAATATCGCCTCGCTTTGTTAAACTATGTAGGCATCGCGCCTTTGGCGCAACCGCCAAAGGCTTCGTGTTCTTTTGCATTACGCTTCATTTGAAGGAATAAACGTTTTGCAATCTGTTTCGGTGGAATCCGACGCCATTTTCCCGTTATGGCTTACAACATAAATCGATTCCGCGCTGCAGCGGTTTCCTTCCGCCCAATAATGGCAGTTTTTCACTTCACAAAGCACATCTTTTGCCATATGAATCCCCCCATCGTATGAAAATAACCTACACGTTTAGTTTGGTTGTTTGATAAAAAGTTATGAAGGAAACTACAAGCAATTTTATTGAAAATATTTATCATTGCAATTGACATAGAAAATCATTCTCAATTAGAATAAAAATAAGAAAAGGCAGTAAAGGAGGGGGAACGATGACATCTTTATTAGTGGTGGGTGCAGATCATTTAGGAAATATTACGGATAAACTAATCGATTCAGGTTTTCAAGAAATCATCCATCTTGATGGCCGCAAAGTCAATATGGTGAAACGCGGCATTCCAGAACATGTCGATATTGTTTTCGTCATGACGGATTACGTTAATCATAATTTAGCAAAAGCAATCAAACAAAAAGCGAAAAGCAAAGACAAGCCAATTTATTTTGTCAAACGTTCTTGGAGCTCTATTCATTCTGTTATTGAAAAAATCGAAAAAAGAAAATGACGGGGGTACATAATGATGAAAGCGATGATTAGCCATGAAGGGGATACGACATGGCAACAAGCTGTGAGAAAAGTGATACGCAACGTGATGGTCGAATACTACCGTGCCGTTCCGTCATTGCGATCTCCTTTTTACATGTTAAAGCTGATTGAAACATATCGACAGTTGCTTCATCCACATTTGTTTGAGTCACCAATTCATTATTATACCGTTTTAGCGAAAATCACCGACCATTTGCTTCAATTTTTTACCTCTTGCGCAGAAGCGCGGCAGTCTCCATTTCTTTTGTTTGTGCAAGCGGCCTATCGGCATGGGAAGGGACGAGGAAAAACGCATGTAGACATTGACTTTGTTTATGAAGATAACGGAACGTATACGATTCGAAAGCTGCTGTTAGAAGATGACCAAAGTTTTGTTCACCATTATATGCAAATTGCCCCTGCTGCTTGCAAACAAAAGTTTGGTTTTTACCCAAAGAAGATCGAGTTTTGCTCTCTTCTTACGGGGAAACGGATGGTGGAAACGCCCAATGCATTGCAGCTTATATTGGTTACATAAAATAGTTTACGTTTTCCACTATTTTATATTAAAATAAATGAAAAATAAATGAGAATGAAAATCGTTATTTATAATTTATAGGGGGTCCGACATGAAACGAAAATCGTGGAAAGCGATGACAGCTGCGGCGCTTACGTCCTCGCTGTTGCTCGCTTCCGCTTGCACTTCCAACGGAAAAGAAACAGAAACAAAGCAAAAACATGCAAAGGCAGATTTGCAAGTGCCTGTAACGGATTATACATTTGACACGGCGGGCAACATGTTTGCTTATTCCGAATTTGAACTATCTGGCGAACCATTGGCAGAATCGCTCGGCTTAGATTTGGATGTATTAGACGCGCAAAAGATTGATAAACCGACGAAATTTGATTATACGGCTGGCATCGAATCATATGAATATTCGGAAGAAGCGATGTATGAAGTGACGGAAAAGTCGGGGCTTGGACTTCATTTAATTCACGGTCCGGTTGCGAAGCGATTGGCGAAAAACGTACATAAGACTAGTGACGAGGCATTGGCGGAACGTTTTTATGAATTAGCCGACAGCGTTGGCTATCCGCGTGAAGAGATTTTCCGCAATATGTTCCCAACGTTTATTGAGTACGCAAGCGGAGATCCTCATTATGCGCAAAAAGTGGATACGAGCGTATATGCGGAAAATGACGATGGCACATATGTGCCTGTATACCAAGTCGATTTCCAATCGCTGCGTTGGGATCGCAATAAGATGGAAAAAGTATTAACCCCGTCCGCTTACGGCGGTGTCTTTTTAAAACAAGCGCTTTGGGCGGTCGACTTTTTAGGCGGTTTTCATACAGTAGATAAAGATGAAGAAATAGAAGCAAAAACGCCAAACGATGACAAAGATGAAAACATCGCTCTCGGCGTTAGTTCGGCGGACGGAATGCAAGGAATGATTTTAACAGAGCAAATTTGGAACAAACTGAACTATATTCGTGATCATCTATTTTATAATGCTAATAACCAATCGTTGACGAAAGCATCAGGAAGCCGTTACAATCCGGCACATGGATTCGTCTACTTACCGCATAAAGTTCAAGTGGTCGAGGACGGCAATCAACTTGCGCCAAACGTAAAACAATTGCAAGTGGAAGACCCGCGGAGCTTGCTTCAAGACCAATGGTTGATGCTTTGGCCGGCTTCGGAATTTTACGGCATGACCGACCAGCGTCCGGAAAACAAAAACCAAAATCCTGCCTTTTTGGCGGTGTTTGATGGCGCACCGTACCCGAGCGCACCGAAAGAAAACTTAGATGCAGATGCGGCGAACGATATTTCTTCCACCGACCCATACTCGGTGAACCGGGATGTGCTATTGCAAATATTTAAAAACATCGATGCGATGCACTTTAACCCGAAAATCGGCGCTTTTGTTGAAGAACATGACGGCAAGCAGCAAGGAAAACGCGTCGATACGTTCCAAGCCGGATATACGATGGAAGCGCTGCGCATTTTCGAGCGCGCAATCGACGGGCTTCCGGTTGGTTATGCAAGCGGTGAGGACGCGAAAGGATTAGAAACGCCGGAAGGAAAGCGGGCGTTGGAATTAATAAAAAACCAAGCAGACTTTATCATCAAACATTTAATGAGAAAAGACGGACTTGTAGCGAACGGATACGTCATTGGCGAAGGAGCTGAAAAGTCAGAGCCGACATTGCTTGCCCAGCTTGGTGCAATTCGTGGGTTAACGGCAGCGTTTTTAGCGACGAAGGATGAACAATACCGCGATGCAGCTCGTAAAATTTATGCGGCGATGGATAAGCATTTCTGGGATAAGAAACTGCGCGTATATCGCACTGGAAAAGGAAAAATCGAATATACGCCATTTGTCGCCGGGGCGCTTTCGGGCGTATTCCGCGTCGCGCTAAATAACTTAAATAACACGGAGGCAGATGAAACGGTGAAAGCGTTGGAGCGGGAAACGATTATTTCGCGCTACGTCGATTTTTATGACCGCATCATCGACGGCCCGAGCCTCAAAGAGGGCATGCAGGCGAGCGAGTTTTGGGATACAGGCGATGTATATAAAAAGGACGACAAATCCGGAAATGCTGATCATGACCATGTGCCGCAAGTGCAAGCAGGGCATGGAAAGTATGGCATTGCTCCGATTTTGTTGAATGTGGAAGTGAAAGGGAAATAAGCAAAGCGGCAAATCGCAATGATTGCCGCTTTGCTTTATACAATGATAATGGTTATCATTCTAAAGTGATGAGCGGGGGAACGTTATGAAAAAGTGGTTATGGCTATGTATGTTGTTAGTTTTGTTGGTGATGGGAGGCTGTCAAATAAGTCCAGCCTTTGATGCGAAAACGAAAACGATTCGCCATGAACCGGTTCATAGCGATAATATTGCGATCAACAAAAAGGGAGATACATTATACATCGCCAACATCGACATCAATTCGGTCACTATTTTTAACACGAAAACGAAAAGAAGGAAGCGGAAATCCGAGTCGGCAAAGAGCCAAGGCAGCTCGCTTTAAGCCCGGATGAGCAGTGGCTATACGTTTCCTGCATGTACGACGATCGCGTCGATGTCATTTCGTTAAAAGAGAAAAGAGTCGTTGATCATTTAAAAACGGGAATCGAGCCATTTGGTTTAGTGACAAGCCAAGACGGTCAAACGCTCTATGTGGCGAATTATCGTTCCGGCACTTTATCGGTATTTGATTTAGCGAAAAGAGAGAAGAAAGCAGAAATTAAAGTCGGCGATCGGCCGCGCGCGCTCGCCTTAACCGCTGATGGGAAAAAATTATATGTGACGCAATATTTAGATGGCAAAGTTAGCGTTGTTGACACGAAACAAAACCGTGTTCTGAAAGAAATTGCGCTCGCTCCGTCGCCGGATAAAGAAGACCGCAAAAAAAGCCAAGGCATTCCAAATACGCTAGAGCAAATCGTGATTGCGCCTGACGGAAAAAAAGCGTATATTCCTCATTTACTGACGAATATTGACACTCCCATTAATTTTGAAGAAACGGTGTTTCCAGCGATTTCTGTAATTGATTTGCAAAACGATGTAGAGCTAACGGACGAACGGAAAGAGCTATTTGAAGAAATCAACGTAACGGATGTCCACAATCAAACGATGATCGTTTCCAATCCTTATGATCTTGCCTTTCAACCGGATGGAAGCAAAGCGTATGCGATCATGTCGGGAAGCGAAGATTTGGTCGTGTTTGATTTGCAGCGAGGCGGGAATGCTACGCAAATTTTGCGGCGCATTGAAGGGAATAATCCGCGCGGGATTGTCATTTCCCCAGATGGTAAAACGTTGTACGTGCATAATGCGATGAGCCATGATCTTGCCATTATCAAAACGGGAGGAAACAGCCCGTACGCAAAAGCAAAAGCGGTGAAAGGAACGATCCGTTTAATTGCCAAAGATTCGTTATCGCCGCTTGTGCGCGAAGGGAAAACGATCTTTTATAGCGCCAATAGCGATGAATTTGCGATAAATATTACGGGGAATAACTGGATGAGCTGTGCATCTTGCCATAGCGACGGCGACATCAATAAACTTACTTTACTGACGCCGAAAGGTCCGCGCAACGTTCCAAGCAACATTTTAGCAACGAAAACAGGATTGTTTATGTGGGACGGTTCGCGTGATGATTTTGCCGATTATATTCATACTGTGCAGAGCGAAATGGGCGGAATGACAAGCGTTGACGCCGGAAAGCCGCTGCCTCCAGACGTGCAGCATATGTATGACGCATTGCTCGCTTATTTAGAAGATCCAAGCTCTTTTCCGGTTCCAAAAAGCCCATACCGCAATCCGGACGGAAGCTTGACGGCGAAGGCGAAGGAAGGGGAAAAGCTTTTTAACGGCAAAGGAAATTGCCTCAGCTGCCACGGCGGCGAATATTTCACAGACAGCCCTAAAGCGGTCGATGCTAACGGACGTTTGACAACGGCGAATACGAATTATTTGCATGACATCGGTACGGCAAATCCGAATGATAAGCCGTCTAACGGTGACGCACGGGCGCATTTTACGAATCCGCGCACACCGAAACAATGGGATACCCCAACGTTGCGAGGCGTATGGGCGACTGCCCCTTACTTGCATGATGGCAGCGCAAAAACGATTGAAAAAGCGATCGAGCGCCATCAGACAAAAGAGGTGGAAACGTTGACGCCGGGGGAAATTGCGGCGATTGCGGAATATGTGCGTTCACTGCAATAATATAAGGATAGCGGAATAAGTAAGCGCCAAATGAATATATGCGCCAAAACTGTCTAAAAGAAGGATGATCATCTGCAAAAAAGCAGTCTGCCTCCAACGTGTGAGGCAGACTGTAAATTTATTGAAGCGCTTTTTGTAGCACGCGAATATTTTCTTCCATAAGCGTGAAATAGTCTTTATTTGCTTTTATATCTTCGGAAGTTAGCGATTCTAAGTTGTGCAGCTGCAAAGAATCAGCACCAATCTCGTTTTTTACGATTTCGGCAATTTTGGACGTTGTATTTTGCTCAAAAATGACATGTTTGATATGATGCTGTTTTGCTGTTTTAATGATTTCCGCTAATTCTTTTTGCGAAGGCTCATTCGTTGGCGAAAGTCCGGAAACACTCAGCTGCCGAATGCCGTAGCGGTCTTCCCAATATCCGTAGGCAGCGTGTGCGACGAGAATTTCTTTTTTCGCCGCTTTTTTTACGACCGTCTGAAATTGTTGGTCAAGCTTTTCTAATTTTGCTTTCAATGTTTCGAAGTTTTTTGTAAATACTTCCTTTTTCTCCGGCTTTAATTCAATGAGCAAATCGCGAATATGTTCAGCCATCGCGATGGAACGAATTGGGTCAAGCCATACATGCGGATCTTTATCGCTGTGATGCCCATGTTCGCGCTCGTGTTCGTGCGAATGCTCTTCATGAGCGGAGTCCAATAGTTCGATTCCTTCAGCGGCCGCGAGAAAATGAACTCGTTCATTTTTTAATGCTTCTTTTGCTTTATCAGCAAATCCTTCCATCCCTTGCCCAATATAAATGAACGCATCCGCTTCCGCGAGCTGCTTCATCGTTTTTGTTGTCGGTTCAAACGTATGCGCTTCGACGCCGGGAGGATAAATGCTTTGTACGTGAACATAATCGCCCCCGATTTTTTTCGTAAAATCTTCAAGTGGATAAACGGTCGTATAAATTGTTAAAACATCTTTTTTGGATTGTTGCTCATTTGTTTCCGTGCTGCAGCCGTATAAAAAGCCGAATACGACAAGCAATAGAGACAAAAGAAACGATTTGGTTTTCATCTCCATCCCTTCCTCAAATAGATTGATATCGACTCCATCAAGCCATTGTTATTATATCGTAATGATTACGATTTGGGAACAAAAAGATGACGATTCATTGCAAAAAAAGCAAATGCAGGGAATCGATCGGCATTCGGCTATTAGCGTTCCTCATTTAATCTATGGACCATCTGCAGGGTGAAGTTTAAGCTCGCGATCGCAAAACCGGTGCTTACCGTTTGCTGTCTTTCTGTTTTTCAGGAACAGGATCGAATCCGCCTGGATGAAACGGGTGGCATTTTAAAATCCGCTTGATCGTCAGCCAGCCGCCTTTAATGGCGCCAAACCGTTTCACCGCTTCTAAACCATAGTGCGAGCAAGTCGGATAAAACCGGCATGTCGGCGGCTTTAACGGAGAAATGAAAATTTGGTAAAAACGGATGAAGGCAATCAATAATTTTTTCGCCATTTTCCTCACACACCTAACGAAGAAACGATTTGATTCGCAAAGTATATCATATCATAAAGGTGGAACAAATACGTA
This sequence comes from Parageobacillus thermantarcticus, assembly GCF_900111865.1. GTDB lineage: Bacteria > Bacillota > Bacilli > Bacillales > Anoxybacillaceae > Parageobacillus > Parageobacillus thermantarcticus. The sequence continues at coordinate 376,814 of NZ_FOJS01000001.1, read as the reverse complement.
TATAAACGCCTCGAAATAATCTATACAAAAAGGATGAAAAAAATCGGATTTCGGTGTATGATGAAAAAAGAAAAACAAAGTAGGAGTGATGATCGCATGCCTTCAGTCGAAAGCTTCGAATTGGATCATTGCGCTGTGAAAGCGCCATATGTCAGACATTGTGGTGTTCATAAAGTTGGAAGCGATGGCGTTGTGAATAAATTTGATATTCGTTTTTGCCAGCCTAATAAGCAAGCGATGAAACCGGATGCACTTCATACGCTTGAGCATTTGTTGGCTTATACGATCCGCAAACACGCGGAAAAGCACGATCATTTCGATATTATTGATATTTCGCCAATGGGTTGTCAAACTGGATTTTATCTTGTTGTAAGCGGTTCGCCGACCGTTGATGAAATTATTGACTTGCTGGAAGAGACGATGAAAGATGCGTTGAACGCTACGGAAGTTCCAGCGGCGACGGAGCGGCAATGCGGGCAAGCAAAATTGCATGATCTCGAAGGGGCAAAGCGGTTAATGCGCTTCTGGCTAGAGCATGATAAAGAGGAATTAAAGAAAGTGTTTGGATAATGACAAATGGCTATCATCGAATTGGTGATAGCTTTTTTGTTTAGATTGCTTTCTTTTAGTCAACGATTGCAATAATAAGGAAATGTGTTAAGTTGTTTCCTAATGTCGATAGATATTAAATTTTGCTATATTGTTTATTTCCGTGTAAAATATGGATGAAAGAAGCAATTGGAAAAGTATATCATGTTGGCAATGGGAAACAATATAGGTTGATATGTTTTATTATTGCTTTAACTGTCAAAGGAGGAATGAAGTATGGCAAAACAATTAACGGACATTGTGAACAAGCAGATTGCTAATTGGAGTGTTCTTTACATTAAACTCCATAATTATCATTGGTATGTAAAAGGTTCGCAATTTTTTACGCTTCATGAGAAATTTGAGCAATTGTATAACGAGGCTGCACTACATATCGATGAACTGGCGGAACGTCTTCTTGCGCTTGGCGGGGCGCCGGTTGCGACGATGAAAGAATGCCTAGAACAATCGTCCGTAAAAGAAGCGACTGGGCAAGAAACAGCGGAACAAATGGTGGCAACGATTGTGAGCGATTTTGAAACGATGATTGAAGAATTAAAAGAAGGAATGCAAGTAGCTGATGAAGTTGGAGATGAAACGACAGGTGACATGTTGCTTGGAATTCATCAAAGTTTAGAAAAACATGTATGGATGTTAAAATCGTTCCTTGGCCGATAATTATCGTTTACAAATCACTCCTTCGCTAGCGAAGGAGTGATTTTTTCTATGCCATTTTCCTTCTTTGCAGCATACCATAACAATGCTCGTTACAGAGACGAACTAATTTTAAAGCATAATTTTTTTTTGCATTCCCCACACTAAATGATGAAGAAGCTAGATCATAAGGAGATGACAAGCGTGGCGGAGCAGCAAAAGAAAACGTACTATGTGTCGATCGCAACAGGGGAGATTTCGCAAGTCAGGACGGCTTCCCCGTGGGATTTTCAAATTGAAGCGACAGATGATGAAATCATTCAATTGCGCGAGTATTTCGATCAAAACTATTCAACAGATTGGCAGGCGTTTTGGCGCACTCATGTTCCGTATGTTCAATATCACTATGATCGTGAAAACGATGCTTATGACGAAACATTAAAGAAAATATACGAGCTTATTTATAAGCTGGGAAACGAAGAAGCAAAAGAACATATTCGTTCGCTTGGATTCATCCGGGAGGAAACGGCAGAATAAAACGAAAGCCGCCGATGTTGGTGGCTTTTTTTGTGACGTCGTTTGCAAGTATAATGAAGGTGAAGAGAAAGTAGGAATGAGGTTTACGAGGATGGATGCTTTTTTGGACTACTACGGAAATCGCGTATTATTGTCGTTTATGGATCATCCGTTTTCACTAAAGCCCGGCCACGTTTGGGTCGTCTGCCGCTACGAAGGACAATGGCTGCTAACGAATCATCCAGAACGCGGGTTGGAATTTCCCGGTGGAAAAGTAGAAAAGGGAGAAACGCCGGAACAAGCCGCAGTTCGCGAAGTGAAAGAAGAAACGGGGGGAATTGTCGATTCGTTAACGTATATTGGCCAATATAAAGTAGAGCCGTCCATTGTAAAAAATATATACTTTGCGGAAATCGCGGCGATCGTCGAGCAGTCCTCTTATTTGGAAACAGACGGTCCGGTGTTGTTGCGTTCATTGCCGGAAAATATTCGCTTTGATGAACGGTTTAGTTTTATCATGAAGGACGATGTATTGCAATATACGTTAAAAGAAATAAAGAGACGTTCTTTATGGTGCGGCGAACGTCTCTAACGGTGTTTCATTAGCTTTTTTTCGATGATGCTGACAGCTTGATACATGACGGTCGATAAAAGCGCGATGACGAGCAGGCTCATTAACACAAGCGAAAAGTTAAAAACTTGGAATCCGTAAATGATCATATAGCCAAGTCCCAGCTTGGAGACGAGAAATTCGCCGGTAATGACCCCGACCCACGATAAACCGACATTGACTTTTAACGTGGAAATAATCGTTGGAAACGACGATGGCAGCACCGCTTCCTTAAAACATTGATAGCGGGTGGCGCCGAATGTTTTCAATACTTTGAGATAGTTGGCATCGACTTCTTGAAAAGCAGAGTAGACGACAATCGTCGTAACAATAACGGAAATAATGACTCCCATCGCGATAATCGAAGTGAATCCCGGACCGAGAGCGACGATGAGAATGGGGCCGAGCGCCACTTTCGGCATGGCGTTAAACACGACTAAATACGGATCAAGCGTTTTCGCCAAACGTGGAAACCACCAAAGAAGGGCGCCGAAACATGCCCCTGCGACCGTGCCGATAATAAACCCTAACAAGGTTTCCAATAAAGTGATGAACGTATGGGTAACGAGGGAGTTGTCGGCCAGCTTTTGAACAAATAAGTCCCAAATCGCTGACGGCGAGCTGAACAAAAGCGGATCGACCCAGTGCTGCCGGCTTGCCACCTCCCATAGTGAGAAAAAGGAAACAAATATCGCGAGCTGAAAAAAGCGAATAAGCCGCTTTTCTTTTTTTCGTGACGCAATGTACTGCTGATGAAAGGAATGAATTTGTTCATTTGTTTGTTTCAAGCTGATCAAGCTCCTTCCAAATCGATTGGAATAGCGCGGAAAATTGCGGATGCTGCCGCGCCGCAAACGGCGATAAACGGCGCAATTCATCGGGAACAATAAAGGTGCGCACGATTTTTCCCGGTTTTGTGGAAAATAGAAAAATACGGTCGCTCATCGCAATCGCTTCACCAATATCATGCGTGACAAGCAGCGCTGTTTTTTCATAATCTTTTAACGTTTGCCATACTAACTCTTCCAGCTTTAATTTCGTTTGGTGGTCGAGTGCGGAAAACGGTTCATCGAGCAATAACATTTTCGGGTTTGTCGCCAACGTCCTTACGAGTGCGGCGCGCTGGCGCATACCGCCTGAGAGCTGACTAGGATAATGCGTTTCCACTCCTTTTAAGCCGATATAGTCAAGCAAATCAAGCGCCCGCTTTTTTGTTGTTTCCGTCAATGTTCCCATGATTTTTAAGCCAAGCAAAATGTTTTCTTCAATCGTTTTCCAAGGAAATAAATAGTCTTGCTGCAGCATATATCCGGCGCTTGCCCGCGCGCAGTCTAATGTTTTTCCTTCGACGAAAACGGTTCCTTTCGTCGGCTTGATTAATGCGGCGATAATCGAAAGCAACGTTGTTTTGCCGCAGCCACTTGGGCCGAGAAAGGAGACAAATTCCCCTTTCTCCACCGTAAACGATATATTTTCCAAGGCGGTAACGGCTGTTTTTTCTGTAAAATATGTGTGGGAAACGCGGTCAACGACTAAAAAGCCCATTATTTTCACCCGCTTTCGTTATTTGGACATGGCTTTTTCCGCAAACGAATGATCGACAAGCGTTTCATGATCGATTCGTTTTGGCAATTCACCCGCTTCGCTCATAATGTTTTGCAAATTGTTCCACTCTTCTTTGTCAAGGATTGGATTTGTCGCATACGTTCCTTGTCTTTTATAGCGATCGACGGCTTTTTCCATGATTAGAATATCGGTGTCTTTGAAGTAAGGATGAATGACTTTAGCTATTTCTGCCGCGCTGTGCGACTTGACCCATTGTTGCGCTTTATAGATCGCTCGTGTAAATTTTTCGATCGTATCTTTGTTGTTTCGGATAAAACTTTGTTTTGCCATAAACGTTGTATACGGAACGTGACCGGATTCCGTTCCAAACGATGCGATAATATATCCTTTTCCTTCCTGTTCAAAAATGCTTGCCGTCGGTTCAAATAGCTGGACAAAATCACCGGTGCCGCTGGCAAATGCGTTAGCGATGTTGGCAAAATCGACGTTTTGAATCAGCTTTACATCTTTATGCGGATCGATGCCATGTTTTTTGAGGACGAATTCTCCGACCATTTGTGGCATGCCGCCTTTACGCTGGCCAAGAAACGTGCTACCTTTGAGTTGGTCCCAAGTGAAGTTTTCTATTTTCTTGCGGGAAATAAGAAAAGTTCCGTCCGTTTGTGTCAGCTGCGCGAAATTAATGACCGGATTATTTGTTCCTTGGCTGTATACATAAATCGATGTTTCTGATCCGACAAGGGCGATGTCGGCGCCGCCGGAAAGAAGCGTTGTCATTGTTTTATCTCCACCCCATGTTGTGGTGAGTTCAACATTTAATCCTTCATCTTTAAAAAATCCTTTCGCTAGGGCAACGTATTGTGGGGCATAGAAAATCGAACGAGTTACTTCTGCGACCCGCACCTTCTTTATTTCCTCCTTTGTCTGTTGATTGCAGGCAGCAAGCGGGATAATAAGAAGGAAGAGAAAAAGCGGCATCATCGCGAGTTTTTTCATGCAGGAAACCTCCTTTGCAAGGGTAAAATGAAACTTACTTCACCTTATCGTATGCACGCGGCAAAAATGTGTGAACGCCTAATGGAAAGGAAGAAACGTATGGACGGATATGTCGTTGATCAATATAAATTCCCTTCCCCCAATCCGCATGTGGATGTATTTCTCGTTACATATTTATGCCAAGGGCTGAAAATTAAAGGTTTTTTAGCCCAACCGAAAGCGCCGGGAATATACGATGGGTTTTTATACTTGCGCGGTGGCATCAAAAACGTCGGGCAAGTGCGACTATCTCGCATTACGCAGTTTGCTTCGCACGGATTTATTGTGATGGCGCCGTTTTATCGCGGAAATCAAGGAGGGGAAGGGAATGAAGATTTTGCAGGGGAAGACCGTTATGACGCGATCGCAAGTTTTCGGCTTTTACAGCGGCACCCACAAGTGAACACAAAACGCATTCACGTATTTGGCTTTTCCAGAGGCGGAGCGATGGCGCTTCATACGGCGATTTTGGAACCAACAGTTTGTTCTGTCGTCGTCTGGGGCGGAGTTTCGGATATTGCCTTGACATATTGGGAGCGGGAAGATTTGCGGCGAATGTTGAAACGGGTGATCGGAGGAACGCCGACGAAATATCCGGAGCGCTACCGCTGGAGAACGCCATTGTATGAAATCGAAAAAATTCAGGCGCCTGTGCTGATCATCCATGGAGAAAAAGATCAAAACGTTTCGATTGAACATGCGTACCGCCTTGAAAAAAGGTTAAAAGAGGCAAATAAACGAGTGACGGCATGGTATTTTCCAAACTTTACTCATTATTTCCTTCCTAAAGATAATCGCGAAACGGTTCGACGGTTAACGGAATGGATGAAACAGCAACCGGATGTATGATACGATAAAAAGAAAAGGGGTGTGTTTCATGGGCATGCCGCTGGAATTTCAAACACTCATTGTGACAAAAGGCAAGGAAAAGCGAGTAAAAGACAATCTATTTATTTTAGAAAAGGAAGGATATCGTATTTATCCGATCGATATTCCACTTGAAGTAAGAAGAACGTTACAAAGCGAAGCGAGCGGTCAAGCGGTGGTGAAAAAGCTGGAGCTTGCCGACAATCGGACGATCGTCACATACGAGCTTATTTCGTTGCATTCGACGAATTAAAAAAGGAGGGAACGATTCCCTCCTTAAAATGTTATGCGATTGGGCCTCCAAGCGCTTCGATTTCCGGAGCGATATGTTTAAATTTTTGGAAGTTTTCCCGGAATTTTGCGGCAAGCTCTTTTGCCTTTTGTGCGTACGCTTGTTTATCGGCCCACGTATTTTGTGGCTGCAGCACTTCGTCTGGCACGCCAGGAATATGAATCGGAATTTCTAAACCGAAAATCGGATCTTTCACCGTTTCAACATTGTCAAGTTCTCCTTCGACAGCTGCTTGCACCATCGCACGGGTGTAGGCAAGCTTCATGCGGCTGCCGACTCCGTACTCTCCACCTGTCCATCCTGTGTTAACGAGAAACACTCGCACGTTATGTTCAGCAATTTTTCTACCGAGCATTTCCGCGTATCGCACAGCCGGAAGCGGTAAAAACGGAGCGCCAAAGCAAGTAGAAAATGTCGCTTGCGGGGAAGTGACGCCGCGTTCTGTGCCTGCAAGCTTGCTTGTATAGCCGCTTAAGAAATGGTACATCGCTTGTTCGCGCGTCAGCTTGCTAATCGGCGGCAATACTCCGAACGCATCTGCCGTTAAGAAAATAATCGTCGACGGATGACCAGCGATGCTAGGATCAACGATATTATTAATCGCTTGAATTGGATAAGCGGCGCGCGTATTTTCCGTTAACGTAGCGTCATCATAATTTGGCAGTCTCGTCTGTTCATCGATCACGACGTTTTCCAGCACTGCGCCGAATCCGATTGCATCAAAAATTTGCGGCTCTTTTTCCCGCGATAAGTTGATGCATTTCGCATAGCATCCGCCTTCGATATTAAAGATGCCACGGTTTGACCAGCCGTGCTCGTCATCGCCAATGAGACGGCGGTTTGGATCCGCAGAAAGCGTCGTTTTTCCTGTGCCGGATAGGCCAAAGAATAATGCGACATCCCCTTCTTTACCGACGTTTGCCGAACAATGCATCGATAAAATTCCTTGTTCTGGAAGCAGGTAGTTCATCACAGTGAAAATCGACTTTTTCATTTCTCCGGCATATTCTGTTCCGCCAATGAGCACAACCCGCCGTTCGAAAGAAATAATGATAAACGTTTCCGATCTCGTTCCATCAACAGCAGGGTCTGCCTTAAAGTTTGGCGCGCAAATAACGGTAAATTCCGCTTCGTGCGTTTTTAGTTCCTCTGCTGTCGGACGGATAAATAATTGATGAGCAAATAAGTTGTGCCATGCAAATTCATTAATGACTTGGATAGGTAGGCGGTATTTTGGATCAGCACCGGCAAATCCTTTAAAAACAAATATTTCATCTTTTTTCATTAAATAATCAAGTACTTTATTGTATAAGTTTTCGAAAACTTCTTCAGAAATCGGCTGATTTGTCGTTCCCCAATCGATTTTGGCTTGCGTCGCCGCTTCTTCGACAATGTATTTATCTTTCGGGGAGCGGCCCGTATATTTTCCTGTCGTTACTGCGACCGCGCCGGTTGCGGTTAATTTTCCTTCGTTCCGTTGCAATATTTTTTCCACGAGTTGAGCTACCGATAAATTGTGAAATACGTTTGGTTTTTGTAATAATAAAGAAAGTTTATTTGTCATTTTTGCAATTCCCATCTTCAAAACCTGCCTTTTTATTTTTAATGATATCTGCAAATAGTATAACACATTTTCATTATTAGTCCATACTATTTATCATAAATTTCTTTTATTTATTTTCCTTATTTTTGTTTATAAAAAATTTGTCTAATTTTGTTGACTTTCTTTATTTAATTACGATAAGATAACTCATTGAACGGATACTCTTATCCCGAGTCGGTGGAGGGACAGGCCCGATGAAACCCAGCAACCGTCACAACTAGAAATGTGTGAAATGGTGCTAACCTGTGGCAAGGCAGCGTCCTTGAACGATAAGAGTGAAAGGAGCAATACGATTGCAATGACCTTTCCTCACCGTTACAGGAAAGGTTTTTTATATGTATAAATAGGGAATGAGTACCGTGTCATCTGCAGTTTGCGGGAATGCCGCTAATTTAGACGTTCGATTATGAAAAGAGGAGGAAACTGCCGAATGTCAAAAAAAAGACGTTTATTTACTTCGGAATCTGTAACGGAAGGTCATCCTGACAAAATTTGTGACCAAATTTCCGATGCGATTTTAGATGCCATTTTGGCGAAAGACCCTAATGCTCGCGTTGCATGTGAAACGAGCGTTACGACAGGGCTTGTGCTCGTAAGCGGGGAAATTACGACATCGACATATGTCGATATCCCGAAAATCGTTCGCGACACCGTTCGCGAAATTGGTTATACCCGCGCGAAATTCGGTTTTGACGCAGATACTTGCGCCGTATTGACATCGATTGACGAACAGTCTCCGGATATCGCGATGGGAGTCGATAAGGCGTTAGAAGCCCGCGAAGGTCAGATGACTGACGAGGAAATTGAAGCGATCGGTGCCGGAGACCAAGGGTTAATGTTTGGGTTTGCCTGCAATGAAACAGAAGAATTAATGCCGCTTCCGATTTCCTTGGCACATCGTTTAGCTCGCCGTTTGGCAGAAGTGCGCAAAAAAGACATTTTGCCATATTTGCGTCCGGACGGCAAAACGCAAGTAACGATCGAATACGACGAAAATGACAAACCGGTGCGCGTCGACACAATCGTTGTATCAGCGCAGCATCATCCGGAAATTACACAAGAACAAATTGAACGCGATATTAAAGAACATGTCATTAAGCAAGTCGTGCCAGCAGAACTGATCGATGAAAACACAAAATATTTCATTAATCCGACAGGCCGTTTCGTCATCGGCGGACCTCAAGGGGACGCTGGTTTAACAGGGCGAAAAATTATCGTTGATACGTATGGCGGCTATGCCCGTCACGGCGGCGGTGCCTTTTCTGGAAAAGATCCGACAAAAGTGGACCGTTCCGCAGCTTATGCAGCGCGTTATGTGGCAAAAAATATCGTTGCAGCGGGACTTGCGGATAAATGTGAAGTGCAGCTGGCATATGCGATCGGTGTTGCAAGACCTGTTTCCATTTCCATTGATACGTTCGGCACCGGAAAAGTATCGGAAGACATTTTAATTGAAGTGGTGCGCAACAATTTTGATCTTCGTCCAGCCGGCATTATTAAAATGTTGGATTTGCGCCGCCCGATTTATAAACAAACAGCGGCTTATGGCCATTTCGGACGCACGGACATCGATCTTCCGTGGGAACGTACAGATAAAGCGGAAACATTGAAAGAGCAAGCTCTTGCGTTAGCGAAACAATAATAATATGAAAAAGGGAGTTACAGTGATGTAGCTCTCTTTTTTTGGCCGAATCAAGGATGATTGTAACGAAAAAAAAACATTAGAAAAAAATTAGTAACAATTGTTTCAAAAAAGTAAATAAAATGTTATAGTCCTATTATGTATGGTATAACTAATGGGGATTAAGGGAGTAGGTGGAACAAAACATGTGCGGGTTTATCGGATGCGTTCATGATGAGCCGAAAATGCCAGACGAACAATGGCAGAACACGTTCGAAGAGATGAATGATATGATTACATATCGCGGCCCGGATGATCAAGGGTATTATTTTGATGAATATGTCCATTTCGGATTCCGCCGCTTAAGCATCATCGATTTGGAAGCAGGCCGGCAGCCGCTTTCTTATGAAAATGAGCGGTATTGGATTATTTTTAATGGTGAAATTTACAATTACCTGGAGCTTCGGAACGAGTTAGAAGAAAAAGGATATGAATTCACCACCAATTCGGATACAGAAGTCATTATCGCCCTTTACAGCGCTGAAAGAGAAAAAGCGGTAGAGAAGCTTCGCGGCATGTTTGCGTTTGTCATTTGGGATAAAGAAGAAAAAACCATTTTTGCCGCGCGCGACCCATTCGGCATTAAGCCGTTTTTCTATTTAGAGGAAGAGGGGCGGACGTTTTTTGCCTCGGAAAAGAAAAGCATTTTGCATGCAATGGAACAGGATGTTCTTCATTATGATGCGCTTCAGCATTATTTAACATTCCAATATGTGCCTGAACCAATGACGATGTCTGTTGGTATTAGAAAGTTGGAGCCAGGTCATTATATCAAAAAGAAAATCGGCGAAAAATTAACGGTGCATCGTTATTGGAAAGCGGGCTTTCATCCTGTATGGAAATCAGAAGACGAATTAGTGAAAGAGATTCGCGATGTTTTATTTGATTCTGTACGTGTTCATATGCGCAGTGATGTGCCGGTTGGTGCGTTTTTATCGGGCGGCATTGATTCTTCTCTGATCGTTTCGATTGCTAAGCAATTCCACCCGAACATAAAGACTTTTTCGGTCGGTTTTGAATGGGAAGGGTTTAACGAAATAGCGGTTGCGGAAGAAACAGCGGAAAAATTAGGAGTCGAAAACATTAGCTATGTTATTTCGCCAGAAGAATACATGGAAGAATTGCCAAAGATTATGTGGCATATGGATGATCCGCTTGCTGATCCAGCAGCTGTTCCGCTTTATTTCGTCGCCCGTGAAGCGAGAAAGCATGTAACGGTTGTGCTTTCTGGGGAAGGAGCAGATGAGTTATTTGGCGGGTACAACATTTATTGCGAACCGCAGTCATTAAAAGTGTTTGCGCTAATTCCTGATGTGGTAAAGCCTGCATTGCGCGCCATCGCTTCTATGCTTCCGGAAGGGGTGAAAGGAAAAAGCTTTATTGAGCGCGGATTAACTCCGATGGAAGAACGTTACATTGGAAATGCGAAAATGTATAGCGAAGAAGAAAAGGAAAGATTGTTGAAACCGTACAAACATGGGTTGGAATATACAGTGATAACCCGCCCGTTTTATGAAGAGACAACCCATTACCCGCCGGTGAATCGAATGCAATATATCGATATCCATACGTGGCTGCGCGGGGATATTTTGCTGAAGGCGGATAAAATGACGATGGCACATTCATTGGAATTGCGCGTCCCATTTTTAGACAAGGCTGTCTTTGAAGTGGCGGCAAAAATTCCGCCGGAAATGAAAACGGCCAATAATACAACGAATATATTTTGCGCAAAGCGGCAGAAGGCATTGTCCCGGAGCATGTTCTTCATCGCAAAAAGCTTGGTTTTCCGGTACCGATTCGCCATTGGCTGAAAAATGAAATGTATGATTGGGCAAAAACGATTATCAAAGAAAGCGAAACTGAACATTTATTCCATAAAGACGTGTTATATCGTCTGTTAGAAGAGCATTGCGCCAATAAGGCGGATCATAGCCGCAAAATTTGGACCGTGCTAGCATTTATGGTTTGGCATCAAGTCTATATTGAAAAGAAGTATGATTTTTTTCGCCTATATAAAAAAGACAGGCATTCCCAGCCTATTTAATCGGAGGCTAGGCGATGCCTGTCTTCCTATTTGCATCCATGTATTTCAAACAATCAGATTTCACCGCTTTTTTATTTTCTCTGTCTGCGGCCCGTTAAATAACTTGGTTAATATCCCGTTATAGCGAATCGGTCTGCTCGGCGTTTCCATTATTGTTTATCTTGCTGCAACGATTTATAATATTGCCCTTTTTCTACATATTCACGGCGGATTCGTTCCATCTCACGGACATCTTCGTCGGTCAGTTCGCGAATGACTTTAGCGGGCCGGCCAAACGCGAGCGTGTGCGGGGGAATTTTTTTTCCTTGCGGGACAAGGCTTCCGGCGCCGATAAACGCCCCTTCGCCAATTTCCGCGCCATCGAGAATAATCGAGCCCATGCCGATTAAAGCGTTTTTTCGGATGATGGCGCTATGCAAAATCACTTGGTGGCCGACCGTTACGCCATCCTCAATAATCAGCGGATTGTTTGGGCTTTGATGCAAAACGGAGTTATCTTGAATATTGACGCGATTGCCGATAATGGTTGGAGCGACATCTCCGCGAATCACGGTGTTAAACCAAATGCTTGTTTCTTCTCCGATGACGACATCGCCGGTAATGGTGACATAATCGGCGATAAAGGCAGATTCCGCGATTTTCGGAGATTTTCCTTTGTACGGATAAATCATACGCTTCGTCCCTTTCCTTTTATAAAATGGTTCGGTATTATTATTGTACAGATAGTGGCACGATTCGTAAACGGAGGAGATTGCACGATGTGGACATGGGAAGCAAATGAAGGAAAAGGAACGGTTGTGATTGTCCACGGTGCGGCAGAGCATCACGGGCGTTATAAATGGCTGATTGAACAGTTGGTAAAAAGCGGTTATCACGTTGTCGCAGGCGATTTGCCTGGACAAGGGCGGGCGACGAGAAGAAAACGCGGACATATTCAGTCGTTCGATGAATATATTAATGAGGTCGCCGATTGGATCATAGAAGCGAGACAATTTCATGTACCGGTGTTTCTCCTTGGACATAGTATGGGAGGGCTTGTCGCCATCCGCGCATTGCAAGAAAAAAGGCTTCCTGTGCAAGGCGTTGTTCTGTCCTCCCCGTGTTTAGGGCTTGTGTCGTATCCTTCCAAAGGGCTTGATATGTTATCAAGAGTATTGAATTATATTGCTCCATCCCTTTTAATCGATTCGGGTTTGTCTGTCGAGTTAGCGACAAGAAATAAAGAAGTGCATGAGGCGGATAAACAGGATGAACTGTATGTAACGAAAGTATCTGTTCGTTGGTACCGCGAACTAATAAAGGCGATGGAATTGGCTTCCCGCCGTATTCAGCGATTTCCTGATATTCCGTTGTTGCTGATGCAAGGCGGGGACGATAAAATTGTCGATAAAACAGCAGTAAAAGAATGGTTCGACCGTTTGCCGATATCGGAAAAAGTGTATAAAGAATGGAACAAATTATACCATGAAATTTTTAATGAACCGGAGCGAGAAGATGTTTTCTTATATGCAAAATCGTTTTTAGATACACAATGCCGACTGTATCGTTAGATAACGCAAACGCATCTGAGGTGAGCCAATTGAAAATTCCGACACATCCGATCACTCTTATGAAAAAAGTATATCGCGACGTTTTTCCAGTTGTGCATCGCGAATTGGCATATTGGAAACAAAGAGCACAAAATATTCCAGACGCGGAACTTCGCAAACAAGCGTTGGCGAGCATTGAAACAAAAACGTTTCACTGTGAAGGCGGCTCGATTTTATCGTTGTTAGCAGGAGAAAACATGGAAGAGTGCATTCGTTTTATTGTTGCCTATCAAACGATCAGCGATTACTTAGATAATTTATGCGATCGAAGCACTTCATTGGATCCCCTTGATTTTCGCGCCTTGCATGAATCGATGCCTGACGCTTTATCGATTGATGCCGGCGTTTCGAATTATTATCGGCACCGCCAAGAACAAGACGATGGCGGCTATTTACATGACCTTGTACGAACGTGTCAAAGCGTTTTAAAGAAAGTAACGCATTACGATAAAATTGTTCCGTTTTTGCATGAATTGGCTGGATATTATTGTGATTTGCAAGTACATAAACATGTGAATGTCGAGGAGCGTGTCCCTCGCCTCGAAAAGTGGTTCAAGCAATATAAAGATCAGCTTCCGCCGATGGAATGGTATGAGTTTTCTGCTTGTTCCGGCTCTACGCTAGGCATTTTTTGCTTAGTTGCCTACGCGTTTGCCGAAACGTTTCATGAGGAAATGGCAAAGCAAATACGTGACGGTTATTTTCCGTATATTCAAGGGCTGCATATTTTGCTTGATTACTTTATTGACCAAGAGGAAGATCGCTTGGGAGGAGATTTAAATTTTTGTTTTTATTATCCAAATGAGTCCGTGTTGTTAGAGCGGCTTTGCCATTTTATTGAAGAGGCGGACCGCCATGTGAATGAATTGCCGCATGGGGACTTTCACCGCCTTATTCATCGCGGGTTGCTCGGCTTATATTTATCGGATGAAAAAGTGAAAAAACAAAAAGAACTGCGCCGTCTTGCGAAAAGGCTTGTTCGGGCTGGCGGAATCATCTCTTGGTTTTTTTATTGGAACGGAAAAGCATATCGGTTATGGCAAAAAAAGCGCTCCTTCATCGCAAAATAAAGAGGCTGCTCCAATTGGGAGGACAGCCTCACGATCGTTTTTCGAGCGCGATAATAAAGGGCGGGTTATTCATTTGGTTGATAAATTCATATTTTAATACGTGAGCCCGCTTTTGGTCTATCGCTTTTGTGTAGTGAAGAAGCGCGTCGCGTTCGACTGCGCCTTCTGGATGGCCATGATAAACGACGATGACGATGATTCCCTCTTTCGCCATAATTTGTAGCAATTGTTCAATGGCGCGGATCGTGGAATCCGGTTTTGTTACAATCCGTTTATCGCCGCCAGGCAAGTAGCCGAGGTTAAACATCGCCCCGGTGATGCGGCCATGATAAATAGCGGGAATTTTTTCGATCAGTTGATCGTGGCTTGCTTGAAATAACGTCACCCGCTTTAACATGTTATGTTCTTGAAGGCGGGCGGTGGTTGCCGCAATCGCTTCTTTTTGAATGTCAAAGCCGAACACGTGGCCGGATTCTCCTACGCGCTGTGCCAAATAAAGCGTATCATGCCCGTTTCCGACCGTGGCGTCGACGGCGATATCCCCTTCGTTCACGGCGAGGTCCATCAACGTTCGCGTAAAAGGGAGAATTTTCGCCAATTTCATTGTTTCACCACTTCTTTTTTGTAATACTTCCCTTGATAGCTGTCGCGACGTTCAAGTTCTGCATCAATTGCGTTTAACACTTCCCATTTGTTGACGCTCCACATTGGTCCGATCATTAAATCGATTGGGCCGTCTCCTGTAATTCGGTGCACAATCATTTCCGGAGGCAAAATTTCCAGCTGATCGCAAACAAGGTTTACGTATTCTTCAAATGACAAAAATTGGACTAATCCTTTTTCGTATTGCTTTACCATCGGCGTCCCTTTTAATAAATGAAGCAAATGGATTTTGATCCCTTGAATGTCCATGCTTGCTACCGTTCTCGCTGTTTCCATCATCATATCGTAATCCTCAAGCGGCAGCCCGTTAATAATATGCGCGCAAACGCGGATCCCATGTTTGCGCAGTTTTTCGACTCCATCGACAAAACATTGGAAATCGTGGGCTCGGTTGATCAGCAACGCCGTCCGCTCGTGGACCGTCTGCAACCCGAGCTCGATCCATAGATACGTGCGCTCGTTCAGTTCCGCCAAATATTCGACGACATCATCAGGAAGGCAGTCCGGGCGCGTGGCGATGGACAGCCCGACAACTCCGTCCAAGTTTAAGACAGTTTCGTATTTTTCCCGCAATACGTCTACGGGAGCGTGTGTATTCGTGAACGCCTGAAAATAAGCTAAATATCTTCCGTTTTTCCATTTTTTGTGCATTTTTTCTTTCATTTGATTAAATTGGGTAACAAGATCATCGGCGCGATTGCCGGCAAAATCGCCCGACCCCGCTGCGCTACAAAACGTGCAGCCGCCATAGGCCACCGTCCCGTCGCGGTTTGGGCAGTCAAAGCCGCCGTCAAGAGCGACTTTAAATACTTTATAGCCAAACGTTTGCCGCAAATGGTAGTTCCATGTATGGTAACGTTTATGGTCGTTTGTATATGGAAATGGGTTGGGCTGTTGCAAAACAGCTCCCTCCTTATCGAAAATCATATCATTTTAGCATTGTAACATGATTGTTAAGAAAAATCGACTATTGCCAATCATTCACGTGATATCCGCAAAATAAAATGCACACATTAAAAGATGAGATAAACGATTATACAGTTGGAGGGAATGCTATGGCAACGCGGCAATCGGTCGCTGAATTTCTCCAGCATTGCGAAGATGTCATCCGTTATGCGAAAGAGCAATATACAGAGGCGCAAAAGCAAGAACATTACAACGACATAGAATATGCACAAGCGCAGCAAATGCTGGAGAACGCGGTAAATGATTTGGCGCATTTGGCGCTTAGTTGCAATGCGCAACAGCGCGAACAATTGCACCGGATGCGCTTGCAGCTCGAGCAATTGCAAAATGAAATGATTTTGCTCAATCATTAAGGAGGGAGCGCGTCGTGAAAAAACGTTCGAAGCGAAACAATCCTGAACAAAAAACGAGAAACGGCATCAACAACGATGATATCGAATTAGGAAAAGATGTTGACCCGGTAAAACAAGCGAAAAAAGCGTACGAACAAACAGGCGGACAGCCGCAAAAAGCGAAGCAGCGCGCAAAATAGAAGGAAAGAGTGTCGAAATCGACAAGCGCTTTTTTGTGAACTACACAAAATTGCCAAAAAAAGTACTAAAGACAGAAACAAACGGTTACCGTGGAGTAGACATGTTCTCTACTCCTTATTTTTTATCTGCTAGAGGTTGACAACGGACAACTAATTAGATATATATCTAATTAGATAGTTATCAAATATATGGAGGGGAGCCATGCAGTTACATCGTTTAGTAACATTTTTTAAGACGATTGGCGATCCAACGCGTCTTCGCATTATCAAACTGCTGTCGCAAGGGCCGCTGCACGGTCAAGCAATCGCCGGAAAACTTGGATTGACCCCGGCGACAATTACCCATCATCTGAAAAAACTCCGCGACGTGAACATCGTTTATGAACGACGCGATGGAAACATCATTTATTTTTACTTACAGCCGTCCGTAGTACAGCATTATGCGCACGCATTGCTTGATTTAACTGAACAAAACGAGGTGAAAAAAGAAATGAAAGAGAAATTTGTAGAACGCCAAAAAGTGATCGACAACTTTTTTACAAGCGACGGCCGCTTAAAAAATATTCCGGCGCAAAGAAAGAAGAAATTGATTGTGCTTGAGCATATGCTAAAAGGGTTGAAACCGGGAAAACGGTATACAGAAAAAGAAATTAATGAGCACATTAAAAAATTCCATGAAGATTACGCCACGATTCGCCGCGAATTTATCATGAATAACTACATGTATCGCGAAAACGGCATCTATGAGTTGAATCCGCCGGAAATGTGGCATAAAATAGACGAATAACTCACTACATGCGGATAAAAACGACATATATAACATATAAGCGCCATTTTCCCGCACTTGCAATAAACCGACAAATTTTTTAAAATATTATCACGAACGATATCGATAATAACGGTGAAGAGGAGTAGTAGTGAACAAAACGGACAACAGAGAGTTGACGGTCGGTGCGAGTCAACCGAAGTTTGTTCACGAACTCGCCTCGGAGTTGCGGACATGAGCGGCTTTCGCCCCGTAATGTCCGCCGTGAATCTGCGTTAATGATGAAAGCGAGCACGCGCCGCGCGTGCTAATAAGGGTGGTACCGCGGGATTTTCACCTCTCGTCCCTTTTGGGATGGGGGGTTTTTTCGTACGTATCTTGGTCGACAATGATTCATATGAAAAAAAAGACAGGAGGAAGGGCAATGAGCTTTAATCATCGCGAAATCGAGAAAAAATGGCAAGATTATTGGGAAAAAAACAAAACGTTTAAAACGGTCGATGATGACGACAAACCGAAATTTTACGTGTTGGATATGTTTCCGTATCCGTCTGGTGCAGGGCTGCACGTCGGCCATCCGGAAGGCTACACGGCAACGGATATTTTAGCGCGGATGAAACGAATGCAAGGCTATAACGTGCTTCATCCGATGGGATGGGACGCGTTCGGCTTGCCGGCGGAGCAGTACGCCCTTGATACCGGAAACGACCCCGCGGAATTTACCGAAAAAAACATTAATACGTTCCGCCGCCAAATTAAATCATTAGGATTTTCGTACGATTGGGATCGGGAAATCAATACGACTGATCCAAATTACTATAAATGGACGCAATGGATTTTCTTGAAGCTGTACGAAAAAGGCTTGGCCTATATGGATGAAGTCCCGGTCAACTGGTGCCCGGCGTTAGGAACAGTGCTCGCCAACGAAGAAGTCATTAACGGCAGAAGCGAACGAGGCGGCCATCCAGTCATCCGCAAGCCGATGAAACAATGGATGCTTCGCATTACGGCATATGCAGACCGCCTTTTGGAAGACTTGGAAGAATTGGATTGGCCGGAAAGCATCAAGGAAATGCAGCGAAACTGGATCGGGCGTTCAGAAGGCGCGGAAATTCGCTTTGAAATTGATGGGCATGATGAAACGTTCACTGTCTTTACGACCCGCCCAGATACGCTGTTTGGCGCAACGTACACCGTGTTGGCGCCTGAACATCCGCTTGTCGAAAAAATTACGACTCCGGAGCAAAAAGCGGCGGTAGAAGCATATTTAGATTCCATTAAAAGCAAAAGCGATCTTGAACGCACCGATTTAGCGAAAGAAAAAACAGGGGTATTTACGGGCGCTTACGCCATTAATCCAGTGAATGGCGAAAAACTTCCGATTTGGATCGCCGATTATGTGCTAATGAGCTACGGCACGGGTGCGATCATGGCAGTGCCGGCGCATGATGAGCGCGACTACGAATTTGCGAAAAAATTTAACTTGCCGATCAAGGAAGTCGTCGCCGGCGGCGATATTACGAAAGAGGCTTACACAGGCGACGGAGAGCATATTAACTCCGATTTCTTAAACGGCCTAAACAAAGAAGAAGCGATCAAAAAAATGATTGAATGGCTAGAAGCAAACGGAAAAGGGCAAAAGAAAGTGTCGTACCGCCTTCGCGACTGGCTGTTCAGCCGCCAGCGCTACTGGGGCGAACCGATTCCGATCATCCATTGGGAAGATGGCACGATGACGCCGGTGCCGGAAGAGGAGCTACCGTTAAAGCTGCCGAAAACAGATCAAATCAAACCATCAGGCACGGGAGAATCGCCGCTTGCGAACATCGAAGAATGGGTCAATGTCGTCGATCCGAAAACGGGCAAAAAAGGGCGCCGCGAAACAAACACGATGCCGCAATGGGCAGGAAGCTGCTGGTATTATTTGCGCTATATTGACCCGCATAACGACAAGCAGCTTGCCGATCCAGAAAAATTGAAAAAATGGCTGCCGGTTGACGTGTATATCGGCGGGGCGGAGCATGCGGTGCTTCACTTATTGTACGCGCGTTTTTGGCATAAGTTTTTATACGACATCGGCGTCGTACCGACAAAAGAGCCGTTCCAAAAACTATTTAACCAAGGAATGATTCTTGGGGAAAACAACGAAAAGATGAGCAAATCGAAAGGAAATGTCGTCAACCCGGACGATATTATCGAAAGCCACGGCGCCGATACGCTGCGTTTGTACGAAATGTTCATGGGGCCGCTTGAAGCGTCGATCGCTTGGTCGACAAAAGGATTGGACGGGGCGCGCCGCTTCCTAGACCGTGTTTGGCGCCTATTTGTCCAAGAAAATGGCGAGTTGAATCCGAAAATTGTCGAAAATCCAGAAACGGATACGCTTGAGCGCGTCTATCATCAAACGGTGAAAAAAGTGACGGAAGATTACGAAGCGCTTCGCTTTAATACGGCGATTTCGCAGTTAATGGTGTTTATAAATGAAGCGTATAAAGCGCCGGAATTGCCGAAAGAATATATGGAAGGATTTGTGAAACTATTGTCGCCGGTTTGCCCGCACATCGGGGAAGAATTATGGGAAAAACTTGGCCATAACGATACGATCGCATATGAGCCATGGCCGACGTATGACGAGTCAAAATTAGTCGAAGAGGAAGTCGAAATTGTCGTCCAAGTGAACGGAAAAGTAAGAGCAAAACTGCATGTGCGCGCAGACCTATCGAAAGAAGAGCTGGAACAAGCGGCGATGCAAGACGAGAAAGTTCAAGAACATATCGCGGGAAAAACAGTGCGTAAAGTGATTACGGTGCCGGGAAAACTAGTCAACATTGTGGCAAACTGATCAAAAAACGCCCCTCCTTTTCGCGAGGGGCGCATCATTGAAAGGAGATTCGACGTATGGAAGAAATTAAGGAAATTACGGCGGCGGAATTAAAAGAAAAACTTGAGCGCGGCGAAAAGCTAAACATCGTGGACGTGCGCGAAGACGAGGAAGTGGCGCTCGGTATGATTCCAGGCGCAAAACATATTAAAATGGGAGACATTCCAAACCGGCTCGATGAGTTCAATAAAGAGGAAGAGTACATTTTCGTGTGCCGCTCCGGGCGCCGCAGCGAAAATGTTTGCCGCTATTTGCAGGAATTAGGTTATCGCGTCTGCAATATGGTCGGCGGCATGCTCGAATGGGAAGGAGATACCGTTCCGAAAAAGTAACGTCAATGTTGCGAATAGGCTGAAAGACGATCAATGCGCAAAGTGAAAAGCGTTTGTCTGTTTCAACATGGAAACAGGCAAACGCTTTTTTTGCAAACAGCTACTCATAAAAATGATTATAAATTTTTATCAGCGAAGAGTGAAGGAATTTTTTCTTTGTAAAAGAAATGAGTAAATGAAAGGCGGCGATAATAAGGGGGGACGTAACAATGTATAAAGTGAAGCTGTTCGACGAAGAGCATGAAAAAGATTTGGAGCGAGCAGTGAATACGTTTTTGTCCAAACTAAAAGAAGGGCAGCTGATCGACGTGAAATATGATGTCGCCTTGATGGAATCAGAAGGAGAGCAAATTTATTGCTTTTCGGCGATGGTCATTTATCGGACCTAACGTAGCCCGTTAGGTCCTTAAAGACATTGCATGCAATGCTGCGTTCACTCCGGCAAGCCTTCCGGTAACAAGGGCTGCTGTAATGTTATATCCTCCCGTATAGCCGTGAATGTCCAAAATTTCGCCGCAAAAATAAAGCCCCTCCATTAATTTCGAAGCCATTTTTTTCGGGTGAATTTCTTTGACGGAAACGCCTCCGCCGGTGACGAACGCTTTTTCTAACGGCAATGTGCCGTGAACGTGAAACGTAAATTGTTTACATTGATGAACGAACGTTCGAATTTTTTCGTGCGCGAGCATTCCAGCCGGTGTTTGCGGATCGATGTTGCTTCGTTCTAGCAAAAATAAGACGTATCGTTCCGGTAGCAACACTTTCAACACGTTTTTGATGGCTTTTTTAGGCTCTTCTTTGCATAAATGGGCAATATACTGAAACAGCTCTTCCTTATTTTGGTCAGGAAGCGAGTCAATGCTCATCGCGACGGAATTTGTCCCGTATTTTTTTAACGCTTTGACGACAAATTGGCTGCAGCGCAGGGCGGCGGGGCCGGAAATGCCAAAATGGGTAAACAGCATGTCCATCCGATGGGTGATGATCGGTTTTCCGTTTGGTTTTAAGACGCTTAAAGCGACGTCGCGCAGCGACAATCCTTGCAGCGTCCGTTCTTGAATGAACGGTTCGTTTGATGTAATCGGCACTTCGGTCGGAAACAGCTCGGTGATCGTATGCCCCGCTTTTTCCGCCCAAGCATAGCCGTCGCCCGTCGAGCCTGTTTGCGGAACGGATTTGCCGCCAACGGCGACAACGACGGCTTTTGCATCAATGAATTCACCGCTTTTTAGCGTTACGCCTATCGCTTTTCCGTGCGCGTACTCAACGTCGGCCACCGGCGTGTTAAGCCGGACATCTACATGCAACCGTCTTAGCTCGTTCACTAGCGCTTGCACGACAGACTGCGCGCTATCGGTTACCGGAAACATGCGGCCATGATCCTCTTCTTTTAGCTGTACGCCTAATCGTTCAAAAAAGCGAATGATATCTTCATTATTGAATTCGGAAAAAGCGCTGTATAAAAACCGTCCGTTTCCCGGAATGTGTTTAATGATTTCTTCGACAGGAAGCCGGTTCGTTACATTGCAGCGCCCGCCGCCGGAAATAGCGAGCTTTCGCCCTAGCTTGCTTCCTTTTTCGATAAGAAGCACGTTCGCCCCTTGTTCCGCAGCGCCAATTGCCGCCATTAATCCCGACGGTCCTCCCCCGATAACGACGACTTCATATATCATTTTCTTCACGATCCTTTCCGTCTTGATTATAATGGAGCGGGGGAAAATTTCTCGACTTTATCAAAAATATGATAAAATAACATAGTTATTATTTTCAATGCGATCAAGTTAGGGAAGGGATCCTATGTCTACGTCGAAATTATTGCGCGGGACGTTTATTTTAACAGCCGGTGTCATGCTGTCGCGCATTCTCGGTTTAATTTACGTCATTCCGTTTTATCGACTTGTGGGGGAGCAAGGCGGCGCGCTTTACGGGTATGGATATGTGCCGTACCAAATTTTCATTAGCCTCGCTACGGGAGGGCTGCCGCTGGCGGTTTCCAAGTTTGTGTCGAAATATAACGCTTTGGAAGAGTATCGTATCGGTTATGTGCTATTTCAGTCAGGATTGCGGTTAATGATCGTTACCGGCGTCGTTTCTTGCGTTGTTTTATATACGATTGCCCCATGGATTGCTCCGTTTGTTATTGATGAACGGACCAATGTCAATTCTATCGATGACGTTGTGACCGTTATTCGCGCGGTGAGTTTTGCGCTTATTATCGTTCCTGTCATGAGCTTAATCCGCGGGTTTTTCCAAGGACATGAGTCGATGGGACCGACAGCGCTATCGCAAGTGGTCGAACAAATCGTCCGCATCGCCTTTTTGCTTGTCGGTTGTTACGTCGTTTTGCGCGTGTTGGAAGGTTCTCTCGTCACCGCCGTCAGCGTCGCGACGTTTGCCGCTTTTGTCGGCGCCCTCGGCGGATTGGTGATTCTCATTTGGTATTGGTGGAAGCGAAAGCCGTATCTTGACGATTTGTTAAAGAGGGATCGCGGACAAATGTCGCTTTCCTTGCAAGAAATGTACAAAGAATTGTTTCTTTATGCGGCGCCGTTCGTTTTTGTCGGTCTGGCGATGCCGCTGTACCAGCTAATTGATCAGTTTACTTTTAACCATGCGATGGCGAACATAGGGCTTGGGAAAATTTCCGAGCATGCTTATTCGATTTTTAATATGTGGGCGCAGAAAATCGTCATTATTCCGGTAACACTGGCGACATCATTTAGTTTGACGTTAATTCCAACGATTACAAAGGCGTATGTGGAAAGAGACCGAAAATCGTTGCGGAAATATTTAAACCAGACGTTTCAAGTATTAATGTTTTTAACATTGCCTGCTGTTGCCGGCATGGCGGTTCTTGCAGGGCCGGTTTATGCCGCGTTTTATAGCTATGATCCGCTTGGAGAGCAAGTGTTGCGCTGGTATGCGCCGACAGCCATTTTGTTCGCATTGTTTTCTGTGACGGCGGCCGTGCTGCAGGGCATTAATCAACAGCGCTTTTCGGTCGTCAGCTTAACGTTAGGACTTCTTGTGAAGCTTTCTCTCAATACGTTTTTGATTACAAAATTTGCGACGATCGGCGCGATACTTGCAACGATGTTCGGTTATTTCGTTTCGGTTTCCTTTAATTTATGGATTATTAAAAGATACACGAACTATCGGTATCAGTTTGTCATACGCCGCACGATTTTTATGGCGATATTAACGGCGCTTATGTCCGGATTTGTGATGATTGTGCAGATGATTTTGAAAGCGGTGCTTCATTATCATGGCGGAGCAGCGGAATCGATCGCCATTGTTGCAATTGGTGCGCTTATCGGCGCAGCGGTGTATTTCTTTTTCAGCGACCGGTCTGGCCTGCTTTCCTCACTGTTTGGCGATCGCTTTGCCTTTTTGCGCCGCAGAAAGGAAAAGAAGGCGGTTTAACGCCTTCTTCTTTTCTAAAAGATTAAAATCCTTCCGTATAAGGAAGTCCAAGCCGGCGCTCGACGCGCTGCAAGCGGCGATTAAGACGATTGAGACGATCCGTATGACGTTCTAGCGTCCGCTCGATTTGCTCGAGCCGTTGCTGAATGTTTCCCGGGAAACCTCCCGGAAAGCCCGGATAACCGGGACCAAAAGGCTGAGAAGTAGGCGGTTGCTGACGGTAATCATCCGCCATTGGAAGATAGTAATCCATCATCGGCAAATCTCCTTTCTTCATTTTCTTTCATAGTGTATGGAAATAGGGAGAATGCGGACTAGACAAACGCCTAATAAGAGCAAATTTTTTAAAGGTGGTGAACGTATGGGGCTGCGCATCGATAAAATGCTTGCCAACATGGGCTATGGAACAAGAAAAGAAGTAAAAAAATTGTTAAAGTCCGGTGTCGTAAAAATTGACGGTGTGATCGTCAAAGATCCGAAGACACAAGTAAATCCGAGCGAGCAAGTCGTGACGGTGCGGGGAGAGGAAGTTGAATATAAAGAGTTTATTTATTTAATGATGAACAAGCCGCCGGGGGTGATTTCGGCGACGGAAGATATCGTGGAAGAAACGGTGATTGACTTGCTAGAAGAGGAAGACCGTGCGTTTGCTCCTTTCCCTGTTGGCCGGTTGGATAAAGATACAGAAGGGCTTTTATTGTTGACGAATGACGGTCAATTGGCCCATCAGCTGCTTTCCCCGAAAAAGCATGTGCCGAAAACGTATTTTGCCGTCATTGATGGAGAGGTGACGGAAGAGGATATCGCATCATTTCGCCGCGGCGTTGTTTTGGATGATGGATATGAAACAAAGCCGGCGGAACTTGTTATTTTAAAGTCAGGACTTCGTTCAGATGTGGAAGTGACGATTACGGAAGGAAAATTTCATCAAGTAAAGCGGATGTTTCGGGCGCTAGGGAAAAGAGTTGTCTATTTAAAACGGATTCAAATGGGGCCGCTCGTCCTTGACCCATCGTTAGAGGTCGGCGAATATCGGGAATTGACGGACGAAGAAGTGGAAATGTTAAAACAGTTTCGCCCTTAAAATGGCAAAAAAAAGGAACCTTTTTCAGGTTCCTTTTTCTATACAAACGGAATGTGCATTCGCTTTTGGGTATGTTGAGGTTCATTCATTTTCGCGTATAACCTCTCACCTTTGTCTCTCTTCTTAGAACCAATCAAGAAGATATTCTCACCTTCTTGTTGGTTGTCGTCCATTTGCCCTTGCTAGGGCTGCGAACTAGGTCGTTATACGCTAACACGTTTAAATCGCGCTGAATCGTTCTTGGGGTGGTGCCGAACTCCTCAACAAGCTCTTGTGTCGTCACCGTTCCCTTTTCGCTAATGTACAAATAGACGGATTTAATTCGTGTTAGCATACGATGTGTCGAAGGTTTCAAAAGACCACTCCCTATCGTTACATAATTCGCATGGCACAACATCGCTGCTTCTAAGATGAGAGATTATATCTTGTTGTCTTTTACTACATTTTACACGAAACTGGACGAAAAATGCTACCGCTTTGCTGAGATTAACAAAATATTTCAATATTTTTTAATACAATAGTAACATGATCGTAAAAAAAGAAAACTTTGACTTTATGGATTCGTTTATGTTACGGTGACAACAAGAGAAAAAGAAAAAAGAAAGGGAGAATTGCGGTGAGCATCAATTGGATGGAAGAAGTATTGAAGCGGAAAGAGGAACTGATCCGAGATACGCAGGCGTTATTGCGGATTCCGAGCGTCCTTAATGAAGAAGACGCTACAGAAGAAGCGCCGTTTGGCAACGGAGTGGACGAGGCGCTGCGGTTTTTGCTGCGGCGTGGGCAAGAAGAAGGATTTGCGGTAAAAAACGTCGATGGTTTTGCCGGACATCTTGAAATCGGACAAGGGGATGAGTTAATCGGTGTATTATGCCATGTTGATGTTGTGCCGCCGGGAGATGGCTGGTCAAGCGACCCGTTTGCCGCGGAAATCCGCGACGGAAAAATATACGCCCGCGGTGCCATCGACGATAAAGGACCGACGATGGCGGCGTTTTACGCGATGAAAATTGTGAAGGAGCTTGGATTGCCGCTGTCAAAACGGGTGCGCATGATCATCGGAACAGATGAAGAAAGCGAATGGCGCTGTGTCGAACATTATTTCCAACATGAAGAAATGCCGACGATGGGATTTGCGCCAGATGCGGATTTTCCGATTATTTATGCGGAAAAAGGGATTGCTGATATCGATTTGCGCATGGAACGGACAGGAACGAGCGAAGACAGCGAGATTCGCCTGCAGTCGTTTCAGGCGGGACGCCGTTATAATATGGTCCCTGATTTCGCTGAAGCGGTATTGCTCGTTCATTCTGATCGGCAACAAGAAATCGAGCAGCAGTATCGCCAGTTTCTTCATGAAGCGAACATGAATGGAAATGCTGTTGTGAAAGGGAATACTGTTACTCTTCAATTGGAAGGAATTTCTGCGCATGCGATGGAGCCGGAAAACGGGAAAAATGCTGGTTTATGGTTGGCAAAGTGGCTTTCGGCGCTTTCGCTAGATACGCAGGCGCAAGCGTTTATCCGCTTTGTGACGGACTATTTCGCTGATTCTCGCGGAAAAGCGTTAGGAATCGCTTATAGCGACGAGATTACCGGCGATTTAACAGTGAACGTCGGAATATTGTCATATCATGAACAATCTGGTGGCAAGATCGGCATTAACATACGCTATCCGGTAACAACAAATATAGAGCAAATGAAGGGCAAGATAGAGCACATTGCCGCGCAGCACGGTTTTGTGCTGGAGCGTTTCGGCGGTTTGAAGCCGCATCATGTCGATAAAAATCATGTGCTTGTGCAGACGCTTCAGCGCGTGTACGAAGAACAGACGGGCGAACCCGCTTCTTTGCTTTCCATCGGCGGCGGCACGTATGCTCGTTCGCTGAAAGCGGGAGTAGCGTTTGGGCCGATGTTTCCGGGACGGCCGGACGTAGCGCATCAAAAGGATGAATATATCATTATCGATGATCTGTTGAAAGCAACAGCGATTTATGCTCAAGCTATTTATGAATTAGCGAAATGAAAAATTTTCAAACATATGTTACGATAAAGAAAAATGATGTATGCCGCTCTGTTTAGAGCGGTGCTTTTTATGAAAGGGTGCGGGACCAAACATGGAGGCGACGTTAAAACGAGGGGAGTCGACAGGAAAAGCGGCGTTTCCGCTATTTTATTTCTTTGTATTTTTTGCATTCGGCACATTGCTTCCGCTTTTATCCGTATATTTACAAGAGGTTGCCGGCCTTTCGGGGGCGGAGATCGGAATGATTATGTCCATCAGCCCGGTTACGACGATTTTTGTGCAGCCGATTTGGGGAATGATGACAGATTACACGCGTAAGCCGGTTCTCATGTTGACAATCGCGCTGTTTGCCACTTCGTTGATAGGATTGCTGTATTCATTTGTTGACGAGTACCGTTGGCTTGTTGTCATGGCTATTTTACTTGCGTCTGCACAAAGCGCGATCATTCCGATTTCCGATAGCATCGCGCTTCATTACGTGCAAAAGAATGGCAAAAAGTATGGGTCGATTCGTTTATGGGGATCGATCGGTTTCGCTGTTGCCGTGCTGATC
This sequence comes from Parageobacillus thermantarcticus, assembly GCF_900111865.1. Lineage (GTDB taxonomy): Bacteria > Bacillota > Bacilli > Bacillales > Anoxybacillaceae > Parageobacillus > Parageobacillus thermantarcticus. The sequence goes on along the minus strand of NZ_FOJS01000001.1, from coordinate 349,473 downwards.
GGTGGATGGTTATCAGACCGCGTTGCGCTTGTTTCTATTTTTTACTTGTTTTCATTTATGCTAATGTTATCTGGATTGCTTGCTTGGCGGCTTCCAAAGGAAAGCCAGCCGATGAAGCCGGAAACGCTGCGAAGAATGGCGCAGCTGTTTCAAATTCCGCAATTTGTATTATTGTTGCTCGCTACTTTTCTTATTTTTGGCCCTATTTTAGCGAATAACTTTTATTTTGGCATATTCATTAAGCAACTCGGCGGCACGCTGACGGGAATAGGGATCGCGTTTTTATTGGCGGCGGGAAGCGAAGCTCCGTTCATGAAAATGGCAGATCAGCTTATTTATCGATTTGGAATGGTCCCGCTTTTAATGTTCGCTTCCGCTGTATCATGCGCGCGCTGGTTATTTTACTTTTTTGAGCCGCCGCTTTTTTTCGTGTACATTACGGCGGTTGTTCAAGGCCTTTCCGTTGGCTTGGTTATTCCTGCGGCGCTTCAATACGTGCGTGATATTGCGCCAAAGCAGGTGAGGGCGACGGCAGTGTCGCTTTATTCCGCGGTCGGAAACGGATTAGGAGTTTGGTTTTGTACGTTTATTGGCGGATATATGCTTGACCGCGGCCATATTGGGGCTGTATATTTATTTTTCAGCATTTGCACTTTTGTTGGAATGCTTTCACTCATCGGAATTCGTTTGATCAATGCAAAAAAGTTCCCTTCATAAGAAAAGGTGGGAAAATATGAAAAAAACGCATTATTTTATCGCCGTTCCTATCGCTGATGAAGTAAAAAAACAAATAGCGGGATGGAAAGAAGGAATCGCTTCTACATTTCCATTTCGCACATGGGTGCATCAACAAGATTATCATATTACATTGGCGTTTTTAGGATATGTTCCGCCGATGAAAATAGATGAAATATGCAAAACGATGGAACAAGTGGCAAAACGACACGCTCCATTTGCCTTATCGTTATCAGAAATACAAACGTTTGGCAACCGAACAGCGCCGCGCATTTTATGGCAAGGGGTGGAAAAGGAAGAAAAATTATTTGCGTTGCAACGCGATGTGTATGCCGCTTGTATCGATATCGGATTGTCGCTAGAAAAGCGGCCGTTTACTCCGCACATTACGATTGCGCGCAAATGGCAAGGAAATGAAGCGTTTTCTTTGAACGATCTTCAAATGAGACCAAGAATAAACGCGACGTTTCCCGTCGGCCAGATCGTGTTATATCAAACACATTTAGAGCGAACGCCGAAGTATGAAGCGCTTGCTCTATTTCCGCTTTCAAAATAACTTCTGATTGAAGGAAGTGTTGCAGGTGTGGGCCAATTAATAAAGCTTCAAGATTATATTTCAAGATACGAAACGGACGTGTATCGCTACGCAAGCGAATTTATTCGCTTAAAGAAAAAACAATGGGAGCAAACGAAAGAGCAATGGGAAAGCAATAAAAGCAATGATGCCATTCCACAACTCGATGAAACATGGGAGTGGCTCGTGGAAAAGCCGTCATTGTTTGACAAGGTGAAAAAATGGTTCAAACGTTCATCGCCACAGGAAGAGACAACAGAAGGACAAATAAACCGTTTAATCGATGAGGAAGAAGGCTTGCCGATGATCATAACGGAGGCAAAAGACATCGATGAATTAAAAATTCTATTTTTGGAAAATATGTTTCAGCTGCAATTAAAATGGGCGAGCTCGACAATATGGTATGAATCTGCCGTCGATAAAAAGTTTTATTATGAAGAAAAATTAAAATATTTTTTACAGCGTTTCCCTGATACGTATTTATGTTTATATAAGCCGGTATTTTTAGTGAAAAGCGCCCCAGTCGAATTAGATGTCATTTTGTTAAGCCCGACGACGACATGGTGTATTACGTTTGCAGAAGGTGCGAAAGATAATATTATCATTGCGTCCTCGGACCGTTTTTGGACAGAAATAATCAATAATGAAGAGAAGAAAATGATCAATCCGATCATAGCGTTACAACGAATGGGAAAAATTGTAGCAGATATATATAAGCAGTACAATGTTGATTTTCCGATCAAAAAAGTAGTTATCAATCGTTATGGCTACATTGACTACGGTCATACTACTTTTAGCGATGTGCATTTTATCGACAAGCGGAATTACGAACAATGGTTTTCTTCTTTGCGAAAATTGACAATCCCGTTAAAGCATGCGCAATTAAAAGCAGCCTCTTGTCTGTTGCGCCATTGCTATAGCCATTATGATATACGGACAGATTGGAATATGGATGAAGAAAAGGTGTAAAGCTAATTACACCTTTTTTTGTTGGCGTTTGCGCTGCATCATCGACTACAATGCGACTGCAGCCGGCGTCTCCACCCGCTTTATTTGCACCGGATTTTCTATGTTTTGCATATTATACAAAAAAGGATCGCGTCCTAATTATTGTATAAAAATTCTCTCCCCATCCAATAAACTTCGATTGAATCACCAGAGTTGCCGGTTTCTTTTGCACATTCAACCGACAAAAAGGGGGTGGACTGAATTGCTTGATATACGTCGGGAGTTTGCCGCATATTTAGACGCGATGAATATGGTGACGGTGTTAGTGCCAAAGCCGTATCACGCTGAAGAGACGCCGACATTTACGCTGGAAACGCCGCATGGAGAACGCCATTTTTTGCAAACGGAACGTAAATGGGATTTAGGGACAATGATGAAATACGAGTGCATCATGAATATGCCGATAGAAATCGGAAAACGTTACGTGATTTATGATCACCAAGGCGCAACAGCTAATTTGCAAATCGGGGCAGTTGTGCGGACGCCGCAATTTGACGACCAATTTTTTTATGACGGCGATTTAGGAATCGCATATGCGCGCGAGAAAACGACTTTCAAAGTGTGGGCGCCAACGGCAACAGAAGTAAAAGTAAAGCTGATCGACCCGAAAACGGAAAAAGAAAAGTATATACCGTTAGAGAGATTGGAAAAAGGAGTATGGACGACGACGGTATTCGACGATATCGAAGGAATGCATTACATGTATGCCGTATGTGTGAACGACGTGTGGCGTGAAGCGGTTGACCCGTACGCGGCTGCCGTTTCCGTCAACGGGGAGCATGGGGTTGTCGTCGATTTGGCGAAGACGCGGACGGAAAAGCCGTTCCTTCCTCCGCTTTCCTCACCAGCTGATGCGGTTATTTATGAAATGCATATCCGTGATTTTACGATTCACCCGGAAAGCGGAATTATTCATAAAGGAAAATATTTAGGGTTGGCCGAGCTGGAGACAAAGGGGCCGAATCATACAACAACAGGGCTCTCTTACTTAAAGGAACTTGGCGTGACACACGTCGAATTGCTCCCGTTTCATGATTTTGCCGGAGTGGATGAACGCAATCCGTCGCAACAGTATAATTGGGGATACAATCCGCTCCATTACAACGCTCCGGAAGGGAGTTATGCGACAAACCCGCATGATCCATATGCCCGCATTCGCGAATTAAAGCGTGCGATTCATACACTGCAAGCGCAAGGCATTCGCGTCATTATGGATGTCGTCTACAATCATGTTTATATCCGCGAACAATCGTCATTGGAGAAAATCGTTCCCGGATATTATTTCCGCTATGATGCATACGGCAACCCGGCTAATGGCACTGGAGTCGGAAACGACATTGCTTCCGAACGAAAAATGGTGCGGAAATGGATTTTGGATTCGGTTCGGTTTTGGGTGGAAGAGTATCATGTCGATGGCTTTCGCTTTGACTTAATGGGAATTTTAGATATTGACACAATGAAAGCGGTTCGCGAAATGCTCGATGCGATCGACCCGTCCATTCTTGTGTTCGGAGAGGGATGGGATTTGCCGACGCCGCTTCCGCCTGAGCGAAAAGCGACGATGCAAAACGCGGAAAAACTGCCGCGCATCGCCTATTTTAACGATTATTTTCGCGACAGCGTTAAGGGAAGCACGTTTCAGCCGCTTGACAGAGGGTTCGCGCTTGGCGATTCTGATGATCGCGAAAAAGTGAAAGTAGCGATTAGCGGAAGCGTCCGCAACAAACAAGGACCGTTTCTTCATCCGACCCAAACGATTAATTATGTCGAATCGCACGATAACCATACGTTTTGGGATAAGCTAGAAATTGCCAACGGCCATGAAAGCGAACAAACGAAAAAAAAGCGGCAAAAATTAGCGACAGCGATCGTGCTGCTTTCACAAGGAATTCCGTTTTTGCATAGCGGGCAGGAATTTTACCGGACAAAGCAAGGGATAGACAATAGCTATAACGCTCCCGATGCGATCAATCAAATCGACTGGAAGCGAAAAAGCGAGCACGAAGGCGATATCCGCTATGTTCAAGGGCTTATTCGGCTTCGAAAGTCCCACCGCGCTTTCCGGTTTACTACCGAAGCAGAGATAAACAATCACCTTTTTTTCCTTGAGCCAGTTTCAGCATCCATCATCGCATACCATCTTCGCGGCGTACAGCAGTATGGGCCTTGGCAGGACATTATTGTCATTCACCATAACCAAGAGGAAGCACAATCTGTTTTTCTTCCTGACGATGAAGAATGGCATGTCATTTGCGACGGGGATCACAGCGGAACGGTTCCATTGTTTTCCGTTCATAAAAACATAAACGTGGTTGGGATTGGGACGTGGGTGCTTGTAAAAAAAACGTAAGCGGCCATTTTCCTATTTTTTGCAAAGCGCATAAAACATTTGCAAGAGGGGACGGTATTCCATTATAATACAAGTAACAATGAACGGATAAAGCGCAAAGTTTGCGCAAACAAAAGTGCGAATTGACGAAAAAAAGATATTCCATATAAAATCTAGTAAGACAGCTATTGTCTGAAAATACGGAATCAGGTGATCGCTGTCTCTTATTTTTTATAAGTCGAAGGTGAACATGCTTTGGAACAGTTACTAGGAAAGGAATGGGACATCACTCCTGCTGGCGGCGCGACCGGAGATGCTTATTTTGCGGAATATGAAGGACGAAAGTTATTTTTAAAACGGAATTCCTCCCCATTTCTGGCAGTTTTGTCCGCGGAAGGCATCGTCCCGAAGCTGATTTGGACGAAACGGTTGGAAAATGGCGATGTGTTTACCGCACAACAATGGTTGAACGGGAGAGAATTGAAGCCACAAGATATGGGAAGCGAACAAGTCGCAAGGTTGTTGCGAAAAATTCATCGCTCCAAAGATTTAGTGATGATGCTGAAACGGCTAGGGAAGACGCCATTATTGCCAGAGATGATGGTGGAAAAACTAAAAGCGCAATTCTCTCTCCATCCGTTGGAAGAACCGTTGGTAAAGCAGGCGCTCGATTGGCTCGAGCGGCATATGTCTTCACTGCAATGCGATGAGTATGTCGTTTGTCATTGTGACATTAACCATAACAATTGGTTGCTTGCTGAAGATGGAAAATTGTACTTGATTGATTGGGACGGTGCGATGATCGCTGATCCGGCGATCGATATTGGCATGTTGCTTTACACATATATTCCTGAAGAAAAATGGGAAGATTGGCTGGAGCTTTACGGCCTTTCGTTGACCGATGATTTGCGGTTCCGGATGAAATGGTATGCGATCGCGCAAACACTTTATTTGCTTATATGGCAAAACGAAAAAAAAGCGAAAAAAGAAATGCAACGGTCGTTGCATTTCCTACGTAAGCTGATTGACCCACTCCGATAATTGCTGCTGATGGGACAAAATGTGGGAGTTTAAGTCAGCGCTGTACTTTCCGTTTTGTCCGTATGCGTAAATGTCCGGGAGCACGCTTTTTACTTGTGGATGCACTTGTTCGTTTCCCATCAATGATTTTACGAGCCGCTCAATTTGTTCACATTCGGAAACAGTGCCGCAGCAATCCGCTTCGTGTTCTGATAAAATATCTTTTAATATGGCGATTTGGTGTTCGTGGTTTAGTGGCAATATGACCACCATCCTTTGCAAAAGTATGCTGTGCATTTTTAATATGCGCTTGTATGTGCATTTTTATCATCGTTTTTCACAGTCGTGCGTACGGCTGTGTTTTTTTATTGGCATAAAAATTTGTGCTCGGTTGGCTATGATCATCTTGCGCAATGATGCTTATTCATGTTATCGTTGACAACGATGAACAAAAAAACAGAGGTGTCCGTATGCGTCTGCGTAATAAACCATGGGCAAAGGAAAAAATTGCTGCATATCCGCAATACGTTATTCCAAATCCAGAGGAATATAAAGGAAGATGGAATGAGCTGTTCGGCAACGATCACCCGATTCATATTGAAATCGGCACCGGAAAAGGAAAATTTATTACAGAAATAGCAAAAGCAAATCCGAACATTAATTATATTGGCATTGAACTGTACCCGAGTGTGCTTGTCTCCGCGCTAGATAAACTTATTGCAAACGAATTGCCGAATTTACGTTTACTAAATGTGAATGCGAAAGATTTAACGAATTTTTTTGCGGAGGGCGAAATTGAGCGCATTTATTTAAACTTCTCCGATCCGTGGCCGAAAAAGCGCCATGAAAAACGGCGGTTGACATATCGTTCGTTTCTTGAACTGTATGAGAAAGTGTTGGTGGATGAAGGGGAAATTCATTTTAAAACCGATAATCAAGGCTTTTTTGAATATTCGCTTGTCAGTTTTTCGCAATATGGGTTAGTGCTGACATACGTAAGTTTGGATTTGCACAATAGCGATTTTGAAGGAAATATTATGACGGAATACGAAGAAAAGTTTTCGGCAAAAGGCAACCGCATTTACCGTTGTGAAGTAAAATATCCGCCAAAACAGCGCCATCTGTAAAACAAAAGGCTGCTTCTTCGAAAAAGAGGCGGCCTTTTGTTTTATGTTTTTGAAATATTCCTAAAAATGATACACTAATAATGAGGTGATGGGAAAATGGAACAATTGCAAATCGGAAAAATAACAATGACATGGTTGAACGGAGGGGTAACGCATTTAGATGGAGGGGCGATGTTTGGGGTCGTTCCAAAGCCGCTATGGTCGAAAAAGTATCCGGCTAACGACAACAACCAAATCGAATTGCGTACCGATCCGATTCTCGTGCAAGTGGACGGAAAAAATATTTTGATTGAATCAGGTATTGGCAACGGCAAATTATCGGATAAACAAAAGCGGAATTTCGGCGTAACGGAGGAGTCAAAACTGGAACAGTCGCTTGAGCAACTGGGGCTAACGACGAGCGATATTGACATCATTTTAATGACGCATATGCATTTTGATCATGCTTGCGGTTTGACAAAATGGGAAGGCGATCGGCTTGTTTCTGCGTTTCCGCGCGCGGAAATTATGACATCAAAGATCGAATGGGATGAAATGAGGCAACCGAACATCCGCTCACGCAATACGTATTGGAAAGAAAATTGGGAGCCGATTGCCGAGCAGGTCGTTCCGTTTGAAAAAGAAAAAGAAGTCGTAAGCGGCGTCAAAATGGTACATACAGGAGGGCATAGCGCCGGGCATTCGATCATCATTATGGAATCAGACGGGGAAATGGCGATTCATATGGCCGATTTGTTAGCGACGCACGCCCATCAAAATGTGTTATGGGTAATGGCATATGATGATTATCCAATGACATCGATTTTCGAGAAACAGAAATGGATCCCATACGCAGTCGAAAAACAAGCGTGGTTTACGTTTTACCACGACGCGTATTATCGGGCGCTAAAATGGGACGAGAACGGCAATATGATCGCTCATGTGGAGCGAAACCGTTCGTGAAGCACAACAAGGGACGTCAAGGACAATTTGTGTAAAATTCGCAATCACCGGAAAATTTGCGGGGGCCTCCTATGAAGCCGGAGGCATCTGCGAGCTTTTTAAAGCGGCTTCGTTTCGATGATGGCTCCTGTGTAAGCGTCGACGACAAACTCGTATTGTTGGCTATCGCGGCAAACGCCGCCTTTGTACACCGTATAGACGACATTGTTTTTTTTATATGTTTCCGGATTTGTTTGAATCCATGAGCCGCTGATTGTCCCTTGTTGTTGAAAGGATGCTTTTGCTAGCGAAAGTGCTTTTTCTGCGGAAATCATTCGCTGCTTGAGCCGCGTTGGAATGATATAAGCCGCGGCAAAGCCGATGACTGCGCCAATGATAAATTTTTTCCAATTCATTGAAAGAGACCTCCACCGTTTCTTGTCTATCGTTTAGTATATCTCATTTCATCAATGTATGTAAGGAAAGTGGAAAAAGGTTGGCTTGTTCGTTACAATAAAAATGATTAGAAAAAAAGGAGTTAAGGATGATGAATGTAGAAACGCTTCAACTGTTCCGAACATTGACCGAATTGCCGGGGGCGCCGGGCAATGAACACGCAGTGCGGAAGTTTATGCGCAAAGAGTTGGAAAAATACGCCGATGAAGTCGTGCAAGATCGGCTTGGCAGCATTTTTGGCGTCAAGCGCGGCGATGAAAGCGGCCCAACCGTGATGGTTGCGGGGCATATGGACGAAGTCGGCTTTATGGTCACCGCCATTACCGATAATGGCATGATTCGTTTTCAACCGCTCGGAGGCTGGTGGAATCAAGTATTGTTGGCACAGCGCGTGCAAATTATTACCGATAACGGTCCAGTCGTTGGCGTTGTCAGTTCGATTCCGCCGCATTTATTGAGCGAGGAGCAGCGGAACAAACCGATGGAGATCAAAAACATGCTTATCGACGTCGGCGCTGATGACCGTGAAGACGCGAAAAAGATGGGAATTAAGCCGGGGCAACAAATTGTGCCGATTTGCCCGTTTACGCCAATGGCCAATCCGAAAAAAATTTTAGCGAAGGCGTGGGACAACCGTTACGGCTGCGGTTTGGCAATTGAATTGTTGAAAGAGTTGAAAGATGAGAAACTGCCAAACGTGTTATATTCGGGAGCTACTGTCCAAGAAGAGGTTGGATTGCGCGGGGCACAAACCGCCGCAACGCTGATTCAGCCGGATATCTTTTTCGCGCTTGATGCGAGCCCGGCGAATGATATGACCGGTGGCGCGAAGGAATTTGGACATCTTGGAAAAGGAGCGCTTGTTCGCATTTATGACCGTTCGATGGTGACTCATCGCGGCATGCGCGAATTTGTATTAGATACGGCGGAAACGCACGGCATTCCATATCAATTTTTCGTTTCCCCGGGCGGAGGAACGGATGCTGGAAGAGTACATATCGCCAACAGCGGAGTGCCGTCTGCGGTGATCGGCATTTGTTCCCGGTATATTCATACACATGCGTCGATCATTCATGTCGATGATTACGCGGCAGCGAAGCAGCTGCTTATTGAGCTTGTAAAGCGGTGCGATAAAGCAACAGTCGATGCCATTAAGAAAAATAGTTAAGCAAAGTGAGAAGTCTTGTTTGACAAGGCTTCTCTTTTTCCGTAAAAAGGAGTGGAAAGCGATGAAAATAGTTGCGATCGGTACAACCAACCAAGCGAAAATTGCGGCGGTAAAATCGATTTTTTCATCTGAACAATATGCGCTTGTGCCAACGGACGTGCCATCTGATGTTTCCGCCCAGCCGCTTTCCGATCACGAAACGCGTCAAGGAGCGATGAATCGAGCGAAACATGCGTTACAAAAAGAGAACGCGGATATCGGCATCGGTTTAGAAGGCGGTGTGATGGAAATAGACGGAGAATTATGGCTTTGTAATTGGGGGGCGCTTGCGGACCGTGACGGCATCGTTATTACCGCCGGCGGAGCGCGCATTCCGCTTCCTTTGGAAGTGGCGAACGAAATCCGCGCTGGTCGAGAACTCGGAGACGTGATGGCACAATATACAGGAGAAAGAAACATCCGCCATAAAGAAGGAGCGATCGGCGTTTTTACCAATGGCTATGTCGATCGCGCCGGCATGTTTCGCCATATTGTTCAGTTATTAGCAGGGCAATATGAATTTTTTTGTCAAAATCGTTGATTCGCGATATCATAAAAAAGACACGGAAAGGAGTTTTATCGATGAAAACGATTGAAACAGCGGCACAATATGAGGAAGTGAAAAATACAAAAAAAGTAGTGTTCGTTTTTTCTGCTGATTGGTGTCCGGACTGCCGATTTCTTCAGCCGTTTTTGCCGGAAATCGAGCAAACTTTTTCTGAATATGAGTTTTATTACGTCGATCGCGACCAATTGCTCGAAGTATGTCAGCAAGAAAACGTTTTTGGCATTCCAAGCTTTATTGCTTATGACAACGGCAAAGAACTAGGCCGATTTGTCAGCAAAGACCGCAAGACGAAAGAGGAAGTCGAACGGTTCATCCGCGGCTTGTCATAACATAGGGGGCGCAGCGATGGATAGCAAACAAATGTATGAACAAATAAAGAAAAAGCTTGCCCGCAATGATTGGACGTTTCAATTTGACCGAAAAAAGGACACGCTCCGCATTGAAGATAAAGAAACGAAAAAAGGGGTAACGATTTCGCTTCCAGGCATCATTGCAAAATGGCACGAGCAAAAAGACGAAGCGATTGACGAAATTGTATATTACGTGGAACAAGCGTTAAATACGATGCATGAAAAACATACGCTTTCCGGAAAAGAAAAAGATATTTACCCGGTCATTCGCTCGACGTCGTTTCCGACGGAGACAAAAGAAGGCATTCCGCTTCTTTATGACGACCATACGGCGGAAACCCGCATTTATTACGCGCTTGACTTGGGCAATACGTATCGGCTGATCGACAAAAAGATGTTGGAACAAGAACAATGGAACGAGGAACGAATAAAAGAAATCGCCCGTTTCAACGTTCGTTCGTTGGATGTGAATGTCAAAGAGGACAAAGTGGCGGGAAATACGTTTTACTTCGTGAATACAAATGATGGCTATGATGCAAGCCGCATTTTAAACGAGCCGTTTTTAGCGAAAATGAGAAAGAAAATAACGGGAACGATGGCGCTTGCGGTGCCGCATCAAGACGTGCTGATTATTGCCGATGTGCAAAATGAAGTTGGATACGATGTGCTTGCGCAAATGACGATGAGCTTTTTTGCGAGTGGACGAGTGCCGATTACCGCTTTATCATTTTTATATGAAGACGGGGAGCTTGAACCGATTTTTATTTTAGGAAAAAATTATCGCAAAAAATAAGGAAGAAAGGATGAGCGAGGATGAACGTGTTTTATAACCGCGAAGGAGTCGGCGATGTGCTGCTCGTTTCATTAAAACCAATTCCGCAAGATCAGCGGGCGTTTGAAAAAAAAGGAGACGTTGTCCGCATCTTTGATGAAAAAACAGGTGAAACGGTAGGATATAATATTTTTCAAGCATCTACTTATCATCATTTTGACGGCAACGGCTTGCTGGAGCTGAACGAAAGCCTCGTTTCCGTGATTAACGATATATTGCAAAAAAACGGGTGGAACGAAACGATTGAAGCCGATCTTTCACCGAAGTTTGTAGTCGGTTATGTAAAAGAGAAAAAGAAACATCCAAATGCGGATAAATTGAGCGTATGCCAAGTGGACGTCGGAACAGAAGTATTGCAAATCGTCTGCGGCGCGCCGAATGTGGAAGCGGGGCAAAAAGTCGTTGTTGCCAAAATCGGCGCGGTGATGCCGAGCGGACTTGTCATTCAAGAAGCGGAATTGCGCGGTGTTCCGTCGTACGGAATGATTTGTTCCGCGCGCGAATTGGAATTGCCAAACGCTCCGCAAGAAAAAGGGATTTTAGTATTATCCGATGAATATGAAGTCGGCCAGCCGTTCACTTGGTAATGCGATGACAGTCACTAGATTGATTCTAGTGACTTTTTTTCCGAAACGAATTTAACAGAAAGAGTGGTTTAGCGATGAAATGGTTAAAACGTTTCGTTCGTTATTTGTTGGAAGCAGAGGAGGAAGAACAATACGTTTCGGCGCGAAAAAAACAACGGGAGAAGCTTTCTTCTTCCCAATTGGACGTCAAGGTAGCTTATCAATATCCAAAAGGGAACTTTCGTTTTCCGCTTATTCCGGATGAGCCGGCACCGGAACGCCGCCATCCATCATTTCGTCAGGAGCATTCTGTATCGTATTCTGATTATTTGCTAAGACATGTGGACGAAAATCAACAAAATAGGTTGGATGATTTGGAAAAAAAGCCGTTTCGTCCTTCTGATGTGCCGTCACCTATTTATGGATATAAAAGAGTAACGAAAAAAAATGAGCATGCAGTGGAATGGGTGCTGCCGCCTCATTCACGAGAAGAGGAAACGGATGTATTGCCATCTGTACCGAAGGAAAAAACAGACGAAATTAGCGGTCGGGCGCCATCATCGCCGGAACGGTTAGAGGAGAGCGAAGAAATGCTCGTAAATGATGCTGTGCAAGAAAAAGAAGAAGCTTACTTGCCAAAAGATGAAGGAAGTAAGCAAGACGAAGCGAAGACGGAGGAAAAGGAGACGAATTTACAAGAAGCAGAAAAAGAAGAAGCAAAGGTGGATATGCCCGAAAACAATGATTATCGTACGAGCAAACCAGCGCGTTCCCGCATTCCATACAACGTGATGATGTTAAAACAAGATCGAAAAAAATGGGAAGAAAAAAAGCAATCTCCGGCCAATGGATACGCATTCCCGCCGCTATCGTTGTTGGAACGGCCGCGGCAAAGCCAAGAAAGCGATGAACAATGGGTTCGCGAACAATGCGCTCGGCTGAATCGGACGTTTGCCAGCTTCCACATTGGCGCCAAGGTGGTCCATACGACGCAAGGACCGACGGTAACGCGGTTTGAAGTGCAGCCAGACCTTGGAGTCAAAGTAAGCAAAATCACGAATTTAGCGGATGATATTAAGCTGAATTTAGCGGCAAAAGATATCCGGATTGAAGCGCCGATCCCGGGAAAAAGTACGATCGGCATCGAAGTCCCGAACTTGAAAAGTCGTCCTGTGTTCATCCGAGAAATTTTAGAAAGCGATGCGTTTCGCAATAACCCATCCCCATTAACGGTGGCGCTTGGGCTTGATATATCGGGAACGCCGGTGGTCACCGATTTAAAAAAGATGCCGCACGGATTGATTGCCGGAGCGACCGGTTCGGGAAAAAGCGTATGCATCAATGCGATGATTGTAAGTTTGTTGTACAAAGCTGCTCCGCATGAAGTGAAAATGCTTCTGATTGATCCGAAAATGGTTGAGCTCGCTCCGTATAACGATATTCCGCATCTTGTCAGCCCGGTCATCACCGATGTCAAGGCGGCGACGGGGGCGCTGAAATGGGCGGTGGAAGAAATGGAGCGGCGGTATGAATTGTTCGCCCATACCGGTGTCCGCGACATTCAAAAATATAATGAACTTGTAAAACAGAAAGGAAGTCTGGAACATCACCTTCCGTATATCGTTATTATCATCGACGAGCTGGCCGATTTAATGATGGTAGCGCCGGCGGACGTTGAAGAAGCGATTTGCCGCATCGCGCAAAAGGCGAGGGCGTGCGGAATTCATTTAGTTGTTGCGACGCAGCGCCCATCTGTTGACGTGATTACTGGGTTAATCAAAGCGAATATCCCGACAAGGATCGCCTTCTCTGTCTCTTCGCAAGTTGATTCGCGGACGATTATCGATGTAAACGGCGCGGAAAAATTGCTCGGACGCGGCGACATGTTGTTTTTAGAAAACGGCTCATCGAAAACGGTGCGTGTGCAAGGCAATTTCGTATCGGACGAAGAAATTGAGCGGGTCGTCGCCCATGTGAAAGCACAGATGGCTCCTTCTTATTTGTTTCAGCAAGATGATTTTGCCAAAAAGACAGTTGCCAATCATGAAGAAGACGAACTTTTTTATGAAGCCTGCGAGTTCGTCGTGCAGCAAGGAGGAGCTTCGACGTCAAGCTTGCAGCGCCATTTTCGCATCGGCTATAACCGCGCGGCGCGATTAATAGAGATGATGGAAGAACAAGGCATCGTTTCGGAAGCGCGCGGCAGCAAACCGCGAGACGTGTTGATTACAGAAGAGGAATTGGCGAATTTGCAAGAAAATAGCATGATATGATAGAACGTATGTTTAATGACATTACACAGCTTTTTCAACATTTATATCGGCTTTACCAGCGATTATTGTTAAACGGAAAACGTCAGGCGAAAGCGGGCGGGAGGAAAGCTGCACCAATCTACGCTTAGAAAGGGCGGATTTGCCGGAAATATAAGGGCCGCTGGTAGGGGAAACTGATAGGGGAAACAATCGCCCCGTCAGTTTTCTTTTTTGATGCACTCATAGTTTTTCGGTGAAAACAGTGTTATAATGATAAAATGTGAGAATACATATCGTAAAATGAAGTAAATGGCAAAACTAGATGAACGTCATATACTGTCTTACAGATAGACGATTGTTGGAGGGCTTCGTTATGACTGTTTACCATTTTGTTGGCATTAAAGGAACAGGAATGAGCGCATTGGCGCAAGTTCTTCATGATATGAATTATACGGTCCAAGGTTCAGATGTTGAGAAGCGTTTTTTTACACAAAAAGCATTAGAGGAGCGAGGGATTCCCATTTTACCCTTTAACAAAGAAAATATTAAACCGGGCTATACGGTGATCGCTGGAAACGCCTTTCCTGATACGCATGAGGAAATACAAGCTGCTTATGAATTAGGAGTTCCTGTGATACGATACCATCGCTTTTTAGGGGAATTTTTACAAAAATTCACAAGCATTGCAGTAGCGGGGTCACACGGAAAAACGTCGACGACTGGTTTGCTTGCCCATGTAATGCAAGGGGCGCATTCCACATCGTATTTAATTGGTGACGGAACGGGAAAAGGAATAGAAGGAAGCAAATATTTCGTATTTGAAGCATGCGAGTATCGCCGCCATTTCTTATCCTACTTTCCAGATTATGCAATCATGACAAACATTGATTTTGACCATCCTGATTATTTTGCCAATATCGATGATGTGTTCTCTGCGTTTCAAGAAATGGCGCTGCAAGTGAAAAAAGGGATTATCGCTTGCGGAGATGATGAATATTTGCAAAAAATCAAAGCGAAAGTGCCGGTGCTGTTTTACGGATTTGGCGATGATAATGATTTCCAAGCGCGCAACGTGGTGAAAACAACTGAAGGAACATCGTTTGACGTGTTTGTTCGCAATACGTTTTTCGCTTCATTCGAGATTCCGCGCTTTGGCGACCATAACGTATTAAACGCGCTTGCCGTTATTGCGCTTTGCCATTATGAAGAAATCGATGTCCGCATTATTCAAGAACGGTTAAAAACGTTTCAAGGTGTGAAACGCCGCTTTAGTGAAAAAGCGCTCGGCAACCAAATTTTAATTGATGACTATGCCCATCATCCGCGGGAAATTATTGCAACGATTGATGCGGCGAGACAAAAATATCCGGGACGTGAAATTGTCGCGATTTTTCAGCCGCATACGTATACGCGGACACAAGCGTTTTTGCGGGAATTTGCCGAAAGCTTGCAGCAGGCTGACCAAGTGTATTTATGTGATATATTTGGTTCTGCCCGTGAACATCACGGGAAATTATCGATTCAAGATTTGCAAGCGCAAATTCCGAATTCCCGTCTTATTCAAGAAGATGATACGTCCGTGTTAAAGCAGCATGAGAACGCGGTATTAATTTTTATGGGCGCAGGAGATATTCAAAAGTTTCAAGAGGCGTACGAGCGGACGGTTCGTTCGGTATAGCAAAGAAAAGAAAAAACGAGCTAGGCATCGATTCGCCGGCTCGTTTTTTCTCACCATTGCCGGATTTAGCGGTTTTCACTCTTAATGGTGAAACGGCATGTGCGCGTCAGCGTGTGATCAAAACGGTGATGCAATGATGTTCGAATGGCGCCATCGCGGCCTTGGCGATTGTATCGATTTCTCTGCGAGTATCTTTGCAGGAATTTGTCGAATAGACGTCGAACGTTTGAAAAGAGGAATACTAGCAAGGAGGAAACGAAGTGAAAATTATCTTATACGCCAGCATCGCGTTAATTGCCGTTTCTTTTTTCATCTTGGTCGTCTATATTGCGAGAACGTTAACGGTATTGCAGGAAACGATTCGCCGTTTGACGGCGGCGATCGACCATATGGACAAAGAAGTGCAAAGCATTGCCGCTGAAACAACGCAGCTGTTGAAAAAGACGAATGAGCTTGCCGACGGTGTGCAAAAAAAAGTGGAAGGATTGAATTCGCTTGTCCATGCTGTAAGCGATGTCAGCTCTACCGTTCAATCGTTTAACCGCTCGCTGCAGCAAATTTCCGCGTCGGTGACAAAGCAAGTAGAGACACATCAAGAAAAAGTGGTAAAAGTAATGCAATGGGGAAATGCTTTGATGGAAATATGGGAAAAATGGAAGGAAAGAAGACAAAAAAAGATGAAGGAGGTTGCGTTGGATGGCAAAAAATAATAGTGGCTTTTTGCTAGGGGCGATTGTCGGCGGGATCGCCGGCGCGGTGGCGACGCTGCTGTTGACGAGTGAGAAAGGTAAACGATGGCTTGCGGAAATGAATGAGGCAGGAAAATTGGAGCCGGTGAAAACAACGGCGACCGAATGGTTAGAAATAGCGAAAGAAAAAACGAAAGAAGTAACGAAATTTATTCCAATTGGAAAAGCGGATCAGCAGCGCGTTTCTTCTGAATCGGAAACTCCGTCCATTTCGATTCCAACGCCGACGAGTGAGGCAAATAAAGAAAATATCGAAAAATTGCTAAAGGAAGCGGAAGAAGCGTTTGATGACGCGGAGCAAAAACTGCAAAGACAAAATGAAACGGAGTGATCAAAATGGGAAAGCAGAAACTGGAGACGATTGAACAATTTCAAGAAGTGTTAAAAGAGGGGAAACGGTTTTTATTGGTCAAACATAGCCTTACATGCCCAATTAGCCAAGCGGCGTTTCAAGAATATGAAAAATTCGTAGCCGACTATCCGGAAGTGGATACATATTATTTGTTTGTGCAAGAAGCACGGCCACTTTCGAATTACATCGCCGAAACGTTTAGTGTGAAACATGAATCGCCGCAGGCGCTTCTGTTTGAAAATGGGGCTGTCGCATGGCACACGTCACATTGGAATATTACGTATGATGCCTTGAAAAAGCATATCATTCAAGCGCCGTAAAAGCGGAGGGCCTGCAGTTGGAATGCTTCGGCCAACGAAAATAATGATGATGGGTTAATAAAGGTGGTTGGCGTTCGCTTTCATTTTATTCCCTGAGATGCTGCAAAGTTTAAAACGGCAGATATTGTTACTCGTCTGGTAACGGGGATTACTGCGTGTGGATTAGTTTTTATTGCTTTACTGTATGCATGTTGATGAGCCGGATATGGCGGAAAAGAGGCATGAACCATCAAAAGGTTCATGCTTTTTTGCTTAATTCCGCGCGATTCGGCGTTTTTCCCCCGCAAAATACTTTATCGCTTAAAAGCGTTTAATAAATAAAGTGATTTTTGGTGACAATCGACTTTATTTCTATTATAATAATGACTAATTAAAAAATAAGTAACCACAAGTCCGTGGCTCGAGTCATTTGGATGTGGTGGGAAATGCCTTTGAATCAAACTGTACGAAAGAAAGGATGAGGAGCATGAGCAACGAGAGATTAGATGAGTTGCGAGCAAAGGTGGATGAGATTAATTTACAAATTTTGAAATTAATCAATGAGCGGGGGAGACTTGTTCAAGAAATTGGAAAGATCAAGGAAGCGCAAGGAACACACCGTTATGACCCTGTGCGTGAGCGGAAAATGCTTGATTTAATTTCTGAGTACAACGACGGACCGTTTGAAACGTCGACATTACAACATATTTTTAAAGAAATTTTTAAAGCAGGCCTTGAACTGCAAGAAGATGATCACCGTAAAGCATTGCTTGTATCACGCAAAAAACATCCGGAAAATACGATTGTCGATGTAAAAGGAGAAAAAATTGGCGACGGCAACCAATATTTTGTGATGGGACCGTGCGCGGTGGAAAGCTATGAACAAGTTGCGGCGGTTGCGGCAGCCGTCAAAAAGCAAGGGTTAAAGCTTCTCCGCGGCGGCGCGTACAAGCCGAGAACATCGCCATACGATTTCCAAGGATTAGGAGTGGAAGGGTTAAAAATTTTAAAACGAATTGCCGATGAGTTTGATTTGGCGGTGATCAGCGAAATCGTTACCCCTGCGGATATTGAAATAGCGCTAGATTATATTGATGTGATTCAAATTGGCGCCCGCAACATGCAAAACTTCGAACTTTTGAAAGCGGCGGGCCAAGTGAACAAGCCGATTTTGTTAAAACGCGGGCTAGCGGCGACGATCGAAGAATTTATTAACGCGGCAGAATACATTATGTCGCAAGGAAACGGGCAAATTATTCTTTGTGAACGCGGCATTCGCACGTATGAGCGCGCGACAAGAAATACGCTCGATATTTCTGCAGTGCCAATCTTGAAAAAAGAAACGCACTTGCCTGTGCTTGTTGACGTCACTCACTCAACAGGACGCCGCGATTTATTGATTCCGTGCGCGAAAGCAGCGTTGGCGATCGGCGCGGATGGAGTCATGGCGGAAGTGCATCCAGATCCAGCGGTTGCGTTGTCCGATTCGGCGCAGCAAATGGATATTGCTCAATTCAATGAATTTATGGAAGAGGTAAGATCGTTCCAGCGACAAATGGTAAAAGCGTAACGGAATCAACGATCCCCTTTTGGCGATTCGCTGAAGGGGGATTTTCTGTTTGCCGTCATCGGCGTGATCGCTTTTTTCTGATCGCCTCGCACAAGCGGCGGCTGAAATCTTTATCTTTCTGCGTTGCTATGTGGATATGGTAAGAATGAAGTTATCATTGTATCAAGGATGGATATAATATACATAAAAGCCGCTGGCAATTAGTGAATTGTTTGTGAAAACATTTGCAAAATAGTTGCCAACTCGTTGCGATTCGGCCATAATGTATCGTATGATATTTCTACATAAACGAATATTTGTTGTTATGAAAATAACAATCGCTGTTTATTTATAAAAAAGAGGAGTGAAATCAATGAACGTAACGATTTATGACGTGGCGCGAGAGGCAAACGTGTCGATGGCCACCGTCTCTCGTGTCGTGAACGGAAACCCAAACGTGAAGCCATCAACAAGAAAAAAGGTACTGGAAGCAATTGAGCGTCTAGGTTACCGGCCAAATGCGGTTGCACGAGGACTTGCTAGCAAAAAAACAACGACCGTCGGGGTCATTATTCCTGATATTTCTAGCATCTTTTTTGCGGAATTGGCGCGCGGAATTGAAGATATTGCCACAATGTACAAATACAATATCATTTTAAGCAACTCTGACCAAAATAAAGAAAAAGAATTGCATTTGCTCAATACGATGCTCGCTAAGCAAGTGGATGGCATTTTGTTTATGGGCGGGAACATTACCGAAGAGCATGTAAGCGAGTTTCAAAAATCACCTGTGCCAATCGTGTTGGCCGCGACGATTGAACCGAATAACACTATTCCATCGGTGAACATCGATTACGAACAAGCAGCGTTTGAGGCGGTTACTTACCTTCTCGAAAAAGGAAATAAACGGGTTGCGTACGTGGCGGGGCCGACGAATGACCCGATCAACCAAAAGAAACTGGCGGGATATCGCCGCGCTTTGGAAACGCACGGATTAACGTATGAGGAAGAGCTTGTTATCGAAGGAGACAATTCGTATGATTCCGGTATTGAAGCATACGAAAAAATAGCGGAGTTAGCGGAAAAGCCAACCGCCGTTTTTGCAGGAACGGACGAGATGGCGCTTGGCGTTATCCATAGCGCGCAAGATCATGGTGTTCGCATTCCTGATCAATTAGAAGTGGTCGGCTTTGACAATACACGGCTTGCAACGATGGTCCGTCCTCGCTTGACGACCGTGATGCAGCCGATGTATGATATCGGCGCGGTTGCGATGCGCTTATTGACAAAGTATATGAATAAAGAAAACGTCGAAAACCATATTGTCGTTTTACCGCACCGCATTGAATATCGCGAATCAACGAAATAACGAACGAAAAAGGGCTAACCGTTTCGGTAAGCCCTTTTTTCTTTTTTCAGCAAATTCGTAGGATAGCGCTTCCCATTTTCTTGAGCATTCATTATTTTAAAGGATGGTTGGATTGGTATCCGTTGTTTGTTGTCGTTGGCTGCGAATCAAATATAACGCTTTTTCCACGGTTTGCCCGTTTTTTTCGGTAATTTCCGCTTTGCGCGGAATCGGTGGATATAGCGGTTCCGGATCGTCCCATTCTCGCGGGAGCGGAACTGGAGAAAGCGCTTGCCATTTTTTTAGCCATGATTCTGGTAAATCGCCGGAAATGTTCGATTGTTCTGTCAT
The DNA here is from genome assembly GCF_900111865.1 of Parageobacillus thermantarcticus. GTDB lineage: Bacteria > Bacillota > Bacilli > Bacillales > Anoxybacillaceae > Parageobacillus > Parageobacillus thermantarcticus. The sequence continues at coordinate 329,202 of NZ_FOJS01000001.1, read as the reverse complement.
TTCCAACCAAATAAGCGCCCATGCTCGCGGAACGACGCGCCAAATATCATAACCGCCGCCACCGACCGCAATCCAGCGTCCGTCGCAATATTCGTGAGCGATTTGATGGGCTAGCTTCGGAATTTCTCGATATGCTTTCATCGTTAAGGATAAATGGGTAAGCGGGTCATAATAATGAGCGTCCGCTCCGTTTTGCGTCAAGATCACATCAGGGCGGAAAAAGTCGGCAATTTCCCGAAATGCTTGTGTATAAGCGTCAAGCCAAGATTCATCTTCCGTAAACGCATCGACAGGAATGTTAAACGAGTATCCGTATCCCGCTCCATGTCCGCGTTCGTTAATGTTTCCGGTTCCCGGGAATAAATAGCGGCCTGTTTCGTGAATGGAAAAGGTGCATACGTTTGGATCATCATAAAAAGCCCATTGGACGCCGTCTCCGTGATGGGCATCCGTGTCAACGTAAAGAACGCGAAGTCCGTATTTTTCCTGAATGTATTTAATGGCGACAGCGCTATCATTGTAAACACAAAAACCGGATGCTTTGCCGCGAAAGCCGTGGTGAAGCCCGCCGCCCAAACTGAGCGCATGCTTTGCTTTTCCGGATAGCACATAATCGACGGCGGTTAATGTGCTTCCTACCAACAATGCGCTTGCTTCATGCATATTTGGGAAAATTGGCGTATCTTCTGTCCCTAGTCCATAATTTAAGGCGGTATGCTCAGGCAGCTGTCCTTTTCCGGCCGCTTTGACCGCTTCAATATATGTTTGATCATGGATCAAGGCGAGCTCCTCATCCGTTGCGATTCTAGGCTTGATGATTTGTTCATCTTCTAATGCGTTCATCGCGCGCAATAAATCGTATGTCAACTTGACACGCAGTTGGTTAAACGGGTGCGCGTCATGAAATTTGTACTGAAGAAAATCTTCGCTGTAAATAAATACGCAATCTTTTTTCATGACGAACCCCCCGGCAAATTCGGCCATAACACAGTATAGCCAGCGTTTTTTAAATCGTTGATGATCCCGATCGGATTCATTGTTTGCACGCGAAACACGAGAATTTGATAGTTTTCGTCTTCATCCGGATATAAAAGAACGCTGGAAATATTCGCATTTCTTTTGGCGATAATCGCGGATGCTTTGCTTAGCATCCCGCTTTCATTTGGAACTTTTATTTCGATTTGCGAACCTGGCTGATGCGCACCGGTAAGCTGGATGAGAGTATATAATAAATCCGTCTCCGTCACGATGCCGACAAGTTTGCCGTCTTTTACAATAGGCAAACAGCTAATTTTATGTTCATAAAATAGCGCTGCCACTTCTTCGACGAAGTCAAGCGGGTGTCCGACGATGACATCTGTCTTCATAATCGCGCTGATTGGTTTTTGCAAATCTTCGAGATGTTCATGAATTTGGAAAATGGAAGGGCTTGCATCACGGATGTCGCGATCTGTCACAATGCCGACGACGCGATTTTCCTCGTCAACAATCGGAATGTGGCGGATGCGGCGTTGTCGCACTAACTGGATCGCTTCTGCAATCGTGTTTGTCGGTTGCATTGTAATGACGGGTGTTTTCATAATTTGCTCGACGATCATTTTTTCGTCACCCCTTTATTGTTTAAGAAGGAATGTTTTAATACATGTGCCGATTCATGAAGCGAAGGCGGTCAAATTTTTGGATAGATTCTTGATCGACGCGTTTACCGATGCGGACCATTAAACAGTTAGCAGGATGGGAGCAAATTTCTGGGTCATCTGTTGCATACCAAACGAGCCCGCCAGCATTCATCATTTTTTCCATTACTTTTCTGTACTCCCATACGTTTAATCCCGTTCCTTTTAAATCCCAATGCCAGTAATATTCTGTCGTAATAATAATGTAATCTTCCATGGCGTCATCCATCATCGATACGATCAGCAAATTTTTTCCGACGCCATAGCCGCGAAACTCCGGAATGACTTCAATCGCGCCTAGTTCAATTAAATTTTCCATGTTTCCTTCCGACCATCGTTCAAGCGGATCGGGATAAAGAAACGTAACATAACCGACGATCGTTTGATGATGGCGGGCGATGATGATTCTTCCTTCCGGCAGTTTGGCAATTTCAATTAACGCTTGGTGTTGTTGCGGCGGCTGGCGGAATGATGTCAAATCGTGGTGGAATTCGTAGCTTGCTAGTTTTTCTGCGGATACCGGGCCTTCAATAATCAGCGTTCCCTTCGGGGTCGTTAATTCTTTTGCATGATATGTTTTTTTATGTTCCATTAGGTCACCACCTGGATTTTTCTTTCTGTATTTCATTATACATGAAAAAATCCATGATAAGGAGATTTGAAAAAAATTTAATAGTTAAATTTTTAAAAAATTGAGAATTTATAAGATATATACTATAATAGAATTGTAAACACTTACATAAGGGGGATTCGGAGAATGAAAACAGAAGTGCTACCGGTCGTACAAGGGGACTACAACTTAAAAAATTATGAAGAGGCATATAAAAATTTTGATTGGAAGGAAGTAGAAAAGGAATTTTCATGGTTTGAAACGGGCCGAGTCAATATGGCATATGAAGCGATCGATCGCCATGCGGAAACGTTCCGAAAAAATAAAGTGGCGCTTTATTACCGCGATGCGTCGAGAAATGAAAAATATACGTTTAAAGAAATGAAAGAAATGTCCAACAAAGTGGCAAACGTATTAAAAGAAGTGGCAGGGATCGAAAAAGGGGATCGCGTGTTTGTTTTTATGCCGCGCTCGCCGGAGTTGTATTTTGCGGTATTAGGAATCATTAAAACGGGCGCGATTGCCGGACCGCTGTTTGAAGCGTTTATGGAAGGAGCGGTGCGCGACCGGCTTGAGGATAGCGGAGCGAAAGCGATCGTAACGACACCGGAACTTTTGCCGCGGGTGCCAGTAAACGATTTGCCTGAGTTGAAATATGTTTTTCTTGTCGGAGACAACATTGTTGAAGAAGGCCCGTATATTGACTTAAAGAAACGGATGAACGAAGCAAGCAAGCACTTCGACATTGAATGGGTTGATCGCCAAGACGGGCTTATTTTGCACTATACATCCGGTTCAACAGGCAAACCAAAAGGGGTTTTACATGTTCACAACGCGATGATTCAGCACTATCAAACGGCAAAATGGGTGCTTGATTTAAAAGAAGATGATATTTATTGGTGCACGGCTGATCCGGGTTGGGTGACAGGAACGTCATATGGCATTTTCGGACCGTGGTTGTGTGGAGCATCCAACGTTATTGTCGGAGGGCGTTTTAGTCCGGATGCGTGGTATCAAACGATTCAAGATTTTGGCGTAACCGTGTGGTATAGCGCACCAACGGCGTTTCGCATGCTGATGGGCGCTGGCGATGAAATTGTGAAGAAGTACGATTTAAGTTCGCTCCGTCATATCCTTAGCGTTGGCGAACCGTTGAATCCAGAGGTCATTCGCTGGGGAATGAAAGTGTTCCAGCGCCGCATTCACGACACATGGTGGATGACGGAAACAGGGGCTCATCTCATCTGCAATTATCCGTGCATGGAAATTAAGCCGGGTTCGATGGGAAAACCGATTCCTGGCGTCAAAGCGGCGATCATTGATGATCAAGGAAACGAGCTGCCGCCATACCGGATGGGGAATTTGGCCATCAAGAAAGGCTGGCCGTCGATGATGAAGACGATTTGGAACAACCCGCAAAAATATGAATCATATTTCATCGGCGATTGGTACGTTTCCGGCGACTCCGCTTACATGGATGAAGACGGATATTTCTGGTTCCAAGGCCGCGTCGATGACGTTATTAATACGTCCGGAGAACGCGTCGGCCCGTTTGAAGTCGAAAGCAAGCTAGTCGAACACCCGGCGGTCGCGGAAGCAGGCGTCATCGGCAAACCGGATCCGGTGCGCGGGGAAATTATCAAAGCGTTTATTTCGCTGCGGGAAGGATATGAACCGTCAGAGGAGTTGAAAGAAGACATCCGCCAGTTTGTCAAAAAAGGATTGGCGGCACATGCGGCGCCGCGGGAAATTGAATTCCGTGACAAACTTCCAAAAACGCGAAGCGGAAAAATTATGCGCCGCGTCTTAAAAGCGTGGGAACTCAATTTACCGACGGGGGATTTGTCGACAATGGAAGACTAAGAAAACTAAGAAAAAAGCTGATCGAAGCCGATCAGCTTTTTTCTTAACGTTTTTTTGAAAGAACGTCTCGTTTTTTCTTTTGCTGCTTCTGTTTTTAATTTAATGTTTAGGAGCAAATTTTGCATTATACAGATCATAAATGGATCCAGTTTTTTGGCATACATTAGATAGAGCGCTCTCTGAGGCAGTACAATATGCGCGCCGGACGATGCCTCCTGGCATGTTGAACCGCGTTTTTGGAGCGACTAGCTGCGGCTTTACATCATAAGCCGCGTTTATTAGTTGCGCCCATAGTAGCTGGGTCCGTTTGCTATAGTTTAATCCTTTATATTTTAGTTGCAACGGCGCCGGAATATCATATCCCATCCAAACGCCAAATGTAACGTTCGGATTTATGGCAACAAACCACGAGTCTTTATTATCTTGCCCTGTTCCCGTTTTTCCGGCCCAATCTGCATGAAATTTTAAATATGCTGGAACGGAGGACGCCGTGCCGTGTCGGATGACATCTCTCATCATATCAATCATTAAATATGATGTTTGCGGAGAAAAGACGGGAACAGGTTTCCTTTTATGTTCGTAAATGACTCGACCGTCTTTCGCTGTGATTTTTTCAATTAGATATGCATCAATAAATGTTCCGTAATTGGCGAACGTCGCATAGGCGTTTACATTTTCTTCGACGGTTACTCCTTTCGTTGTTCCGCCGATTGCCAAGGCAACGTGTTTTTCTTCTTCTTTTGCGACACTTGTGATCCCCATCTTTTCTAAATATGTTACTGGATGTTTGTTCATGATTTTGACGTATGTGCGCACGGCCGGAATGTTGTATGAATATTGCAAGGCGCGGCGGACAGAAACGAAACCGTGCGTTTTCCCATCGGCGTTTTTTGGAGTATAATACTTTCCGTTTACCTTGATGCTCACTGCTTCGTCTGGGATGATGGAGCCGGGCTGAATGACGCCCATTTCCATTGCTGGTGCATATACTAACAGCGGCTTCATTGTCGAGCCGTTAGACCGATACGCTTGCGTCGCGTGGTTGAGCTGCTGCCGCTCGTAGTTTCTTCCCCCGACAAAGCTAATAATTCTTCCTGTTTTGTTTTCGATAAGAATTGCGCCAACTTCGACAGGTTCCCGCTTCGCGACCGTTTTGCCCGTCTGTTTATCTTTTACGTATTGAATGATGTCATTGCCGTAATATTGATAGTTTGCGACAACTTTTTGCATGCGATCGTAAATATTTTTATCGATCGTTGTATAAATGTTATAGCCGTTTTGCCGCAGCTGCTTTTCCGCTATTGCTAAATAACGTTTGTAAAGAGATGGGGTTTGCCGCAACTGCTGTTGTTGATATCCGTCTTTTTCGGCTAAAACTTCGGCTAACGCTTTCGTCGCACGTTTTTCGATTTCTATCGTTAGCCACGGATATTTCTCAAACGGCGATGGCTTCGGCGGCGCAAAATGTTTGGCGATATCATACTGCAGCGCCTCATGATATTGCTTTTCGGAAATATAGCCTGCCTGTTTCATGCGCTTTAACACCGTGTTCATGCGTTGCAGCGCTGGGGATAAGTCTTTTTTCACGGTTCCATCGCTTGTAAATGGCGTGTAAACGAAAGGACTTTGCGGAAGGCCGGCTAAAAATGCCGCCTGGGCTAGGTTTAAATCTTTCGCGTTCACTCCGAAAACGCCTTGGGCTGCGGCTTGAATGCCGGCAATGTTGCGTCCGGATGAGTTTCTGCCGAATGGAACGACGTTTAAATATGCTTCTAAAATTTCCTTTTTGCTAAAAAATTTTTCGAGACGAAGCGCGAGTAAAATTTCTTTCGCTTTCCGCTCAAACGACACTTCGTTCGTTAATATTTGATTTTTCACAAGCTGCTGCGTCAGCGTGCTGCCGCCTGTCTGTGTTGCAGAGTTTGTAATTTCTTGAAATAAGGCCCGGATAATTGCTTTTGGAACAACGCCGTGATGTTCATAAAAGTATTCGTCTTCTGTGGCGATAATCGCTTGTATGACGTAAGGGGATATATTTTCCAACTTTACTTCTTCCCGTTCTAAATCTGTGCGAAAACTTCCAAGATAAACGTTGTTGGCGAAGTAAATATGTGTCGTTTCTTCATAGTCATAAATATCTTTTTTCATTTCTTGATACGAAGGAAGCGGCATGTCTTTTACTAAAGAAGCAAAATATCCGGCGCCAAGGCCAATAGCAAAACAAACGGCGCACAGGACGAAAATGAGAAAAAGGAGGAAAAGATTCCAACATACTTCATATGTAATGAGAAAATAACGCCACGCTTTCTTTAGGGAAAGCGTTTGTTTTACATGCTCCATGAGCATCCCCCTATACTGTAGCAACAACTAAATGTAAACACAGTATATCATATTTTTTAGGGAAGATTGCGGATTGAATGTGAGAAAAAATTCTTTCTTATTCGGTTTGACAAATGGATGTGAGTATGATAAAACCATTTATATCAAAAACGACATACATAAATGCGATGACAGGAACGAGTAGTGTTTATCTCCCTGTTTTCAGAGAGCTAGTGGCCGGTGCGAACTAGCACATAGATAAACACGAATTACCTCCTCGAGCAGCTTTTGCGAACGGATTGCCCAAGTAGCAAAAGACGGCGTTTGCCGTTATCGCAATGAAGTGAGAAAGCGCTATGCTTTCTAAGTAGGGTGGTACCGCGATTGTCATTCGTCCCTTCGATTTACAGGGACGTTTTTTTATTTGGAAAAAATAAAAAAGTGGGGTGGATGAAATGGACTTGTTGCAGGAACTCGAATGGCGCGGATTGATTAACCAAGTCACGGATAAGGAAGGGCTTCAGAAATTGCTGAATGAGGAAAAAGTGACGTTATATTCTGGGTTTGATCCAACGGCGGACAGCTTGCACATCGGGCATTTATTGCCGATTTTAACGCTGCGCCGCTTTCAGTTGGCTGGTCATCGCCCGATTGCGCTTGTCGGCGGCGCGACTGGGTTAATCGGAGACCCAAGCGGGAAAAAAAGCGAACGCACATTAAATCCGAAAGAAACGGTGCAACAATGGAGCGAACGCATTAAAGAACAATTGTCGAGATTTTTAGATTTTGACGCGAAAGACAATCCGGCGAAAATCGCCAACAACTATGACTGGATTGGTTCTTTAGATGTTATTTCGTTTTTGCGCGACGTTGGAAAACATTTTGGAATAAACTACATGCTTGCGAAGGAATCGGTGCAATCGCGCATCGAGACAGGTATTTCGTTTACGGAATTTAGCTATATGATTTTACAAGCATTGGACTTTTTAAAGTTGTACCAAAATGAACAATGCCGTTTGCAAATTGGTGGAAGCGACCAATGGGGAAATATCACAGCTGGATTAGAGTTAATTCGAAAAACGGAAGGGGATGCAAAAGCGTTTGGGTTAACCGTTCCGCTTGTGACAAAAGCGGATGGAACAAAATTCGGGAAAACAGAGAGCGGGGCCGTTTGGCTTGATAAAGAAAAGACGTCTCCATATGAGTTTTACCAATTTTGGATTAATACAGATGACCGCGATGTCATTAAATATTTAAAATACTTTACGTTCTTGTCAAAAGAAGAAATTGAGGAGTTGGAAAAACAATTGCAGAAAGCTCCGGAACAGCGGGCGGCGCAAAAAGCGCTAGCGGAAGAAATGACAAAGCTCGTCCATGGAGAAGACGCCTTGAAGCAGGCCGTTCGCATTTCGGAGGCGCTTTTTAGCGGAAGCGTGTCGCAGTTGACGGCCGAGGAAATTGAACAAGGGTTTAAAGACGTACCTTCTTTTGAATATGAAGGGGAGGAAGTTCCGCTAGTAGAACTCCTTGTTATGGCAAAGATTGTGCCATCAAAGCGGCAGGCGCGCGAAGATATTGCCAACGGAGCGATTTACATCAACGGAGAGCGCATGCAAGACGTCAACGCGATCATCACCAAAGCAAATCGCATCGAAGGGCGCTTTACCATTATCCGCCGCGGAAAGAAAAAATATTATTTAATTCGCTACAAATAAAAACCCGGGAAAACCGGGTTTTTTATTTGGAGAAGAAAAGGAAATCCAGTGGCAAAACAGAATAATATTAAATAGCGCCGAAACTTCGCACGTAGATCGAGTTGTAAAAAAATCCCTTCAGAACCATATCTGAAGGGATGTGTGCATTAACGAGAGTAGAACTCAACGATTAACGATTCATTAATCTCAGCTGGCAATTCGGAACGTTCAGGTAAACGAGTATACGTCCCTTCCAGTTTATCCGCATCCAATGTTAAATAATCTGGCACGAAGTTATTTAATTCCAACGCTTCTTTAATCACTTGAAGGTTGCGAGATTTTTCGCGAACCGAAATCGTTTGACCAGGTTTGACGCGGTAAGACGGAATGTTGACACGGTTTCCGTCAACTAAAATATGACCATGTGTTACAAGCTGGCGAGCTTGACGGCGAGTGCGCGCAAAGCCTAAACGGTAAACAAGGTTATCTAAACGAGATTCTAAAAGAATCATGAAGTTTTCCCCGTGTTTACCAGGCATTTTGCCAGCTTCCTCAAACGTTTTGCGGAATTGGCGTTCGTTTACTCCGTACATATGGCGAAGTTTTTGTTTTTCTTGCAATTGCAGACCATATTCCGAAAGTTTTCTGCGTTGACCTGGACCGTGCTGACCCGGCGGATAAGGACGCTTTTGCAACTCTTTGCCTGTACCGCTTAAGGAGATCCCTAGGCGGCGAGAAAGTTTCCACATTGGACCTGTATAACGAGCCATTTACTGCTCCTCCTTTTGCTTTTATTCGGGTAAAATAAAAGCAGACGTGCGTCAACAATTATGGCCATTTTGTTTTCATGTATCCTCGCTCTAGCAGCTAAGAGTTACACGATACACCTCATCATAGTCAGATGAGGAACAAAATGAACCATAAAGGTGAGCACTAAGGCTGCTATATTTTACACAAAGGGTATTATATGATTTTTATAGGGCAAAGTCAATATTTTATTTTCCTTGTTTCCAAATCATATGATATAATATAAGATGTAATTTTTTGAAAAGTTTCGCATATACTCCATTCTAATTGGAATGAGAATATTTGTTTAGGTGAAAAGGGCTATGAAATTGGAAGAGGAAAAAATGTATAGGGCCTTTAAGCAAAAGTTTTTCCATTGGTTTTTACAATATGACGATTATGAAAATTTCTCAAATGTAATAGCGGAGTTGCTTCTATTACTGAAAGAGGAGTTGATGTTAAAACAAGTTACTTTTTTTGTTTTTGATCCTTTGAATAAGGTGTTTTATCGAGAAGCAACGACGAATGAAGAAGAAAACGCATCACCCCTCCGTCATCCTGTTCCGCCTGACGATATAGCTGCAGTGATGGACGACGAGCAACAAGCGATACGGATTGATCAAGATGATAAGCACGTAACCGCCCAAATTTTCCTTCACCTTTCCGAAGAATCGTTCGGAATGTTACAGCTTATGTATGATGATCGTCATTTATTTAGCGAGCAGCTGTTAAAGAATATCAAACATGATTTTTCAGAACTTTTTCGGAAAATCAAAATGATTTCACAAGGGCTTAGTGACGAAAAACGCTACGAGCAGCTTCATCGGTTTGCCGCGAAAATTCATTCGTCGATGAAAATTGATGACGTGCTAGAAGAAATTATTAACACTCTAAAGCAAGTATACCCGTCATTCACGTACTATTTGTTTTTATCGCATGATAATCAATATCACGAATATTTACCAATTAAAACGCTCGTTTTTGATGAAAGCGAAGAAAATATGGCAGCGATGCAAGCGTTTTTGACGGGGAGAATTCAGCTTGAAGACTCGATTTCGCAGCGTCGTTCCATTTTGTATGCGCCGATTAAAGGAGCACAGGGAGTTTACGGCGTGATTGAGATCATCGCCCCCCACATTATGGAATTTCCTAAGAAAGAAGTAAACTTTATCTCTTTGTTGGCCAATACGGCAGGAAGCGCGTTAGAAAATGCGAAGTTGTATGAGCAGTCTCGTCGGCTCGTTGCGGATTTGCAACTGATTACGGAAACGATGCACCAATTGAATGCCAATTTGCGTCTTCAAGACGCGATCGAATTTATGGTAAAGCAAATTAAACAATCGTTTTGCGCCGATGAAGTCGGTTTTTTCTGGTTTGAAGGTGGAAAGCGGAAACTGCTGCCTGGAAGTACTCCGTTTTTTCAATCGCGTCAATCGAAAAAGTATATTGAATTTGTGGAAAAGAAAATTAAAACGGAAAAAGACATCGCGTTCGTTGGAGATACAAGAATTCACGATTCTCTTGCCGTTTCCGACTATCGCTCTTTAATGGCCGCTCCTATGGTGCAAAATGGAGAACTGAGAGGGGTTTCGATTGTTTTGCACCGCGAGCCGTACCATTTCACGTTTGAAATGTTTAAGCTACTGCAGTCGCTCATTCAACATTCCACCCTTGTGTTTACAAATGCCATGCTGAGGGAAGAACTTGAAAAGCTCGTTATTACGGATTATTTGACGAAGCTGTATTCCCGCCACTATTTAGATGAGCAAATCAAAAAATCGATGATTCATGATGCGTTTGGAACGTTTATTTTAGTGGATATTGACAACTTTAAACAAGTAAATGATACATATGGCCATCAAATGGGAGATGATGTACTTGTTCAAGTTGCCAATATCATTCGCGACAATATTCGTGCCGACGACATTGGTGCACGTTGGGGCGGGGAAGAGCTCGCGATTTACTTGCCGAAAGTCTCATTAGCCGCAGGAATTTCGATCGCGCGCCGTCTTTCAGAAAAAGTAAGAGAAAAAACGCACCCACCTGTAACGATTTCATGCGGCATTTCGTATTGGAAAAAAAATCATTCGGAAGAAGCGAAAGATTTATTTAAACGTGCTGATGAAGCGCTTTATATGGCGAAAAGGGCAGGAAAAAATTGCATCTTTGTAAAAGACTATTCCCGTCAATATAAAGCATAAAAAGGAATCCGTTCATGCGGATTCCTTTCTTCTCGCACACGTCTGCTATAATGTCGCTACGATGGTGTCGACGAATTTCTCTAAATATTTTTGATCCGTTTCATCAAAGCGATTTTTAACAGGGCTATCAATGTCTAGCACGCCGATGACATTTCCGCCTTTTATCATTGGCACGACGATTTCCGACTGGGATGCGGCATCGCATGCAATATGGCCTGGGAAAAGATGGACATCGGGAACGATGATTGTTTTTTTGTGTTTCGCCGCGGTGCCGCATACGCCTTTGCCAAACGGAATGCGTACACAGGCGGGGAGCCCTTGAAACGGTCCTAACACAAGCTCATCGTTTTCCGTTAAATAGAATCCGACCCAATTGATTTGTTCGAGAAATTGATTCAATAAAGCCGAAGCATTGGCTAAATTGGCGATAAAGTTCGATTCCCCTTCGATTAGCGCGCGTAGCTGTTGGATGACAAGTTCGTAATTTTCTTCGCGCGTTCCGTTATAAGTGACAGTATGGAACAATGTGATTCACGCCTCCTTTTGTTCATATGGAGATAATTTTATGAGGGCTATGGAAACTTGTCAAACGAAAATCGCTTCTTTTAGCATAACGTCTGTGCCTTGGTGCAAATCGTTTGCACAGTGTGCGTCTGAACCATATACAATGCGGATGTTTCGCTTCATTGCCTCGCGGATCACCCAATTTGGAGGATATGGCTGCAAACAAAGCGGTTTTCTAGCGCCGGCTCCATTATAGTCCAGTTCATAATCATATAGCTTCATCTCATCGAGAATGCGCAATAACGATTCCGTCATTGGAACTGGGCACGGAAAACGCTTTTGAAATTTATGAATGAGTGTAATATGGCCGATGCGCTTCGGTTTATACGGACCAAGGTTGGCACGAATCGATTGCAAAACGGCGTCGTAATAAGCTTTATACACGTTTTCGACCGAGCCGAATAATGTGACGATATTAGCGAACATTTCCGGGCTGTAATCGATGCAAACATACTGTCCTTTACATGGAAGAAAATGAACGGATAAAATACTGTCATCTAACAACGGTCCGACGTCTTCCAAAAGCCGCGCTGTTTTTTCTTCAAAACCAAGAATAAAATCGACTTCCAGGCCGATGTGAATGACAATGTCATTTTGATAGCGCGCTTTTAAATCGGTTATCGATGCTAGATATTTGTCGAGTTGTTCGTGGCGCATCGCGCTGTCTTTGTATGGAGTTGGATCGACAAACCCTTCCGGAAGAGGGGCGTGTTCTGTAAAAGAAATTTCCTTGTATCCAAGCGTAATTGCTCGTTCCACGTATTGTTCGAGAGAATCGTTGCTTCCGTGCGGACAAAACGGTGTATGTACGTGGCCATCCCGCAAAACGCATCACTCCTTTTGCATGTGATAATAAGAAAATTGAAGATTTCTGTGAAAAAAATAAAAAATATGGCCAAAAAACGTCGTTAACATGGTATCATAAAAACATTGAAAAAACATTATGTAAATAAGATTGCCTTCTCAATGAACCTCATTTTTTATTGTGACTAACTCGGGTGCAAGGGGGCTATTTTTTGATGGAAATCGCAGTTATCGTGCTACTCCTTCTTGGCGGAGTAATGATATATAATCACGTGTATCGAAAAAAAATGTATGGCGAAATTGATCGATTGGAAGCATGGAAAATTTCGATTATGAATCGGCCGGTGCCCGATGAGCTTTCGAAAGTAAAGCAATTGAATATGACGGGAGAAACGGAGCAATTGTTTGAGAAGTGGCGGCAAAAGTGGGACGACCTTGTGGCTGTTCAGTTGCCCAACGTCGAAGAAAAATTATTCGACGTAGAAGAATTGCTTGATAAATACCGTTATGCGAAAGCAAAAGCGGTGTTGCGCGAAGTTGACCAGCTATTGCGCCAAGCGGAAGGAGAAGTTCAGCTTATTATTGATGAAGTGCATGAATTGATCGGCAGCGAGGAGCAAAACCGCACGGAAATAGAAGAGTTAAGAACGACGTATCGCGATGCGAAAAAAACGCTTTTGGCTTATCGGTACACGTTTGGAGTGGCGGCAGCCAAACTGGACGAAAAGTTGGATGAAATGGAATCGAAATTTCAAGATTTCGAAAATTTAACAGCGTCAGGAAATTATTTAGCGGCGCGGGAAGTCGTTCTTTCGTTAAAAGAAGAGCTAAATGAAGTGACGGTAATGATGAATGAGATCCCGGAATTGCTGACAGAGTGTCAAACGGCGATTCCAGCCCAGCTGGAAGAGCTTTTGGATGGGTATAGGGAAATGAAGCAGGAAGGCTACATCCTCGATCATTTGCAAATCGAGCGAGAAATAGCGGAAAAGCGGGAAAAAATCGAACAGTGTATGCAAATGATTCGTGATTTGCGAATCGAAGAAGCAAAACAAGGGGTTGCTGAAATCAAAGAAGAAATTGATACGCTATATGATTTATTGGAAAAAGAAGTAACTTCCCATCACTACATAAAAACGGAAATGTCTCGTATCGCCGAAATGTTGAACGAGTTAAATGAAGAAGCGAAAGAAACAAGCGAAGAAACGCTGTTTGTGCAACAAAGCTACCAGTTATCGACAAAAGATCTGGAAAAATACCGCAGCATTGAAAAGCAAATTCATCAGTTAATGAAGCGATTTGAAATTATTCAAGCGCGCGTGTTAGAAGCGAAAACCGCCCATTCGCTGTTAAAGGAAGAATTGGAGCAGCTGTTGACACAAATCGAAATGATGAAAGAGGAACATGAACAGTTTCGCGAGACGCTGCAAACGCTGCGAAAAGATGAACTGGTTGCTCGCGAAAAGCTGGATATGATGAAGAAAAAGTTGTCTGAAGCGCTGCGGCTTGTGCAAAAAAGCCGGCTGCCGGGGCTTCCAAAATCGTATGAATTACAATTATCAGAAGCGAAAGATAGTTTAATGAAAGTCGCGCTGCGTTTAGAGGAAAAGCCGCTTAATATTCCCGCTGTGAATCAGGCGTTGGAAGAAGCGGAAACAGCTGTTCAGCGCATATATGAGCGGACGGTAGCAATGATTGAACAAGCGTCGCTTGTTGAAAAAGTAATTCAATATGGGAACCGATACCGTCGTCGTTATCCGAACGTAAAAGAAGGATTGGAAGAAGCCGAGTTTCTGTTTCGCCATTACGATTACGAACAGGCGCTGGAGCAAGCGGTAGCGGCTTTGGAAAAAGTGGAACCTGGCGCGCTTCAACGCGTTCAGCAAATATTTCATGAAGAACGTTCCAAGGAAGAATAAACGATTCGCCAAACCGATAAATATCGTTGGGATATAATAGATATTTATCGGTTTTTTTGCGAATAATGTAAGTATAATATGTTTCGGTTGATGTTCCGTTCATTTCTTTATTATTATATTTACTAGCGTATGATTTGTTAAAGATAAGCGGAGGATGGACATAATGATTTATTTAGATAATAGCGCAACAACAAAACCGTTTCCTGAAGTAGTCGATTCGTTTGTCACGGTGGCGACAAAATATTTTGGCAATCCGTCCTCTCTTCATGAATTAGGAATGAAAGCGGAGCGGCTGTTAACGCAAGCTCGTGAGCAAATTGCCGCGGCATTAGGGGTAAAACCAAATGAAATTATTTTTACATCTGGAGGAACGGAAGCGAATAATTTTGCGATAAAAGGAGTTGCGTTGCAGTATCGCCATCGCGGCAACCATATTATCACAACGGCGATTGAGCATCCATCCGTATCGGAGCCTTGCCAACAATTAGAACAATTAGGATTTGAAGTGACATATTTACCGGTGAACGAAAATGGTATCGTTACCGTCGAGGAAGTAAAAAAGGCGCTGCGTGATGATACGATACTCGTCTCGATCATGCACGTCAATAACGAAGTTGGCTCCATTCAGCCTGTCGAAGAGATCGGGGCGTTGCTAGCTCGTTATCCGAAAACGATTTTTCATGTCGATCGTGTACAAGGGATTAGCAAAGTGCCGCTCGATATGAAAAAAGCGCGTATTGATTTATGCACGATGTCGGCACATAAGTTTCATGGATTGCGCGGCGCAGGGATTTTATACGTTCGTCAAGGAATCCAGCTTTCGCCATTGCTTGCCGGCGGAGGGCAGGAAATGCAGTTCCGTTCCGGAACGGAAAATGTTCCGGCGATTGTGGCGATGGCAAAAGCGTTGCGGATGTCACTGGAAAAATATGATAAACAAATCGATTATTTGCTTGAAGTCAAGCAGGCGTGGTTCAATGAATTAAAAACGATTCCTTCTATTCAAATCAATACGCCGTTTGCGGATTCGGCGCCGCATATTATTAACTTTTCGCTAAATGGCATTAAACCGGAAGTATTTGTTCACGAATTGGAAAAACGCGATATTTTTGTTTCTACTACATCGGCGTGTTCGTCGAAAAAGAAAACGCCAAGCAAAACATTGTTGGCGATGGGAGCGGATGACAAGCGGGCGGAAAGCGGCATTCGCATCAGCCTTTCTTTTGAAAATACGCTCGAAGAAATCCCAACTGCCATCGCCGCAATGAAAGAGGCTATCGAAAAATTAAGAGAGGTAACGAGGTAAACACTATGAAGTATGATCGTATTTTAATTCGCTATGGAGAAATGACGACAAAAGGGCGAAATCGGAACTTGTTTGTCCGCCGTTTAAAAGATAATGTCGCCGAAAAACTGCAGGCGTTTCCAAATATTAAAATTGAATATATGCGTGACCGCATGTACGTTTTACTAAACGGGGAACCGCATGAACCAATTATTGACAAATTAAAAACAGTATTTGGCATTCATTCGTTTAGTTTGGCGATGAAGTGCAATAATGAATTGAATGAAATAAAAGAAACCGCGTTGGCGGCTGTCCAACAGCTTGCACATGAAGGAAAAACGTTTAAAGTGAGCGCACGGAGAGTAGATAAGCAATTTCCATATGGAAGCAATGAGTTAAATCATGAAATTGGTGCTCATATTTTGCGAAATACAGACAGATTGACGGTAAACGTACACGAACCTGATATCAACGTCCGTGTGGAAGTTCGCAAAGATGGCACATATGTAACATGTCGCGATATTCCGGGCCCCGGTGGGTTGCCGGTGGGAACGAGCGGCAAAGCGATGCTTATGCTTTCTGGTGGAATTGACAGCCCGGTTGCTGGATATTTGGCAATGAAGCGCGGATTGGAGATCGAAGCGGTTCACTTTTTCAGCCCGCCGTTTACAAGCGAACGGGCGAAACAGAAAGTAGTTGATTTAGTGAAAAAATTAACCATGTACGGAGGAACAATAAAGCTCCACATTGTTCCGTTTACGGAAGTGCAACAAACTATTTATAAACATGTGCCAAACGAATATTCGCTTATTTCGACGAGAAGAGCGATGTTAAAAATCACCGATGCGTTGCGCCAGCGTCATCGCGCGCTTGCGATTGTGACAGGAGAAAGCCTTGGCCAAGTCGCCAGCCAAACGCTAGAAAGCATGTTTGTCATTAATGATGTCACGACAACACCGATTTTGCGGCCGCTTGTGTCGATGGATAAAACAGAAATTATTGCGATCGCGAAGAAAATCGATACGCACGACATTTCGATTTTGCCGTATGAAGATTGCTGCACGATTTTTACGCCAAGATCGCCAAAAACGAAACCAAAAAAAGAAAAAGTGGTTCATTATGAAAGTTTTGTCGATTTGCAGCCATTAATAGAGAAGGCGGTTGCGAATACGGAAACAATGGTGATTGATGAAAACTTCGCGGCAGAAGATGGGTTTGAACAGTTATTCTAAATCTCAAAATTTACCAAAATTATCAGCGCATGAAGCCATATGTTTTCACGCATTCTATAGATACAAGGAGGTGAAAACATATGGCACGTAATAACAACAGGAACCAATTGCTTGTTCCGGGTGCACAACAAGCCCTTGAACAAATGAAATACGAAATTGCTCAAGAATTTGGCGTGAAATTAGGCGCTGACACTACTTCTCGCGCTAACGGTTCGGTTGGCGGTGAGATTACAAAACGCCTTGTTGCTATGGCGCAACAACAATTAGGCGGTACACAACAAACATTTTAATTGAATATATATGGCTACAGAGGCGGGGTTTTCCCGCCTTTTACTTTTTTTAAAAAATATTCAAAATATAAAAATTATTTTGTATAATATGGATAGCTAGCAATGAATAGCACGTTCTTAATTAATATTGATTAAGGGGAGTTGGAGAAAATGAAGCGGGAAGATTTAATCGCTCCTGAACGCTATAATTTGACGTCGGAAATCGAAAAGCACGCGTTGGCTAATCCGAATAAAATCGCGTTGAAATGGGAAAGTGAACAAGGAGAAACGCGAGAGATTACATACGGTGATTTAATCAAACGTGCGAATCAGATTGGAAACGCTTTATTAAAGCAAGGGCTTGAAAAAGGCGATAAAGTGCTTGTCATGGTTCCTCGCTTAATTGAAGCGTATGAAGTATATTTAGGAGCGTTAAAAGCAGGGCTTGTAGTGATTCCAAGTTCGGAAATGCTGCGGACGAAAGATTTGCAATACCGCATTTCCCACAGCGAAGCAAAAGCGGTCATCGCGTATGAGCCGTATGTGGATCAATTTGCGCCGATTGAAGGCATTGATGATATTGTGAAATTTGTTGTCGGAAAGGCGAAACCGGGCGATTGGATCCATTTAGGGGAAGCAATGAAGGAGGAAAGCGATGAACTTGTCGCCGCGGACACATCCCGTGATGATATGGCGTTTTTATCGTATACCTCGGGAACGACCGGAAATCCGAAAGGGGTTGTTCATTCGCACGGATGGGCGTATGCGCATTTGCGCATCGCCGCGAAAAATTGGTTATGCATTGAAGAAAATGATCTCGTCTGGGCAACCGCTGGTCCAGGATGGCAAAAATGGATTTGGAGCCCGTTTTTATCGACGCTCGGTTCTGGTGCGACGGGGTTTGTCTATTATGGCCGGTTTGATCCGGAAAAATATTTGCAGCTTTTAAGCAAGTACGAAGTAAATGTGCTTTGCTGCACGCCGACGGAGTATCGGCTGATGGCGAAAGTGCCGAACATCGGTGATTATAAGCTCCCGCATCTTCATAGTGCCGTATCTGCCGGAGAGCCGCTGAACCGTGAAGTGATTGACACGTTTGAAAAATATTTTAACATTCAAGTGCGCGACGGATATGGGCAAACGGAAAACACGCTGCTTGTCGGCGTCATGAAAGGAATGAAGATCAAACCAGGTTCCATGGGCAAGCCGACGCCGGGAAATCGCGTTGAGATTATTAACGAAAACGGCGAACCGTGCGCTGTCGGCGAAGTTGGCGATATCGCCGTCCACGTTGAAACTCCGACGTTATTTAAGTATTACTACAAAGATCCAGAAAGAACGGCGATGCAATTCCGGGGCGATTATTATATTACAGGGGATAAAGCGAAAAAAGATGAGGACGGATATTTCTGGTTTGAAGGGAGAGGCGATGACATTATCATTAGTTCCGGTTATACAATCGGACCGTTTGAAGTAGAAGACGCCCTTGTCAAACATCCTGCTGTAAAAGAATGCGCTGTCGTCGCCAGTCCAGATGAAGTACGTGGCCATGTTGTAAAAGCGTTCGTCGTTCTTCGCGAAGGAGTAGATAAAAATGATCCGACGTTGATTCCAAAGCTGCAGGAGCATGTGAAACAGCTTACCGCACCGTATAAGTATCCGCGCAAAATTGAATTTGTCGACGATTTGCCGAAAACGGCATCGGGAAAAATCCGCCGTGTCGAACTGCGCGAACGCGAAATGCGCCTTGCCAAGCATCAATAAAAAATGGGGCTGTTTCCATTCGAAACAGCCCCTTTCTTTTGCTTCGGAAAAAAATTTTTACGGCATTGTAAATGGCTAAATGTTTCAATCATAGCTTTAGAAGAACATTCGCATTTGCGGCAATTCCATCGTTTCGATCAAATCCAAATTATTGTGTAAAATTCCATTGCCAGTACAATAGACTTGGATTACGGGAAAATAAAATCCTTTTTACCGTTTTGTTTTTACACAATTTCGCGGACTTGATCGCCGTTTCCGCTTTCCTACAATCCTACAAAAACGTTCTCTTTACTTTATCCCAGAAAGAATTGTCTTTTAAACGGACGGTTTTGATCACCCTGTCGCTTAAGACAATATCGATTTTTTCGATATGTTGAATGCTTAATGCCTCATTATCTAAGCCAATGATCGGAAAATGGCTTGTTTCCTCGGACATTTTTAATGTTAGTTTTCGCTGCCCGCTTAAAATAAATGATGAACCGAGCGTCCGGTAGCGGTTATTATTGAGGGAAGCGAGCTCGCTTACTTGAAAGCAAGGAAGAAGCGGGTCAACGACTGCGCCATTGACTGATTTATTATACGCCGTACTTCCCGTCGGGGTCGAAACGATGATTCCGTCACCGCGGAATGTTTCAAAATGCAAATCATCGATAAACACGTCCATCGCCAACGTTTTAATAATTTGTGAGCGAATGGAACATTCATTTAAGCAGAAAAATGAAGCGGCGTCATCGATAGTAACTTGAATAATCGGGTATTTTCTTACTTCTAGCTGCAAATTTTTTGTCGCCTCTACCATGTGATCGATATCATCGATTTGAAAGTCACAGTAAAATCCGCGCGACGGAAGTGTAGAAATGCCGACATATAAGCAGTCATTGCGGAACCCTGTTTGCCGCACCGCTTGCAAAAACGCACCATCGTCCCCAATACTGACGATGATATTGGCTTCTCGATGGTCATCGACGATGATAAACGGTCCTTGTTTCGCGAGCGCGATCAGTGGCTCTACTCGTTTGACATGCTGTTCGTCATGCTTATAAAAAAAATATAGATGATTGCGAGAAACTGCCATCGGGAATCCTCCTATTGTCATATTTTAGTGAACCTGTAATTATGGTACAATAAATAAAGTATACATATTTAGTGTAACACTTTTACACGAAACCTAAAAATAACCGTTTTTATAGGGGGAAAGAAACGATGAACCGAAAGCGCTGGATAGCGTTGTCTATTGCGGCTGTACTATTTATTATTTCAGTATTAGTCAATGTCATTACGACAATGGTGACAAATGATGCTGAAAAGTGGACGGAAAACTGGCTTGCGCTAGCGGAACAAGAGTTTAGTGAAGAAGTGCTTGAAGATGGCGATCAATCTCAAAAAATCGTTGTTCTTGAAGTAAACGGGGTCATTCAAGATGTTGGCGATGCTGGGGCGCTGTTTACCGCGTCAGGATATGATCATCAATCATTTTTACGAATGATTGAACAGGCGAAAAATGATGATGCGGTGAAGGCGATCGTTTTGCGCGTCAACTCACCGGGTGGCGGTGTCGTGGAAAGCGCGGAAATTCACGATCAACTGCTTAAGTTAAAGAAAGAAACGAAAAAACCGATTTATGTTTCCATGGGGGCGATGGCGGCCTCTGGAGGATACTACATTTCAACGGCAGCCGATAAAATTTTCGCAAGCCCGGAGACGCTGACCGGATCGTTAGGAGTAATTATGCAAAGTTTAAATTATGAGGGGCTTGCTAAAAAATATGGCGTGGAGCTTGTTACGATTAAAAGCGGGCCGTATAAAGATATTATGAACCCGACAAGAAAGATGACGGAAGAAGAAAAAGAAATATTGCAGCGATTAATCCATAATTCTTATGAAGGGTTTGTCAAAGTAATTTCGGAAGGTAGACACCTTCCGGAAAACGAAGTGCGCAAAATAGCGGATGGCCGAATTTATGACGGCCGCCAAGCGAAGCAGTTAAAGCTGATCGATGAGTTCGGCTATTTAGACGACACGATTGCCGCGATAAAAAAAGACTACGATTTGGCCGATGCGCAAGTCGTGAAATATACGAATGACTTTTCGTTCGGTTCTTTATTTAAAATGGGGCTAAATCGGACTGTAGCGCCAAAGCATGAAGCGACCGAATTAATCAAATTGCTCTCTAAACCTTCGTCGCCACGCTTAATGTATTTATATGCTGAATAAAGGAAGTGAAACAATGACTGGAGAGTATTTGTCCATTCCAGCAGAGACAAGAAACGAAACTTGCGCCAATGCGTCTATGCATGTGCGCTATGCCGGGTTTTGGATGCGCTTTTGGGCATATTTGCTCGATTTGCTTGTTGTCGGCAGCATCAACCGCCTGCTTGTGTTTCCGCTTTTTCATCTGCTCGATATTTCGGTCGAGCGGACGAGCATGTTCGCGCCGGCGACAATTGCTACAACCGTGATATTTTACGCGTATTTTGTATTGATGACGAAGTTTTTTCAACAAACGTTAGGAAAAATGGTGTTTGGGATGAAAGTGATCGATGAGTCAGGAAAGCCGTTGACATGGACGACAGTATTGTTTCGTGAAGTGATCGGAAAATTTATCGCAAAAACAATTTTATTTATCGGATTTCTTTTTGTCGCTTTTTCCGAAAAGAAAAAAGGGATGCACGACCAGTTCGCTGATACGCTCGTCATTTACGAATAAACCTGCCATATTGGCAGGTTTATTTTTTTTGGTATATGGCGACAATAGCATGATGAAAGGGAGTGCTGAGGTTGAAACTGGTCGTTTGTATCGTTGTCCTGTTTTTTTTCTTACTTTTTTTGGTATCGATGATGAAATTGTCGATTACGATTTTTTTTCAACACGCACAAGATGATGATGAATGGAAAATTACGTTTCAAACGTTATTTGGAATGATTCGTTATACGATACATATACCGCTTGTAAAAATAGATAAAGAGTCTCCGGGCGTTGTCATTGCCCATAAAGAAACAATAGAAGCTATTTCGAAAGGCATGATGAAGCGAAGCAAGTATACGCCGAAGGAAATGATGGATAATTTTCAGAAAGCAAAGGAGTTTGCCAAGCATGTCGTACGGCTGAATGAAATTATAAAAAAATTTCTTGGACATATATCGATCACAAAATTCGAATGGCAGACGAAAATCGGAACAGGGAATGCAGCGACGACAGGGATGATTGTCGGGTTAGGATGGTCGTTGAAATACAGTTTGCTCGCGTTTTTCAGCAAATATATGAAACTAAAAACATCCCCTTTTTTTATGATTACTCCATCTTTTCATGAAGCTGCTTCCGAAACAAAATTCGTATGTATGATTCATTTTCGAATCGGGCATGCTATGTTAGCAGGAATACGAATGGTGAAATATTGGCGTGGCAATCGTTTTCCGAAAAGAAACACGTTTGTCACCAAGAATGCAAATGAAAGCTACTAGGAGGAATCTCGCATGAACAATCATCCAATTCAAGGGTTGATGACAACTGCGATGGAAAATTTAAAACAAATGATCGATGTCAATACGATCATTGGAGATCCGGTGGAAACACCGGATGGGAGCGTGATTTTAACGGTTTCCAAAGTAGGGTTTGGATTTGCCGCGGGCGGCAGTGAATTTATGATGGATGGTAACAAAAACGGCGTCAGCCAGCAACAGGCGTCTAACCAGACGCAGACGAGCGAGCATCCGTTTGGCGGTGGAAGCGGCGGCGGTGTTTCGATTACCCCAATCGCTTTTTTGGTTGTCAACTCTTCGGGAGTAAAGTTGCTTCATCTTGACGAAAGCACTCATTTATATGAAAAAATTCTCGACGTAGCACCGGAAGCGATTGAAAAAATACAAACAATGTTGAAGAAAAATAAAAATGACTCGCCACCATCAACACAAAAACAAGATTTTAACATTTAAATTAGTGGAAATCATTGCAATTTTTTGGTGTTCCCTTTATGATGACAATAGTAACATTAATTTCAAGGGGGAAAACCAATGGCACAAGTGACATTTAAAGGAAAACCGGTAACATTAGTCGGCAACGAAGTAAAGGTGGGGGACAAAGCTCCTGATTTTAAAGTGCTGGCTAACGATTTATCGGAAGTCACGCTCGCTGATACGAAAGGGCATGTTCGCTTAATCAGCGTCGTTCCGTCTTTGGATACGGGCGTTTGCGATGCACAAACACGCCGGTTTAATGAAGAAGCGGCGAAATTGGATAACGTAAAAGTATTGACGATCAGCGTTGATTTGCCGTTTGCGCAAAAACGCTGGTGCGGTGCTGCGGGTGTGGAAAACGTACAAGTCCTTTCTGACCATCGCGATGTTTCGTTTGGGCAAGCGTACGGCGTACTTATTAAAGAATTGCGTTTATTGGCGCGCGCGGTGTTTGTCATTGACAGCAATGATACCGTAACATATGTAGAATATGTGCCGGAAGTGACAAATCATCCGAACTACGAAGCGGCAATCGAAGCGGCAAAAGCGGCGAAATAAATATTAATGAAAAGACCTCGATCGTTTCGAGGTCTTTTCATATGTTTAATATTCTTGCCATCATATCATGCCCGTCGTACAATAAACTATTGGACACTTACCGGAAAGGTGGAGAAACATGGCAACTCCAGTAGAACGTTTGTTTACGCTGTTTGATGAAACGGCGAAAATCTTGCAAGAGGAATTACAATGCACGTATTTAGAAGCGGTGGCGGAGACGGGAGAAAACGTGTTTCACGGCGACGTTCTTCAAAAAGAAGTGAGCGAAATAAATGCGCAGCGCTTGAAAAAACAATATAGCGACATTCAACTTGAGCGGTTTACGAACGAAGAAATACGAAAAGCGTTTCAGCTTGCGGTGTTAAAAGGGATGAAAGAATATACGCAGCCGCATCATCAAATGACTCCGGATGCGGTTAGTTTATTTATAAGCTATTTAGTCAATCAATTCACTCGCAAACATTTTGCCTTGACGATTCTTGATCCCGCCGTCGGCACAGCGAATTTGCTGACAACGGTGCTTAACCATCTTAAAGGAAAGCAAACGAAAAGTTACGGTGTGGAAATAGACGATGTATTAATCAAGCTGGCGTATGTGAACGCAAATTTACAAAAACACGAGATTCAGCTTTTTAATCAAGATGGTTTGCAGCCGCTATTTGTCGAACTTGCTGACGTAGTTGTTTGCGACTTGCCCGTCGGTTATTACCCGCATAAAGAAAACGCTTCTCGCTTTGTTTTAAAGGCGGAAGAAGGACATTCGTACGCCCATCATTTATTCATTGAACAAAGCTTATATTATACGAAAGAAGGCGGTTACTTATTTTTCTTAATTCCGAACACCCTATTTTCAAGCGATCAGGCGGCAAAATTGCATGAATTTATTAAAGAGTATGCGGTCATTCAAGGGCTGTTGCAGCTGCCGCTGTCGATGTTTAAAACAGAACGGGCGGCAAAAAGCATTTTTATTTTGCAAAAGAAAGGGGAAAACGTAAGAGCTCCGAAAAAAGCGCTCTTGGCGGAACTTCCGCGTTTCTCCAATAAACAAGCGATGCGGGCAATGATGCGAAAAATTGATGAATGGATCACGGAAGAAAAAGGAAAGTAAAACAGTTCCCGACGATGAGCGGGAACTATTTTTTATTTTCAAAAGATAGTAACTATTTCTATTTTCGAAAGATAAAAACATAAATTTGCAATCGATTACATTGCAGAATTTGCTTGAAAGAGATTGTGAACAATCATACAATGAAAAAGGTATAGTGAAATAGTGAAAAATTGAACAAAATAATGATAATGACAAAAGATGAATGATTAAGGGAGTTGTTTGGAAATATGGCGAAAATTTTAGCGATTAACGCCGGCAGTTCATCATTAAAGTTTCAATTATTTGAAATGCCAAGCGAAAAGGTTTTGACAAAAGGAATAGTGGAACGAATCGGTTTTGATGACGCCATTTTTACGATCACCGTCAATGGCGAGAAATTTCAAGAAGTCACAGCAGTTCCAAACCATGCAGTAGCCGTGAAAATGCTGCTCGACAGGCTCATGAGGCACAGCATTATTCGCTCGTTTGATGAAATTGACGGAATTGGTCACCGTGTTGTGCACGGCGGCGAAAAATTCAGTGATTCCGTACTCATCACAGATGAAGTATTAAAGCAAATCGAAGAAGTATCCGAACTTGCTCCCCTTCATAATCCAGCAAACATTACTGGCATTAAAGCGTTTCAAGAAGTGCTGCCGAATGTGCCTGCCGTGGCGGTATTTGATACGGCGTTTCATCAAACGATGCCAGAGCAGTCGTTTTTGTATAGCCTCCCATATGAATATTATACAAAATTCGGCATTCGCAAATACGGCTTCCATGGCACATCACATAAATATGTCACACAACGTGCCGCTGAATTGCTCGGCCGCCCGATTGAACATCTCCGCCTCATTTCTTGCCACCTCGGAAATGGAGCCAGCATCGCTGCAGTAGAAGGAGGAAAATCGATCGATACGTCCATGGGCTTTACGCCGCTCGCCGGCGTGGCGATGGGAACGCGTTCTGGAAACATTGATCCGGCGCTCATCCCTTATATTATGGAAAAGACGGGAATGACCGCTGAAGAAGTAGTCGAAGTATTAAATAAGAAAAGCGGAATGCTTGGCATTTCCGGCATTTCTAGCGACTTGCGCGATTTGGAAAAAGCAGCGGCGGAAGGACACGAACGCGCAGAATTGGCACTTGAAGTGTTTGCGAGCCGCATTCATAAATATATCGGTTCTTATGCGGCGCGCATGTGCGGGGTTGATGCGATTATTTTCACTGCTGGAATTGGTGAAAACAGTGAACTGATCCGTGCCAAAGTATTGCGCGGCCTCGAATTTATGGGGGTATACTGGGATCCTGCATTAAATAAAGTACGCGGCAAAGAAGCATTCATCAGCTATCCGCATTCGCCGGTAAAAGTGCTAGTCATCCCAACGAACGAAGAAGTCATGATCGCTCGGGACGTTGTCCGGTTGGCAAATTTATGAATTTTTATCTTAAATTTACAAATAGAAACTTAAACTTGTAACTAACGAAGACATGTTAAAGCAACCTTTTTCATATTCAAAATGGATATGAAAGGTTGCTTTTTTGTAAAAAACTTGTGCTGTTATGAACCGATATTTGTGGTATGTGTTATGCTGCGATCTTATGCATCACTTCGAATTTTTATTCTAGTTTTGCAACACCATCTAGGAAATAAAAAAGACACAATGTATAATGAAATGGGTGATCGATATGAGTGTAACGGAACATAAAAAAGAAGCGCCGCGTGTCGTCCGCTGCAAAGTCATTACCATTAGCGACACAAGAACCATCGATACGGACAAAAGCGGAAAATTAATGATCGATTTATTGAAAGAAGCTGGCCATGAAGTTGTCAGTTACGAAATTGTGAAAGATGAAAAAGAAGCGATCCGCACTGCGATTTTACGCGGATGCGAACAGGCGGACATCGACGCGGTGCTAACTAACGGCGGCACCGGCATCGCCAAAAGAGATGTGACGATTGAAACGGTAAAAGAAATCATTGAAAAAGAAATTGTCGGTTTTGGCGAGCTGTTTCGCATGTTAAGCTATACGGAAGATATCGGGTCAGCGGCGATACTATCACGGGCGATCGCCGGGGTGGCAAACGATACGGCGATTTTTTCTACGCCCGGATCGTCGGGAGCGGTGCGCCTTGCGATGACGAAATTGATTTTGCCGGAGATTAGTCATGTGGTGCGGGAAATAAGAAAAGATTTGCGATGAAAAGGAAAAAGTGTCCGTTTAAGGAAGCGGACACTTTTTTGTTTTTAGTGCGAAGGACAGTGCTAGAATCCTATTGTTGATGCGCGCGCGTCGATATTGTTTGATTCAGGCGATACCAAATCCATAAATCGTTAATCACTGAGGCGAGCTCCGCTATTTCCGAATTTAATTGGCAAGAGCGGGCAAAATCACTTTCCTCGCTCAACTCGTCTTGTTTTTTGCTAATGATCTTTTCCAGTTCAGCAATGCGGTCGGGAATCGTTCCGCGAATGGTTTCCCAGCGCAGCAAAATCGCTTGTTGTTCCGCTTCGCTATAGTCTTCCCAGTCTTTTTCGAGTTTCGGCAGCAAAATACCAAGCCGCTCGTCATAAATAAAATATTGTTCCATGCTATTTCCCTCACTTCCCCATATCCCTATTGTATAAAAAAGAGTGGAAAGAGCCAATGTCAGTATTTTTATACTTTTTTATGAATAACTATTGAAAAACATTAGAAAAGCTGATAAAGTGATAATATAGTTCATGAATATTTATTTATATATAAGTATATTTATGTGAAAGGGAAGGGGAAAACGATATGACTAATCCGAAAATTGTGTTGGCGTATTCCGGTGGTTTAGATACATCTGTTGCAATTAAATGGCTGCAAGAGCGAGGCTATGATGTCATCGCGTGCTGTCTAGATCTTGGCGAAGGAAAAGATCTTGATTTTATAAAAGAAAAAGCGTTGAAAGTCGGAGCGATTAAGTCTTACGTCATTGACGTCAAGGAAGAGTTTGCCAATGAATATGCGCTTATTGCATTGCAGGCGCATGCGCTTTATGAAGGAAAATATCCGCTCGTTTCTGCGCTATCTCGCCCGCTCATCTCGAAAAAGCTCGTCGAAATTGCCGAATTGGAAGGAGCGGTTGCCGTCGCGCACGGGTGCACGGGAAAAGGAAACGACCAAGTTCGCTTTGAAGTGTCGATTAAAGCGTTGAATCCGAACTTAGAAGTCGTAGCGCCAGTGCGCGAATGGAGCTGGTCGCGCGAAGAAGAAATCGAATACGCGAAAAAGCATGGCATTCCAATTCCAGTTGACATCGATAGCCCGTTTTCGATTGACAAAAACTTATGGGGAAGAAGCAACGAGTGTGGTATTTTAGAGGACCCTTGGGCGGCTCCTCCAGAAGAAGCGTACGAATTAACGGCATCGTTGGAAAATGCGCCGGACGTCCCAGAAATCATCGAAATCGGTTTTGAACAAGGCGTTCCGAAAACATTAAACGGCAAACCGTATTCGCTCGCCAATTTAATTTTGGAGTTAAACGCGATTGCCGGAAAACATGGGGTGGGACGCATCGATCATGTCGAAAACCGTTTGGTAGGCATTAAATCGCGCGAAGTATATGAATGCCCTGGAGCGATAACGTTAATTAAAGCGCATAAAGAATTGGAGGATTTGACGCTTGTAAGAGAAGTCGCACATTTTAAACCGATCATCGAGCAAAAATTGACGGAAGTCATTTACAACGGTTTATGGTTCTCGCCGATCAAAGATGCCCTTGTCGCTTTCTTAAAAGAAACGCAAAAAAACGTAACCGGTGTGGTGCGCGTAAAACTGTTCAAAGGCCATGCCATCGTGGAAGGGCGCAAATCGGAATTCTCCTTGTATGATGAAAAGCTTGCGACATATACGGCGGATGACCAATTTGACCATCAAGCGGCCGTTGGCTTTATTTCCTTGTACGGATTGCCGACGAAAGTATACAGCATCGTCAACAATCAAAAGAAGGTGACCGTGTGAAAAAGCTTTGGGGAGGACGTTTCACGAAAACGGCGGAAGAGTGGGTCGACGAGTTTGGCGCGTCGATCCCATTCGATCAAGAGTTAGTCGAAGAAGATATTGAAGGCAGCATCGCTCACGTCACAATGCTTGGCAAATGCGGAATTTTGCCAAGCGAGGATGTCGAAAAAATCAAAGCCGGACTGCTTGCGCTGCTAGAAAAAGCGAAACAAGGGAAACTTGAATTTTCCGTCGCTTATGAGGATATTCATTTAAACATTGAAAAAATGCTTATCGATGAAATTGGCCCGGTCGGCGGAAAACTGCATACAGGAAGAAGCCGCAACGACCAAGTGGCAACCGATATGCACTTATATTTGCGCAAACGCGTCAACGAAATTATCGAATTGATTAAAGAGCTGCAAAAGGTGCTTGTCGAAAAAGCGGAAGAGCACGTGGAAACGATTGTGCCGGGGTATACGCATTTGCAGCGGGCGCAGCCGATTTCGTTTGCCCATCATTTGCTCGCGTATTTTTGGATGCTTGAGCGCGACCGCGAGCGATTCCGCGAATCGTTAAAGCGCATTAATAAATCGCCGCTCGGAGCAGGGGCGCTCGCCGGCACGACGTTTCCGATCGACCGGCATTTGACTGCCGAGCTGCTTGGCTTTGCTGGCATTTACGAAAACAGCATCGACGCGGTGAGCGACCGCGATTTTATCATCGAATTTTTAAGCAACAGCGCTATGCTCATGATGCACTTATCCCGTTTTTGCGAAGAGTTGATCCTTTGGTCGAGCCAAGAGTTTCAGTTTATCGAAATCGATGACGCGTTTGCGACCGGAAGCAGCATTATGCC
This sequence comes from Parageobacillus thermantarcticus, assembly GCF_900111865.1. Classification (GTDB taxonomy): domain Bacteria; phylum Bacillota; class Bacilli; order Bacillales; family Anoxybacillaceae; genus Parageobacillus; species Parageobacillus thermantarcticus. The sequence continues at coordinate 299,789 of NZ_FOJS01000001.1, read as the reverse complement.
GCAAAAGAAAAACCCGGACATGGCGGAGTTAATCCGCGGCAAAACGGGGCGGGTGTACGGCCATTTATTGGCGCTGTTGACCGTGATGAAAGGAACCCCGCTTGCGTACAACAAAGATATGCAAGAAGATAAAGAAGGCATGTTCGATACGGTGAAAACGGTCACTGGATCGCTGAAAATCTTTGCTGGCATGATTAAAACGATGAAAGTAAACGCCGATGTGATGGAAAAAGCGACAAAACAAGATTTTTCGAACGCCACCGAACTTGCCGACTACTTGGCGAACAAAGGGGTGCCGTTCCGCGAAGCGCATGAGATTGTTGGCAAACTCGTGCTGACTTGCATTGAAAGAGGCGTGTTTTTAGCTGATTTGCCGCTCGAAGTGTATAAAGAGGCATCACCGCTGTTTGAAGACGATATATATGAAGCGCTAAAGCCGTACACGGCTGTAAACCGCCGCAACAGCGCTGGCGGTACGGGATTTGCGGAAGTCAGAAAAGCGCTGGAAAAAGCGAAAGAAATAATAAACACTCCGTAGTTTACGCCACGGAGTGTTTTTTTGCTTTATTCATCATTCAGCTCTTTTTCCGTCCGGACAACAAGCACGTCGCATTTTGCGTAACGAGTAATATGTTCGGAGACGCTTCCGATTAAGAGACGTTCGACCGCGTTTAATCCAGTAGCGCCACAGATGATTAAATCAGCTTTATATTTTGGCGCTATGTCTTTAGCGATTTTCGCTTTTGGAGAACCAAATTCAATGTCAATGACAACGTCGCTTAATCCAGCGGCAACCGCTTGTTGTTGGTAACCGCTTAGCAGTTCTTTTGCGTACTCTTCAGCACGTTCAACAGCGGCGCGGTCATACACCTCAACGGCCGCAAACCCCCGCAAATCAATGACGTGGGAAAGAATAAGCTTCGCATTATTGCGTTTGGCGATTTCGATCGCTTTTTTGAATGCCCACTCCGCTTCTTTCGAACCATCTACCGCAACGACGATCGTTTTGTACGTCATTGCCATTGTTCTCCACTCCCCCTTTGGATAAAAATACTATCTCTATTATTAGTATACCTTATAAACTGCATGAGAAACTACTGTATATTATGATATTTTTATGAAAAAGGAGCAGAGACAATGGAAAAAAACAGTAGTAAAGGATTATATGATGATGAAGATGAAGTAAAAGCGATTAGCGAGCAAATTATCGATGCGTATGATAGCGGTGTTGTTGCTCGCGATGAACCTCGTTATCACCCAGAGCGCGAAGTTGGCGAGTAAGTTGTTTCGTGCCTCATGGCGTTGATTCGCCATGATTTTTTAAGACAGGATGGATGCGTTTAGACATATATTTATAGTAAAGTAAAGACAAGATAAAAAGTTGTTAAAGGTGAGGAGGAGTGATTGTGCGACATGCCCTCATCACAGCCGGAGCGAAAGGGCTGGGGAGAAAAGTAACAGAACTGTTGCTGGAGAGAGGATATTCCGTAACCGTCAATTACCGAAGCGATGAAGCGGCGGTGCGGTCGCTGCAAAAAAAATACGCCCATCTCGAGGAACGGCTGCAATTTGTTCGCGGTGACGTCACGAAAAAAGAAGATTTATTTGCTCTTGTGGATGCGGCGCTCGATCGGTTTGGACGAATCGATTTTTTAATCAATAATGCGGGGCCGTACATTTTTGAACGAAAAAAATTGGTTGATTACACGGAAGACGAATGGTACGAAATGATTGAGGGAAATTTAAGCGCTGTATTTCATTTGTTGAAAAAAACGATTCCAGTGATGAGAAAACAACGGTTTGGCCGCATTATTACATACGGATTCCAAGGAGCGGCGGAAGCGCCTGGATGGCTGCATCGGTCCGCGTTCAGCGCCGCCAAGGTCGGCTTAGTATCGTTAACGAAAACAATTGCGCTTGAAGAAGCGGAGTATGGCATTACCGCAAATATGGTTTGCCCAGGCAATATCGTCGGAGAGATGAAAGAGGCAACGATTGCCTATTCGCGTTCGATAAAAGACGCTACAACTCCGATTGGACGCTCAGGGACAGGGGAAGATATCGCTCGCGTTATCGCTTTTTTATGCGAGGAAGATTCCGATATGATTACAGGCGCGATCATCGATGTGACAGGTGGGGTAAATGTGATTCATCGTTACCGGCAATGAGGCATTTCCAAAAAAACACCTCACTACACAAAGTGAGGTGTTTTTGCGTGTATTTGCTAATGACACATGCAAAACTCATTGATGAGGAAAAAGCGGCAAGGGATTTGCCGCGTTGCATATGCTGAACATGTGCGAGGAGCGACGATTGCTTTTAAATTAACTTGACCTTCTTTTTACAAAAAAAGAGCGCGGTTTTGGTAAAACTGGAAATACTGCTCTTTTTTTGTTTCATGAAACGATCATAAGTTCTTTCGGATATTTCGTTAAAATTCCTGCACCGTTATCGGTGATAAACACGTCATCTTCAATGCGGACGCCGCCGACGGAAGGAACGTAAATGCCCGGCTCGATCGTAAACGTCATGCCGAGTTCTAGCGGCATCTCGTTTGCCGCGTTCATAGACGGATATTCGTGCAATTCAATGCCTAGGCCGTGACCGACGCGATGCGTGAAATACGGGCCATACCCGGCTTGTTCGATGATCGATCTTGCGGCGCGGTCGACGCTGCCGATTTCCACGCCTGGTTTGCATGCATCAATCGCCGCCAGCTGTGCGCGCAAAACGGTGTCATAAATCCATTTTTGTTCTTCTGTCGCACTTTTGAATATAACGGTTCTTGTAATATCCGAACAATAGCCATCTACAATCACACCTAAATCAAACAAAACAAAGTCGCCTTTACGAATAGGTGTAAGTCCTGGCACGCCGTGAGGGTTTGCTGTGTTTTCTCCAACTAACACCATCGTGGCAAACGACATTTCACGCACGCCTTTTTTCTTCATTTCGTATTCAATCGCCGCGATAATATCTAATTCCGTTTTTCCTTCGGCGATTGCGTTTACGCCTATTTCGACGGCGTAGTCGGCAAGTTCCGCCGCTTGGCGCAATATGGCGATTTCTTTTTCTTCCTTGATCATTCGCAATTGCCGCAGCTTTTCTTCCGCATTTAGCCACGCGTGCGCTTGGAAATATGCTTGAAGCTGTTCATATCGTTCGAGAGAAAGATGGCTTTTTTCGACAGCGATTCGCTCGATTTTTATGTTTTTAGCGCGAACATGTCGTTCCAGCAGCTGCCACGGATTGTCTGTATCGCCATAATCGATGATTTCATATGACCATCCAGCTTGCCTTGCGCGCGCCGTTTCCATTTGCGGGCAAATTAGCGCAGGCTCTTCGTGCGGGAAGACGAGCAACGCTAAAAGCCGTTCATGCGGGTCGCAATAAAATCCGCTTAAATAAAAAACGTTCGGACTTGACGTAATAAGCGCAAATGAAATATGTTGTTCTTGAAGCCACTCGGAAAATAAGTGAAGTCGTTTGTTCATGTGACACCATTCCTTTCTATATTTTGAGAGTAGCAGGAATATGGCAAAATGTAAATGTTTATGAGTGCGCGGGCAGGGAAACACCTCAGCCGTCGCGAATATAATAATGGCGAAAGGGGAGGATGATCGTGAAAGTAACGTATCATGGGCATTCTGTTGTGAAAATTGAAACGAATGGAAAAACGATTTTCATTGATCCGTTTATTACCGGCAATGGTGTGACAGATTTAAAAGTAGAAGATGTGAAGGCGGATGCGATTTTGCTTACACACGGCCATACCGATCATGTCGGCGATACGGTGCAGATCGCCAAGAAAAACAACGCGCTCGTTGTCGCTCCTTTTGAATTAGCTACATATTTAGGGTGGCAAGGAGTGAACGCCCATCCGATGCATATCGGCGGAGCGCATCAATTTGATTTTGGAAAAGTCAAATTGACGCAGGCGTTTCACGGTTCAGGCTATGTGACGGAAGACAAGCAAATCATTTATACAGGAATGCCGGCAGGAATTTTATTCACCGCGGAAGGAAAGACGATTTATCACGCTGGAGATACCGGATTGTTTTCCGATATGAAGCTGATCGGGGAACGCAACGACATTGATGTCGCGTTTTTGCCAATCGGGGATAATTTCACGATGGGACCGGAAGATGCAGCGCTTGCGGCAGAGTGGCTTCGTGCGAAAATCGTCGTTCCGATTCATTACAATACGTTCCCGGCGATTGCTCAAGATCCGCAACAATTTGTGGCGATGCTCCCTGATGGCGTGGGACGTGTATTAAAACCAGGTGAAAGTATAGAATTATAATAATGAAAAAGCGTCTCGGAATGAGGCGCTTTTTTTAAAAGCAAGTGTGTCTGTCGCTTCATTGAATTGGATTTGTTTCGCCCGTATAATGAAAATAGGACATCATGTAAAGGGTGAAGAGATTTGGCGACAAAGCATGAGCAAATTTTGCAATACATTAATAGCTTACCGGTCGGCGAAAAAATTTCGGTAAGGCAAATCGCAAAGGAAATGGGAGTAACCGAGGGGACGGCTTATCGCGCCATTAAAGACGCGGAAAATAAAGGGTATGTCAGCACGATTGAACGTGTTGGTACGATTCGCATTGAAAAGAAGCGAAAAGAAAATATCGAAAAGCTGACGTATGCCGAAGTCGTCAATATTGTCGATGGGCAAGTGCTAGGCGGGCGCGAAGGATTGCATAAAACGCTGAACCGCTTCGTTATTGGTGCGATGAAGCTAGAGGCGATGATGCGCTATACGGGAGCGGGCGATTTGTTGATTGTCGGAAACCGTACGAAAGCGCATGAACGTGCGTTGAAAGCTGGAGCGGCCGTATTAATTACCGGGGGATTTGATACGGAAGAACATGTGAAAAGATTGGCGGATGAACTGCAGCTCCCGATTATTTCGACAAGCTACGATACGTTTACAGTGGCAACGATGATTAACCGAGCGATTTACGACCAGCTCATCAAAAAGGAAATCGTTCTCGTCGAAGATATTTTAATACCGCTTGAAAAAACGGTATATTTATATGCTACCGATCCGATTGAACGATGGTATGAACTCAATCGCGAAACGAGACATAGCCGTTTTCCAGTTGTGGATCAGCAGTGGAAAGTACAAGGGATCGTTACCGCGAAAGATGTGCTTGATTTTGACCGCCAGCTGCCGATCGAAAAGGCGATGACGAAACACCCGATTACGGTAAAAGGAAAAACGTCGGTCGCCTCCGCTTCACATATTATGGTATGGGAAGGCATCGAGCTTTTGCCAGTTGTTGACGAACATAATCGCCTCCAAGGAATTATCAGCCGCCAAGACGTATTAAAAGCGCTCCAGATGATTCAACGCCAACCGCAAGTCGGCGAGACGATCGATGATATTATTACAAGCCATTTTAGCGAAGCTGATGGCAATGGAAAAGAAGATATGTTTCGCTGCACGGTTACTCCGCAAATGACAAATTATTTAGGAACGCTATCATACGGAGTATTTACGACGATTGTCACGGAAGCGGCGACACGCGCGCTTCGTGCATATAAACGAGGCGACTTGGTGATCGAAAACATTACGATTTATTTTATTAAACCTGTGCAAATCGACAGCACGATCGAGGTAAAAGCGAAGCTGTTAGAAATGGGTCGGAAATTTGGGAAAGTTGATGTCGAAGTGTATAACGAAGGCGTTGTCGTCGGAAAAGCGCTGATGATGTGCCAATTAATCGACCGCTAGCGGTCGCATAAAAAACGGGACGCGACTTACGCCCCGTTTTTTGCTGTTTGTTTCGCTTCTTCCAAAACGAGAGGTAAATAATATTTATAGGCGCGATAGCCTGCCCATGCGCTTCCGGCGCCAACCAGCAAGAAAACGGTCCCAACGATATAAGTGACAGTAGAAGAATGAAGAAAAAACTGGTTGAGGCCAAACAGAAAGACAAACAACCCGAGCGCAATGCTCGATTTGGCAGAAAGCCAACGCCGTTCCATCGGCCGGTGGGAGCGAAAATATTTGATTTTATAATAGACGTAAAAAGAAAAGGAAAATATAATGAAAATTACAAGTGTTGGCATAAATAAAACCCTCCATCATTTCTTTCTATCTTATTGTACATAGAAATGAGGAAGAATTCTAGCAATGACCTTTCTTGTTCGCGTATAATGAAAGAAAATACAGTCGCAAAAAAGGGGAAGAAAGATGAAAGAGAAATGTTTGGAAATTTTAAAAGCAATTCAGCAATTTGATACGATTATCATTCATCGCCATATTCGTCCAGATCCTGACGCGTACGGTTCTCAAGGAGGATTAGCGGAGATTTTGAAGGCATCTTTTCCGGAAAAAACGGTGTATACGGTTGGAAACGACGAGGAGTCGTTGCAATTTTTGCGGCGAATGGATGTGATCGATGATCGAACGTATGACAACGCGCTTGTGATCGTTTGTGATACCGCCAACCAAGAACGGATTTGTGACGACCGCTACCGCCTTGGCAAAAAATTAATTAAAATTGACCATCATCCAAACGAAGATCCGTATGGAGACATCTTATGGGTCGATACAAACGCAAGTTCCACAAGCGAAATGATTTATGAGTTTTATTTGGCGGGAAAAGAAGAAGGACTTGTGATGACAAAAGCAGCAGCGCGCCTTATTTACGCGGGCATTGTCGGGGATACGGGCCGTTTTCTTTTTCCGAGAACGAGCGAAAAAACGTTTCGTTATGCGAGCGAACTGATTCAATACGGATTTTCATTAGCGGAGATATACGACGGATTATATAATACGAAGTTAAACGTGGCGCATTTAAGCGGATATGTACTGCAAAACTTTACGGTATCCGAAGAAGGCGTGGCGGCGGTAAAAATGCCGAAATCGCTGCTGGAACAATATGGCGTCACTCCTTCGGAAGCATCGCAGCTCGTGAGCCTGCTTGGCAATATCGAAGGAATTGTCGCATGGGTATTTTTTATCGAGGAAGAAAAAGAAATTCGCGTCCGCCTTCGTTCCAAAGGTCCGATTGTGAATGAAGTAGCGAAAAAATATCGCGGCGGCGGGCATCCGCTCGCTGCGGGAGCTTCGATTTATTCGTGGGAGGACGCGGACCGCGTCATCGAAGATTTGAAAGCAGCGTGTCTTTCTCAATAAAGTGAAGGAATGTCCCGGTATGGCAAGATCCGGGACATTTTCTCTTTTATGAGGAAGGCAGCGGCTTTAATTTTAGTTCAATCGATAAGGTAGTAAAGACAAACAGATGATGAATTTCCAGCTTATACGGTTGCTCGTTAATGGTGTATGTTTTGTTTTCAATAGCACGCTTTAGCAACTCCCGGCTGTTATAAACGGTTTCGATATCTTTTGCTTTTAAGTGAGAAATATCTTCCTTTACGCTTTCTTCAATGCGAAATGTCGTATAAGAGTCAAGTTTATATTGCTCCGCGTTGACGAGGTGGACAGAAATTTCTTGTACCATCAATTTTTTTTTGTTTATTTTATTCTGTTCGACGTAGTCTTCCTGCCAAATGCGGATTTCGTTTTCCAAATCGGCAATTTTGTCTTGAAGTTCGATGATTTGGCGAACTTGTTTTTCTTGCAAAACGCCGAATAAATGCAAAAAAACAAACCAGCTGATCAGCGCTCCGATCGCGGCCCCGGCGAAAAAACGCTGCCATGTTGGATAGCGATAATAAGGCGGGATTCTCATGAAGAAATGTGCTCCTGCGTCAGCCAAGTAATGATGGTAACACCTGTCTGTGCGCCTCCCATCGCAGAAAGAATGAGAAGAAACTGTTTAATAATATCGCGAGTTTCCCCAAAAAAGAAGCCCCGTTCCACCATATAAAACGTATCAAACGTCCCTCCGATGGCGGCGACAACAGCCCAAATTCGCAAATCACCAGCAAATCGATACATTGCCGTAAGCGGCTGTTCCCCGCTTAAAAACGCGCCAAGCGCCCCGATCATCGCACCGCCTAGCAACACACCGGCGGCGATAAAATAACTTTGGATAAATGCAGGCAAAAATGCCATTTTTTCTTCCATCCTCGCCCCACCCTTTCTTTTACTATATATATGGACGAACAGAAAAGAGTATGTTTTGCAACGAAAAAGTTTTGTCCACTATAATGAAGGAAAAGGAGGGAGAGCGTTGTCGTTTGTTCACCTTCACGTTCGCAGCTGCTACAGTTTGTTAAAAAGTTCGGCGAAAATTAGCGATTTAGTGAAAAAGGCGAAAGATTTGCAATTTCCTGCGTTAGCGTTAACGGATGAAAACGTATTGTATGGCGCGATTCCCTTTTACATGGAATGCAAACATTACGGCATTCAGCCGATTATTGGAATGATCACGGACGTTGTGCTCGAAGGGGAAGAGGCATATCCGCTCGTGTTATTAGCAAAAAATGAAACAGGCTACCGACATTTAATGAAAATTAGCAGTACGATTCAAACGAAAACAAGCGAAGGAATTCCGGAAAAATGGCTATGGCATTACCGCAGCGGATTAATTGCGTTAACTCCGGGAAATAGCGGACAAATTGAAACATTGCTCGCACATGGCGAAATAACAAAAGCAAAGCAAGTATTAGAGCGGTATAAGCAAATTTTTGAGGTTGACTTTTATCTTGCCGTGCAGCGGGGGGAAAATAAGCGGAAAGAACCGTATGAACAGAAGCTAATCGACTTAGGAGAAGAAACAAATACCCCGCTTGTAGCGACAAATGATGTTCAATATATCGAAAAGGAAGATGCGTTTGTGCACCGCTGCTTATTGGCGGTGAAACATGGGACTGTGATGGGAAGAGAAATAGAGATAGCGGGGGAACGGTATTTAACATCGCCAGAAGAAATGAAGGAGCGGTTTTCCGATTTGCCTGCGGCGGTGGAAAACAGCTGGAAAATCGCTGAACAATGTCGTTTTGATATTGATTTTGGCTCGTTAAAGCTGCCGAAATATCCCGTGCCAACGAAGGAGAGCGCTGACGATTATTTGCGCCGCCTTTGCCTAGAAGGGTTGCGCGAACGGGTTCCTTCCCCTTCTGATCGCTACATAGAACGGCTAGAATATGAATTGAATGTCATTCGGCAAATGGGTTTTAGCGACTATTTTTTGATCGTTTGGGATTTTATGAATTTCGCCAGAAAACAAGGGATTGTCACAGGGCCTGGGCGAGGATCAGCGGCAGGGTCGCTTGTCGCATACACGCTTTATATTACAAACGTCGATCCGATTCAATACGGCCTTTTATTCGAGCGGTTTTTAAATCCGGAACGTGTGTCGATGCCGGATATCGATATTGATTTTCCCGATGACCGCCGCGAAGAAGTAATTCAATATGTCGCCAATAAATACGGGCAACAATATGTGGCGCAAATTATTACGTTCGGCACGTTTGGCGCCAAGGCGGCCCTCCGCGACATTGGCAAAGTGTTGCAGATCGATGCGAAAGAGATGGAAAGCATCCTAAAGCATATTCCTAACAAACACGGAATTACGATTCAAGAAGCATATGATCAATCGCCTGCTTTTCGCCAGGCGGTTCAGTCTTCCGCTTTGATGAAACGATGGGTTTTCACGGCAATGAAAGTGGAGGGACTTCCGCGCCACACCTCGACGCACGCGGCCGGTGTGATCATTAGCAGCGAGCCGCTTTCGCAAATCGTTCCGTTGCAACAAGGGCATGGTGAATTGTTTTTAACGCAATATCCGATGGATGTGTTGGAGCAGCTTGGTCTATTAAAAATGGATTTTCTTGGATTGCGCACGTTAACATTGCTTGAACATATATGCCGCCTTATTCAGCAGCAAACGGGCAAAACGATCGATGTACGGGCGATTCCGCTTCATGACCGCAAAACATATGAATTAATAAGCGAGGGGGATACAAACGGAATTTTTCAGTTAGAGTCTGATGGAATGAAGCGTGTGTTAAAGCAGCTAAAGCCGTCGCAATTCGAGGATATCGTCGCGGTGAACGCGCTGTACCGGCCGGGCCCGATCGATTACATCCCTTCGTATATAAGAAGAAAACACGGAGAAGAACAAGCTTCTTATCTCCATCCAGATTTGGCGCCGATTTTAGCGCCGACGTACGGCGTCCTTATTTATCAAGAGCAAATTATGCAAATCGCCGCCAACATCGCTGGTTTTTCGCTAGGCAAAGCAGATTTGTTGCGGCGGGCGATTGCGAAAAAGAAAAAGGAAATTTTGGATCAACAGCGGAATGCGTTTGTAAGCGGCTGTATGGAAAAAGGCTATGACGAATCGTTTGCCAACGATTTGTATGATATGATCGTTCGCTTTGCCAACTACGGATTTAACCGAAGCCATGCCGTCGCTTATAGCATGCTTTCTTACCAGCTTGCTTATTTAAAAGCCCATTATCCTCTTTATTTCTATGCGGCGCTGTTAACGAGCGCAATCGGCGATGAGGAAAAAGTGGCTTTATATATTTATGAGGCAAGGCAAAAGCGGATCGAATTGCTGCCGCCTTCCATTAATCAAAGCCGCTATTCTTTTTCGGTCGAACACGAAAAAATCCGCTACAGCTTGGCTGCAGTGAAACACGTTGGGGCAGCGGCGGTGAAAGCGATTGTGCAAGAGCGGAAAAAAGGACCTTTCGCCGACTTCTTTGACTTTTGTGTCCGTTTATTTGGAAAAGGCGTCAACCGAAAAACGATAGAATCCTTAATTTTGTCCGGCTGCTTTGATGAATTTGGCGTCGAAAGGGCGGCGCTGTTGGCGAGCATGGATGTCGCTTTAGAGCATGCCCAGCTTGTCAGCCCATATGTCGGAGAAGGGTTATTTTCCGATATATCGTTAAAGCCGAAATATGTCGAAGCGCCTCCTTTTTCTCTGGAAGAAAAGCTAATGCACGAAAAAGAGCTGCTCGGTGTTTACGTTTCTCCGCATCCAACATCCGTGCATCGGAAAACGTTTCGCTTGGCGGGAGCGCGGCCGGTGATGAGTGTAATAAGAGAAAAAACGGACCGCCTTGTGAAAGTCGGAGCGTATATTATGCAAGAGAGAAAGACGAGGACGAAAAAAGGAGAGGAAATGTCCTTTTTTACGATTAGCGATGAAAGCGGGGAAATGGACGCGGTTGCGTTTCCGGATGTATATCGCCGTTATGCTTCCGCTTTAAAAAAAGGAGAAGTGCAGTTATTAGAAGGAAAAGTAGATATTCGTGCGGGAAAGCCGCAGTTGGTTATTCGCAAAGTGTTGGCTCCAGCGCTCGCCGCGGCGCTTTACATAAAAATTGATCCGGAGCAGATCGTCGCTGGAACATTATTTGCGTTAAAAGAGCTATTGCAAAAGCATCACGGAAACACTCCTGTGTTTTTATATTACGAACAAGAACAAAAGATGGTGAAGCTTTCGGAAGAGTATGATGTGGAGTTAACGGATGAGTGTATCACCGCGTTGAAAGCGTTGCTAGGCGAAGATCATATTGTAGTAAAATGACGTTTCTTTACTATTTTTTAATTTTGTTATATCGTATAAACATTAGGTGGTCAGACCAGTGAAGGAAAACAGAGGAAAAATGCATCTTTTTGTGTCGGTAATGATGTCGCGAAAAACGCAAAAGGAAAGCGTTCAGGGAGGGATAGCAAGTAAAAAACGCGAAAGTGTATATAGAAACGCTCGAACAAATTCGGAAGATGATAAAAGAAGACGGGCTTGTCGCTGGCGATAAGCTTCCTTCCGAGCGAGAACTATCAGAGCGGCTGAAAGTTGGGCGTTCTTCGGTAAGAGAAGCGTTGCGGGCGCTGGAATTCCTCGGTTTAATTGAAACGCGGCGCGGAGAAGGAACGTATATCAAAGAAGTGGGGAATCATCGGCTGATTGATTTGCTTGGAATGTTTATTTTGCAAGATGAACGTGCAAAAGAAGATTTAGCAGAAACGAAATGGCTTATTGAGCGACTTTGTTTGCAGCTTGCCTGCCAGCGTTGGACAGAACAAGAATTCGCTCACCTTGAAAAAATGATCCGCCAAAAAACGATCGATTACGAACTTTTTTGCAAATGGGTGACGGCGGCTGCGCAAAACTATTTACTTGAGCGGATTTGGCGCGTGCTTCATGACTTTTTTCAAACGATCCATGGCATCGTTTCATTTCCGGACGATTTTTATGAACAAATGTTAAAAGCGTTTGCGAAGCGGGACGTTGCTGCTGTTATCAAACTATGGGAAGCAGCAACACAAAACCCATTGTCGAAAGAAAGATGACGCTTTTTTACAAAAAGTGCAACTTATTTCCGATACAGTAGTAGTGGTAGAGCGACAATGCGAAGGAGGAAACACCTCATGTGGAAAGACTTGTTTACGAAAAAGAAAAAATATGCATCGATTCCTTCCGAACAAATGAGGCATGAAGTTCCAGAAGGGATTATGACAAAATGTCCAAAGTGTAAAAAAATTATGTACACGAAGGAACTGATCAAAAATTTACGGGTTTGCATGAGCTGCGGCTATCATCATACGATGCCGTCTCGCGAACGGATTAATAGTTTGTTAGACGAAGGAAGCTTTCATGAGTATGATGCCGACATGATATCAGTCAATCCGTTGCAGTTTCCGGGATATATGGAAAAGCTGGAAGAAGATCGCCGGAAATCGAACTTAAACGAAGCGGTCATTACTGGCGAAGGAACGTTAAATGGACACCCGCTTGTCATCGCTGTCATGGATTCGGCGTTTCGAATGGGAAGCATGGGCTCCGTCGTAGGGGAAAAAATTACGCGTGCGATTGAAAAAGCAGGAGAACGCCATGTGCCATTTCTTATTTTTACCGCTTCTGGAGGAGCGCGCATGCAGGAAGGGGTATTAAGTTTAATGCAAATGGCAAAAACGAGCGCCGCCCTTAAACGGTTTAGCGATGAGGGTGGGCTGATTATCTCTGTAATGACACATCCAACGACAGGCGGAGTGTCGGCAAGCTTTGCTTCATTAGGGGATTATAATTTTGCGGAACCGGGAGCGCTCATCGGCTTTGCGGGCCGCCGTGTCATTGAGCAAACGGTGCGCGAGGAACTTCCAGAAGATTTCCAAACAGCGGAGTTTTTATTGAAGCATGGGCAGCTTGATGCCGTCATTCATCGCCATGATTTAAAAGATACATTAACGACCGTGCTCGACATTCATCATCGGGGAGGGGAACACGGATGGTGGCAGAACTAGAATTTGAAAAACCGCTTATCGAGTTGCGCAAAAAAATTAGCGAGTTAAAAGAATTTATGAAAACTACGGACGTAGATCTTTCTTCGGAAATTGAAAAATTGGAAGCGCGCCTTGCGAAGTTGGAAAACGACATATACGCGAATTTAACTCCATGGGATCGCGTGCAAATCGCGCGTCATCCAAACCGTCCGACAACGCTTGATTACATTGAGCGGTTGTTTACTCACTTTTTGGAATGCCACGGAGACCGCTGTTTTGGAGATGATGAAGCGATTGTCGGAGGAATCGCTAAATATGATGGTTTGCCGGTGACGGTCATTGGCCATCAGCGTGGAAAAGATACGAAAGAAAATATTCGGCGCAATTTTGGAATGCCGCATCCGGAAGGATATCGAAAGGCGCTGCGTTTGATGAAACAAGCTGAAAAATTTCACCGCCCCATCATTTGCTTTATTGACACAAAAGGAGCGTATCCGGGAAAAGCGGCGGAAGAGCGCGGGCAAAGCGAGGCGATTGCTAGAAACTTGTTTGAAATGGCTGGACTGACTGTACCGATCGTTTGCATCGTGATCGGGGAAGGTGGAAGTGGCGGCGCGCTTGCGCTTGGTGTCGGAAACCATATTCATATGCTGGAAAACTCGACTTATTCTGTTATTTCTCCTGAAGGAGCCGCGGCGATTTTGTGGAAAGATGCGTCGCTTGCCCGCCGTGCGGCGGAAACGATGAAAATTACAGCAGACGATTTAAAAGAGCTTGGCATTATTGACGAGATCATTCCGGAGGTTCGCGGCGGCGCCCACCGAGATGTCGACCAACAGGCGGCGGAAATCGATAAGGTGTTGAAACGATCGCTAACGCAACTGCTAAAGCTAGACGGCGAAGCGCTTGTTCGACAACGATATGAAAAGTTTAAACAAATTGGGCAATTTACGTTTCTTCACGACAATCTTCGGGTAAAATAAAAGCGAGGCTGTCTCATGCTGGAGACAGCTTTGCTATATTGTTAACCATTTTTTCATAAATAATTTAACCGCTGTCTATTGTGTTCTTCTATGCTTCGTGTTATTTTATAGAATGTTAATGGATTTTAACGTATGAGGTCGGACGTTTTTGATGTTTTGTGAAACAATGAACGAATTAACGAATTGAGGTGGCAACATGAAACGTATAGGTGTATTAACAAGTGGCGGAGATTCACCAGGTATGAATGCGGCGATCCGTGCCGTCGTCCGCAAGGCGATTTACCATGGAATAGAAGTATTTGGAGTGTACCATGGATATGCTGGTTTAATCGCTGGAAAAATAAAAAAGTTGGAAGTGGGAGATGTCGGCGACATTATCCATCGCGGTGGAACGATATTGTATACGGCGCGCTGTCCGGAATTTAAGACAGAAGAAGGGCAGTTAAAAGGAATTGAACAATTGAAAAAACACGGCATCGAAGGATTAGTCGTTATCGGTGGAGACGGTTCTTACCAAGGAGCGAAAAAGCTAACAGAGCACGGTTTTCCTTGTGTCGGCGTGCCGGGAACGATCGACAACGACATTCCTGGAACGGATTTTACGATTGGTTTTGACACGGCTTTAAACACGGTGATTGATGCGATCGACAAAATTCGCGATACCGCTACATCGCATGAACGGACATATGTAATTGAAGTAATGGGACGTCATGCTGGGGATATCGCGTTATGGTCAGGGCTTGCCGGAGGAGCGGAAACGATTTTAATTCCAGAAGCCGATTACGATATGGATGATATTATTGCTCGGTTAAAACGCGGACATGAACGCGGCAAAAAACATAGCATTATTATCGTTGCCGAAGGTGTCGGAAGCGGGGTCGAATTTGGAAAGAAAATTCAAGAAGCGACAGGGTTTGAGACGCGCGTGACGGTGCTAGGGCATGTGCAGCGCGGCGGTTCTCCAACCGCATTTGACCGCGTGCTCGCCAGCCGTTTAGGCGCTCGGGCAGTAGAACTATTGTTAGAAGGCAAAGGCGGGCGTTGCGTCGGCATCCAAAACAATCAGCTTGTCGACCATGATATTACGGAAGCGTTGGCGAAAAAACATACGGTTGATCAAAAAATGTATTTGTTGTCGAAAGAGCTATCCATTTAGTATATTTCCGATGGAAAGGAAGAAAAAATGATGATGCGGAAAACGAAAATCGTCTGTACGATTGGCCCTGCTAGCGAAAGTGTAGACAAGCTTGTGGAATTGATCCATGCTGGAATGAACGTAGCGCGCTTAAATTTTTCCCATGGCGATTATGCGGAACATGGGCGGCGTATTCAAAACATTCGCGAAGCGGTAAAACGGACAGGGAAAACGGTAGCTATTCTTTTAGATACGAAAGGTCCGGAAATTCGTACGCATAATATGGAAAATGGAGCGATTGAGCTAAAAGAAGGAGAACAGCTTATCATTTCGATGAAAGAAGTGCTTGGAACGCCGAAAAGAATTTCCGTTACATATGAAAAGCTAGTTGATGATGTTACTCCTGGAGCAAAAATTCTTCTCGACGACGGTTTAATCGGATTAGAAGTAGTTTCGGTTGATCGACAAGCGCGCGAAATCGTAACGAAAGTATTGAATGGCGGCGTATTGAAAAATAAAAAAGGAGTCAACGTGCCTGGTGTTCGTGTCAATTTGCCAGGCATTACGGACAAAGATCGCCAAGATATTTTGTTTGGCATCGAGCAAGGTATTGATTTTATCGCCGCTTCATTTGTGCGGCGCGCTTCCGACGTGTTGGAAATCCGCGAACTGCTTGAAGCAAACGACGCGCTTCATATTCAAATCATTGCAAAAATCGAAAATCAAGAAGGTGTCGATAATATTGATGAAATTTTAGAAGTCGCTGATGGGCTTATGGTGGCGCGCGGCGATCTTGGTGTGGAAATTCCAGCTGAAGAAGTGCCGCTTATCCAAAAAGCGCTAATTAAAAAATGCAATATGCTTGGCAAACCGGTTATTACGGCTACACAAATGCTAGATTCGATGCAGCGCAACCCAAGACCGACGCGGGCGGAGGCAAGCGATGTCGCGAATGCGATTTTTGATGGAACAGATGCGGTGATGTTATCAGGAGAAACAGCGGCAGGAAGCTATCCGGTCGAAGCGGTAAAAACAATGCACCAAATTGCTTTGCGTACGGAACAAGCGCTGCAATATCGGGAAATATTAGCACAACGGACAAAAGAAAGCGCGACGACGATTACTGATGCCATCGGCCAGTCTGTTGCGCATACGGCGTTAAATTTAGACGTGGCTGCGATTGTAACGCCGACGGTGAGCGGAAAAACGGCAGGCATGGTGTCAAAATATCGTCCAAAAGCACCGATTGTAGCCGTTACTTCCAGCGAATCTGTATCACGCAAATTGGCGCTCATATGGGGAGTATACTCGCAAGTTGCACCACAAGTGAACACGACCGATGAAATGCTTGATATTGCCGTGGAAGCAGCGATAAAATCAGGAGTAGTAAAACATGGCGATTTAGTTGTCATTACCGCTGGAGTTCCAGTTGGAGAAACGGGGTCGACGAACTTGATGAAAGTCCATGTGATTGGAGACATTATCGCGAAAGGGCAAGGAATTGGTCGTAAGTCGGCGTTCGGAAAGGCGATTATTGCGAAAACGGCACAAGAGGCTATCAGCAAAATGGTGGAAGGCGGCATTTTAGTGACGTGCAACACAGATGCTGACATGATGGAAGCGTTAGAAAAAGCGGCGGCGATTATTACCGAGGAAGGCGGATTAACGAGCCACGCCGCAGTCGTTGGGTTAAGCCTCGGCATTCCTGTTATTGTCGGTGTAGAAAACGCGACGTCGATTTTAAAAGACGGGCAGGAGATTACGGTCGATGCCGGATTTGGCGCCGTTTATCAAGGGCACGCAAGCGTGTTATAAGGTATAATAAAAACAGAGAGAAACTCTCTGTTTTTATTCTTTTTCCGAAAGGAAGAAAAAAGATGAAATGGCTTATTGGAATGTTGATCGTTATCCCCGCCTTGGAAATCGCGTTGTTTATTCTCTCCGGTAAACTGATCGGTGTATGGTCGACGGTCGCGCTTATCGTGCTTACTGGGATGATGGGAGTGTGGCTTGCGAAGCGGCAGGGGCTGGCTGTTATGGAAGAAGCAAAACGGGAGCTTTTTGATGGACGCCTTCCAAGCGGAGCGATACTTGACGGAATTTGTGTGTTTATCGGCGGTGTGCTTTTATTAACGCCGGGTTTTTTGACAGATGCGGTCGGCGTTTTTCTTCTTCTTCCTGCTACCCGGTCTTTTGTGAAGCCGTATGTCGCGCGTTGGCTGAAGTCGTTTTTTGAAACGAAAACATTTTTCTTTTATAGATGAAAAAAAGAGCCTTTCCATGCACTGAAAGGCTCTTTGCCATTTTATGATGCCGGCTTTCCGATAATAAAATTCCAAATATCGCGAAATACGTTGGCGCTGTGTAGCGTGCGGATGATGACAAGCGTAACGGGCCCAACGATTAATCCGAGAAAACCGATTAATTTAAATCCGACGAATAACGCCACCAACGTAGCAAGCGGATCTAGTCCGATCGATGATGATAACACTTTTGGCTCCATAATTTGCCGCTGAACGAGCACGATAATATAAAGCACGCCTAACCCGATGGCAAACGGTACATCGCCGCTTGCCGCCGCGTAAATAATCCAAGGAACAAAAACGATTCCTGTTCCTAAGTATGGCAAAATATCGACAAGGCCAATAATAAGCGCAATGGTAATGGCGTAATCGACGCCAAGAATTAGCAATCCGATCAACACAATGACTGTTGTGATGGAAATAAGTGTGGCTTGCGCTTTAATAAAGCCGAACAACGCTTTCTTTAAGTCAAGAAATACCGTTTTTCCGCTTTTGTGCGCTTTTGCCGGCAAAATTTTTTGCACCATTCCGGTAAGGCGATACCAGTCTTTGCTAATGAAAAATGTCGCCAACAGCGAAAAAATAAAGACGGTAGCCGCATTCGGTAGCCAAGCGAGCAGCTGAGGAATATTTTGCAGCACGCGCTGGATAAATTGCCCGACCGTCGTTGCTACTTGCGTACCTACCGCTTGGATATTGTTCATAATGGTATCTTGCTGACTGGCATCTAGGTTTTTAAATAGGACAGCCAAATCATGATAAAACGGGATAATTTGCTGAGCAAAAAATGTTTCCATATACGTAACTAATTTTTGGAAATTTTCCGGCACGACATTTGCCAAATATTGTGTTCCGGAAACAATTTCGGCGATCAGCAAAGTAACTAGACCAGCTACGAGCGCGAACAATATAATTAATGTTATGATCACCGCCAACCATCTTGGCATTTTTGCTTTTGTTTCAAGAAAATCAACTAGCGGATTGATAAGGAATGCGATAAAAAATGCGATAATAAATGGGTATGTAACCGTTGATACATAATAAAGAGCAGTTGCGCCGAAAACGACGATAGCGATCACTAACAAAAAGCGAAAAAAGCTATATAAGTGATGACGGGACAATGTTTCACCCCCATAATTTTTCCATAGTTATATATTACAGGTTTCATTACGTATGCGCAAAGTGAAAAGTTTCAAGCTTAACACATTAATTTTAATTTGAAGAAAGGAAGAGAAACCACGTGAATGGGCCGGTATTGTTTTTGCTTATTTTATTTATTATTGGACTGATTGCCAAAAATCAATCATTAATGATTGCGGTTGCTGTTTTATTGATGATTAAAATGATCGGATTGGAAGAAAAGTGGCTTCCTACTATCCATGAAAAGGGAATTCATTGGGGGGTTACGATTATTACGATTGCCGTATTGGCGCCGATTGCTACAGGAGAGATTGGATTTAAGGAATTGGCAGCTTCATTGCGGTCTTTTTCAGCGTGGATTGCGCTGTTATCAGGAATTTTTGTTGCGTTAGTCGCCAAAGGCGGGGTCACGTTATTGTCGACAGATCCGCATATGACGGCCGCTCTCGTATTTGGAACAATTATTGCCGTGTCGCTTTTTCACGGCGTTGCCGTCGGGCCGCTCATCGGCGCGGGAATTGCTTATATGGTTATGAAAATGGTAGAATATTTTTAGATGTTCTATTGTTAAGTTATTTTTGTGTCATACAAAGAATAAGTGGTTTTTGATTCACAAAAGTCAGATAATTGTTTATAATATAGACATGGGCGCTTTACCGCTATTCCTTTGTCGCCTTCTATTCTGGTAAGAGGCGGCGATATATAATAAAATGTAAGCACTTTCTACCTTTTTGCTTATGTTTCTTTTATTTTCATTTCGAGCAAGCGCTCGCTCTCATATCTTACCAAGGCAATGGGAGAAGGGGAATTTTACAGAAAAGGAGAGATCATGATGACAGTAACACGCGGTCTAGAAGGGGTTGTCGCAACCACCTCAAGCATCAGTTCTATTATTGATGATACGCTGACGTACGTAGGCTATAACATCGATGATTTAGCAGAAAACGCTACGTTCGAAGAAGTTGTGTATTTGCTTTGGCACCGTGAGCTTCCGACGAAACAGCAGTTGGAAGAATTAAAGCAACAATTGGCGGAAAATGCGACAATTCCAAAGGAAGTTATCGAGCATTTTAAAATGTATCCAATCGATAAAGTCCATCCGATGGCAGCGTTGCGGACAGCGATTTCCATGTTAGGGCTTTACGATGAAGAAGCGGATGTCATGACGAAAGAAGCAAACTATCGTAAAGCGATTCGCTTGCAAGCGAAAATTCCTACGGTCGTTACCGCTTTTGCCCGCGTGCGAAAGGGATTGGAGCCTGTCGAACCAAGA
Organism: Parageobacillus thermantarcticus; assembly: GCF_900111865.1. GTDB lineage: Bacteria > Bacillota > Bacilli > Bacillales > Anoxybacillaceae > Parageobacillus > Parageobacillus thermantarcticus. The sequence continues at coordinate 279,793 of NZ_FOJS01000001.1, read as the reverse complement.
AAAGATTTAGGATTCGCAGCGAATTTCCTTTACATGTTAACAGGCGAAGAGCCGAATGAAACGGCGGTGGAAGCGTTCAACAAAGCGCTCGTTTTACATGCAGACCATGAGTTGAACGCGTCGACATTTACCGCGCGCGTTTGTGTAGCGACATTGTCGGATGTTTACTCCGGCATAACAGCGGCGATTGGAGCGCTGAAAGGACCGCTTCACGGCGGCGCGAACGAGGCGGTAATGAAAATGTTGAAAGAAATTGGAACAATTGATAACGTTGAACCGTATATCCGCAAAAAGTTAGAAAACAAAGAAAAAATTATGGGATTTGGCCATCGCGTTTACCGCAAAGGCGATCCGCGTGCAAAACATTTAAAAAAAATGTCAGAAAAATTAACGAAACTTGTTGGCGAACCGCATTGGTATGAAATGTCGGTGAAAATTGAAGAAATTGTCACTTCCGAAAAATCGTTGCCGCCAAACGTTGACTTTTATTCGGCATCTGTTTATCACTGTTTAGGCATTGACCATGACTTGTTTACGCCGATTTTTGCAGTAAGCCGGATGTCCGGATGGCTTGCGCATATTTTAGAACAATACGATAACAATCGCCTCATCCGTCCGCGCGCAGAATATACAGGTCCATCGATGCGGACATATGTTCCGATTGAACAACGCGGTTAATTAGTTTATATAAAGGTGAGAAGATAGTTTTATTCTCACCTTTCAACAAAAAATATATTGGAGGTTGTTATGGTGACGCAAGGGGAAAAAATTACAGTAACGAATGGTGTGTTAAATGTACCAAACAATCCGATTATTCCGTTTATTGAAGGGGACGGGACAGGACCGGACATTTGGGCAGCGGCATCCCGCGTGTTAGAAGCCGCGGTAGAAAAGGCGTATAAAGGGGAAAAGAAAATCGTTTGGAAAGAAGTTCTCGCGGGTGAAAAAGCGTACAAACAAACCGGCGAGTGGCTTCCACAAGAAACGCTTGATGTTATCCGTGAATACATAATCGCGATTAAAGGTCCGTTAACGACTCCGGTCGGCGGTGGCATTCGTTCATTGAACGTAGCGCTTCGCCAAGAATTGGATTTATTCGTTTGTTTGCGCCCTGTCCGCTATTTTAAAGGCGTTCCTTCTCCGGTAAAACGCCCTGAAGATACGGACATGGTCATTTTCCGCGAAAATACGGAAGATATTTATGCGGGAATCGAGTACGCAAAAGGAACGCCGGAAGTGAAAAAAGTGATCGATTTCTTGCAAAATGAAATGGGTGTTCGCAAAATCCGCTTCCCAGAAACGTCCGGTATCGGCATTAAACCAATTTCTGAACAAGGATCGAAACGGCTAGTGCGCGCCGCAATCAACTATGCGATCGAACATGGCCGGAAATCGGTTACGCTTGTTCATAAAGGAAATATTATGAAATTTACCGAAGGTGCATTTAAAAATTGGGGTTATGAGTTGGCCGAGGAAGAATTTGGCGATAAAGTGTTTACATGGGCACAATATGACCGCATTGTTGAAGCAGAAGGAAAAGAAGCGGCGAATAAGGCGCTGGCAGAAGCAGAAGAATCCGGAAAAATTATTATCAAAGACGTTATTGCCGATATTTTCTTACAACAAATTTTAACACGTCCGCGTGAGTTCGATGTTGTGGCGACGATGAACTTAAACGGCGATTACATTTCTGACGCGTTAGCAGCGCAAGTCGGTGGCATTGGTATCGCACCGGGAGCGAACATTAACTACGAAACAGGACATGCGATCTTTGAAGCTACTCATGGAACGGCTCCGAAATATGCTGGCTTGGACAAAGTAAACCCATCATCTGTCATTTTGTCCGGTGTGATGATGTTTGAACATCTCGGCTGGAACGAGGCGGCAAAACTTATTGTCGATGCATTGGAAAAAACGATTGCTGCAAAAATCGTCACATACGATTTTGCTCGTCTGATGGAAGGCGCTACGGAAGTGAAATGCTCGGAATTCGCTGACGCAATCATCCGCAATATGGAATAAAACGAGAAGGGGATGGGAGAATAACAATGAAGCGCAAAAAAATTTCGGTAATTGGTGCGGGATTTACAGGCGCGACAACCGCGTTTATTTTGGCGCAAAAAGAATTGGGAGATATCGTTCTTGTTGACATTCCGCAACAAGAAAACCCGACAAAAGGAAAAGCGTTGGACATGCTGGAATCAAGCCCGGTGCTCGGCTTTGACGCGAACATTATCGGCACTTCCGATTATGCCGATACCGCCGATTCCGATATTGTCATTATCACAGCGGGGATTGCGCGCAAACCTGGCATGAGCCGCGACGATCTTGTCACAACCAACCAAAAAATTATGAAACAAGTGACAAAAGAAGTCGTCAAATATTCGCCAAACTGCTATATTATCGTGTTGACAAATCCTGTCGATGCGATGACATATACGGTATTTAAAGAATCTGGATTCCCGAAAAACCGTGTCATCGGTCAATCCGGCGTATTAGACACAGCTCGTTTCCGCACGTTTGTTGCGCAAGAATTGAATATTTCCGTGAAAGATGTTACCGGTTTCGTTTTAGGCGGCCACGGTGATGACATGGTGCCGCTCGTCCGTTACTCTTACGCTGGCGGCATTCCGCTTGAAAAATTAATTCCGAAAGACCGTCTAGACGCGATTGTCGAGCGCACTCGCAAAGGCGGCGGCGAAATTGTGAACTTGCTAGGCAACGGAAGCGCTTATTACGCTCCTGCTGCTTCGCTTGCGGAAATGGTGGAAGCAATTATTAAAGACCAACGCCGCATTCTTCCAGCGATCGCTTATCTTGAGGGCGAATACGGCTATGAAGGCATTTATTTAGGTGTGCCGACGATTTTAGGTGGAAACGGCATTGAAAAAGTCATCGAACTAGAACTTACTGAAGAAGAAAAAGCAGCGCTTGCAAAATCGGTCGAATCTGTCAAAAACGTAATGAAAGTATTAGAATAATAGATGGGCAAAGGCAAAAATTCGGGATGACTCCCGAATTTTTGCTACATCCATAATTGAAACCGCTTTCTTAAAGAGGTGTTTAAGGTATTAAAAAAGCGCAAACTGGGGAGAAATATATCGGAAATCCATGGCCGGAGAAAAGCTGGTGATGAACGTTAAAATTGTTTGTCTGCCATATGCGCCGTCATCGCTAGATAGACGTGCATTAAAAAATTTTTAAATGAAAAAACGCCCTATTTGTGAGGCGTTTTTTTGTATGTTTGTGGTATGATAAAAACGGATAAAATTTTATGAATGGCGGAGGCGCATATGAGCAAAAAAGTATTAGTCGTTGATGATGAGCAATCGATTGTCACGCTTTTAACATACAATTTGGAACAAGCAGGATTTACGGTGGTAACAGCAAACGACGGAGAGGAAGCGATAGAAAAGGTGTCGACCGAACAGCCGGCGTTTATTATTCTTGATTTGATGCTGCCAAAGCTCGATGGTGTGGAAGTATGCAAACAATTGCGCCAGCAGAAAGTAATGACACCGATTTTAATGTTGACGGCGAAAGATGATGAATTCGATAAAGTGCTTGGACTTGAACTCGGTGCTGATGATTATATGACGAAGCCGTTTAGCCCTCGCGAAGTAGTAGCGCGGGTAAAAGCTATTTTGCGGCGCACTCAGTTTTCTAACGGAGAGACGGAAACAATAGATCAAATTGTCATCGGCGATTTAAAAATTTTCCCTGATCAATATGAAGCGTATTTTGGCGGCGAGCGGCTTGAGCTGACGCCAAAAGAATTTGAACTGCTTCTTTATCTAGCGAAACATAAAGGCCGAGTGTTAACGAGAGATCAGTTGTTAAGCGCGGTATGGAATTACGATTTTGCTGGAGATACCCGCATTGTCGACGTTCACATCAGCCATTTGCGTGAAAAAATTGAGCAAGATACGAAAAAACCTTTGTATATTAAAGCGATACGAGGACTTGGATATAAGCTAGAGGAGCCGAAGCGGAATGACTAGCTTCCGGTCGCGGCTATTATTTGGACTTGTGACGTTAATTGTCACTGTTTTAATTTGCCTCGGCGTATTGCTTGGGCAATTATTTAAAGACTTTTACGTGGAAACAATGAATAAACGAATGGAAAAAGAAGCGAAAACCGTGGCTATTTTATTAAAAAACGAATCTCTCGATCACATTCGACCAGATTTGCAGGAAATGAGCGAAGCGTTGTCGTCGCGCATTACCGTATTGGATAGCAATGAAAAAACGCTGTTTGATACGGGACATGTTGCCCATATTAGCGATGAAGATCATGAACGGATTATTCGCGATATTTTGCATAAAAACCGATTAAATCAATTTTCCATCATTGAAAAAGCAGACGACGTATATTATTATATCGTTTCCTTTTCCAAAGACGGTCAAAACGCGGGGTATGTCGTTTTAAGTTCCCCAACCAATTCGTTAAAAAAAGTGACCCAGCAAATTTGGGGGGTATTGATTAGCAGCTTAGGCACGGCGCTCATTGTCATTATTTTGTTAGGGCTAAAAATTGCCGATCAATATATGAAACCGATTGAAGCGGCGACGAAAGTGGCGTTTGAATTGGCAAAAGGAAACTATAAAGCGAGAGTTCCGAATACGAAAGATAATGAAACGGGGATGCTCGTTCATTCTATTAATCGGCTCGCCCGCAATTTACAAGAGATTAGCAAGGCGCAGGAAATGCAGACAGACCGTTTACATACGCTGATTGAAAACGTTGGAAGCGGGCTCATTCTCATCGACAGCCGCGGTTATATTAACTTGATTAATCGCGCTTTTAAAGAAATTTTCCATATTCGCCCGGCCGATTATTTATACAGGCCGTATACAGAAGCGTTTGCCCATAAAGAAATCGTTCAGCTCGTCGATGAAATTTTTATGAAAGAAACAAAAGTTCGCAAACAAATGTTGCTGACGATAGGGATCGAGCGGAAGCATTTTGAAGTATACGGAGCTCCGATTATTGGAACGAACGATGAATGGAAAGGAATCGTTCTTGTTTTTCATGATATTACCGAGCTGAAGAAACTAGAACAAATGCGCAAAGATTTTGTTGCGAACGTCTCGCATGAATTAAAAACGCCGATTACATCGATTAAAGGATTTGCTGAAACGCTACTTGATGGTGCAATGAAAGATGAACAGACGCTGGAACATTTTCTGTCGATTATTTGGAAAGAAAGCGAACGATTGCAGACATTAGTGCAAGATTTGCTTGATTTATCGAAAATTGAACAACAAGGGTTTCAACTTCATTTGGAAACGATTGATCTAACTCATCTTCTTAACGAAATTGCCGTTATGTTCCAACGCAAAGCGGAAGAAAAAGGGATCGATTTTCGTTTGCATGTGGCAAAATCGATCTATATGGAAGGAGATGCGAACCGCATCAAGCAAATTTTCATCAATTTGATCACAAACGCCTTAACGTATACACCAAAAGGCGGAAAAGTCGAAGTCATTGCGGAAGAAAAAGACGAAGAAACTCTCGTTCATGTCAAAGATACAGGGATCGGCATTGAGGAAGCCGAGATTCCCCGCATTTTTGAGCGGTTTTACCGCGTCGATAAAGCAAGAAGCCGCCATTCCGGCGGGACTGGCTTAGGGTTGGCCATTGTCAAACATTTGGTGGAAGCGCACCACGGCCATATTACCGTAAAAAGCGCTGTCGGAAAAGGAACTACATTTACAGTCCATTTTCCAAAACGAATGCGGCCTGATGAGTAGAAAGAAAGCGAGGACGAAAAAACGTTCTCGTCCTTTTTTATTTGTGCAGCAAATCATGTTACAATAAGAGCAACAGTGTTAGAGGAGGGAATGTGTTGAAAAAGAAACTTGTACTCATTGATGGGAACAGCGTCGCATACCGCGCTTTTTTTGCGCTGCCGCTTTTACATAGCGATAAAGGGATTCATACGAATGCGGTGTATGGATTTACGATGATGCTCATGAAAATTTTAGAAGAAGAAAAGCCGACGCATATGCTCGTCGCTTTTGATGCTGGAAAAACGACATTTCGCCATAAGACGTTTGAAGAATATAAAGGCGGACGGCAAAAGACGCCTCCAGAATTATCCGAGCAGTTTCCGCTGTTGCGCGAATTGCTAAATGCGTACCAGATTCGTTTTTACGAGTTGGAAAATTATGAAGCGGACGATATTATCGGCACGCTGTGCACAAAAGCAGAGAACGCAGGCTTTGAAGTAAAAGTGATTTCCGGAGACCGCGATTTAACGCAGCTTGCCTCTGATCATGTAACCGTAGACATTACGAAAAAGGGCATTACCGATGTCGAATCATATACTCCGGAGACGGTGCGGGAGAAATACGGATTGACGCCAAAACAAATTATCGATTTAAAAGGGCTAATGGGAGACAAATCGGATAATATTCCGGGCGTGCCTGGAATTGGCGAAAAAACGGCATTAAAATTGTTAAAAGAGTTTGGCACGATTGAAAACATATTGGATTCGCTCGAGCAAATAAGCGGAAATAAACTGAAAGAAAATTTGGCGAAATACCGCGACCTTGCCATTATGAGCAAGCAGCTGGCGACCATTTTGCGCGACGCTCCGATTGATCTTTCGTTAGAAGATATCGAATATCGCGGATATGATGCGGACAAAGTGATTGCTCTATTTAAGGAGCTTGGTTTTAACTCGCTTCTTGACAAAATGGCGCCACGAGAAGAAGAAAAAGCGGGGGTTGTATTGCCGAAAATTGGTTATACGATCGTCGACGAGGTGACGGAAGCGATTTTGTCCGACGAGGCGGCCCTTGTTGTCGAAGTGTTGGAATCCAACTATCATAAAGCGCCGATTTTAGGCTTTGCGATCGCCAATGAGCATGGAAACTTTTTTATTCGGACAGATACGGCGCTGTCGTCTTCTTTATTTACGGCGTGGCTGGAAGATGAATCAAAGAAAAAAAGCGTTTTTGACGGCAAGCGTGCGATCGTTTCTTTAAAATGGCAAGGAGTGCAGCTGCGCGGCATCCAGTTTGATTTATTAATCGCTTCGTATTTGTTAAATCCATCGCAATCGACGGAAGACGTCGCTTCGATCGCGAAAACGAAGCAATATACAGGCGTCCAGCCGGATGAAGCAGTATACGGAAAAGGCGCGAAACAAAAAATACCGGATGAACAAGTTTTGGCAGAACATCTCGTGCGTAAAGCGGCGGCGATACGCGCGTTAGAACAAGATTTTATTCACGACTTGCAGGAAAATGAACAATATTCTTTATTCACTGATTTGGAACTGCCGCTTTCCGCCATTCTCGCGGAGATGGAGTTTACCGGTGTGAAAGTCGATGTCAAGCGGCTAAAAGAAATGGGCGAAGAATTGACAGAACAGCTAAAAGAAGTAGAACAAGAAATTTACCGCTTAGCTGGCCAAGAGTTCAACATCAATTCGCCGAAACAGTTAGGCGTCATTTTATTTGAAAAGCTGCAACTGCCTGTATTGAAAAAAACGAAAACAGGCTATTCAACATCGGCGGAAGTGCTGGAAAAACTTGCGCCGCAACACGAAATTGTCGAGAAAATTTTGCATTACCGCCAATTAGGAAAACTGCAATCAACGTATATTGAAGGGCTATTAAAAGTCGTGCACCGCGACACGAACAAAGTGCACACGATTTTTAACCAGGCGCTTACCCAGACAGGACGGTTAAGCTCTACGGAGCCAAATTTGCAAAACATCCCGATTCGTTTGGAAGAAGGGAGAAAAATCCGCCAGGCGTTCGTTCCGTCAGAGCCAGATTGGGTCATTTTTTCCGCTGACTATTCGCAAATCGAACTGCGCGTGCTTGCCCATATCGCCAATGATGAAAATTTGATTGCCGCGTTTCGCCACGATTTGGATATTCATACGAAAACAGCGATGGATATTTTTCATGTGAACGAAGATGAAGTGACGCCGAATATGCGCCGGCAGGCGAAAGCGGTAAACTTCGGCATCGTTTACGGCATTAGCGATTACGGATTATCGCAAAACTTAAACATTACAAGAAAAGAGGCAGCTGAATTTATTAAGCGATATTTTGAAATTTTTCCAGGGGTAAAGCAATATATGAACGATATCGTCCAAGAGGCGAAACAAAAAGGCTATGTGACTACGCTTTTGCACCGCCGCCGCTATTTGCCGGACATTACAAGCCGAAACTTCAATTTGCGCAGCTTTGCGGAACGAACGGCGATGAATACGCCGATTCAAGGGAGCGCCGCCGACATTATTAAAAAAGCGATGATCGATTTATCGAATCGGCTGAAAAAAGAAAACATGAAAGCGCGCATGCTGCTGCAAGTGCATGACGAGCTCATTTTGGAAGCGCCGAAAGAGGAAATAGAACGATTGCAACAAATTGTGCCGGAAGTCATGGAAAACGCGGTGCAACTGCGTGTGCCGCTGAAAGTCGATTATCATTTTGGGCCAACATGGTATGATGCAAAGTAAAGGAAGGGGATTTTTATATGCCAGAACTGCCGGAAGTCGAAACGATTCGCCGCACTCTTATTCCGTTAGCCGCTGGCAAAACGATCGCCGATGTTCAAGTGTTTTGGCCGAAAATCATTAAACATCCGGCAGATGTTAGCGAATTTATGGAAACGATAAAAGGACAAACGATTCGTGACATTCATCGACGGGGAAAATTTTTAAAATTTATTTTGGATGAACATGTGCTTATTTCCCATTTGCGCATGGAAGGACGCTATGCGGTTTTGAAAAAGGAAGAGGCAATCGAGCCGCATACGCACGTGATTTTTCGATTTACGGACGGCACGGAACTTCGCTATCGTGACGTCAGGAAATTTGGCACGATGCATCTTTATCCAAAAGGAGAAGAAGATTTCCAGCTTCCTTTGTCACAGTTAGGTCCAGAACCGTTTTCTGAAGCGTTTACCGCCAATTTTCTTGCAGAGCAGCTGCGAAAAACGAACCGCACGATTAAAGCCACGCTTCTTGATCAAACGGTTGTCGTTGGATTTGGCAACATTTATGTCGATGAAGCGCTGTTCCGCGCCGGAATCCATCCGGAACGCGCCGCGTCGTCATTAACGGATGAGGAAGCGGCGCGTTTACATCGGGAAATGGTGGCAACATTGCAAGAAGCGGTCGAAAAAGGAGGAAGCACGGTAAGGTCATACGTCAACACACAAGGAGAAATCGGGATGTTTCAACTGCAGTTATTCGTGTACGGACGCAAAGGAGAACCGTGCAAGCGCTGCGGCAACCCGATTCAAAAAACGGTTGTCGCCGGACGGGGAACTCATTATTGCGCATGTTGCCAGCATTAACAATGAAATTATATTCATCCCGAAAGAAAAAGAAAATTCAAGAGCTTATAAAAAAGGAGGTGGAATAATTGTTTGTTACAAGGGTAGAGCAACATCAAATGAAACGAACACACCCATTGTGGCAAATGTGTGACAATTTATGTTTTAAATCAAAGAATTTATATAATTATAATTATTTGTGCAAATTCCTTATGATCTATTTATTCAACAATTGCACTATAAATGTGAAGAAGTTGGAATCAAGGTTATATTAACAGATGAATCATATACAAGTGGAACCTCATTTTTAGATGGCGAAGCTCCGACAAAAGAGAATTACGATAAAAGTCGAAGAATCAAACGTGGTTTGTTTAAAAGTAATAAAGGAATTTTGATCAATGCAGATGTGAATGCTGCTTATCAAATTGTGAAGAAAGTATCTCCAAATGCGTTTGCAAATGGAGTAGAGGGTGTAGGGTTACATCCTGTTAAGCTAAATGTGGCTTAACAAAGAATATGTTTAATAAAAGATTTTAACATGTTTGAATAAATGAAACATTATTCGTAACCTAGGGAGAGGACGATATGGCACTGACAATCGGATTAACGGGCGGCATCGCGAGCGGAAAAAGCACGGTGACAAAGATGATTCGCGAGCTTGGCATCCCGGTCATTGACGCCGATCAAATTGCTCGCGATGTCGTGAAAGTGGGAGAGGAAGCGTACAAACAAATTATTCAGACGTTTGGACAAAACATTTTGCAGGAAAACGGGGAAATTGACCGCGCGAAATTAGGAGCGATTGTTTTTCATAACGAGCAGGAACGGAAAAAGCTGAACGCCATCGTGCATCCTGCTGTCCGGCGGCGCATGCTCGCCGAAAAGGAAGCGTACGTTCAAAAAGGCGCAAAAACGGTCGTTTTAGACATTCCGCTTTTATTTGAAAGCGAGCTTACCCATTTGATCGATAAAATCATCGTTGTCTACGTCGATGATGATGTTCAGCTTGAACGTTTGATGAAACGAAACGGCTTTTCCAAAGAGGAGGCGCTTGCGAGAATTCGGGCGCAAATGCCGCTTCGCGAAAAAGTGAAAAAAGCGGATGCGGTCATTGATAATAACGGGACGATCGAAGAAACAAAACAACAGCTTTTGCAAATTTTCAAAAGATGGAACGCCCTATAAAAAGGGCGCTTTTTTTTATGATTTTGCTGAATTTTTTCTCCACATACCGCAAAAATATGATATACTATTTGTGTAAAATCCGGTTAATTAGTATAACATATATAATGAGAGGAGAACATAAATGAAAGCGAAAGTGGCGATTAATGGGTTCGGACGAATCGGAAGAATGGTATTCCGCAAAGCGATTTACTCCCCATACCTAGATATCGTAGCGGTGAATGCGAGTTATCCATCCGAAACGTTAGCGCATTTAATAAAATATGATTCGAACCATGGTAAATTTGATGGTGAAGTCATCCCAGTAGAAGACGGTTTTCTTGTTAACGGCAAAAAAGTCAAGCTGCTTAGTTCGCGCGACCCGAAAGAGCTGCCGTGGAAAGAGCTTGATATTGACATTGTGATCGAAGCGACAGGAAAGTTTAATTCCCGGGAAAAAGCAAGCCTTCACTTAGAAGCAGGGGCAAAGCGGGTCATTTTGACAGCGCCTGGGAAAAATGAAGATGTCACGATCGTCGTTGGCGTAAACGAACATATGCTTGATATTGACAGACACTTTATTATTTCCAACGCCTCTTGTACAACAAACTGCCTTGCTCCTGTTGCGAAGGTGATTGATGAAGCGTTTGGAATTGAAAACGGTTTAATGACAACCGTTCATGCATATACGAACGACCAAAAAAATATCGATAATCCGCACAAAGATTTGCGCCGCGCGCGTTCTTGCGGGCAATCGATCATTCCGACGACGACCGGAGCGGCAAAAGCGCTGGGGCTTGTTCTGCCACATTTGAAAGGAAAATTGCACGGAATGGCGCTCCGCGTTCCGACTCCGAACGTGTCGTTAGTCGATTTAGTCGTTGATGTAAAAAAAGAGGTGACGGTAGAAGAAGTAAACGAAGCGTTTATTCGTGCGGCGAACGGTCCGCTAAAAGGAATTCTTGATTTTACGAGGGAACCGCTTGTTTCGATCGATTTTAACACAAATCCGCACTCGGCCATTATCGACGGCTTATCGACGATGGTGATGGAAGGGCGGAAAATCAAAGTATTGGCATGGTACGATAATGAATGGGGCTATTCTTGTCGAGTCGTGGACTTGGCAAATATGGTGGCAAACAAGATGATGGAAAAAATCAGTGTGAATGCTTAAGCAATCAGTGTGAATGCTTAAGCGAAAAAGCGCTGGCGGGACGGCCAGCGCTTTTTTTATGAAAATGCGCGCACTTGGAGCGCCATTTTCATGCTGGGTGGAGAGCAAAGCGCGCTCATGGAGCTTTTTTGTGCGAAAAAGGCGATGTGAGTCTCAAAAACTGTATAAGAAGGTAGCAACAAATGATTGGTCTTCCGGCGCTTCAAGTTTGTTGATCTGAAAGGAACTTTTACGCAATAAGTAGGGCATGGCAAAAAAACAGTCGCTATTTTTGAGGACTTTACGAGGAAAACAATATGCTTTGTAAAAAAATTTAAAAAGCATGTTGCAAAAAAAACGCAAACAAAGTATACTATGTCTCGTGAACTTCTTAAAGGCAACGGTAATGTGACTACTTAAAGGGTTAGGACCTCTTAGGACTAACTTTCCCCCGTGGTAGTTATACATGCCATTATTGCGAAAGAGTTTCATGTTTATTGTTTAAGAAAATTTGTTAAAAGGGGGATTTTAAATGGACACAATGGGTCGTCACGTTATCTCGGAGTTGTGGGGATGCGATTTTGATAAGCTGAACGATATCGAATTTATTGAGAAGACGTTTGTTGATGCTGCATTAAAATCTGGAGCGGAAATTCGCGAAGTAGCATTTCACAAGTTTGCGCCGCAAGGAGTTAGCGGAGTTGTCATTATTTCGGAATCGCATTTGACGATTCATACGTTTCCAGAACATGGCTATGCAAGCATCGATGTTTACACATGCGGACATTTAGATCCGACAATCGCGGCGGATTATATCGCTGACAAACTTGGAGCACAAACGCGTGAAACGATTGAACTTCCGCGAGGAATGCGTCCGATTGAAGTGAAAAAAGCGCAAGCATTATAATCATAACGAACGAAAGCAAAAGAGGTGCATCATCTAGCACCTCTTTTTTTACTTGTTTCATATTTGTTCAGTATACATCTACGGAAAAAATGATGGTATGATAATTGATATATAAACAATCATAGTGGACAAGGGGAAGTAATCATGAGCGTTTGGAAAAAGTGGAAATATGCGCTGACCAATCATTGCGAAACGAGAGAAAATCATGAGGACGAAGCGCTGCGGAGTCATTATTATAAAGCGACAAACGCTGCGGTGATCAAGACGGTAAAAGAATTGTTCACTTCTTCGCCAGATTATGAATTATTATCAATTTCGGAAGAAAGAGGAGAGTTCAGCGCGACGACCCGCCGGGGGAAAAAAGTGTTTATTGTCGCTACCGTCATCTCTGTTCGTCCATTGGAAACGGCGGTAGATTTTTCGGTGACGACAGAAACGACGATTTTGCCATTTGACTTTGGAAGGAGTCGCAATGTCATCATCGATTTGTATCGCAAATTAGATCAACGCCTTCCGTATATTGGATCTGGGATCAACGCATAATGAAACAACTTGCCCGCTATCATTTGTTCCGTTATCATAAAGATAAGAATAAAAACGGAGTTGGTTATATGAGATGCCCATCATGCCAGCATCACGGTACGAGGGTCCTTGATTCGCGCCCGGTCGATGAAGGGCGTTCGATTCGGCGCAGACGGGAATGCGAACAATGCCACTATCGTTTTACAACGTTTGAAAGAGTTGAAGAAATGCCGCTGATTGTTGTGAAAAAACAAGGAACGCGCGAAGAATTTAGCCGCGATAAAATTTTGCGCGGTTTAATTAAAGCGTGCGAAAAACGTCCGGTTGCTCTAGAAGAACTTGAAAAAATTACGCAAGATATTGAAAGGGAGCTGCGCAATCAAGGAGCGGCAGAAGTGAAGAGCGCAACGATTGGCGAAATGGTGATGGAGCGTTTGTCGAAAGTGGATGAGGTTGCATATGTCCGTTTTGCTTCTGTATATCGCCAATTTAAAGATTTGAATGTCTTCATTGAAGAATTAAAAGAATTAATTAAAAAAGAACAGCGCTAAAAAGGGCTTTTTGCAAAATGGATAACAAGCCCTTTTTTTCATCGGCAAAACTTAGTGCGGAAGGTCGAGAATATGGAACATCATTGGAAAGAATTAATCCCCGTTGACCGCTATACGGTACGAAGCAATGGAGTGCTCCACGATTTTGATCGAACAGTGCTCACGCTCCTTTATCAACCGTTAATCGGCTATCGGGCTTTAAGCCTTTATATGACGTTATGGAGCGAATTGGAACTGCTTTCTGAAAAGGAAACGACCCATCATAGTCTGATGGTGCTGATGCAATGCAGTTTAAAAGAAATTTACGAAGAACGTTTGAAACTGGAAGGCATCGGGCTGTTAAAGACGTATGTAAATAAAGAAGAGCCGAAGCTATTTATTTATGAATTGCAGCCGCCGCTCACACCGGAACAATTTTTTACCGACGGAATGCTCAATGTTTTCCTCTATAACCGTATTGGCAAGCATAAGTTTCGGCAATTAAAACAATTTTTTTCCACTCCATCCATTGACCGAACCAAATTTTCTCCTGTTACTCGCGCGTTTCACGATGTATTTGCGTCCGTACACGTCGAGCAAATGGTTGCGAAGATGAATGAAGAAACGCAAGAAGATTTGCGGCTTGTTGATGGGTACGAGTATATTGGAAGAAAAGAGAATACGTATGACCTTAGCGATGATGTATTCGATTTTGAACTGTTTTTTGCTGGCTTGTCCAAATATATGGTGCCAAAGCGGGCGATTACGCCAAAAGTAAAAGAAGCGATCAAAAAATTAGCGTTTTTATACGGAGTCGGACCGCTTGATATGCAAAAAATTGTCATGAGTGTCATCGATCCGTCTGACCATATTGATATCGATGCATTGCGAAAAGCCGTTCATGAGTGGTATGAGTTTGAGCGCGGTGGCGCCCCTCCTAACTTAAGTTCGCGCGTGCAGCCGCTTCCGTATCGCACGATGACGAACGTCGAACCGAAAACGAAAGAGGAACTGCTGATGAAACAGCTGGAAACGATCTCCCCGCGCCAATTGTTAATCGAAATATCTGGGGGGGCCGAACCGTCGATGAGCGATTTGCGGCTGATTGAAGATATTATGTTCCAGCAACAATTGCTTCCCGGCGTTGTGAACGTGTTAATTTATTATGCCATGTTGCGCACCGATATGAAGCTATCAAAAGCGTATGTCGAAAAAATCGCCAGCCATTGGTCGCGGAAAAATGTAAAAACCGTCAAAGAAGCGATGGAGCTGGCAAAGAAAGAAGCGAAAATGTATCAAAGCTGGGCAAAGGAAAAAAGCAAAAGAACAAGCAGAAAAGCGGTGCGAAAAGAATTGTTGCCAGAATGGCTCAATATGGATTATAGTCAAAACGATGATCAAGACAAAGATGAAAACATAAATATTGAGGAAAAACGGCGGGAGTTAGAAGAACGATTAAAAAAATACCGCGATGAATAATAGGATGTGAAGACGATGGAACGAATCGATCAACTGTTAAATCGACTGCTTAGCAAGGAAGGTTTCCAGCAACGTTATGTGCAAATGAAACGACAAATTCTTTCACACCCGGAAATACAAGCATTTTTGCGCGAACATGAACGGGAAATCACAAAGGAAATGGTGAACCGCAGTTTAATGAAGCTATATGAGTTTATGGAGCAAAGCAAAAACTGCGGTCAGTGTCCAAGTTTGGACCAATGCAAAAACTTTTTAAAAGGATACCACCCTCGTCTTGTGATCAAAGGGCCAGTCATTGATGTGGAGTATGACCGTTGCCCTGCCAAAATAAAATACGATGAGCGAAAACGGCAGGAATCATTGATACAAAGCTTGTTTGTTCCACGCGAGATTTTGCAAGCGTCGCTTTCGGATATTGACCTTGCCGATGAGGGGCGAATGAAGGCGATTGAACTTGCCGACCGCTTTGTGTCGGAGTATGCGCCGGGAAAGAAAATGAAAGGACTTTATTTATACGGATCGTTTGGCGTTGGAAAAACGTATATTCTTGGCGCGATCGCCAACGCCCTTGCGAAAAAAAACGTGCCGTCTCTTATCGTGTACGTACCGGAGTTTTTCCGTGAACTAAAAAGCTCGCTGCAAGACCAAACGATTAACGAAAAACTCGATTATGTCAAAAAAGTGCCGATTTTAATGCTTGATGATATCGGCGCGGAATCAATGTCGAGCTGGGTGCGCGACGATTTATTAGGTCCGATTTTGCAATACCGGATGTTCGAAAACTTGCCGACATTTTTTACGTCGAACTTCGATTTGCAGCAACTAGCGCATCATTTGACATATTCGCAGCGCGGGGAAGAAGAACAAATGAAAGCGGCGCGCATTATGGAACGGATCCGCTATTTGGCGCAGCCGGTCGAAGTGAAAGGAAAAAACCGCCGGCTTGAATAGGATGTTTCCAAAAACGGAAATATCCTTTTATTTTTTATTCTAAACAATCGTTTGCTCCCATATATATAGAACAAGCATTGACTCGTAAGGGGGGAACGACGTTTGATTAAAATTTATTTTGAACAGGCAAATGACGCTGAAAAATTGGTTTGTTTACTGAATAAAAGACAGAAAAAAACGATTCATCCACGCTTGCAAACAACGTACAATGGAGATTCCCTCGTCACGATTTACATATATGGCGACATCGATGAAGCGATCTCATGCGATTTAATACCGGCAATGACGACATTGATTCTTCATTTTATCGAAGACAGGCTATTGTTATCGATTATCTCTGATACGTTTTATTTTCAAGATAAAGAAGAACAGCAGCAAATTTTACAGCTTGCCCATTCGTTTCTTGATGGGGAGCGGTATGATTACCGAATGGGAAAACAATCTTCCATTTCACGGAAAACATTGATTGCGAATGCGCTAAAGCAGTTTTTAAAAGACGGCCTTTCCTTTTCCTTTTCGTCCTTTGTCACCTTTCGCCTTAAACCATATATGGAACAGCTTCAACACTATGTCGAATTGGCGATTGACGAATATAAACTAGAGCAGGAATATCAAAATTTTGTGCAAATGTTGCGCGACTTCGTGGCAGCAAAGCGGCCGAAATTGTCAATCATCCATTTAGTTCACAAGCCGCCATCTTTTCTTTTTTTTGATGAAAAGTTGCGCGAAATGACAGCGAGCGAATTAAAGCAACTCATTGACCGCAATTTGATCGTCAGTCAGCCGATGTACATTGATTCTTCCTTATTAGCGCCGCTTGTGTCCATCGCTCCCGGCATGATTTATTTATATACCGATCATGAGGAGGACGGCATGGTGCAAACGATCCAAAACGTATTTCAAGAGCGGATCCGGCTCTATAGACAAAGCGATTTTGCAAAATATCAAGCCATTGATGCAAAGCGAGAGAGATGATCTTGATTTTTTCATGCCCTCATTCTATAATAACATACATAAGAATATGCAAAAGTGATGATGAGGACACGAGTGTATTTTTACGGTTTCCAGAGAGGGAAGGCATCGGCTGCAACCTTCCTAACACGGAAAATACACTTACCACCTCGGAACTGCGGCAGTGAACGACGCATGTCCAGTAATTGCCGACGGCACGGCCGTTATTCGATTCGAGCCATCGCTGTGGGAAAAGTGCGCCTTTTTGTCTGTCAGCGGTGGGAAGAAGGGTGGAACCGCGAAGCAAACTCGTCCCTTTGGTGAGGGAGGAGTTTTTTTATTTTTTCAATATAAAAGAAGGAGGAAAAGGGTATGGCGGAAGTGATTCACATTACATTCCCTGATGGTGCAGTAAAGGAGTTTCCAAAAGGGACAACGACAGAACAAATCGCCGCATCGATTAGCCCGGGATTAAAGAAAAAAGCGATCGCCGGAAAGCTGAATGATCGTTTGCTTGATTTGCGCACACCGATTCAGGAAGATGGAGCGATTACGATCATTACGCAAGATATGCCGGAAGCGCTTGACATTTTGCGCCATAGCACGGCCCATTTAATGGCACAGGCGATCAAGCGCCTTTACAAAAACGTCAAACTCGGCGTCGGTCCGGTCATTGAAAACGGCTTCTATTACGATATCGATATGGAAGAAACGCTAACTCCGGAAGACTTGCCGAAAATTGAACAAGAAATGCGGAAGATTGTGAAAGAAAACTTGGAAATCGTCCGGAAAGAAGTAAGCCGCGAAGAAGCGATTCACCTTTACGAGGAAATCGGCGACAATTTAAAACTCGAATTAATTAACGATATCCCGGAAGGAGAAACGATCTCCATTTACGAACAAGGAGAGTTTTTCGATCTTTGCCGCGGCGTCCACGTTCCGTCTACAGGAAAAATTAAGGAGTTTAAGTTGTTGAGCATTTCGGGAGCATACTGGCGCGGCGACAGCAAAAATAAAATGCTGCAACGCATTTACGGAACAGCGTTCTTTAAAAAAGAAGATCTAGAAGAATATCTTCGCCAGCTGCAAGAAGCAAAAGAGCGAGATCACCGCAAATTAGGAAAAGAACTGGAATTGTTTATGACATCGCAAAAAGTCGGACAAGGGCTGCCACTTTGGCTGCCAAAAGGGGCAACGATCCGCCGCATTATCGAGCGGTATATCGTAGACAAAGAAATCGAGCTAGGTTATCAGCATGTTTATACGCCGGTGCTCGGCAGCGTCGAATTATATAAAACTTCCGGCCACTGGGATCATTACAAAGATAACATGTTCCCGCCGATGGAAATGGATAACGAGCAGCTTGTGCTGCGCCCAATGAACTGTCCACATCATATGATGATTTATAAAAATAAAATTCATAGCTACCGCGAGCTGCCGATCCGCATCGCTGAGCTCGGCACGATGCACCGCTACGAAATGTCCGGAGCGCTTTCCGGCTTGCAGCGCGTCCGTGGCATGACATTAAACGATGCCCACATTTTTGTGCGTCCAGATCAAATTAAAGAGGAGTTCAAACGCGTCGTCAACTTAATTTTGGAAGTGTACAAAGACTTCGGATTGGACGAATATTCGTTCCGGCTTTCTTACCGCGATCCGCACGATAAAGAAAAATATTATGATGATGATGAAATGTGGGAAAAAGCGCAAAGCATGCTGCGTGAAGCGATGGATGAATTAGGGTTAGAGTATTATGAAGCGGAAGGTGAGGCGGCGTTTTACGGTCCAAAATTGGACGTGCAAGTGCGCACGGCGCTCGGAAAAGACGAAACGTTATCAACGGTGCAGCTTGACTTCTTATTGCCGGAGCGCTTCGATTTGACATACATCGGCGAAGACGGCAAACCGCACCGTCCGGTTGTCATCCATCGCGGGGTCGTTTCGACGATGGAACGGTTCGTCGCTTTCTTAATTGAAGAATATAAAGGAGCGTTTCCGACTTGGCTCGCACCGGTACAAGTCGAAGTGATCCCGGTATCTCCAGAAGCGCATCTCGACTATGCGTATAAAGTGAAAGAGGCGTTGCAATCGCAAGGATTCCGCGTTGAAGTTGATGAACGCGACGAAAAAATCAGTTATAAAATTCGCGAAGCACAAATCCAAAAAATTCCTTACATGCTTGTCGTCGGTGACAGGGAAATGGCAGAAAATGCCGTTAACGTCCGCAAATACGGCGAACAAAAAAGCGAAACAGTGGCGCTTGATGACTTTATTGCCGCTTTAAAGGCAGAAGTGCGTCGAAACTAGGCAATTTGCGATGACGCTAAAAACCAAACGGAAAAGCCGAAAACCGTGAAGTTCTTTCTTCACGGTTTTCGCATTTTTGCTTGCCAAACTCCGAATGATTCGTTATAATGAAAAATGTTGTTTGTTAATCAAGAAAAGCGCCTTGACATGCCACCTTCCAAGGTGATATATTGTATAAAGTAAATAGAATACTTGTTTGTGGCAAAAGCAGAAGCACCCCGCTTCTCACCTGGTTGACGCCCGCGTGGCTGTTGACAGGTCGTTACGGTTCGCATATCATATTTCGGACGTAAGCAGTGTGGGTGTCGTATGCATCCACACTTTTTTATTAGAAAAGCGTATGCGCCTGCTTATTGGCGTTTCCTTCTGAACCGTTCGTTTTGCGATGCGTTAGGGTGCGCTATGAAACAAACAAGTAATTCGGAAAAAACCTTGGAGGTGGCTGGTTATTAGCAAAGATTTTATTATTAACGAAAACATTCGTGCACGCGAAGTCCGTTTAATTGATCCAAATGGCGAACAATTAGGGATTAAATCTCGCCAAGAGGCGCTTGAAATTGCCGCAAGATTAAATCTTGACTTAGTCCTTGTGGCGCCAAACGCGAAACCGCCGGTATGCCGCATTATGGACTACGGCAAATTCCGCTTCGAGCAGCAAAAGAAAGAAAAAGAAGCGCGCAAAAAGCAAAAAGTGATCAACATCAAGGAAGTGCGCTTAAGCCCGACGATCGAGGAGCACGACTTCAATACGAAGCTCCGCAATGCACGCAAATTCCTTGAAAAAGGCGATAAAGTAAAAGCGACAATCCGCTTTAAAGGGCGGGCGATTACGCATAAGGAAATTGGTCAACGCGTCCTTGAACGTTTTTCCGAAGCATGTTCCGACATCGGCGTCGTCGAAACGGCACCGAAAATGGACGGACGGAGCATGTTTTTAGTACTGGCACCGAAAAACGACAAATAATCGAATGAGGAGGAACGTCCTATGCCAAAAATGAAAACTCATCGCGGCGCTGCAAAGCGTTTTAAAAAGACTGGTACAGGTAAATTAAAACGCGGTCATGCTTATACAAGCCATTTATTCGCAAGCAAAACGCAAAAACAAAAACGCAAACTTCGCAAAGCAACGCTCGTATCTCCTGGCGACTTCAAACGCATTCGCCAATTGCTTGACAACCTGAAATAAATGGAGACATATAGGAGGGAATAAATATGCCACGTGTTAAAGGTGGAACAGTGACGCGCAGACGTCGCAAAAAAGTCCTAAAGTTGGCAAAAGGTTACTTTGGAGCGAAACATGCTTTATATAGAGTTGCGAACCAACAAGTAATGAAATCATTAATGTATGCATATCGCGACCGCCGTCAACGGAAGCGCGATTTCCGCAAACTTTGGATTACGCGCATCAACGCGGCAGCGCGCATGCACGGTCTTTCCTACAGCCGTTTTATGCACGGTTTGAAATTAGCGGGAGTAGAAGTAAACCGCAAAATGTTGGCGGACTTGGCGGTAAATGACCAAGCTGCGTTTGCCCAACTTGCAGAACTTGCAAAAAGCAAGCTTCAATAACGAATGAAAGCAATGGCCATTCTCGCTTATGGGGATGGTCATTTTTTATAGAAAGAAATCGGCATGGTACAATTAATGATATCATGGCTGTTCGAAAGTGCGGTGTCGTTTATTTATCGGCGTCGCGATCGGCGCAGCGGTTGGCGCGCGTGCATTCCGCCGTAAAACGAAACGCCATTTGTTTTGTTGCAGCTTGCCACCGTTGTGAAGGAGCTAATCGCATCATTTTTTATTTGTTATAGGGGGAGAAACGATGGATTTGTCAACACTTTACTCGCTGCAGCGTCAGTTAGATGAACGGATTGAAAAACAACATGGATTGCAAGGGAAAGATTTATTCGACAAAAAAGTACTCGCTTTGCTTGTCGAAATTGGCGAACTTGCGAATGAAACGCGCTGCTTTAAGTTTTGGAGCGTGAAGCCGTCGTCTCCGCAAGAAAAAGTGCTCGAAGAATACGTCGATGGCCTTCATTTTATTTTATCGCTCGGATTAGAATGCGGTTTTATGCATTCGCCTTCGCTTCCGCAAGCAAGCAGCAATGACGCACAGCTTGTTGAACGGTTTTTGCGCGTATTTTGGGCGGTGGATGAGTTTCGAAAAGCAAAGTCGCAACAAAGCTATGACTTCTTGTTTACGGAGTATTTGCAATTAGGGGAACAATTAGGTTTTTCTTTCGCGCAAATCGAACAAGCATATATCCGGAAAAATAAAGTCAATCATGAACGGCAAAATCAGAATTATTAACCAATTTTGTACATTGCTGATTATTTTGGGTATAATAAATTTATGGATGAAAAAGAAAGGGGTCTAATTATGGCAAAGTTAGATGAAACATTAACAATGTTAAAAGAATTGACGGATGCCAAAGGCGTTCCCGGCAACGAACGGGAAGCGCGCGAAGTGATGAAAAAATACATAACTCCTTACGCCGATGAAGTGACAACGGACGGCCTCGGCAGTTTAGTCGCAAAAAAGAAAGGAAATAGCGATGGCCCAAAAATTATGGTTGCCGGCCATTTAGACGAAGTTGGCTTTATGGTGACGCAAATCGATGAGAAAGGATTTATCCGCTTTCAAACGCTAGGCGGCTGGTGGAGCCAAGTGATGCTCGCGCAACGCGTCACTATTTTAACACGCAAAGGAGAAATTACCGGCGTTATCGGGTCGAAACCGCCGCACATTTTGCCGCCGGAAGCGCGCAAAAAACCTGTCGACATTAAAGACATGTTCATTGATATCGGCGCAACAAGCCGTGAGGAAGCAATGGAATGGGGCGTGCGCCCGGGCGATTCGATCGTTCCGTATTTTGAATTTACCGTGTTGAACAACGAAAAAATGCTGCTTGCGAAAGCATGGGACAACCGGATCGGCTGCGCGGTTGCGATTGACGTATTAAAGCGGTTGAAAGATGCGGACCATCCAAACGTCGTGTACGGCGTCGGCACCGTGCAGGAAGAAGTTGGTTTGCGCGGGGCGAGAACGGCGGCGCATTTCGTTCAGCCGGATATCGCGTTTGCTGTTGATGTCGGCGTTGCCGGCGATACGCCGGGCGTTTCCGAAAAAGAAGCGATGGGCAAGCTTGGTGCGGGACCGCATATCGTGTTATACGATGCAACGATGGTATCTCACCGCGGCTTAAGAGAATTTGTCATTGACGTCGCCGAAGAACTTAACATTCCTTATCATTTTGATGCGATGCCGGGCGGAGGCACGGACGCTGGCGCGATTCATTTAACGGCAAGCGGCGTACCGTCATTGACGATCGCGATTCCAACGCGCTACATCCATTCTCATGCCGCGATTCTTCACCGTGACGATTATGAAAACACGGTGAAATTGCTTGTCGAAGTAATCAAGCGTTTAGATGCGGAAAAAGTAAAACAAATTACGTTCGAATAATTAACATGGAAAAGCCGGCGATCAATGTCGGCTTTTCTTTTTTCATGCCAAACAAGAAAAAAGATTGTATCCAACATAAAAATGGGAAGCTGGTTAATGCTTCCCGTGTTTATTGCTTTACGGCTTGTTCCAGAGTAGAGAGCATCATATCTTTTTGCTGCTCGCTTGAATGTTTCCAAATCGCTTCAAACAGCACGCCAAGACCCGGCAAATATTTTTCTTCACCGCGCTGAATCGCGTCCACGATCGTATCTTCCAATTGTTCTTTCGTGTTGTTGGCGACATTTTGCATAATCGCATGGCGCAAGTCGAAATCCATCTCATTCACCTCGCTAGTATGTAGTACATCCTTATTTTTTGCGCGAATTTCGTTTATTATGTATATGGATGATGCAAAATGTAAAGGAGAATGAGCATTGAAACGAATTGAATCGGTCAAAAATCCGCAAGTAAAGCAATGGAAAAAGCTGCTTATGAAAAAGGAACGGGATAAAACAGGGCTGTTTCTTATCGAAGGATTTCATTTAGTGGAAGAAGCGTTGAAAAGCAACATATCCATTGTCCAATTGATCATTGACGAGAAGAAAGCGATTCCGGCAACATGGGATATAAGCGGCATCCCGATTGCCATCGTTACGGAAGACGTGATGAAAGCGATTAGCGATACGGAAACACCGCAAGGAATTGCAGCCGTATGCGAGCAGTTTTCTTATGGAGATATGGACTGGGCGCAGGCGAATGTACTTCTGATTGATGCCGTGCAAGATCCGGGCAACATCGGCACGATGATCCGCACCGCGGATGCGGCGGGAATCGATGCTGTCATTCTTGGCAAAGGTTGCGCTGACTTGTACAACCCGAAAGTCATTCGCGCGACGCAAGGCTCGCTTTTCCATCTGCCAATTATTCGCGGAAATCTTCGCGAATGGATGGAGAAGCTTCAAGCGCAAAACGTTACGATTTACGGTACATCGTTGGTAAACGGAGAAGATTATCGCTGCATCCAACCGCCGCGGTCGTTTGCTTTGCTTGTCGGCAATGAAGGAAGCGGTGTCAGCAAACCATTGCTTGAGATGACGGCGAAAAATTTATATATTCCGATTTACGGGCAGGCTGAATCGCTTAATGTCGCCGTCGCTGCCGGAATTTTGCTTTATCATTTACGGGGCGCGTCATAAATTGGAAAAGGCAACCGATGAGATAAAAGCGTTTCTTAGCGCGATGATGGAAGTCTTGACACAAAACGACCCGCTTGCAAGGAGACGTGAAGATACGGCTGGGAAATGCGGACATGCCTGTGTGGAAGCGGAATGCGTCCAGTCTAAAAGAAAGCCAAGACAAAATGTTGGAAAGTCCAGCGGGCAAGAAGTAGCGTCGAATTGCGCAAGTTTCATTAATGCGAGAGTATATTGCGTGATGTTTGCCGTTTGCTTATAATATAATACAGCATTTATTTGACATTCGAATATACGGAAAACGACGATGAAAGAGAAGAGTAGCTTGCCACTCGCCATCCAGGGAGAAAACGCCGTAGACTGGGAGCGTTTTTATGGTAGAAGCAAGTGAATTCACCTCTGGAGTCGACACTTGGACCATTCCGCGCCTGCGGAATGTAAAGGTGTTCCGGCTGATGCCGTTATCGCAATGAAGCGAACAGCGCCTTTTTGCGCTGTTAACAAGGGTGGTACCGCGAGTTTACTCGTCCCTTATTTTAAGGGGCGATTTTTTTATGGAAATGAAAAAAGGAGGAGTTTTCCATGAAAGAACGGTTGCAGCAGCTTCAACAAGAAGCGCTCGAAAAAATCGAACAAGCTCGTGACTTGAAAGCACTCAACGAGGTGCGCGTCGCCTATCTTGGCAAAAAAGGCCCGATTACTGAAGTGCTCCGCGGCATGGGGGCGTTATCGCCGGAAGAACGCCCGGTCATCGGCGCGCTCGCCAACGAAGTGCGGCAAGCGATCCAAAGCGCGCTAGAGGAAAAGCAAGCGAAACTTGAGCAAGAGGAAGTTGAGAAAAAACTAGCGGCCGAAGCGATTGATGTCACGCTACCGGGACGTCCGGTCAAACGAGGCAATCACCATCCGCTCACACGCGTCATTGAAGAAATCGAAGACTTATTCATCGGCATGGGTTATACGATCGCCGAAGGACCGGAAGTCGAGCAAGACTACTACAATTTTGAAGCGCTCAACTTGCCAAAAGGCCATCCGGCGCGCGATATGCAAGATTCGTTCTACATTACCGAAGAAATTTTGCTTCGCACTCATACGTCACCAGTGCAAGCGCGCACGATGGAAAAACATCAAGGACGCGGTCCGGTGAAAATCATCTGCCCGGGAAAAGTGTACCGCCGCGACAACGATGACGCGACGCACTCGCATCAATTTACGCAAATCGAAGGGCTTGTCGTCGATGAAAACATTCGCATGAGCGACCTGAAAGGAACGCTGCGCGAGTTTGCCCGCAAAATGTTTGGCGAAGACCGCGAAATCCGCTTCCGCCCAAGCTTTTTCCCGTTCACCGAGCCGTCGGTCGAAGTCGATGTGTCCTGCTTTCATTGCGGCGGTCATGGCTGCAGCGTATGTAAAGGAACGGGCTGGATTGAAATTTTAGGGGCCGGCATGGTTCATCCAAACGTATTGGAAATGGCCGGATTTGATTCGAAAAAATATACAGGATTTGCGTTCGGCATGGGGCCGGAGCGCATCGCGATGCTCAAATACGGCATTGACGACATCCGCCATTTCTATCAAAACGACATTCGCTTCTTACAGCAATTCCATCGCGTGTAAAGGGGAGGTTTGATCGATGTTTGTTTCCTATAAATGGCTGCAAGAATATGTTGATTTAACAGGCATCACCGCAAAAGAACTAGCCGACCGCATTACGAAAAGCGGCATCGAAGTCGAAAGCGTGGAAGTATTAAATAAAGGGGCAAAAGACGTCGTCGTCGGGCATGTGCTTGAATGTGAACCGCATCCAAACGCCGATAAATTAAAAAAATGCCTCGTCGATATCGGCGAAGGAGAACCGGTGCAAATTATTTGCGGCGCCCCGAACGTCGCGAAAGGGCAAAAAGTAGCAGTGGCGAAAGCCGGCGCCGTCCTGCCTGGCGGTTTGAAAATTAAACGCGCGAAACTGCGCGGCGAAGAATCGAACGGCATGATTTGTTCCTTGCAAGAACTCGGCGTCGAGTCGAAACTCGTGCCAAAAGAATACGCCGATGGCATTTTCGTCTTTCCGAGCGACGCTCCGGTCGGCGCGGACGCGTTGGAACTATTAAATTTGGATGATGAAGTATTAGAGCTCGGGCTTACGCCAAACCGCGCCGATTGCCTCAGCATGATCGGCGTCGCCTACGAAGTAGCGGCGATTTTAGGACGAGACGTAAAGTTGCCGGTCATCGAGCTTCAAGAAAATGGCGAAAACGTTCATGATTATATTTCCGTGCGCGTCGACGCGCCGAAAGACAACCCGTTATACGCGGGTCGCATCGTGAAAAACGTGAAAATTGGACCGTCGCCGCTTTGGATGCAAACGCGCTTAATGGCGGCAGGAATCCGTCCTCATAACAACGTCGTCGACATTACGAACTACATTATGCTTGAATATGGACAACCGCTTCACGCGTTTGACTATGACCGCCTCGGCTCGAAAGAAATTGTCGTGCGTCGCGCGAAAGCTGGTGAAACCATTGTCACTTTGGATGATACGAAGCGCACGTTAACGGAAGATCATCTTGTCATTACCAACGGTACGGAGCCAGTGGCGCTTGCCGGTGTCATGGGCGGCGCGAATTCCGAAGTGCGAAACGACACGACGACGGTGTTTATTGAATCGGCCTATTTCACGAGCCCTGTCATTCGCAAAGCGTCGAAAGACCACGGCTTGCGCAGTGAAGCAAGCACGCGTTTTGAAAAAGGCATCGATCCGGCGCGGACAAAAGAAGCGCTTGACCGCGCGGCCGCGCTAATGGCTGAGTACGCCGGCGGCGAAGTCGTCGGTGGCGTCGTCGAAGTCAATACGTTAAAAGAGCAAGAAGTGACGATTACGATCACGTTGGATCGCATTAACCGCGTGCTTGGCACGGCGATTACGAAAGACGAAGTCGCCGCGATTTTAACGAACTTGCAATTCGCGTTTAGCGAAGATAACGGCACGTTTACGATTATCGTGCCGTCACGCCGCCGCGATATTTCGATCGAAGAAGATATTATCGAAGAAGTAGCGAGATTGTATGGATATGACCGCCTTCCGGCAACATTGCCAGTCGCGGAAGCGAAGCCGGGCAAACTGACGCCATATCAAGCAAAGCGCCGGAAAGTGCGCCGTTATTTAGAAGATGTCGGCTTTTTCCAAGCGATTACGTATTCTCTTACAAGCGCGGAAAAAGCGACAATGTTCGCGCTAGAAACGGCGGAACCAATCCGCTTGGCGCTGCCGATGAGCGAAGAACGCAGCGTCCTTCGGCAAAGCTTGATTCCTCATCTTTTGGAAGTGGCGAGTTACAACCGCGCGCGCCAAGTCGAAAACGTCGCCGTCTATGAAACAGGCGCGGTGTATCTCACAAATGGCGAAAACGAACTGCCAAGCGAAAAAGAACGTCTCGCCGGAGTTTTAACAGGTGTATGGCACGCCCACTTATGGCAAGGGGAGAAAAAAGCGGTCGATTTCTATGTCGCCAAAGGCGTTTTAGATGGCTTGTTCGAACTGTTAGGTTTAACGAATCGCATTGAATATAAGCAGGCAAAACGCGAGCATATGCATCCGGGACGCACCGCTGATATTTTGCTAGATGGCAAGACGATTGGCTTTGTCGGGCAGCTCCATCCAGTTGTGCAAAAAGAGTATGATTTAAAAGAAACATATGTGTTTGAACTTGCCTTGCCTGATTTATTAAACGCGGAAGTAGAAGACATCCGCTACTCGCCGATTCCGCGCTTCCCATCAATTGCGCGCGATATCGCGCTTGTCGTCGATGAAAACGTGATTGCCGGCGAACTGCAAAAAGCGATTATCGAAGCGGGCGGCAGCTTGTTGAAAGAAGTGGCGGTTTTTGACGTATACAAAGGCGACCGCCTTCCAGAAGGCAAAAAATCGATCGCCTTCTCGCTTCGTTACTACGATCCGGAACGCACATTAACCGATGAAGAAGTAACCGCCGTTCACGAAAAAGTGATCCAAGCGGTAGAACAGAAATTTGGCGCAACATTGCGCGGATAAAGCGAATCCCCTGCCTTATGCGGAAGCATAAGGCGGGGGATTTTTATGGAAAGACGAGAATGCCAATAGCGGCATTTTTTAGTAAAAATTGTTGACATTTTATTTTGAACTAGTGTACTATTTAACTAGAACACTAATTCACTGTTGCCGGAGGGGAAAGAATGAATCCGTGGGTTGGCTTGTTAAAAAAAGAGTGGCGCATCTCTAAACTGTGGATATTAACTACTGTTGGAATCGTTATCATCGTTAATATGGTGTCATATTTATTGTCTCTAAAGTACGACGAGCCGATAGCGATGTTTGTTCCATCATTGGTTGTCACATGCCTGCATGCATTTTATATGTTGATGTTTATGGCTCTTAGCTTACAAACAGAAGCGAAGCGGCTTCATTTATGGCTTCACACCCCGCAGCCGGCATTTCGGTTGGTAAGCGCCAAACTGCTGATCGCGTTTGCCAGCATGCTTATTTCTCTGTTTGTTTCGGCATTATTTACTTATATTGCTTCTCTTGGAGTAAAAGAGAGGTATTTTTATGAAAAAATATGGAATGATGAACTTTTTATCGAAAGCGGTGCGCTAGCGGTTCTTTATATTGCGCTGCTATCTATCCATATGGCGGTTTGGTTTTTGCTTTGTTGGGCGATTTACCGTATTGGTAAACAAATGATTGCAAAACTATCGGGGCTGATTGTTACGCTTATTTATTTTCTGTTAGGCTGGCTGTTTTCGTCGTTTATGAAAACAAACGTATACGAATGGCTAACGGGATGGGGAAAAATAGCGATGCCGGGGGTTGTGTTCAAGTACAATACGGCTAAGGGGTGGATAATGATCGAAAAGATGGAAACGATGCCAATAGGAGCAGTCGTTTTTTACGGTATTATGGCTGTTCTTGCATTTTGCGCTTCCATTTGGCTAATTGACAGAAAAGTTGAGGTGTAAAGACGTGGCCGAGGAGTTTGATACAACGAAGCCAATTTATATACAAATAATGGAGAGGATAAACAAAAAAATCGTCCGAAACGAATGGAAGGCGGGGGAGAAGCTGCCGTCTGTCCGCGAGATGGCAGTGGAAACAGGGGTGAATCCGAATACGATACAGCGCACATATAGCGAACTGGAGAGGATGGGGATTGTGGAAACACGACGCGGTCAAGGAACGTTTGTTACAGAAAACGCGGAAGTCATCGAACGGTTGCGTGAGCGGCTGAAGCGGGACATTGTTGCTGACTTTGTCCGAAACATGACGGAGCTTGGGTTTACGCTGGACGAGATGATCGCTACATTGAAAAACTACGAAGGGGATGAAGAAGGGGGAGAGCAATGATTCAATTTGAGCACGTGACAAAAAAGTTTGGCAGCGTGACGGCGCTCGATGATGTTTCGCTAAGATTAGACAAAGGAAAAATTATCGGCGTCCTTGGCGCAAATGGCAGCGGCAAATCGACGTTTTTAAAATTAATCGCTGGGCTAATTTTTCCAACAGCAGGAAACGTGCTTGTGGACGGCGAAAAAGTAACGAGGAAAATCAGCCGCAAAGTCGCGTATTTATCGGAATTGGACGCCTATTATGACAGTTTTACGGTTCAAGATATGCTTGATTTTTACGCTTCGCAATTTAGCGATTTTCGAACAGAAAAAGCGCGTGACATATTAGCGTTTATGCAAATCGATCCGTCCAAGAAATGGAAGCAGCTGTCCAAAGGCGGACGGGGGCGTGCGAAAATCGCCTTTGCGCTAGCACGGGAAGCGCCGATTTTATTGATGGATGAACCGCTGTCCGGACTCGATCCGATGGTGCGCGAATCGATCGTCAAAGGGCTTGTTTCATTTGTCGATCTAGAACGGCAGACGATTGTGATGACAACACATGAAATCGATGAAGTCGAACCGCTGCTCGATGAAGCCGTTTTTCTCCGCAATGGAACGGTGGCAGAACGCGTCCATGTCGATGAATTAAGAGAGACAAGCCGCGATAGTGTAGTAAACAGGCTGAAAAAAATTTATAAGGGAGAGGAACGACCATGAACCCGCTTTTGCAGTTGAAAAATGTCAGGAAGGATATCGGCAAGAAAACGATTATTCACGATTTGTCGCTCGAAGTATTTGCTGGGGAAGTGTTTGGTTTTCTTGGGCCGAACGGCGCCGGGAAAACGACGACGATCCGCATGATCGTAGGGCTGATGGGAATTACTAGCGGCGAAGTGCTGATTAATGGAATCAGCATTCAAAAAGATTTTGAAAAAGCGATCCAACATGTCGGCGCCATTGTTGAAAATCCGGAAATGTACAAGTTTTTGACCGGATATCAAAATTTGCTTCATTACGCGCGCATGACGAAAGGAGTCACTAAAGAACGCATTGATGAAGTTGTCCAATTAGTCGGCTTGGAAAAACGAATTCATGACAAAGTGAAAACATATTCGCTCGGCATGCGACAGCGGCTCGGACTGGCGCAGGCATTGCTTCATCGTCCTTCTTTGCTTATTTTGGATGAACCGACAAACGGGCTTGATCCCGCCGGCATCCGCGAAATCCGCGACTACTTGCGCAAGCTGGCGAAAGAAGAAGGGCTTGGCATCATCGTTTCGAGCCATCTTCTCTCGGAAATGGAGATGATGTGCGATCGGTTTGCGATTATTCAACATGGGAGATTAGTAGGAATTGAGTCGGTTCAAGAACTGTCCAAGCAAGCTCAAAAAGTGCTGCTTACAGTAGAGCCGGTAGAGCAAGCGTTAACGGTGATCAAAAACGCTTATCCTCATATGAACGTCACGCCGGCAAAGCAAGGAATTGAAGTTTCGCTCGATTATGAGGAAATACCAAACTTAAATGCCGCGCTAGTGTCTGAACATATTAAAGTGTACGGAATTCAAGTTCTTACGAAATCGTTGGAAGAAAGATTTTTAGAAATGACGGGAGGAAACGAAATTGTCTAGCATTTTTTCGCTAATTCAAAATGAAAATATGAAAATTTACCGCAGGTTTGGCACATGGTTTATGATCGGGCTTCTTGCTTTGGCGACGTTGGCGGGAGCGCTGATTATCAAAGCGACGCATAAAGAGCCGGAAAACTGGAAGGCGGAGGTCGCTTCGGAGATAAAAAGAATGGAAGCCGAGCTTTCTGAGGAAAAGCTGCCGAAGATGTATAAAAATTATCTCAAACAACAGCTGAAGATCAATGAATATCGTCTAGAACACAATATCAAACCTGTGGCGCCCAATACGTTTTGGGGATATTTGGTGGACTCGGCAGACATTATCGCGCTGATCACACTGTTTACGATTATTGTGGCGGCAGGAAGCGTGGCGAGCGAATTTTCATGGGGAACGATCAAGCTGCTCCTTATTCGCCCTGCGAGCCGCACGAAAATTTTGCTTTCCAAATACATCGCCGCCCTGTTGTTCGCGCTTTGCATGCTGTTATTGTTGTTTATTTTTTCGGCTGTCGTCGGCGCAGCCGTTTTTGGAATCGAAAACATTCGCGAACCGTATTTAGCGTACCAAAACGGAGCGGTTGTTGAGAGAAGCATGCTTTTCCATGTTGTGCAAGTCTATGCGTTAAATTGTGCCGACCTTGTTATGATGGCGACCTTTGCGTTTATGATATCGGCGGTGTTTCGCAACCATTCGCTCGCGATTGGGCTGGCGACGTTTGCGTTGTTTGTAGGGCCGCAAGTGACGGCGCTTCTTGCGATGAAATTTGACTGGGCAAAATATTTATTATTTGCCAACACCAATTTAACGCAATATATTGATGGGACGCCGCTTGTTGAAGGAATGACGATGTCGTTTTCGCTCATGATGCTGCTTGTTTATTTTGTTATATTCAACGGAATTGCTTGGTTGATTTTTCGAAAACGGGATATTGCGGCGTAATGCTTCTTATTCATGAAAATATACTTACGGAAGAAATGACGAAATCAAAAAGGGATGTCACTCTTGCAAAAGGATGACATCCTTCATTATATTTTTTGGATAGCGATTGCCGTGGGCAGAACATGGGATAAAAAGGTATAATAAAACTATATTATAAGCGATTCGGAGTGATGACATAATGAAAGAAATGGATTTTTCTGAATTGAGTGAGTGGATTTTGGAGAGAAAAAGCGATGTGGAGCGGCACATATTACAGACAAAAGGAAAAGAGCGCAATATCCGTACACGGGCTCGTGATGAAAACGAAGCCAAAATATTAGAGACATATACATAAAAAAGTCTAAATGAAAAGGGAAGTAAAATATTTAAGCAAACAAGGGTGGTATTATAAGATGAAGAAGCAAAACAAAAACTTCGTACGCTTTGTTCTAACGTCACTATTCGTTTTGGAAAAATATAGAACTAACTTCCACTGTTAAGTCCGGAAAAATAAACGATACCAACTGTTGTCCTTTGCCAAATACCTCTCTTTTTTTAAAAAACCCGTCTTCGAACCCAAATACTTCGATTGTTTGATAAATCGGATCAACAATCCAGTATTCTTGGACGCCAAATTTTTCATATAGCTTGAATTTCTCGTTTCTGTCTTTTAAGGCGGTTGACGGGGAAAGCACCTCAATCACTAGCGTTGGGGCGCCTAAACAACCATTTTTTGTTAATTGGTGTTTATGGCAAATAACAGAGATGTCAGGCTGGACGACATGGGGAGCCTGTTCATAATCGTCATTGTTTGAAAATCGAACATCAAACGGGGCAATTGCTACATAGCAATTCTTATTTTGAAAATAGGAGCGCAATGTAAACGACAGCTCTACGATGGCGAATTGGTGTTCCCATGTCGGAGATGGGCTCATATTATATGCTACGCCGTCAATGAGTTCCCAACGCCCTTCCCACTGAAGGTAGTCTTGATAAGAATACGGTTTGGACGGCTCTCGTTTCATTTTCGATTCCTCCCATACTTTCCTTCATTATATCATTTTGCTTTGGAAAAAAGAAAAACATTTCGGTTGACTTCTTTTTAGGGGATTGTTACATTGTTTAATAGTTAAACAGTTAAACTATTTTTTTCACAAAGAGGAGTGGTATTTTGCAGTATGAGAACATTCATCATTTAGTAGAACGATATTTGTCGGTTTCCTTTATTGTAATGAGAAAAGCGGCGGCGCTCGTCAAGTACGAGCTTGATGAGGATATGACAAACGACCAGTATTATCTGCTTCGCTACATAAAAAAGAAAGCGAAATGCACATCAACCGAGCTTGCCTCCTTGTTTGGTGTCAACAAAAGCGCGATTACGGCGATGACGAACCGCCTTGTCAAAAAAGGCCTGATTCAACGCACGCGTGATCAAAACGACCGCAGAGTTGTTTATTTGACGCTGACGGAACGAGGAAACGAATGGATCATGGAAACGGAAGAAAAAATTCATAAACTAGTCGAATCGTTCATCAGCAAATTTTCGGAGGAAGAAATTGAAACGTTTATTCAAACGTATGAAAAGCTTGCACGTATTTTGCAGGAGATGGAGGGGGCATCGTGAGAGGAATCATTAAAGGGAAATGGTTTGTGTTGTTGGCGTGGATTGTCGCTGCTGTTGTCCTTATTGTGACGGCGCCGAACATGGCTGACCTTGTCCGTGAGAAAGGGCAGCTTAGCGTGCCGAAAGGATATTCCTCGTCGCTGGCGATCGATATTTTGAATGAAATGCAAAAAAAGGAGAATAAAGGAAACGAACTGTCAACGGCGCTTGTGTTTTACCGCAAAGGCGGATTGACGGACAATGATTGGAAAGAAGCGAAGCGCGCCGTTGAACAACTGGAAGCGCAGAAAGACAAACTCGGAATTACCGAGATAATTTCTCCGTTTAACGAGAAGGAATTAAAAGATCAACTCGTCTCGAAAGACGGCACGACGATTTTAACGTCGGTGAAGCTGGAGCGGAATGGAAGAAGCGCGAAAGAAATAAGCAAGGCGCTTTACAAAGCGATTGATGGCATTTCGGTCGAGCATTATTACACGGGAAGCTGGATGATTGACGAAGACGTTGTCGTCAGTTCACAAGCAGGGTTGAAAAAGACGGAAGGCATTACCGTTGTATTTATTTTAGTGGTGTTGCTTGTCGTGTTTCGTTCGTTTGTCGCGCCGCTCATTCCGCTTGTGACGGTCGGGATGACGTATTTAGTATCACAGGCGCTTGTCGCTTTTCTTGTCGATCAAGTGAATTTTCCGCTGTCTACGTTTACGCAAATCTTTTTAGTCGCCGTGCTGTTTGGAATCGGTACGGACTATTGCATTTTGTTGTTAAGCCGATTTAAGGAAGAGCTTTCGCAGCATGAAAACCGCGCCGATGCGATTATCGCCACGTACCGCACTGCGGGAAAAACGGTGTTGTTCAGCGGAATCGCCGTGATGATCGGGTTTGCGGCGATTGGATTGTCGACGTTTAAGTTGTATCAATCGGCTGCCGCGGTCGCGATCGGCGTGGCGGTGCTGCTTGTTGCGCTGATGACGTTAGTGCCGTTTTTTATGGCGGTGCTTGGTCCAAATCTGTTTTGGCCGGCGAAAGGCAATTTAGAGCATAAACAAAGCCGATTGTGGGATGCGGCAGGACGTTTTGCGCTGGCAAGACCGCTCGTCGCTTTAGGAATTGTCGCGATTATTACCGTTCCGGTGTTGGCGACGTATGACGGGGATTTGTCGTTTGATTCGCTTGAAGAAATTGGCGACGACTATGCGTCCGTCAAAGCGTTTCACATCATAGCGAAAAGCTTTAGCCCGGGCGAAGTGATGCCGACACAAATCGTCATGAAAAATGATGAAGCGCTGAACTCGCAAGAATATTTTGCCCTCATTGAAAAAATCAGCCGTGAAGTCGAGAAAGTCGACGGCGTTGATAAAGTGCGCTCCGTCACGCGCCCAACTGGAGAACCAATTGAACAATTGCTTGTCACAAAACAAGCGAAAAGTTTAAAAGACGGTCTTGGTCAAGGAAAAGAAGGGATCGAGAAAATCAGTTCTGGGCTCGATCAAGCGAGCGAGCAGCTTTCTGCTTCTGCGCCAAAATTAAAGCAAGCGACAAATGGCATCGAACGGCTTGTCTCAGGAACGGAGCGGCTGAAAGCAGGTGTCGGCGACTTGCAAAAAGGGCTTGCACAAATTGAACAAGGCATTCGCAGCGGTTCGATGGGAGCTGGCGAAATCAAAAAAGGATTAGCAACGATTCAAAGCAATGCGAAAAAGCTACAACAAGGCGCTGAACGGCTGCTGCAAGGATATGAAAAGGCGGGTGCCGGTCTCTCTTTGCTTGTGGGCCAGTATGAACAGCTGCAAGCTGGCATGAACGCTTTATCGGCGCAATTATCCTCGGTAAACGCATCGTTGCAGCGCATTGAGCAAACACACCCAGAGCTGCGACAAGATCGCGAATATCAGCAGACAAAAATGGTCGCAGCGGGATTGGCGAAACAATCACAGCAAATGACTGCCGGTTTTGCGCAATTAAATGCCGCGCTCAAACAGGCGAGCGCTGGGGTGCGTCAAGCGAACGGATCGTTTGCGCAGCTGATCGACGGCCAAAAAGCGTTAATGGATGGGATGTCCAAACTAATCGCAGGGCTTGATGAGCTGCAAAAAGGAATGGATAAAGCGGCAAACGGGCAGCGCCAAGTGATCGAGCGCCTGCCGCAATTAGCGAATGGATTAAACGAAGTGAACGCCGGTCAAGAACAGCTGCTGCAAGGATTTTCGCAGTTAGATGGGCAAATGAATCAATTAATGACAGGGCTTGATCAAAGCGCCGCCGGTCTGCGCAAAGTGTCGAAAGGCCTCGGTTCCGCACAAAGCTATTTATCCGAGCTTTCGGCTTCGCCAAACGAAGAAATGACAGGATGGTATTTGCCAAAACAAGTGTTGGAAAGCAAAGACTTTGCCAAAGCGCAAGACGCTTACATGTCGAAAGATAATAAAATCGTGACATTTGATGTGATTTTTGATGAAAATCCGTATTCGACGTCAGCGTTAAACAAAATTGACGATATTAAACAAGCGGTCGCACGCGCGGTCAAAGATACGAAACTGGAAAATGCAAAAGTTGCCGTTGGCGGAGTAACAAGCATTTATTCCGATTTGCATATGATTTCGTCCGCTGACTATTCTCGCACTGTCGTGTTGATGCTTGCCGGCATTGCCCTTATTTTGATGATTTTGCTTCGTTCGCTGATTATGCCGATGTATTTAATTTTATCGCTCGTTTTAACGTACTACACGTCGATGGCCGTCACAGAGCTTGTTTTCGTCGACGGGCTTGGCTACGCCGGCTTGAACTGGGCGGTATCGTTTTTCGCGTTTGTCATCTTAATCGCGCTTGGCATCGACTATAGCATTTTCCTGATGGACCGTTTCAACGAATACCGCGACAAGCCGGTGCAGGAGGCAATGCTTGTTGCGATGCGCAACATGGGCACGGTCATTATCTCGGCAGCGATCATTTTAGGCGGAACGTTTGCGGCCATGTATCCGTCCGGTGTCTTATCGCTTTTGCAGATCGCGACGATCGTTCTTACCGGGTTAATTTTATATGCGCTCGTTGTGCTGCCGCTGTTTGTCCCGGTGATGGTTAAAACGTTCGGCAAAGCAAACTGGTGGCCGTTTATAAAATAACAGACCGATTTCATTGCCAGAGAGCATATTTGTTGTTTATTTTGCAAAAGGTATCTATGATAAAAGTGATGTTTCCAGTAAAGGGAGGAATCATAAATGACGAAACGCGTGCTAATGGTTGTCACGAATCATACAACGATCACCGATGACCATAAAACAGGGCTTTGGCTTGAGGAATTTGCCGTTCCGTACCTTGTCTTTAAAGAAAAAGGGTATGATGTAAAAGTGGCAAGCATTCAAGGCGGGGAAGTGCCGCTTGACCCACGCAGCATTGAAGAAAAAGATCCTGCTTGGGCAAAAGCGGAAGAAGAGTTGAAAAACACCGCCCGCTTGAGCAAAGACGACGCGACAGGTTTTGATGCGATTTTCCTTCCTGGCGGTCACGGGACGATGTTCGATTTTCCAGATAACGAAACATTGCAATACGTTCTGCAACAATTTGCTGAAGACGGGAGAATTATTGGCGCCGTTTGCCATGGTCCGTCCGGTCTTGTCAATGTGACATATAAAGACGGAACGCCGCTTGTCAAAGGAAAAACGGTAACCGCGTTTACGGACGAAGAAGAGAAAGAAGTGCAATTAGATCAATACATGCCGTTTTTACTTGAGTCGACGTTGCGCTCAAGAGGCGCCAATTTTGTCCGCGGGGAAAAATGGACGGACTTCTCCGTGCGCGATGGCAATTTGATTACGGGGCAAAACCCGCAATCGAGCCGAAGCACGGCGGAAAAAGTAGTGGAAGCATTGGAAGAAAAATAATGTATGATCGTGCTACCGCTTTGTGCGGTAGTTTTTTTATGAACGTGGGCGAGAAGCCGTCTATCTTAGTTGCAGCTATAGGAATGAAAGGGACCGGCGGGCGAGGTAGGGCTATTTCCCCTCTCGCAAGTCCGACACCTCTCATTGTTTGGCAATTTGCGCCGCCTTTTTCGTATTGGCGAAATGAAGCTTCGCGCACGTTTCGAGAATTGCGGGACCGTGCGTTTGTATAAGCTTGGCGGCGGCTTGGTCGACTTGTGCCCCCGCTCCTTTTGGTAATGTCATGCCGACTTTTTGGCTTAGCCGCTCCATTTCTTGCAAAAACACGTAGCGGGCGATGATCGAAGCAGCGGCCACTGCAATATGGATCGTTTCTGCCTTCGGATAGCAATATACACGGTCACGGACGACGTTTGTTTCGCCTTCGAGGTAGCGAAAATATAAGTCCCGCTCAATAAATTGGTCAATGATGATCGCTTCCGGTTCTATAGGGGCAAGCCGTTTTATAAGCTTTGCAATTGCTTCATTATGTAGCAACGCTTTTATTTTCGTTTGTGGCATGCCCCTTCTCTGCCAGTCATTATACATTCGGTTGAACAGTATCACCGTTTGGTACGGAATCATGTCCATCAGCGCCGGGGCGAGCCGGCGGATCGCTTCATCGGTTAATTGCTTCGAATCCTTTACTCCCATTGTCCAAATTGCCTTGATTTGATCTTTAGCGACATATGCGGCGGCAACGACGACCGGGCCGAAATAATCTCCAGTTCCGACTTCATCGGAACCGATTGCCGATGCGGCAGCCAAACGAACTTGAGAGGCTGCCGCTTTCTTTTGTTCCAATTGTTCTTGCCATTTCGCCGCTTCCTGTTCCGCCGCTTTTCCTTGAAACAGCACTTTCCCTGAACGGTAAGCGGTAATCGTGCAGCCCGCCCGTTTAGCGACGAACAAAGCGCCTGCAGGAAGATGCCCTGTTATATCGGAAGCGTAATGATTCCGTATCTTTTCCAGAAGCGCCGCTGTTGCCGCGATAACGTGATTAGCCATGTCGATTCACTCCTATTGTCGTTGTTTTTTCTTTTGCATATCATAGTGGTCGTATCTTTTCATTATATCAGCATTCATGTTATGATAAACAATAGGATTTTGAAGAATGGGGGAAATCATTTGGCGGAGCAACAAAAAACGCGGGTGACAGTCGAGATATACGGACAGCAATATACGATCGTTGGCACAGAAAGTTCAAGCCATATTCGTTTGGTGGCATCGATCGTCGACGATAAAATGCGGGAGATTAGCGAGAAAAACCCGACATTGGATATTAGCAAGCTAGCGGTGCTGACCGCGATCAACATCGTTCACGATTACGTAAAATTAAAAGAAGAATACGATCGGCTTTTGCAAAAACTAGGCAAAGAAAAGGATGAGTGACGGAATGGTCGATCTTCTTTTGCTTTTTATCCTTTTCATGGGGTTTATGATTGGCTTGAAACGCGGATTTATTTTGCAATTTATTCATATGGCAGGCTTTGTCATTGCGTTTGCCGTTGCGTACTATCATTATGAAAAATTAGTGCCGACGCTTCGATTATGGATTCCGTATCCAACGTTCGGCGATTCGGAAACGGCGAAATTGCTATTTGAAAGCACCCATTTGGATGACGCGTATTATCGGGCGATCGCGTTTGTCATTTTATTTTTTGCGGCGAAAATCGTGCTGCAAATTATCGGCTCCATGCTTGACTTTGTGGCGCAGTTGCCGATTCTTCGCAGCATTAACCGCTGGGCTGGCGGAGCGTTAGGGTTTGTCGAAGTGTACTTAATCGTGTTTTTACTTCTATACGTTGGCGCGCTTATCCCAATTGAAAGCATACAAACAAAGATTCAGCATTCTTTTATGGCAATGGCGATTGTGAAACATACTCCGTTCTTGTCAGATATGTTGAAACAAATGTGGATTCATTATATGGCGTAGCGACTTCTCTATTTTTTATAGGGAAGTTTTTTTGTACTTTTTTATAAAAAACTTGTATTATTGTTTCGTAGTGGGTTGTACGTTATAGGTGGTGGATATCATGAAAGGAAATAAAAAAGATGTCATTCGTCTCCTAGAGACGATTGCGTTATATATGGAAATAAAAGGAGAAAATCCGTTTAAAATCGCCGCGTTTCGTAAAGCGGCGAGCGCATTGGAAGCAGATGAACGGAGCATCGCGGAAATAGAAGATTTCAC
Source organism: Parageobacillus thermantarcticus (assembly GCF_900111865.1). Lineage (GTDB taxonomy): Bacteria > Bacillota > Bacilli > Bacillales > Anoxybacillaceae > Parageobacillus > Parageobacillus thermantarcticus. Next base: position 240,241 of record NZ_FOJS01000001.1, on the reverse strand, counting down.
CGCGATTCCAGGCATCGGAAAAAGCACGTCCAGCGTTATTCAAGAATTTTTGGAAACGGGCGCATCAAGCGTTTTGGAACAATTGAAGCAAGAAATTCCGGAAAGCTTGCTTGCATTGTTGCGGCTTCCCGGCCTTGGCGGCAAGAAAATCGCCAAATTGTATCAAGAGCTAGGAGTTGTCGATATTGCCACATTGAAAGAAGCTTGCCTCGCCCAGAAAGTGCAGCAGCTTCCGGGCTTCGGCAAAAAAACGGAAGAAAAGCTCTTGGCTGCGATTGAAGAAATCGGATCCCGCCCGGAACGGCTTCCGTTAGCTTTTGTGCTGCCAATTGCCGAGGAAATAGAACGTCAGCTCGAAAACATGGAAGGAATCGTTCGCTTTTCCCGCGCTGGCAGTTTGCGGCGCATGAAAGAAACCGTGAAGGATTTGGATTTCATTATCGCGACGAACGAGCCGCGGCTTGTGCGGGAACAGTTATTAAAGCTTGCGAATGTTGTTGACGTCATTGCCAACGGCGATACGAAAGTGTCCTTGCAGCTTCGCTATGAGTATGACATTGCCGTTGATTTTCGTTTAGTGGCGCCGGAGCAGTTTGCCACGACGCTTCATCATTTTACGGGATCGAAAGAACATAATGTTCGCATGCGGCAGCTGGCGAAAGAGCGTGGCGAAAAAATTAGCGAGTACGGAGTGGAAAATGCGAAAACAGGCGAAGTAAACACTTTTTCTGATGAGCGAGCGTTTTTTGCCTATTTCGACTTGCCGTTTATTCCGCCGGAACTGAGGGAGGATGGGACGGAAGTCGATCGTTATCGTGATGGATATCCGCTTCTTCGCCTTTCCGACATTCAAGGGGATTTGCATATGCATTCGGCTTGGAGCGACGGGGCGTGCTCGATTGAGGAAATGGCGGAAGCGTGCCGGAAAAAAGGCTACCGTTATATGGCGATCACCGATCATTCACAATATTTGAAAGTGGCGAACGGTTTAACGGTGGAGCGGCTTCGCCGGCAGCGTGAAGAAATTGAACGGCTAAACGCGAAGTATGATGGTTTTACGATTTTGGCTGGCGTGGAAATGGATATTTTGCCAGATGGGACGCTTGATTACGATGATGACGTTCTCGAAGAGTTGGACTTTGTCATCGCCGCGATTCATTCAAGTTTTTCCCAGCCGCGCGATGTGATTATGAAGCGCCTCACTGCCGCGCTGCGCAACCGTCATGTTGATTTGATCGCCCATCCTACAGGGAGGCTGATCGGAAAGCGAGACGGATATGACGTAGATATAGACATGCTTATTGAACTGGCGCGGGAAACGAATACGGCGCTTGAGTTAAACGCGAATCCGAACCGCCTTGATTTATCCTATTCTTATTTAAAGAAAGCGCAAGACGCCGGTGTGAAAATCGCGATTAATACAGATGCCCACCATTTGGACATGCTTGACCATATGCAAATAGGGGTAATCACAGCGAGAAAAGGATGGATTCGCAAGGAAACGGTAATCAATACATGGTCTCTTGAAGAATTGCGCAGCTTTTTGCGGCGCGATCGGTGAAAGTGAATTTGTCGACAATTTTCAGATGGAGGTTTTTCATCCGTGCATACAAGAGTGCTTCACGTACTAGAATTTGATAAAGTGAAAGAACAATTGTTAGAACACGTATCTTCGTCGTTAGGAAAAGAAAAAGTAGAAAAACTGTTTCCTTCTTCGCATTTTGCGGAGGTCGTAAACTGGCAAGAAGAAACAGACGAAGCGGCAGCTGCGCTGCGTCTGCGCGGGCACGTTCCGCTTGGCGGCATTTTTGACATCCGCGCAAGCCTCAAACGGGCGAAAATCGGCGGAACGCTTAGTCCGCATGAGCTTTTGGATATCGCCAGCACCATCTCCGCAAGCCGGCAGTTGAAGCAGTTTGTTGAATCGCTGCGCGAAGAAAAAGAGGAGTTTCCGCACTTGGCAGGCTATGCGGAAAAACTGGTCGCGCTTCCGGAAGTGCAGCAAGCGATTGAGCGCTGTATCGACGATCATGGCGAAGTAATGGATCATGCGAGCGAGCGGCTGCGTTCCATCCGCCAGCAGCTGCGAGCGACGGAGGCGCGGGTGCGTGAAAAATTAGAGAGCATCATTCGTTCGCCATCAGCGCAAAAAATGTTATCCGATGCGATCATTACGATTCGCAACGATCGCTATGTCATTCCGGTAAAACAAGAGTACCGCGGCGCTTATGGCGGCATCGTCCATGATCAATCGGCTTCGGGAGCAACATTGTTTATTGAACCGCAAGCGGTGGTGGAATTAAACAACCAGCTTCAAGAAGCGCGCGTCAAAGAAAAGCGGGAAATCGAGCGGATTTTAATCGAATTGACCGGCATTGTCGCTGAACATGCAGAAGCGCTTCTCGAAAATGTTGATATATTAGCGCAGCTTGATTTTATTTTCGCCAAAGCGAAATACGCCAACAAGCTGAAAGCGACAAAACCTGCCTTGAACGATCGCGGCTATATCCGGTTGTTGCAGGCGCGCCATCCGCTTATTGACCAAGACGTTGTCGTTCCAAATGATATCGAGCTTGGAAAAGATTATACAACGATTGTCATTACCGGTCCGAACACCGGCGGGAAAACGGTCACATTAAAAACGATCGGATTATTAACGTTGATGGCGCAATCCGGTTTATTTATTCCGGCGCTGGATGGTTCGGAGCTGGCGGTGTTCCGTTCCGTTTATGCTGATATCGGGGATGAACAATCGATTGAACAAAGTTTAAGCACGTTTTCTTCCCATATGGTCAATATTGTCGATATTTTGCGCGACGTTGATCATGAAAGTCTCGTTTTATTCGACGAGTTGGGCGCGGGAACCGATCCGCAGGAAGGTGCAGCGCTGGCGATCGCCATTTTGGACGAAGTGCACGGACGCGGGGCGCGGACGGTGGCGACTACCCATTATCCGGAATTAAAAGCGTACGGGTACAACCGCGACGGTGTCATTAATGCGAGCGTTGAATTTGACACCGAAACGCTGCGCCCAACGTATAAGTTATTGATCGGAATCCCCGGGCGGAGCAACGCCTTTGAAATATCGAAGCGCCTTGGACTTGATGAGCGCATTATCGAACGGGCGAAATCGCATATTAGTGCAGAAAGCAACAATGTGGAAAATATGATCGCTTCGCTAGAACAAAGCAAAAAGCGGGCAGAGGAAGAACAGAAAAAAGCGGAAGAAGCGCGCATCGAAGCAGAAAAGCTGCGCCGCGACTGGCAGCAAAAATGGGAAGAGCTTGATGAAAAACGCGAGGAAATCATCGAAGAAGCGAAACGAAAAGCAGCCGATATCGTTCGCTCCTCTCAACAAAAGGCGGAGCGAATTATCCGCGAACTTCGCCGAATGCAGCAAGAAAAACAAGCGGAAATTAAAGAACATGAGCTGATCGAGGCGAAAAAGCGCCTCCAAGAAGCGATGCCGACATTGGAAAAGAAGAAAAAAGAACGAAAAAAACAGGCGAAGCATTCATTTCAGCCTGGCGATGAAGTAAAAGTGACAAGTTTAAATCAAAAAGGGTATCTTGTCGAAAAGGTTTCTGATGATGAATGGCAAGTGCAGCTCGGCATTTTAAAAATGAAAATAAATGAACGGGATTTAGAATATATCAGCAGCGCGCCGAAAACGGAGACAAAGCCGCTTGCCACCGTAAAAGGGAAAGACTATCACGTCGGATTGGAACTTGACTTGCGCGGGGAACGGTACGAAGATGCGCTTGCCCGTTTGGAGAAATATATTGATGATGCGCTTTTGGCGGGATATCCGCGCGTTTCGATCATTCACGGAAAAGGAACGGGGGCGCTCCGCAAAGGGGTGCAAGAATTTTTAAAAACGCACCGAGCCGTGAAAAGCTTTCATTTTGGCGATGCTAATGAAGGAGGAACGGGGGTAACGATTGTTGAATTAAAATGATGAGGGGAGAAAATGATGAGTTCGTTTTGGGAAAACGAAATCATAAAAATCGCCGCCAATTTTAGCGTGGCTGTTTTATGCATGGTCGTGTTTTTAGCGATATTTGAACTAGTGACAAAATATAAAAATTGGGAGGAGATTCAAAAAGGAAACGTCGCGGTGGCGATGGCAACCGGCGGAAAAATTTTCGGCATCGCTAATATTTTCCGCTATGCTCTTCACCATCACGAATCGCTGTTGGCGATGATCGGCTGGGGAATATACGGCTTTATTTTGCTACTGGTTGCGTATTTCATTTACGAATTTCTTACTCCGAAATTTAATATCGATGAGGAAATCGCCAAAGACAATCGCGCTGTCGGACTCATTTCCATGGTTATTTCCGTCGGCTTATCGTATGTCATTGGAGAAGGAATTCGGTAAAGGGAGTCAAAAGATGGAAACATTAGTAAAAGCATTGCTTGTTTTTTGCGGGATCTTTCTTGTTATTGGCATCGTATATTTAGCATGGAAGAATAAAACGATGGAAACATTGTCGAAAATATTGTTTATTTTATGCGCGTTTTTTGTCCTTATCGGCATCATTTATTTATTTTTGTAGCGTCCTACTTACTAGGACGCTTTTTTGATGTAAAATTCGAAAAAGTGTAATAAAATAAAAATAAATCATCTGAAATTTTCGAATATAGGAGGGGTACGATGGAAAAACGATGGCTTGCACATTATCCGCCGGAAATTCCACATCACCTTGATTATCCTAATAAAACGTTGCCTGATTACTTGCGGGAAACAGCGGCGGAATTCGGAGGGAATGATGCGATTTATTTCTTTGGGAAAACGCTTACATTTCATGAAGTTTATGAACAGGCGCTCACATTGGCGAATTATTTGCGGAAGATCGGATTGCAAAAAGGAGATCGTGTCTCGATTATGCTGCCAAACTGCCCGCAAGCGGTTGTCAGCTATTATGGGGTGTTATTGGCGGGAGGCATTGTCGTGCAGACGAATCCGCTTTATACGGAGCACGAGTTGGAATATCAGCTGAATGACAGCGGAGCGACGGTGCTCATTACGCTTGACATGCTTTATCCGAAAGCGGCAAAAGCAAAAGCGAAGGCAAACGTCAAGCATCTGATCATTACAAGCATCAAGGACTATTTGCCGACGGTGAAAAAATGGCTGTATCCGCTCATGCAGTGGAAGCAGGGGCAGCCGGCGATTGTCAAAGTGGAAGAACGGAGCGACCAACATTTATTTTCTAAAATAATGTCACGTCCGAACATAACGGAGCCAAACATAGCGCTTGACCCCGTTGAAGATGTGGCGTTATTGCAGTATACTGGCGGAACGACTGGTGTGCCAAAAGCAGCTATGCTTACGCATCGAAATTTAATCGCCAACACGTTAATGTGCGCCCATTGGATGTATCGATGCGGAAAAGGAACGGAGTCGATTTTAGGGATATTGCCGTTTTTCCACGTGTATGGCATGACAACGATCATGAATTTAGCGATCATGCAAGCGTATAAAATGATTCTTTTGCCGCGATTCGATGTGGAAACAACATTAAAAACGATTGAAAAGCTGAGACCGACGTTGTTTCCGGGAGCGCCGACGATGTATATTGCGCTATTAAATCACCCGAATTTACCGCGCTATGACTTATCTTCCATCAAAGTGTGCATTAGCGGATCAGCGCCGTTGCCAGTGGAAATACAAGAAAAATTTGAAAAAGTGACTGGTGGAAAACTGATCGAAGGGTACGGATTAACAGAAGCATCTCCTGTTACTCACAGCAATTTTGTATGGGACGGAGAACGGGTGAAAGGAAGCATCGGTGTGCCTTGGCCGGATACGGAAGCGAAAATCGTGTCATTGGAAACGGGCGAAGAAGCAAAGGTGAACGAAATCGGCGAACTCGTTGTCCGCGGCCCGCAAGTCATGAAAGGATATTGGAATCAGCCGCATGAAACGGAGAACGTTTTGCGCGGAGGATGGCTATATACGGGAGATATCGGTTATATGGATGAACGCGGCTATTTTTACATCGTTGACCGTAAAAAAGACATTATTATCGCAAGCGGTTACAACATTTATCCACGCGAAGTGGAAGAAGTGTTATATGAGCATCCAAAAGTACAGGAAGCAGTAGTCGTTGGCGTTCCAGATGAATACCGCGGAGAAACAGTCAAAGCGTTTGTCGTTCTTAAACAAGGAGAACAATGTACGGAAGAGGAATTGGATCAATTTATGAGAAGCCGATTGGCGGCATATAAAGTGCCGCGCATCTATGAGTTCCGCAAAGAACTGCCAAAAACAGCAGTTGGGAAAATTTTGCGACGAGCATTGCTCGAGGAAGAAATGAAAAAAAATAACGAATCCGTTTAGATTTTATGTGACTTTGTCTTGACAAAACAAGCAAGGGGTCTTTAAAATGAAAATATGAATGATTGCTCATTCATATTTTCGTAAAGGAGAATGGATGTTGAGAAGAGATAAGCCGAAATTTAAACAAATCATCGATGCAGCAGTCGTAGTCATTGCCGAACATGGCTATCATCATGCACAAGTATCGAAAATCGCCAAACAGGCGGGGGTCGCGGACGGAACGATTTATCTTTATTTTAAAAATAAAGAAGACATTCTTATATCGCTGTTTCAAGAAAAAATGGGCTCCTTTATCGAGAAAATCGAACAGGAGATAGCAGGAATTTCGAGCCCTTTAGAGAAATTGTACGTATTAGTTAAGAAACATTTTGAATCGCTGGCGCAAGATCATCATCTAGCCGTCGTTACTCAATTAGAGCTTCGTCAATCGAATAAAGAATTACGGCTTCGGATTAATGAAGTGTTAAAAAGATATTTGCGCATTATTGATGAAATTGTGAAAGAAGGGATTGAAAAAGGCGAGTTTCGCCGTGATTTAGATATTCGTCTCACAAGGCAAATGATTTTTGGAGCGATTGACGAAACGGTGACGACATGGGTAATGAACGAGCAAAAGTATGATCTAGTCGCATTAGCGAAGCCGGTTTACGAATTATTGACAAAAGGTTGTGCATCTTCTTAGCAAGATTGCATATTTGTTTAAAGGGGGAGAGGAGATTACATGGAATTTTTTCGCGTTCATAAAGAAGAGTTTGTCGCGGACGTAACGTTTTCCCGTCCTCCGGCAAACGCTCTTTCATCCGCTGTTTTGAAAGAGCTTTCATCATTGTTGGATGAACTGGAAGCGGATGAAAATGTCCGCGTCGTGCTTCTTCACGGTGAAGGGAAATTTTTCTCGGCAGGTGCCGATATTAAAGAGTTTACGTCCATCAAATCTAGCGAAGAAGCCGTAAAGCTGTCAAGAGCTGGTCAGCAGTTGATGGAGCGCATCGAGCGGTTTGCAAAGCCGGTGATTGCGGCGGTCCATGGCGCGGCGTTAGGCGGCGGATTGGAGTTAGCGATGAGTTGCCACATTCGCGTTGTTTCCGAAAATGCCAAACTCGGCCTGCCGGAGCTGCAGCTTGGCATTATACCTGGCTTTGCCGGAACGCAGCGGCTTCCTAGCTACGTCGGCTTCGGCAAAGCAGCCGAGATGATGTGGACGAGCGAACCGATTACCGGAACGGAAGCGGTGCAATGGGGCTTGGCAAACAAGGCGGTGCCGGAAAAACAACTGCTGGAGGAAGCAAAAAAACTGGCGAAAAAAATCGCGCAAAAAAGCCCGCTTTCCATTCGCGCGACATTGCAGCTTTTGAACGCCTTTAAAGAAAAATCGTTCCAGGAAGCGATGCGTGAGGAAGCTGAACTGTTTGGGAGCGTGTTTACGTCAGAAGATGCGAAAGAAGGAGTGCAGGCATTCATCGAAAAACGCCCGCCAACCTTTCGCGGCAAATAGTGTTGTTAATTAACTGAATCTTTTAAACTAAAATAATGTTTTGTCAAAAGAGGAGGGGCTTTCATGAATATTTTTGTCTTAATGAAACGCACATTCGATACAGAAGAAAAAATTACGATTGTTGACGGCAAAGTAAATGAAGAAGGAGCGGAATTTATTATTAACCCGTACGATGAATACGCGATTGAAGAAGCGATTCAAGTGCGCGACAAACATGGCGGCGAAGTAACGGTAGTGACGGTGGGCAATGAGGATGCGGAAAAAGAGTTGCGCACGGCGCTAGCGATGGGGTGCGACAAAGCGGTGTTGATTAACGTAGAAGATGACATCGAGGCACATGACCAATATACGACAGCGAAAATTATTGCAGAATATTTGAAAGATAAAGAGCCTGATTTGATTCTAGCCGGCAACGTCGCGATTGACGGCGGTTCAGGACAAGTCGGCCCGCGCGTAGCGGAATTGCTGGGAATCCCGTATGTGACGACAATTACGAAACTCGATATTGACGGCGATAAAGTGACGGTCGTCCGCGATGTCGAAGGGGATGAAGTGGTGATCGAAACGTCGCTTCCGTTGCTTGTGACGGCGCAGCAAGGACTTAACGAGCCGCGCTATCCGTCGCTTCCAGGCATTATGAAAGCGAAAAAGAAACCGCTTGAAGAATTGGAATTGGATGACTTAGATCTTGAGGAAGAAGATGTCGAAGCGAAAACAAAAACGATCGAAGTATTCTTGCCGCCGAAACGGGAAGCTGGAAAAATTCTCGAGGGAGACATTGCCGATCAAGTGAAAGAACTTGTCCGGCTGTTGCGTTCCGAAGCAAAAGTGGTCTGATTTTATCAATAAAGTAGGGGGATTGAAAATGGCACGGAAAGTACTTGCGTTGGCAGAAATTCGCGACGGATCATTAAGAAACGTTTCATTTGAGACGATCGCTGCAGCAAAGACGATCGCTCAAGGAGGGGAAGTCGTATCCGTTCTTGTCGGAGAAAGCGTTCAATCCTATGCAAATGAATTACTTTTCCATGGCGCAGATCGCGTTGTTGTCGTCGAACATACTAATTTAAAGCATTACACATCTGACGGTTATTCGCAAGCGCTTATGGCGGTGGTTGATGCAGAAAAACCAGAAGGAATCGTATTTGGTCACACCGCTTTAGGAAAAGACTTATCGCCGAAATTAGCGATTAAATTAAACTCCGGTCTTGTTTCTGATGTGGTGTCTGTGGAAGAAGCAGGCGGCAACCTTATCTTTACACGTCCGATTTACTCTGGAAAAGCGTTTGAAAAGAAAATCGTTACAGACGGCATGATCTTTGTGACGGTGCGTCCAAACAACATTCAGCCGCTAGAGCGCGATGAATCGCGTTCTGGGGAGGTAAAAGCGATTTCCGTCGACATTAAAGATTTGCGCACTATCGTAAAAGAAGTCGTTCGCAAAACGGCGGAAGGAATCGACCTATCTGAAGCAAAAGTGATCGTTGCCGGCGGCCGCGGCGTAAAAAGCGCGGAAGGTTTTAAGCCGCTGCAAGAACTTGCCGAGGTGTTGGGCGGTGCGGTCGGCGCCTCGCGTGGCGCGTGCGATGCAGGATATTGCGATTACTCGCTACAGATCGGGCAAACGGGCAAAGTCGTCACGCCGGACCTTTATATCGCTTGCGGCATTTCTGGAGCGATTCAACATTTAGCAGGCATGTCGAACTCGAAAGTGATCGTCGCGATTAACAAAGACCCAGAGGCAAACATTTTCAAGGTGGCAGATTACGGCATTGTCGGTGACTTATTTGAAGTCGTTCCGTTGTTAACGGAAGAGTTTAAAAAATTAAAAGTGCACTCGTAATCTTGGGGAAAACGAGTGAAGCGAATCCCGCTTTGCTCGTTTTCTGCTGTCTAGCAAAGGCATAATTATTGTTGAAAAGCGAATATTAGAAACGAAGCAAAACATTCGCACTAAACTCTATTTGCATGATATACTTTGCTTACAACATAAAAGTGAAATAGGAGGAATACAGAATGGCGATTGTAAATGCGACAGATCAAACATTTGCGGCAGAAACGAAAGAAGGCTTAACATTGGTCGATTTCTGGGCGCCTTGGTGCGGACCTTGCCGCATGGTTGCGCCGGTTCTTGAAGAAGTGGACAAAGAAATGGGCGATAAAGTGAAAATCGTAAAAGTGAACGTCGACGAAAACCAAGAAACCGCTTCGAAATTCGGCGTGATGAGCATTCCGACGCTGCTTGTCTTCAAAAACGGAGAGCTTGTCGACAAAACGGTAGGCTACCAGCCGAAAGAAGCGCTTATTCAATTGCTGGAAAAACACGTATAATTCATTGTTCTTCAAGGAGATTCAGGCGAATATCGTCTGAATCTCTTTTTTTGTGATTGATAACTAAAAGTATAAAAAGACAATTGACTAAATTTAGAAAATGATGATGTATAAAATTTTGTGTAACACATTTTGCTAGACCAAAAAGAAAAAGGTAGGGTATTCTCGGTCAAGTACCAATTATTGTGTAAAATTCTATTACCAGTACAGTAAACTTGGAATTACGGAAAAAATAAAACCGCTTTTTATCGTTTTGTTTTTACATAATTTTGCGGATTTGATCGAATGAGAAGCTAAAGATTCTAACTTGCACACTAATTTTCTCAATTAGCCTCCTTCCTATCGCCAAGATTGCATAAGAACCGAAAAAGGGGAGAAAAATGCTGAAACATTTTCTAGGAAATAATCGGCTTTTGTCGTATTTCAGTTTAGGCATTTTATTTAGCCTGCTCTTTGCGGAAATCCGTTACGCCAGCCCTTTCGCGGCGACATGGGATCAAGTCGATTTTGCCTTGGCGCTAGATCGTTATGATTTATTGGCAATGCAGCCGCATTTTCCGGGATATCCGTATTTTGTTCTTGGCGGCATGCTCGTCCATGCATTCGTCGATAATCCCGCAAAAGCGTTGGCCATCTTCAACGTACTTGCGATGTTTTCCGCAACGATTCCTATCGTTTTTCTTGTAAAAAAATATCACTCGACCGCCGTGGCGTTGTTTGTTAGCGCGCTTTGCCAGTCGGCAAGCTATGTGATGCTCATTGCTGGCCAGCCGATGTCGGACGGCGCGGCGCTGGCGGTGCTGTGGTGGTATTTTTGGGCGATCGAATTGGCGAGAAAGCGCGATGCATGGTGGATACAGCTTCTTCCGCTTGCTTTTTTTAGCTTATTGATGGGAATCCGTTTGTCGTACGCTCCATTTGTGGTCGCGATTTTATGTTTATGGTATGAAGATTGGAAAAAACATCGCAACGTCCGCCGAATTGGCTGCTTTTTGGCGGCAGCTGTCTTGTTTCAGTTGATTTGGATCATAGCGGTCGCGGCGGCGGAAGGAAGCTTCCAGTCTTTTTTCAAGCTGGCTCTTTCATTTACGAGCGGCCATTTCGAAGAATGGGGGGGAACGGCGGCAAGCGACTCGCAGCCGTTATGGGAGCGAGTGATTCATTTTTTGTTTTATAATATTTTATGGACAGGAATAGCGTGCCAAAACGTAATCCTGCTTTTTTTGTATATAGTGGTATGGACGGTGATATGGCGGGCGAGGAAATCCTTGTTGCCGCGCTGGATTCTCGTTTCCGGGTTTGTTTATTTTCTTTGGGCGCTATTTGCGCAAAATATTGAGAAGCCACGCCACATTCTCCCGCTTGTTCATCTCGTTTTATTGTACGGATGGACATGCTATATTCGCAATCATATGTCTCTATGTATCGCTGGAGCGTAGCGGTGGCTGTGTTAGCCGCGCAATTCGTAACGGGAACATGGCATTTGCGCGAACAAGCGCTACAGTTGCCAGCGACATACCAGTTAGCGTATGATTTACAGAAAAGCAATGAGAAATTCGTTTTGTATACATGGGAAGAAACGCGCGTGCTCCAATACCTCGATGTTAGTTTTCCGCACAAAGACGTGCTGCACTTTTCATTTTTTTTACAGGACAAGGAGAACTATCAGCATGTTAAAATTTATATGACCGATCATGTTATTAAAGGCTTTCGAGCGCAAGGAATTTCCCTTTCCGGTCGTGTGCGGAAAGTAAAAACGTATCGTTCGAGCACGCTGGCAGATCCAGTGTACGGAAACGTTACGCTGTATGAATGGCTGAATTAATGGGATGGAGTGGTTATGATGCATGATCACTTAAAAGAAAAATTAGCCGTGCTTCCGGAGCAGCCGGGATGTTACTTGATGAAAGATAAAAATGGCACCGTCATATATGTCGGCAAAGCAAAAGTGTTGAAAAACCGCGTGCGTTCGTATTTCACCGGCACGCATGACGGAAAAACGCAGCGGCTTGTCAACGAAATTGCCGATTTTGAATATATCGTCACTTCTTCGAACGTCGAAGCACTTATTTTAGAAATGAACTTAATCAAAAAGTATGATCCGAAATATAACGTGATGCTTAAGGATGACAAAAGTTATCCGTTTATCAAGATTACCGCCGAAAAGCATCCTCGCCTAATCATTACACGAAAAGTGAAAAAAGACGGCGGAAAATATTTCGGACCGTATCCGAACGTACAGGCAGCAAACGAAACGAAGAAACTGTTAGATCGCATTTATCCGCTGCGCAAATGTTCGACTATGCCGAACCGCGTTTGTTTATATTATCATATGGGGCAATGTCTTGCACCGTGCGTATATCCTGTGTCCGAACAGCAAAATAAAGAAATCGTTGAACAAATCGCCCGCTTTTTAAGCGGCGGGTATAAAGAAGTAAAAAAGGAACTTGCGGAAAAGATGAGAAAAGCAGCCGAAGCGCTTGAATTTGAACGGGCGAAAGAATATCGCGATCAAATCGCCCATATTGAAGCGACGATGGAAAAGCAGAAGATGATCATGAACGATTTCGTTGATCGCGATGTGTTCGGCTATGCGTATGACAAAGGTTGGATGTGCGTGCAAGTATTTTTCATTCGCCAAGGAAAACTGATTGAACGTGACGTATCGATGTTTCCGATGTATCAAGACCCGGATGAAGAGCTCCTCACATTTTTAGGACAATTTTATACAAAAGCGAACCACTTTAAGCCGAAAGAAGTCATTTTGCCTGTTGACATTGACGGCGAGCTTGCCGAGCAGTTACTGGAAGTAACGGTCGTTCAGCCGAAAAAAGGAAAGAAAAAAGAACTTGTTGATTTAGCCAGCAAAAACGCGGCAATTGCTTTAAAAGAAAAATTTTACTTAATCGAGCGAGACGAAGAACGGACGATCAAAGCGGTCGAAAACTTAGGAAAAATGTTGGGGATTCCGACGCCGCATCGCATTGAGGCGTTTGATAACTCCAACATTCATGGCACGGATCCTGTTTCGGCAATGGTGGTGTTTATCGATGGAAAACCGGAGAAAAAAGAGTACCGCAAATACAAAGTCAAAACGGTAGCGGGGCCGGATGACTATGAATCGATGCGCGAGGTGGTGCGGAGACGCTATACGCGCGTGCTGAAAGAAAAGCTTCCGCTTCCCGATTTAATTATTATTGACGGCGGAAAAGGACATTTAGCTGCGGTAAGGGATGTGCTTGAAAACGAATTAGGGCTTGATATTCCGCTCGCCGGGCTCGCAAAAGACGATAAGCACCGCACATCCGAGTTAATCATGGGCGATCCGCCGCAAATCGTTCCGTTAGCGCGAAACAGTCAAGAGTTTTATTTATTGCAACGCATTCAAGATGAGGTGCATCGGTTTGCGGTGACATTTCATCGGCAAACGCGCGGAAAAACGATGTTGCGCTCTGTGCTAGATGACATCCCTGGCGTTGGAGAAAAGCGAAAAAAAGCGTTGTTAAAGCATTTCGGTTCCATTAAAAACATAAAAGAAGCGACGGTCGAAGAATTGCAAAAAGCGAACATTCCGCGCCCTGTGGCCGAAAAAATTTATCAGAAATTGCGAGAATAATATTGTCAACAACATAAAAGTTTGATATGATTGCAATAAATTTTATATTTATACACTTCCGAACGCCGAAGTGAAGATAGAGGCGCGAACTTCAAGAGTACACATTCGGAGGAAAATGAGTTCCGAAGATGGATGTGGAAAGGGGAGCTTCGCCGAAGTGGAAAAAGTCTCATTGCTTTTTCCGCTGGTCCTGCGTTTAAGAAATGTAGGACTGTCAAGATGGGGTTCATCTTGGAGAGCTATCTCACTGTGCGGTGCGAATTCGATTTTTTTCGTTTCGTGATGCACAGCAATGGGATTTCTCTCATTGCTGTTTTTATTTGCAAGCAATAAGCGACATTCATAGGTAAAAGGGTGAGACATAGTGGGAATTATTGTACAAAAATTTGGCGGAACGTCTGTTGGCTCGATCGAAAGAATTCAACATGTGGCGAATCGGGTCGTTGAGGAAGCAAAAAAGGGAAATAAAGTCGTCGTCGTTGTTTCTGCGATGGGAAAAACAACCGATGAACTTGTCGACTTAGCGAAACAAATTTCCGATCATCCGAGCAAGCGCGAAATGGATATGCTTCTTTCGACAGGGGAACAAGTGAGCATTGCGCTGCTTGCAATGGCGCTTCATGAAAAAGGATGCAAGGCCGTTTCGTTAACAGGATGGCAAGCGGGAATCACGACGGAAGAAATGCACGGCAATGCCCGCATTATGAATATTGATACGACCAGAATCCGCCGTCACCTTGATGAAGGAGCAATTGTGATCGTGGCGGGATTTCAAGGAGTGACGGAAACAGGGGAAATTACTACGCTCGGACGCGGCGGCTCCGATACGACGGCGGTGGCGTTGGCGGCGGCGCTAAAAGCGGATAAGTGCGATATTTATACGGACGTAACCGGCGTGTTTACGACAGATCCGCGTTACGTAAAAACGGCAAGAAAAATAAAAGAGATTTCTTATGACGAAATGCTTGAGTTAGCCAACTTAGGGGCGGGAGTGCTGCATCCGCGCGCCGTTGAATTCGCGAAAAATTATGAAGTGTTGCTTGAAGTGCGTTCGAGCATGGAAAGGGAAAGTGGAACGATCGTAAAGGAGGAAGTTTCAATGGAGCAGCATTTAATCGTGCGAGGAATTGCGTTTGAAGATCAAGTAACGAAAGTGACAGTGTATGGAATTAAACATAATTTATATACATTGCCGACTATTTTTACAGCGCTTGCCAATCGAGGCATCAATGTAGATATTATTATTCAAAGCGCTACTAACTCAGAAGAAGCGTCCGTTTCTTTTTCGATTCACACTCAAGATCTGCCAGAAACGCTTCAAGTATTGCAGTCATTGGAAGGGGCGAACGTGCAATACGAAAGCGGTTTGGCCAAAGTGTCGATCGTCGGCTCCGGCATGATTTCCAATCCGGGGGTAGCCGCAAAAATGTTTGAAATTTTGGCAAATCAAGGAATTGAAATAAAAATGGTCAGCACGTCGGAAATTAAAATTTCCACGGTGATTGACGAAGAAAACATGGTACGAGCAGTTGAAGCGCTTCATGAAGCGTTCGGGCTCGCCGATGAAGCGAAAGCGGCGCACGTAAAATGACAGAAGCCTGCGCGGCGCAGGCTTCTTAGCGATTTATTTCATCTTTGCGATCCCATTTGATAATGATTAGCGCTTTATTAGCCCGTTTCTTTTGCTGTTCGAACGCTTCGGCAACGCGGCGCTTTTGGTGCTCGATTTGCTGAGCGAGAAAGCCCGCTTCCAGCTGGAACGTGCAATTTTCGTGGAGAGCGAACCGCGCGGTAATGATCGGGCCTGTCAACTCGACATGCAACTCGTCGCTGCGCTCTTCGACAATGGAAAGTGTTCCCCATCCGGCTTTTTCAAAAAACGCGATAACATCGGGCATTGTTTCTAGCGGATAGCGGCGCGCCAAGCTTTTACCAGCCCAGTATAAAATGCTTGCTGTTTCTTTTCCGAGCAATTCAGGAAGAAGAATTTGCCGAATGAGTTCAGAGCCAAATGCGGAAATATGAATGTTTTCTAATGTTTTGTATTGTTCTTCTAGTGATGGCAGTTTCACGTGATTCCCCTCTTTCTATCTATTCAACATTATAACGAAACGGAGGGAAGCGTGCATTATCTTTCTGATGATTTTTAGATGTTGTTTTAATATTCAAACGTTTGAACATTTTGTGACTTTGTTTTCTTGACGCTTGTACGATGTGGGAGTACAATGAATGTGACACAATGATTAATGGGAATGGAAGCAGTTACAAACTCTATTAATCATTCATGTTCTCATTTTTGTGGATGGGGAGCACTATTTTCATTGTTGTTACTATTTAAAGGGGGTTTACATAATGGCAGGAAATCGCGAGTTTTACTATCGTCGGCTCCATTCACTGTTGGGAGTCATTCCAGTAGGAATCTTTTTAGTGCAACATTTAGTCGTAAACCATTTTGCGACAAGAGGACCGGAAGCGTTTAACCGCGCTGCTTCCTTTATGGAGAATTTACCGTTTCGTTATTTTTTAGAAATATTCGTCATTTTTCTTCCGCTGTTGTTCCACGCTATTTATGGGCTTTATATCGCTTTTACGGCGAAATTTAACGTGGGACGTTTCGGGTACTTCCGCAACTGGATGTTTGTGTTGCAGCGGATCACCGGAATCATCACATTAATTTTTGTGACATGGCATGTATATGAAACTCGAGTGCAAGCCGCATTTGGAGCGGACGTAAACTATGAAATGATGGCGAATATCGTCGATAATCCGGCTATGCTTGCGTTTTATATTGTCGGAATTTTGTCAACGGTGTTCCATTTTGCAAACGGTTTATGGTCTTTCTGTGTAAGCTGGGGGTTAACGGTGTCTCCTCGTTCACAACAAGTTTTTACATACGTGACAATGCTCATTTTTGTCGCGCTTTCCATCGTCGGCATTCGTGCCATTTTAGCATTTGCTTAATACTAGCAATCTTTTAGGGAGTGAGTAGCAATGAAAAAAGGAAAAATCATCGTAGTTGGTGGCGGTCTAGCTGGACTAATGGCAACGATTAAAATCGCGGAAGCAGGCGTGCCTGTTGAGTTGTTCTCGCTCGTGCCTGTAAAGCGGTCTCACTCTGTCTGTGCGCAAGGTGGGATTAACGGCGCGGTTAATACGAAAGGGGAAGGCGATTCTCCTTGGGAACATTTTGACGATACCGTATATGGCGGTGACTTTTTGGCGAACCAGCCTCCAGTGAAAGCGATGTGTGAGGCAGCGCCAGGCATCATTTATATGCTTGACCGTATGGGAGTCATGTTCAACCGTACTCCTGAAGGGTTGATTGATTTCCGTCGCTTTGGCGGGACACAGCATCACCGCACTGCATACGCAGGGGCGACGACAGGTCAGCAAATATTATATGCGCTTGATGAACAAGTGCGTCGCCATGAAGTAGAAGGACTTGTAACGAAATATGAAGGATGGGAATTTTTAGGTATTGTTTTAGATGACGAACAAATTTGCCGCGGAATTGTCGCGCAAGACTTGAGATCAATGGAAATTAAAGCGTTTCCTGCGGATGCGGTCATCATGGCGACAGGCGGGCCAGGGGTCATTTTCGGAAAATCGACGAAC
Organism: Parageobacillus thermantarcticus; assembly: GCF_900111865.1. GTDB lineage: Bacteria > Bacillota > Bacilli > Bacillales > Anoxybacillaceae > Parageobacillus > Parageobacillus thermantarcticus. The sequence continues at coordinate 222,838 of NZ_FOJS01000001.1, read as the reverse complement.
TCGATCATCAACACCGGTTCGGCGGCGTCGATCGTCTATCAACAAGGTGCGTATTACGCAAACGGAGAGTTTATCCAAATTCACCCGACGGCGATTCCGGGAGACGATAAATTGCGGTTGATGAGTGAATCGGCCCGCGGGGAAGGCGGAAGAGTCTGGACATATAAAGACGGAAAACCTTGGTATTTCCTTGAAGAAAAATACCCGGCTTACGGGAACCTTGTGCCTCGTGATATCGCAGCAAGAGAAATTTTCCACGTTTGCGTTGACTTGAAGCTCGGCATCAACGGAGAAAACATGGTATATCTTGATCTTTCTCATAAAGATCCGAAGGAACTAGATGTGAAACTCGGCGGTATTATTGAAATTTACGAGAAATTTATGGGTGAAGACCCTCGTAAAGTGCCGATGAAAGTGTTCCCGGCCGTACACTACTCGATGGGTGGCTTATGGGTCGATTATGACCAAATGACAAACATTAAAGGGTTGTTTGCGGCTGGCGAGTGCGATTACTCGATCCATGGTGCCAACCGTCTCGGAGCGAACTCCTTATTATCAGCGATTTACGGTGGCATGGTTGCTGGGCCAAACGCGGTCAGATACATTCGCGGTTTGGAAAAATCGGCGGACGCAATGCCGTCATCGTTGTACGATCGCTATGTCAAAAAAGAAGAAGAACGCTGGAATAACATTTTATCGATGGATGGAACGGAGAACGCATACGTGTTGCATAAAGAGCTTGGCGAATGGATGACGGCAAACGTGACGATCGTCCGCTACAATGACAAGTTGCTGAAAACAGATGAAAAAATTCAAGAATTGCTTGAACGATATAAAAATATCAGCGTAACGGATACATCGAAATGGAGCAACCAAGGCGCGACATTTGTCCGTCAATTGTACAATATGCTGCAATTAGCGCGGGTCATTACGCTGGGCGCTTACAACCGTAACGAAAGCCGTGGCGCACACTATAAACCGGAGTTTCCAGAGCGCAATGACAAAGAATGGCTTAAAACAACGATGGCGCGTTATACTCCGGATGGACCAGCATTCCACTATGAAGATGTCGATGTATCGTTAATTAAGCCACGCAAACGCGACTACACGAAAAAGAAAGAGGAAGTGAAGTAAACGATGAGCGAGAAAAAAACGATCCGACTCATTATCACACGTCAAGACCGGCCTGATTCTGCGCCATATGAAGAAGAATTTGAAATTCCGTATCGCCCGAATATGAATGTCATTTCCGCGCTGATGGAAATTCGCCGCAATCCGGTGAACGCGAAAGGGCAAAAAACGACCCCAGTTGTATGGGAAATGAACTGTCTTGAGGAAGTATGCGGCGCTTGTTCGATGGTCATTAACGGAAAACCTCGCCAAGCGTGCACAGCGTTAATTGATAAATTGGAACAACCAATCCGTTTGGAACCGATGCGCACGTTCCCGGTAGTGCGCGACTTGCAAGTAGACCGCAGTCGCATGTTTGATTCGTTGAAAAAAGTAAAAGCATGGATTCCAATTGACGGAACGTACGACTTAGGTCCTGGTCCACGTATGCCGGAACGGAAACGCCAATGGGCGTATGAACTTTCCAAATGTATGACGTGCGGCGTATGTTTAGAAGCATGTCCAAACGTCAACAGCAAATCGAACTTTATCGGCCCTGCACCGCTTTCCCAAGTGCGCCTATTTAACGCGCATCCGACAGGCGCGATGCATAAAGCGGAACGGATGAAAGCGATCATGGGAGACGGCGGTTTGGCGAACTGCGGCAACTCGCAAAACTGCGTGCAAGCTTGTCCAAAAGGAATTCCGTTAACGACTTCGATCGCTGCGTTAAACCGCGAAGCGACGATTCAAATGTTCCGCAACTTCTTTGGAAGCGACGAAGTATAATGGCGAAAATCCTCTTCATGATTTTCATGAAGAGGATTTTTTGTTCGTCGGGGAACAAATGAATAAACATACAGGAAAAAGCGTTTCTTGAAGCAAGGCGAAACAGTTTCAGACAGCGCGTTTGTTTAGAAAAAACACCTATTTTTCTATTAGATAAGCGAAATTCCGTCACCGCAACTCCTTCTTTCACATACTATATGGTGAATAATACCCATCCGGTAGTTCAGGTCTAGTGAAAGCAAGGAGGGTTACAATACTTGAAGGACAAATCATTTCAACCGAAGCCGTTGCTGACGAAAAGAGAGAGAGAGGTATTTGAATTATTAGTTCAGGATAAGACGACAAAAGAAATTGCCAGAGAGCTGTTTATTAGTGAAAAAACGGTTCGTAACCACATTTCGAATGCAATGCAAAAACTTGGGGTAAAGGGGCGATCCCAAGCGGTTATTGAATTGCTTCGAATGGGGGAGCTTGAACTATAAGGAATGCCGGCTAACCTTACTTTTAAGGTAGCCGGTTCGTTATATTTTAGAGTCAATAACATTGTCTAGCGGTTTAATTTTAAAGTCTCATTAGTGAAAAACTGTTGATTATGCGAGAAAGTGTAGTAAAATGAACATGACGCAGAAAAACTTGTCGAACAAATTTTCTTCATCAATGCTTTTGAATTGCATTTTTGCAGAAAAACGTTAAAAATAATAAGTGCGCCGTTGTAGGGGAGATTGTATGCCGTTTCACTTGGATGAAAAGACTGTTGCTGAACTTGAAAAGTTGCTTCGCTATATCGCCGCGATTTTAAAACAACGAGGTCGCGAAATTTTAACGCAGTACCCGATTACACCGCCGCAATTCGTTGCGTTGCAATGGCTGTTAGAAGAAGGGGACTTGACGATTGGTGAATTATCGAACAAAATGTATTTGGCGTGCAGCACAACTACAGATTTAGTAGATCGAATGGAAAGAAACGGACTTGTTGCTAGAGTAAAAGACCGCCATGACCGGCGAGTCGTGCGCATCCATCTTCTTGAAGAAGGTGAGCGAATTATCGAGGAAGTGATTAAAAAGCGCCAACACGACTTGGCGCGAGTGCTGCAAAGTTTTTCCGATGAAGAAATTGTCTTTTTAGAGAAATGCTTGCGAAAATTACATCAAGAAATGAAAAAAGAATGAGGCGATCACTTGGAAAGAGCAATTGGTGTTATTGACTCAGGAGTTGGCGGATTAACCGTTGCAAAAGAAATCATGCGACAATTGCCAAAAGAACGGATTATTTATCTCGGAGATACGGCGCGTTGCCCGTACGGACCACGCCCAGAAGAAGAAATTCGTCAGTTTACATGGGAAATGACGAATTATTTATTGCAGTATAATATTAAAATGCTTGTTATTGCTTGCAATACGGCGACAGCTGTCGTATTGGACGAAATTCGGGAACAGCTCGATATCCCGGTATTAGGTGTGGTGCATCCCGGAGCTCGTGCGGCGTTAAAAGCGACGAAGAACGGCCATATCGGCGTGATTGGCACGATTGGCACGGTAAAGAGCGGCGCGTATGAAAAGGCGCTAAAGTCTATTAACCCTCGAGTTCATGTGGAAAGTTTGGCGTGTCCGAAATTTGTTCCGCTTGTAGAAAGCGGAAACTTTGAGGGGGAAGAAGCCAAGAAAATCGTGGCCGAATCGCTTGAGCCGTTTAAGTCGAGCAATATGGATGTCCTTATTTTAGGATGCACTCACTATCCTTTGTTAAGTCCTCTTATTCGAGAATATATGGGAAAACGCGTCAAACTAATTTGCTCCGGTGATGAAACGGCGCGTGAAGTTAGCGCGATTTTGCATCATAGCCATCTTCTTTATACTGGGCAACGTGCGGCGGAGCATTTGTTCTTCACCACGGGATCAAAGGAACTGTTCCAAAAAATTGCTTCCAAATGGTTTGGAAAACCGATTGAACGCGTTCAAACGATAGAATTATAAAAAATCCTTTAGCTTTTACGCTAAAGGATTTTTTTATTCTATTTTCCAAAAGTGCTCGTATACATAGTAGTACAAACTATGTGTAGGAGGGAAATTTCATGTTCAACCGAGGAGCGTGGAAGCTAGCCGCATCTGTTGTCGCATCGTTGCTGTTGCTTGGCGGCTGCGGGCTATTTGGAAAGGATGAAGCGGTTAAGGAAATTGACCCGCCGCAGGATGTGAGCTATTTAAAAGATGGGCAATCACTGCAAGAAACAACTGAAAACCAAAAAGAAGAAAAAGATGTGAAAAAAGCAACGGAAACAGTGAAACGTGAACTTTACTTAATTGATAAAAATGGATTTGTCGTGCCGCAGACGGTGGAACTGCCAAAGACGGACGCTGTCGCGAAGCAAGTTCTTGAATATTTAGTAGAAGATGGCCCGATTTCGGAAATGTTGCCGAACGGTTTTCGCGCTGTGCTGCCTGCAGATACGCGCGTGTTAGGGGTAAAGCTGGAGAAAGACGGCACGATTATCGCTGATTTCTCACCGGAGTTTGCAAATTATAGACCGGAAGACGAAAAGAAAATTTTACAGGCCATTACATGGACGTTGACACAGTTTGATAATGTGAAAAAAGTAAAAATTCGCATTAACGGCTATGACCAAGATGTCATGCCTGTCAATAAAACACCGATCCAAGATGGCGTCAGCCGCGCCGATGGGATTAATATGGAAGCAAGCGGTGTTATTGATATTACAAATACGCACCCTGTTACCGTTTATTTTGTCGCGCAGCAAGGAAACAATACGTACTACGTCCCTGTAACACGGCGCGTGCCCAATAAAGAAAAAGACGATGTTGTTGCCGCGGTGAACGAATTAATTAAAGGGCCGAGCTATGGCAGCGGTCTTGCAAGTGAGTTTCAGCCAGATACTCAGTTAGTGGGAAAGCCAAAATATGAAGATGGGAAAGTAACGCTAAACTTCAATGAAGCGATTTACGGCAGCAATAAGAAAAATGTCATTTTGGATCATGTATTAAATTCGCTCGTTCTTTCATTAACCGAGCAAAAAGGAATTGAAAGTGTCGCGATTACGGTAAATGGAAAGGCAAATCTTGTAAGAGAAGATGGAAAACCGCTATCCGAGCCGGTGACAAGGCCGGAAAAAGTAAACGCAGAAAGCTTTTAAAAAAATCATTTATTTAATGACAGAATCTTACACTATTTTAGAAAAATTATTGTGTAAACGAATAGAGCGGCTAGCAGTTGGATGCGATATTATGATATAAAAAAGAGGTAGGCGTGTGCTACCTCTTTCTGTTTATGGTAAAGGAGGCTTTTGAATGAGAGTAGATGGTAGAGAAAACAAGCAACTGCGTCCTGTACATATGGAAAAACATTTTATTAAACACGCGGAAGGATCGGTATTTATTACAGTTGGCGATACAAAAGTGATTTGTACAGCAAGTATCGATGATAAAGTGCCGCCGTTTATGCGCGGCGGAGGAAAAGGATGGATTACTGCGGAATATGCGATGCTGCCGCGAGCGACAGAACAGCGAAACGTGCGGGAATCTAGCAAAGGAAAAGTATCGGGGCGAACAATGGAAATCCAGCGTCTTATTGGCAGGGCGCTTCGTTCTGTCGTTAATTTGGACAAACTAGGCGAGAAAACGGTATGGATCGACTGTGATGTCATTCAGGCAGATGGAGGGACGCGGACAGCATCGATTACAGGAGCGTACGTAGCAATGGTGTTAGCATTCGCGAAATTGGTTGAAGAAAACAAACTCGATGAGTTACCTGTAAATGATTTTCTAGCCGCTACATCTGTCGGTATCGATCCGGAGCATGGAATCATTCTTGACTTAAACTATGCGGAAGATGCGCGGGCGGAAGTCGATATGAACATTGTGATGACAGGGGCTGGCCGCTTTGTTGAAATTCAAGGGACAGGAGAAGAGGCGACATTTTCGCGGGAACAATTAAACGAATTGTTGGATACAGCAGAAGTCGGAATTCGACAGTTGATCGACATTCAGCGGAAAACGTTAGGGGAACTTGCCGCGCAAATTGACATGAAGCGAAGCCAAGAAAGCGGGGATGCATTGTGAAACAAGTTATTATCGCAACGAAAAACGCTGGAAAAGCACGGGAGTTTCAAGAACTTCTCACAAAAAAAGGAGTAGAAGTGAAGTCGCTTCTAGACTTTCCGAATTGCCCGGATGTCGAGGAAACGGGCAACACGTTTGCCGAAAACGCGATATTAAAAGCGGAGGCGATGGCTCATTATTTTCAGACGATCGTCATCGCCGACGACTCCGGTTTAGCGATCGACGCTTTACATGGAAGACCGGGGGTGTACTCCGCCCGCTACGCCGGAGAAGAAAAGGACGACCAAAAAAATATCGCCAAGGTATTAGAAGAATTGAAAGGAGTTCCGTTTGAAAAACGGACGGCACGCTTTCATTGCGCACTTGCTGTTGCAGCGCCGGGACGCCGCACGACCGTCGTGGAAGCGACGTGCGAAGGATACATTACCGAGGCGCCAAAGGGAGAAAACGGATTTGGGTACGATCCGATTTTTTTCGTTCCGCAAAAAGGAAAAACAATGGCGGAATTATCCAAAGAAGAGAAAAATCAAATTAGCCATCGGGCCAAAGCGTTGGCGAAACTGGAAAAACAGTGGGACGAAATCATGAACGGTAAGGAGTAGAGAAAGATGAGAGCGTTAATTATTAGTGATAGCCATGGATTAACGAAAGAATTAGAAGAAATCGCGGCGCGCCATCGCCATGAAGTCGATGCGCTCATTCATTGCGGCGATTCGGAGTTGTCTCCTGATCACAAAGAAATTGAGCATTTTTTGATCGTGCGCGGGAATTGCGATTTTGCCAAACAATTTCCTAACGAACGAATCGAAGAAATTGCTGGAATTCGTTTTTTTATCACTCACGGCCATCTTTATAATGTGAAAATGTCGTTAATGAATCTTTACTATCGCGCGAAAGAAGTAGAGGCAAAGGTGGTATGTTTTGGCCATTCTCATATCGCCGGCGTTGAGATGATTGACGATATTTTGTTTATTAACCCGGGAAGCATTTTGTTGCCAAGAACGAGAAAAGAAAAAACGTACGCACTGTTGCAAATAGAAGGCGGAAAAGCAACGGCTCGATTTTACGAAGTCGATGGAAAAGAAGTGCACCTTCTCACGAAAACATTCACTTTATGAGCGGGGTGTTCCCCGCTCTTTCTCATATTGACTTTATTAAAAAACTTTTCTATAATATAGAATGTCTTTGAAAGATGCAAAGTTCTTAACGATGCTTCGCAGTAGGTGGCGAATTGTCTCGACGATGCGTCCGACCGCTTCGAATTAGCTGGCAGAGGAAGAGACAGCGACAAGCGATACTTCCATGAATCCGCTTCGAGTTGTCCCGACGCATCTTACTTCTTTGAATTCACTAGCAGAGGAAGGGACAATGAATCTGTGGATTTAGCGTGAAATGTCGTGTCCCAGTAGCTCAGCTGGATAGAGCAACGAGCGACGCATCATCGAATATGCTACGAGTTGCCTCGACGCACCCAGCTTCCTTGAATCAGCTAGTAGAGGAAGAGGCAGCGACGAGCGATACTTCCATGAATCCACTTCGAGTTGTCCCGACGCATCTTACTTCTTTGAATTCACTAGCAGAGGAAGGGACAATGAATCTGTGGATTTAGCGTGAAATGTCGTGTCCCAGTGCTCAGCTGGATAGAGCAACGAGCGACGCATCATCGAATATGCTACGAGTTGCCTCGACGCATCCGGCTTCTTTGAATCAGCTAGTAGAGGAAGAGGCAGCCATTCAAAAAAAGAAGAATGCATAATACCATGTCCCAGTAGCTCAGCTGGATAGAGCAGCGGCCTTCTAAGCCGTCGGTCGGGAGTTCGAATCTCTCCTGGGACGTTATCCCTCCTTTTCTTCAATGGAAAAGGAGGGTTTATTTTTGTGCCGCAAACGCTAAAAAATTTTTTGGTTGAGGGAATTCGTTGATTCTATCGATATGTAAGCGCATACAAATAGTCTAATGAATCGAAATATTCAAAAAAACCATATTGACTCTCTTTTGTTTTAGGATTATTATAATTTTCAAATAAATCAAACAGAAATACACAATGATGAGCAGTGTAATGAACAGTTCGTACTTACCAGGGAAGAGGGGAACAAAATTGAGTGAACAATGGATTTTTTTAAACGGTGAGTTTGTGCGAAAAGAAGATGCGAAAATTTCGGTATACGATCACGGTTTTTTATATGGTGATGGCGTATTTGAAGGAATTCGTGTCTATAGCGGTAACGTATTCCGATTAAAAGAGCATATGGATCGCCTTTATAATTCGGCAAAATCCATTTTGTTAACGATTCCTTATACAAAAGAAGAATTAACAAATTATGTCGTTGAGACGATACGAAAAAACCAATATCAAGACGCGTATATCCGCCTTGTCGTTTCACGCGGAGTCGGCGATTTAGGTCTTGATCCATATAAATGCCAAAAACCGCAAGTCGTTATTATCGTTGAGCCACTGGCGCTTTTCCCTAAACATTTATATGAGACGGGAATCGAAGTGGTGACGGTTGCGACTCGAAGAAACCGTTCGGATGTGCTTAGCCCAAAAGTGAAGTCGCTGAACTATTTAAACAACATTCTTGTCAAAATTGAAGCACATCTCGCCAATGTAAACGAAGCGTTGATTTTAAACGACCAAGGATACGTAGCTGAAGGATCGGGAGATAACGTCTTTATCATTAAAGATGAAGTAATATACACGCCGCCTGGATACGTTGGGGCGCTTGAAGGAATTACTCGTCAAGCTATTATCGAAATCGCGCAAGACCTTGGTTATGTCGTAAAAGAAGAACCATTTACGCGCCACGACGTTTACGTCGCTGATGAAGTCTTTTTAACTGGAACGGCTGCCGAAGTGATCGCTGTTGTGAAGGTGGATGGGCGCGTGATCGGTGAAGGAGTGCCGGGACCGCATACAAAACGGTTGCTTGAAGAATTTAGACGTCGCGTTGTTTCCGAAGGAGTAAAAGTATATCAAACAAACGTGAACGTTGGATGATGTACAACAAAAATTTTAATACGTGAAAGCGATGAAGAGGATAAGTAGTCAGCGGGGACAGCATCCACAGAGAGCCGGGGTAGCTGGAAACCGGTGATGCTGCCGCTTGATGAACTCACCTCTGAGCGCCAGCCCGAACGTTATGCAACTAGTAGGGCTGGACGGGTGGAGTGCGCGCTTGCTTCACTCGTTACTAAAAAGAGCGATTGGTCGATTTGCCGATCGCTCATGAGGTGGCCTTATGGCCACGAAGAAGGGTGGTACCGCGGAAAGTGAACCTTTTCGCCCCTTTGACCGAAGCAAAGTAGGTCATCGTGGGTGAAAAGGTTTTTTTCATAGTGATGAAAAACGCGAGGAGGATGGAAAATGTCGAGGATGAAAGTGGAGGAAAAAACGTTTGAAAAAACAAAAATGAGCGGAGCGTTAATGCTCATTGAAGCGTTAAAGTCGGAAAATGTAGAAGTCATTTTTGGATATCCGGGCGGAGCGGTATTGCCGCTTTACGATAAGTTGTATCAATCGGGAGTATTTCACGTATTAACGCGGCATGAACAAGGAGCGATTCATGCGGCGGAAGGGTATGCGCGCATTTCTGGAAAACCGGGCGTTGTGATTGCGACGTCAGGACCTGGAGCGACAAACATTGTGACAGGGTTGACGGATGCAATGATGGATTCGCTGCCGCTCGTCGTATTTACCGGCCAAGTTGCAACGAGCGTCATCGGTTCCGATGCGTTTCAAGAGGCGGATGTTCTCGGAATTACGATGCCAATCACGAAATATAATTACCAAGTTCGGGATATAAGCGAACTTCCGAAAATCATTAAAGAAGCGTTTCATATCGCTACGACAGGAAGACCAGGTCCTGTGTTGATCGATATCCCAAAAAATATTACCACAGCCGAAGGGGAATTTGATTACGAACAAGAGGTCCATTTACCAGGATATCAACCGACGACACAGCCAAACCATTTGCAAATTCGCCGTCTTGTTGAGGCGGTTAGCCAATCGAAAAAACCTGTCATTTTAGCAGGAGCAGGCGTATTACATGCGAACGCTTCAAATGAATTGAGGCAATATGCCGAACAGCAAAATATTCCGGTTGTTCATACGCTATTAGGCTTAGGTGGATTTCCAGCTGATCACCCACTGTTTTTGGGGATGGCTGGCATGCACGGCACGTATACAGCAAATATGGCGCTATATGAATGCGATTTGCTCATTAACATTGGGGCACGGTTCGATGACCGCGTTACGGGAAATTTAAAATACTTTGCGCCAAAAGCGACGGTCGCACACATTGATATTGATCCAGCGGAAATTGGGAAAAACGTGCCGACGAAAATTCCGATCGTCAGTGATGCGAAAGCGGCCTTGCAAGAATTGATTCATCAACAAGGAAAACCGGCGGACACAACGGCATGGCTTGACCAGTTAAACGAGTGGAAACGGCGCTTTCCACTGTATTACGAAGATGACGCGCAAACGATTAAGCCGCAAAAACTGATCGAAATGATTTATGAACTAACGAATGGAGACGCGATTATTACAACGGATGTCGGGCAACATCAAATGTGGGCGGCGCAATACTACAAGTTTAATAAACCGCATCGCTGGGTGACTTCCGGCGGGCTCGGAACGATGGGATTTGGCCTTCCGGCGGCGATCGGTGCGCAACTTGCCGATAGAAACGCTACGGTCGTATCCATTGTCGGTGACGGCGGTTTTCAAATGACATTCCAAGAGTTAGCGGTTATTCAAGAATTGCGGCTGCCAATTAAAGTGGTCATCATCAATAATCAAGCGCTCGGCATGGTTCGCCAATGGCAAGAACTGTTTTACGAAAAACGATATTCTCATTCTCTCATTCCAAATCAGCCGGATTTTGTAAAGCTAGCAGAAGCGTACAATATGCCGGGCTTCCGAGCGAAAACAGAGGCGGAAGCAATGGAAGTGCTGAAGAAAGCATTTGCGATCGACGGTCCGGTTTTGCTTGATTTCCACGTCAAGGCGGATGAAAATGTCTATCCAATGGTTGCACCTGGAAAAGGATTGCATGAAATGGTGGGGGTGAAAGCGTGCGAAGAATTATCACAATGACCGTCAACAACCGTCCCGGTGTTCTCAACCGCATTACCGGGTTATTTACGAAGCGGCATTACAACATCGAAAGCATTACGGTAGGGCATACGGAAGTAGAAGGAATTTCCCGGATGACGTTTGTTGTCAACGTCGAAGATGAGCGGACGGCAGAGCAAATTATTAAACAGCTAAACAAGCAAATTGACGTGCTCAAAGTTAGCGATATTACCGATCAGGCGATTGTCGCGCGAGAGTTGGCGCTCGTGAAAGTGTCGGTGACGCCGGCGCTTCGCCAAGAGATTTATACGCTCATTGAGCCGTTCCGTGCTTCCGTTGTCGATGTAAGCAAAGACAGCCTCGTTATTCAAGTAACGGGCGAATCCGAAAAAGTCGAAGCGCTCATTGAGTTATTGCGACCTTACGGAATTAAAGAAGTGGCAAGAACAGGAACAACAGCGTTTACACGCGGCTCCCAAAAAACAGCCGCTATGCATAAAACTGCTTTCATTATCTAAAAAACTACGAAAAAGGAGAGAGAAAACATGGCGAAAGTTTACTATAACGGAGATGCAAATGAAAAATATTTACAAGGAAAAACGGTGGCAATTATCGGTTATGGTTCACAAGGACACGCGCATGCGCAAAACCTTCGCGACAGTGGAGTGAATGTGATTGTTGGACTACGGAAAGGGAAGTCATGGGAACAAGCGGAAAAAGACGGTTTTGCCGTATATAGTGTTCGCGAAGCAGCGCAACAAGCGGATATCGTCATGATTCTTCTTCCAGATGAAAAACAACCGAATGTATACAAAGAAGAAATCGAGCCGGAACTCCAGCCGGGGAACGCGTTAGTATTTGCCCACGGATTTAACATTCACTTTAACCAAATCGTTCCTCCTGAACATGTCGATGTGTTTTTAGTCGCTCCGAAAGGCCCTGGACATTTAGTGCGCCGTACGTATATGGAAGGAGCTGGCGTGCCTGCATTAATTGCCGTGCATCAAGACGTGACAGGAGAAGCAAAAGAAACAGCGCTTGCGTATGCGAAAGCGATCGGCGCGACAAGAGCGGGAGTGCTTGAAACGACGTTTAAAGAAGAAACAGAAACAGACTTATTCGGCGAACAGGCGGTATTATGCGGGGGATTGACGTCACTTATTAAAGCCGGTTTTGAAACGCTTGTCGAAGCAGGGTATCAGCCGGAATTGGCTTATTTCGAATGTTTGCATGAAATGAAGCTGATCGTCGACCTTCTGTACGAAGGCGGGCTTTCTTGGATGCGCCACTCGATCTCGGATACGGCGCAATGGGGAGACTTCATTTCTGGACCGCGCATCATCAACGACGCGGTGAAAGCAGAGATGAAAAAAGTGCTTCATGATATTCAGACAGGGAAATTTGCGAAAAGCTGGATTTTGGAAAACCAAGCAAACCGTCCGGAGTTTAATGCGATTAATCGCCGCGAAAACGAACATCTCATTGAAATTGTCGGACGCGAATTGCGCAGCATGATGCCATTTGTCAAAGAAAAACAGAAAGAAGTGGTGGTTTCGAGTGAGAAAAATTAATATTTTTGACACGACGTTGCGCGATGGTGAACAGTCTGCTGGAGTCAATTTGAATTTGCACGAAAAGCTGGAGATCGCCCGCCAGCTTGAACGGCTTCGCGTCGACATCATTGAGGCTGGCTTCCCTGCCGCATCGAAAGGAGATTTTCAGGCGGTAAAACAAATTGCCGAAACGATCAAAACATGCTCTGTTACCGGGCTTTCCCGCTCGGTACAGAGCGATATTGACGCCGCGTGGGAAGCGTTAAAAGGTGGGGCGGAACCTCGACTCCATTTGTTCATCGCCACATCGCCGATCCATATGACGCACAAATTGCGCATGACGCCGGAACAAGTGATTGAAACGGCGGTATCTTCCGTGAAATATGCAAAACGCTATTTTCCAATTGTCCAATGGTCTGCGGAAGATGCTTGCCGCAGCGAACTTCCTTTCTTGGCGAAAATTATTACGGAAGTGATTAAGGCAGGAGCGACGGTCATCAATATACCGGATACAGTAGGTTATATTACTCCGAAAGAGTATGGAAACATTTTCACTTTCTTGATGAATAATGTTCCGAATATTGAAAAAGTATCGCTTTCTGCCCATTGTCATGACGACTTAGGAATGGCGGTTGCGAATTCGTTAGCGGCAATCGAACATGGTGCAACACAAATTGAAGGGACGATTAACGGAATCGGCGAACGCGCAGGGAATGCAGCATTGGAAGAAATTGCTGTGGCGCTTTACATCCGCAAAGATTACTATCAGGCAGAAACGCGTCTAAACTTGCAAGAAATTAAACGAACGAGCAATCTAGTAAGCAAACTGACAGGCATGGTTATTCCGCCGAACAAAGCGGTCGTCGGCAAAAATGCCTTCGCGCATGAGTCGGGAATCCACCAAGACGGTGTATTAAAAGAGAAAACAACGTATGAAATTATTTCGCCGGAACTTGTCGGCGTGCAATCGAACTCGATGGTGCTTGGAAAACATTCCGGACGCCACGCGTTGCGCAACCGTGTCGAAGAACTTGGATACACATTATCGGATGAAGAAATTAATAAATTGTTTGTTCGCTTCAAAGAACTGGCAGATAAGAAAAAAGACATTACTGATGACGATTTGGTCGCGCTTATTTTTGAAGAAAAATTTGATCACTTTAAAGATTTTTATCAGCTATCTTCGCTTCAAGTCCAGTATGGAACGAACCAAATTCCAACCGCCGTTGTCGTCTTAAAGGACGGGCAAGGAAATGAAATTCAAGAAGCGGCGACGGGAGCGGGAAGCGTCGAAGCGTTGTATAACACGCTGGAGCGTTGCTTTAAAACGTCGGTTACGTTGCTTGACTATCGGATTGAATCGGTCAGCGGCGGACGTGATGCGCTTGCGCAAGTGTTCGTGAAAGTGCGGGTTAACGATATCGAAACAAGCGGGCGCGGCACGGCGCAGGACGTGCTTGAAGCATCCGCGAAAGCCTATATTAACGCTGTTAACCGTGTATTTATGATTGAAACGATGCGTGCGGAAAATCAAAAAGTTGCGATGCAATAAAACGGAGGGAAACGGCATGGGAAGCTATCAGATTGCTGTGTTGCCGGGTGATGGAATCGGAAAAGAAGTGACGAGCGGAGCTGTGGAGATTTTAAAAGCGATCGGAACGCGGTTTGGACATCAGTTTGCGTTCAAATACGGGCTTATTGGCGGAGAGGCGATTGACCAAAAAGGAACGCCGCTTCCCGATGAAACGCTTGCCATCTGCCGCGAAAGCGATGCGGTGTTGCTTGGGGCGGTCGGCGGTCCGAAATGGGACCGCAATCCTGCGCATTTGCGCCCGGAAAAGGGGTTGTTGCAAATTCGCAAAGAGATGAATTTGTTTGCCAATTTGCGGCCGGTAAAATTTTACGACAGTTTAACGGAATCTTCTCCGTTAAAAGAGGAAGTCATCCAAGGGGTCGATTTGCTAATCGTTCGCGAGTTGACAGGAGGGCTATATTTTGGAAAACCGAGCGGACGGATGGTGGAAAACGGGGAAGAAAAAGCGGTAGATACGCTTCTATATAAAAAGGAAGAAATTAAGCGAATTGTGAAAGCGGCGTTTGAACTTGCGCGCAAACGGAAGAAAAAAGTGACGTCTGTCGATAAAGCGAATGTGCTCGAATCGAGCAGAATGTGGCGGGAAATTGCCGAAGAAATTGCGCAAGATTTTCCAGATGTGACGCTTGAGCATATGCTCGTCGATAATGCGGCGATGCAGCTAATTCGCTCTCCGCAACAATTTGATGTGATTGTGACGGAAAACATGTTTGGCGACATTTTAAGCGATGAAGCGTCGATGTTGACGGGATCCCTCGGCATGTTGCCATCGGCGAGTTTATCAACATCAGGTCCTAGTTTATATGAACCGATCCACGGATCCGCTCCAGATATCGCAGGACAAAATAAAGCAAATCCGATTGCGGCAATTTTATCGGCGGCGATGATGCTTCGCCTATCCTTTGGGCTTTCAAAAGAGGCGGATACGATTGAAAAAGCGGTTCAGCACGTATTGGCGGCTGGATTGCGAACGGCTGATATTGCCCAAAAAGGGCAACGGGCCGTTTCCACCGATGAAATGGTAAACGAAATTAAAGCGGCGATTTTAGATAATGAAGCCATTTCTCACATTATGACTGTTTACGCATAATAAAAAGAATGAGAGGTGAAAGCAGTGAAACCGAAAACGATTATTGAAAAAATTTGGGAAAATCATGTCGTATATCGCGAAGATGGAAAACCAGATTTGCTTTATATCGATTTGCATTTAGTGCACGAAGTCACCTCTCCGCAAGCGTTTGAAGGATTGCGGCAAAAAGGGCGGAAAGTGCGCCGCCCTGATTTAACATTCGCGACGATGGATCATAACGTTCCGACAGTGAACCGTTTTGTGATTGAAGACGAAGTAGCGAGAAATCAAATTTCGGCATTGGAGCGAAACTGCCGGGAGTTTTCGATTCCGCTAGCTGATTTGCATAGCGAAGAACAAGGAATCGTCCACGTGATCGGCCCAGAGCTTGGCTTAACACAACCGGGAAAAACGATTGTTTGCGGAGACAGCCATACGTCGACACATGGCGCATTTGGCGCGCTCGCGTTTGGAATTGGAACGAGCGAAGTGGAACACGTGCTTGCGACGCAGACGCTATGGCAGCATAAACCAAAAACGCTGCAAATCCGCATCGATGGCAAATTGGGAGAAGGAGTTACGGCGAAAGACGTAATTTTGGCGATTATCGGGCGTTACGGAGTCGATGTCGGCACCGGATATATTATCGAATTTACTGGCGAAGTCATTCGCAATATGTCGATGGAAGAAAGAATGACGATTTGCAATATGTCGATTGAAGCGGGCGCTCGTGCCGGCTTAGTGAGTCCGGATGAGACGACATTTGCCTATTTGCGAGGCCGCAAATACGCGCCAAAAGGAGAAGAGTTTGAAAAAGCGGTAGAACGCTGGCGTGCACTTGCCACAGACGAAGGGGCGGAATACGATAAAACGATTGAAATTGATGCGTCGACGATTGCGCCAATGGTGACATGGGGAACGAATCCAGCGATGAGCACTTCTGTTGATGGAACGGTGCCGCATCCAGAAGATTTTTCGAGCGAAACAGAACAAAAGGCGGTACGGCGCGCTTTGGAATATATGGGCTTGAAACCTAGCACGCCGATTACGGAAATTCCAGTGCAGCACGTGTTCATCGGTTCTTGCACGAACTCCCGCATTAGCGACTTGCGCGAAGCCGCGAAGATTGTTAAAGGAAAGAAAGTGGCAAAAGGCGTGCGTGCGCTTGTTGTTCCGGGATCGCAACAAGTGAAAAAACAAGCGGAAGAAGAAGGATTAGCGCAAATTTTTATCGATGCGGGATTCGAATGGCGCGATTCCGGCTGTAGCGCATGTTTAGGAATGAATCCGGACATTATCCCGGAAGGAGAACATTGCGCTTCCACATCGAACCGAAATTTTGAAGGCCGACAAGGAAAAGGGGCAAGAACGCATTTAGTGAGCCCGGCGATGGCTGCTGCTGCCGCTATTTATGGACATTTTGTCGATGTTCGAAAATTACAGAAAGAGCCGGTCCATTAAGGAGGGAAACGAATGAAGCCGTTTACTGTTCATAAAGGCAAAGTCGCGGGAATCGACCGTGCCAATATCGATACAGACCAAATTATTCCAAAACAGTTTTTAAAACGAATTGAGCGTACGGGATTTGGTAAGTTTCTCTTTTACGACTGGCGCTATATCGATGGGGAAAAACCAAATCCTGATTTTGAATTAAACCGGCCGGAAAACGAAGGTGCAACGATTCTCGTAGCCAATGAAAATTTCGGCTGCGGGTCATCGCGCGAACATGCGCCATGGGCGCTGCAAGATTACGGGTTTCAAGCGATTATCGCCCCGTCATTCGCTGACATCTTTTATAACAACTGCTTAAAAAACGGGCTATTGCCAATTCGTTTAGCCAAGCAGGACGTCGAATATTTGCTACGTGAGAGTACAAAAGCGGATTATGAACTCACCATTTCGCTAGAAGATCAACGCGTGTACGATGATAATGGATTTGAGCGGACGTTTGACATTGATCCATACCGAAAACAGCTGCTTTTAAAAGGTTGGGATGAAATCGATTTAACGTTCGTTTATGAGCCGTATATCGCGGAGTATGAAAAAAAACATTGCCCATTGCCATAAATAGATAGAAGGAGGCCGTTCCGCCGCAACGTGTTGGAACGGCTTCTTTTCTGATTATTTTGCTTGTATTTTGCAAGAAAACTTGCTACACTTGTTTCAAAATTTTTATGGGGCGGACCGAACATGGAGCGGAAAAATGAAAAAATCATTTTGTTTCCTTATGCTAAAGAACGTCTTGTCGAAGAAGGGATAAAAGCATTACAAGCAAAGCGATATCATGAAGCGCTTCATTTTTTTCATGAAGCGGAACGGCTTGGCGAGGATAGCTTTCATGTAAAGCTTAGCATTGTCGTTTGTTTTTGTGAATTAGGCGAATTTTCTGAGGCTGAACGTCGCTGTCAAATGTTGCTTCAAGAAAATGCGGAAGATGTCGATCTTTTGCAAATATATATATCGATCTTGATGCAGCAGCGTCGATATGTGCAAGCCGAAACCGTGATACGCCAAGCGCTGCGTCGACATTCTCTTCCTTCTTCGGTCAGAGAGCATTTGCTGCGCTTGCTTCATTTCATCCGACAGCTGAACGAACGTTGTCTGCCGTCTGCCGAACAAGATGATGTTTTGCAGCTGCTTTCGTCAAACGACGTTACTGAGCATATGAAAGTGATTAAGCGGCTAGAAAACGAGGATATTACTCCCGTTCTTTTTATTCTAAAACAATACTTGCTGAATGAAGCAAATAATCCGATAACAAAAACGATGGTTTTACGCTTGCTGACGTCAAAAAATGTATCCGATGTTGTAACGGTCGAAAAATTTGGAGAAATAATGGAAGTCATACCAGCGAAGCTGAATGAACGTTCCCAAACAACGTTTGCTGTAAACGTTTTGCGGCAATTGGAAGATAAGTTAGCAAGCAAAAATCCAAGCTTATATGAAGTGGCTGTAGATATTTGGCTTCGTTACACGTACGTTCTTTATCCGTTTTCACCAGCCCCCGCTTTACTCGACGAGTGGGTCGCTGCGCTTCATCTCGTCGCTTGCCAATTTCAAGGAATGCGAACAACTTCGGAAGAAATAGCTCGTATTTATCACGTTCAAGTTCAAGATGTCGACTTTCTTTGCGAAAAACTTTACGAAGCAGAGAAAATTTCCTATTTTTAATCATTCCGTTCGTATTGAAACATCCTCGTTGTATGTTATAATATAATGGTTGTATTGCGTATATATTTTTACGTTTTCGCTACATATATGGAAATAATAAAAAGATAATGAAAAAATAGAGAGATTTTCATTATCTTAATGATTTTTAGTTGGAGGGAATATTATGTCAGTAAAATGGGAAAAGCTTGAAGGACATGAAGGCGTTCTTACTGTCGAAGTGGACGCAGAAAAAGTAAATGAAGGACTGGATGCGGCGTTTAAAAAAGTAGTGAAAAACGTCACTGTTCCAGGATTCCGCAAAGGAAAAGTACCGCGCGTTATTTTTGAAAAACGCTTTGGGGTCGAAGCGCTATATCAAGATGCACTGGATATTTTATTGCCGGAAGCGTACGCAAAAGCTGTGGAAGAGGCGGGAATTGAACCTGTCGATATTCCAAAAATCGACATTGAGCAAATGGAAAAAGGAAAAAGCCTTATTTTTACAGCAAGGGTAATCGTAAAACCGGAAGTGAAACTTGGACAATATAAAGGGTTAGAAGTAGAAAAAATGGATGCTACCGTTACAGATGAAGATGTGGAAAACGAATTGAAACGTCTGCAAGAAAACTACGCGGAACTTGTCGTAAAGGAAGACGGAAAAATCGAAAAAGGCGATACAGCGGTAATCGATTTCGAAGGTTTTGTGGATGGCGAGCCATTTGAAGGAGGAAAAGCGGAAAATTACTCGCTTGAAATCGGCTCCGGCGTATTCATTCCAGGGTTTGAAGATCAATTGGTCGGCATGAAAGCAGGAGAAGAAAAAGAAATTGAAGTGACGTTCCCTGAAGAATATCATGCAAAAGAATTAGCGGGCAAACCTGCAACATTTAAAGTCAAAGTACATGAAGTAAAAGAAAAACAGCTTCCAGCATTGGACGATGAATTCGCAAAAGACGTAGATGATGAAGTGGAAACATTGGAACAATTAAAAGAAAAAATTCGCGCAAGACTGGAAGAAACGAAAAAGAATGAAGCGGAAGCAGCGCTTCGCGACGCGGTTGTCGAAAAGGCAGCGGAAAATGCGGAAATCGATATTCCAGAAGTAATGGTGAAAAACGAAACTGACCGCATGTTGCGCGAATTTGATCAACGTTTGCAACTACAAGGGTTAAACCTTGACCTTTATTATCAATTCTCCGGCCAAGATGAAGCGGCGTTGCGTGAACAAATGAAAGAGGACGCGGAAAAACGCGTTCGTGTTGCGCTAACATTAGAAGCGATTGCAAAGGCAGAAAATATTGAAGTAACAGAAGAAGAAGTGAATGAAGAACTAGAAAAAATGGCGAAAACATACAATTTGGAAGTTGACAAATTAAAAGAGCTATTAGGAAGTCTCGAAGGCGTCAAAGAAGATTTGAAATGGCGAAAAACGATCGATTTCCTTGTAGAGCATAGCAAAGTTGCGGCATAATATATTAAAGAACAAGGCGCGAATGTTCGTGCCTTGTTCTTTCATACAAAAAGTGGAGTGTGATGAACAATTTTCTAATTTTTCTAACGCATTATATTTTTTGTTAGCCTTTTGGTGATTATTTATGATAAAATGACCAATACATAAGTTTTGTCGGCAAAGTTTTGTGGGAGTGAATAAAATACATATAAGTTGTGCGATATGGCAAGGGGTGAACATGATGTTTAAATTTAATGATGAAAAAGGGCAGTTAAAGTGTTCGTTTTGCGGAAAAACGCAAGATCAAGTCCGCAAGCTCGTTGCTGGTCCCGGTGTATACATATGTGACGAATGCATCGAGCTATGCACGGAGATTGTGGAAGAAGAGTTGGGGAATGAAGAGGAATTTGAATTTAAAGATATTCCGAAGCCAAAAGAAATTCGCGAAATTTTAGATGAATATGTCATCGGCCAAGATGAAGCGAAAAAGTCGTTGGCAGTCGCCGTTTATAATCATTATAAACGGATTAATTCCGGCAGTAAAATCGACGATGTCGAATTATCGAAAAGCAACATTTTAATGATTGGGCCGACAGGAAGCGGAAAAACGTTGCTTGCGCAAACATTGGCGCGCATTTTAAACGTGCCGTTTGCAATTGCCGATGCGACGTCGCTCACAGAAGCTGGGTACGTCGGGGAAGATGTGGAAAACATTTTGCTCAAGCTTATTCAGGCAGCAGATTATGATGTGGAACGGGCGGAAAAAGGGATTATTTATATCGATGAAATCGATAAAATCGCCCGTAAATCGGAAAACCCTTCGATTACGCGCGACGTATCTGGCGAAGGAGTACAGCAGGCGCTATTAAAAATTTTAGAGGGAACGATTGCTAGTGTTCCGCCTCAAGGCGGCCGCAAACATCCGCATCAAGAGTTCATCCAAATTGACACGACGAACATTTTATTTATTTGCGGCGGTGCGTTTGATGGAATTGAACCGATTATTAAACGCCGTTTAGGGAAAAAAGTGATCGGGTTTGGCGCCGACATCCAGCAATCAGAAGTGGATGAGAAAAATTTATTGTCCAAAGTGCTTCCGGAAGATTTATTAAAGTTTGGGCTCATTCCGGAATTCATCGGCCGCCTTCCGGTTATCACGACGTTAGAGCCGCTTGATGAACAGGCGCTTATGGATATATTGACGAAACCGAAAAACGCGATTGTGAAGCAATATCAAAAAATGCTTGAACTTGATGGGGTCGAACTTGAATTTGAAGAAGAAGCGCTGCGCGAGATTGCGAAAAAAGCGATTGAACGAAAAACAGGAGCGCGCGGTCTCCGCTCGATTATTGAAGGAATTATGCTTGATGTCATGTTCGAGCTGCCATCACGTGAAGATGTGCAAAAATGCATTATTACTGTAGAGACGGTCCGCGGCAATGAACCGCCAAAACTCATTGGCCATGACGGAACCGTGGTGGAGGGGCGGAAAACGTCCGCGTAACATTTTGGGAACTGCCTTAATCATAAGGCGGTTTCTTTTTTTGTTTATTCCTGCCTTTTCACGGAGATACTATCATACTACATCCTATTGGAAGGCAGGAGGATTTCAGAAATGAACTGGGCAAACGTTGTGCTATTAATACAACTGTTTTTCGGGATTATTATCGGCCTTTATTTTTGGAATTTGCTTAAAAGCCAACGAATCCAAAAAGTTTCGATCGATAAAGAATCGCGAAAAGAAATGGAGCAACTGCGGAAACTGCGATCTATTTCGTTAACGGAACCGCTTGCGGAAAAAGTAAGGCCGAAAAGTTTTAGCGATATTGTCGGCCAAGAAGATGGAATCAAGGCACTAAAAGCGGCGTTATGCGGTCCAAACCCGCAGCATGTCATTATTTACGGACCTCCTGGTGTTGGAAAAACGGCTGCGGCTCGCCTTGTTTTGGAAGAGGCGAAAAAAAATCCGCTTTCTCCTTTTAAAGAAGATGCCGCATTTGTTGAATTGGATGCAACGACGGCGCGGTTTGATGAACGCGGAATTGCCGATCCGTTAATCGGGTCTGTGCATGATCCGATTTATCAAGGGGCTGGAGCAATGGGGCAAGCGGGAATCCCGCAGCCAAAGCAAGGAGCGGTCACGAACGCGCACGGTGGGATTTTATTTATTGATGAAATTGGGGAACTTCACCCGATTCAAATGAATAAATTGCTGAAAGTGCTTGAAGACCGAAAAGTATTTTTTGAAAGTGCTTATTATAGCAAGGAAAATCCGCAAATTCCAAGCCATATCCATGATATTTTTCAAAATGGACTTCCTGCCGATTTTCGGCTTGTCGGTGCGACGACGAGGACGCCAAACGAAATTCCTCCAGCTATTCGCTCGCGCTGTTTAGAAGTGTTTTTCCGCGAACTCGATCAAGAGGAAATTGCGCTTATCGCGAAAAAAGCAGCGGATAAAATTCGTTTAAAAGTATCGGAAAACGGGATTCGCATTCTTGCGTCTTATGCACGAAATGGACGGGAAGCGGTGAATATTATGCAAATTGCCGCGGGAATCGCCATTTCCGAAAACCGTGAAACGATTTTAGAGAAAGATATTGAATGGGTGATCCACTCCAGTCAATTGTCGCCGCGGTATGAAAAGAAAATTGCAGAAACGCCGTCGGTCGGGATTGTTAACGGTCTGGCGGTCTGCGGACCGAATACAGGGACGATTTTGGAAATTGAAGTGGCTGCGTTGCCAGCAAAAGAAAAAGGAACTGTTCACATTACTGGCATCGTCGAAGAAGAAAGGATTGGAACTCAGGAAAAATCAATTCGCCGCAAAAGCATGGCGAAAGGTTCCATTGAAAATGTCATCACGGTATTGCGCACGATGGGAGTACCTGCTGACCGTTATGATATTCATGTGAATTTTCCTGGAGGTATTCCAATCGATGGCCCATCCGCGGGAGTTGCGATCGCAACCGGAATTTATTCGGCGATTTATCAAATACCTGTCGATTGTACGGCAGCGATGACGGGGGAAATCAGCATTCACGGTTATGTCAAGCCGGTGGGCGGAATTTTTCCAAAAGTAAAAGCGGCGAAGCAGGCGGGAGCAAAAAAAGTGATTGTTCCGTTAGAAAATATGCAAACCATTTTGCGGGAAATGAGCGGGATCGAGATTATCCCGGTTCGACGTCTAGATGAAGTGTTTGCCATTGTGTTTGGAAAAAATTTTATCCAACACGGCAGAATCATTCCAGCAGCTGCCGATCGCTCTAAAACAAAATCCGTATAGTTTAGCGGTCGATACGACTTCGACGAAGGAAACAACGTGTCGAAGTCGATTTTTCTTTGTGTGATGTATTCATAAGCAAGATGTTTGCCTCATCTGTTGCTGTTCGTTTTGCATCCATAGATGCGTTGCATTTGCGTCGTGGAATTTTACAAACAGGGCTGCCGTGCTATACAATAGACGAATAGAAGCGAGATATGGAGGTGTTCGCGGTGAAAAAGAAAGAACTTATCGTTCCCCTCTTGCCGCTAAGGGGATTGCTTGTTTTTCCAACGATGGTGTTGCATCTAGATGTAGGACGAGAAAAATCGGTGAGGGCGCTTGAAAAAGCGATGGTAGAAGATCATGTCATTTTGTTGACATCACAAAAAGATGTTTCCATTGATGAGCCTGATATGGATGATTTGTATAAAATGGGGACGCTTGCGCGCGTAAAACAATTGCTTAAACTTCCAAACGGAACGTTTCGCGTGTTGGTGGAAGGAATGGCGCGGGCGCTCATCACTGAGGTAGTAAGTGAAGAACCGCATTTTATTGTAAAAGTAGAAAAGTTTGTGGACCGCGCGGCGAAAGATTTAGAAGATGAAGCGCTGAAGCGGACGATGCTCGAATATTTCGAACAATACATAAACTTGTCGAAAAGATTGTCTGCCGATATTTATGCTTCGATCGCGGATATTGACGAGCCGGGGCGGATGGCGGACATTATCGCTTCCCATTTGCCGCTTAAGCTCGAAGAAAAACAACGCATTCTCGAAATGATCGACGTGAAGGAACGCGTCCATAAAATTATTCAAATTCTTCATAATGAAAAAGAAGTGCTGCAGCTTGAGAAAAAGATTAGCATGCGCGTCAAGCAATCGATGGAGCGCACGCAAAAAGAATACTATTTGCGTGAACAAATGAAGGCGATCCAAAAGGAACTCGGTGAAAAAGAAGGAAAAGCGGGAGAAGTCGAGACTTTGAAAGAAAAAATTGAAGCGGCCGGCATGCCAAGCCATGTGAAGGAAACGGCGCTCAAAGAGCTTGACCGTTATGAAAAAATTCCGGCAACGTCAGCGGAAAGCGCGGTCATTCGCAATTATTTAGACTGGCTCATTGCGCTTCCTTGGTCAACACAAACAGAAGATATTCACGATATTAAACGAGCGGAAGCGATATTAAACGAAGATCATTATGGTTTGGAAAAAGTAAAAGAGCGGGTGCTCGAATTTCTATCTGTGCAGCAATTAACGAAATCGCTAAAAGGTCCGATTCTTTGCTTGGCAGGACCGCCAGGAGTCGGGAAAACGTCGCTTGCCCGTTCGATTGCCAAATCTCTTAACCGCCGCTTCGTCCGCATTTCGCTGGGCGGCGTC
Organism: Parageobacillus thermantarcticus; assembly: GCF_900111865.1. GTDB lineage: Bacteria > Bacillota > Bacilli > Bacillales > Anoxybacillaceae > Parageobacillus > Parageobacillus thermantarcticus. Next base: position 198,330 of record NZ_FOJS01000001.1, on the reverse strand, counting down.
CGCGATGAATCGGAAATTCGCGGCCACCGTCGCACATACGTCGGTGCGATGCCAGGGCGCATCATTCAAGGGATGAAAAAAGCAGGAACGATTAATCCAGTGTTTTTATTGGATGAAATTGATAAAATGTCGAGCGATTTTCGCGGCGATCCGTCCGCGGCGCTTTTGGAAGTGCTCGATCCGGAACAAAACCATGCGTTTAGCGACCATTATATTGAAGAACCGTACGATTTATCAAAAGTGATGTTTATTGCGACGGCAAATAATTTAGCGACAATTCCGCAACCGCTTTTGGATCGTATGGAAATTATTACAATCCCAGGCTATACCGAAGTCGAAAAGTTACAAATCGCTAAACGCCATTTGCTTCCAAAACAGCTAAAGGAACACGGACTAAAAAAATCAGCGCTGCAAATACGCGATGACGCGATGATGAGCATTATTCGTTATTATACAAGGGAAGCGGGAGTGCGCGAATTGGAGCGGCAGCTTGCCGCGATTTGCCGAAAAGCGGCGCGGTTCATCGTTTCTGGGGAGAAAAAACGCGTCATCATTACTGAGAAAAATATCGAGGAATTTTTAGGAAAGAGAAAATATCGCTACGGTCAAGCGGAATTAGAAGATCAAGTCGGCGTGGCGACGGGACTTGCCTACACGGCTTTTGGCGGCGACACGTTGTCCATCGAAGTCTCGCTTGCGCCAGGAAAAGGAAAGCTTGTATTAACAGGAAAATTAGGCGATGTCATGAAAGAATCAGCGCAAGCGGCGTTTAGCTACGTGCGTTCACGCGCTGAACAGCTTGGGATTGACCCGGAATTTCATGAAAAATATGATATTCATATTCACGTACCGGAAGGCGCGGTTCCGAAAGACGGACCATCGGCCGGGATTACGATTGCGACAGCGCTGATTTCCGCGTTAACGGGCCGCCCGGTAAGCCGCTTTGTCGGCATGACGGGAGAAATTACGTTGCGCGGCCGCGTGCTTCCAATTGGCGGATTAAAAGAAAAAACGTTAAGCGCCCATCGTGCCGGCTTGAAAAAAGTGATTTTGCCGAAGGACAATGAAAAAGACTTAGACGATATTCCAGATGTAGTGAAAAAGGATTTGCAATTTGTGCTCGTTTCCCATTTAGATGAAGTATTACAACACGCATTGGTAGGGGATTGGCGATGAACGTGACAAAAGCGGAAATTGTCGTCAGCGCGGTGAGGCCGGAACAATATCCAGACGGCGCGTTGCCGGAATTCGCGTTAGCCGGCCGTTCCAATGTCGGCAAATCTTCTTTTATTAATAAAATGATTAACAGAAAAAATTTAGCACGTACTTCGTCTAAGCCGGGGAAAACGCAAACGTTAAACTTTTACTTGATTAATGAAGCGTTGTACTTTGTCGATGTGCCGGGATACGGATTTGCAAAGGTTTCGAAGAAAGAGCGGGAAGCATGGGGCAAAATGATGGAAACGTATTTTACGACGAGAGAACAGCTGCGGGCGGTCGTACTGCTCGTTGACTTGCGCCATCCGCCGACGAAGGATGATGTGATGATGTATGAGTTTTTAAAACATTACGAGATTCCAACGATCATTGTTGCGACAAAAGCCGATAAAGTTCCAAAAGGGAAATGGCAAAAACATCGAAAAATTGTGCGCGAAACGTTGAATATCGTCGATGGCGACGAATTGATCTTGTTTTCGGCGGAGACGGGGCAAGGAAAAGAAGAAGCTTGGGCGGCGCTAGAACGATTCCTTTAAGTGAAAAAACACCAGCAGAAAAGGAGCTGGTGTTTTTTGCATGGATTATTTTCGTTTTATCAATAATATGTATATACCAACAATGATTAGCGCAAGCGGCCAAAATTTCCAAACGGACGAAATGCTCGTTTCGACGATGTGAAACAAATGTGAAAACCGCTCAGAAAACAGCAGGATAAAGGCTAATGCTAAAAAAAATATGCTTTGGCCAAGCCCGTTTTTTGTTTTCCGAGAGCTAAAGAAAAACGCGATGGCAATGATGAGAAAAAACACGCCAACATGGTTTGGCCAGCGTTGGAACAAGCTTGCAAGTAAAAAATGGAGACCAAATCCAAACAACACGATCCCCGGGAAAATGTGCTGGTATTCACGTGCCGAGTATGCCTGTGCGATCAATGCAATGCCAAAAATGATGAGCAACGCAGGCCAATCTTGAAAGAGACGCAGCGGTGGGAGATGAAGTTGATTTGCTAAAAAGTAAACGCCAAGTCCAACGAGAATAATGCCAGAAAACGTCGTTTGTTTCTTCATCGGTTCCTCCCGGTTTTTCGACAAACTTTTTTGTGGTACAATGGTACTGTATAAAGTTTATCATATGCTTTCTATCTTGTTCACACTTTTTTCAACAAAGAAAAAAGAGACATGTGCTATAATAAAAAAAGACGTTGATTGCACTTGTTTATAAGGGGGTATAAAGGAAGTGCATATTATTGTTGTTGGCGTAAACTATAAAACGACCCCTGTTGAAATCCGTGAAAAACTTGCGTTTAGCGAGTCGGAATTGGTCGATGCGATGAAACAATTGCAGCAGCAAAAAAGCGTTTTGGAAAATGTGATTGTTTCTACGTGCAATCGTACCGAAGTTTACGCGGTTGTTGATCAGCTGCATACCGGTCGTTATTATATAAAATCATTTTTAGCAAATTGGTTTCACATGGAAGCCGATGCGCTTACGCCATATTTGAACATACTGGAAAACGAAGCGGCGGTGGAACATTTATTCCGCGTTGCTTCTGGTTTGGATTCGATGATTTTGGGAGAAACGCAAATTTTAGGGCAAGTCAAATCAAGCTACCTTCTTGCCCAAAAAGAAGGAACGACTGGCACGATATTTAATCAGCTATTCAAGCAGGCGGTCACATTCGCAAAGCGCGCCCATTCCGAAACAGAAATCGGCGCGAACGCGGTATCGGTAAGCTACGCGGCGGTCGAACTTGCGAAAAAGATTTTTGGCGACTTATCTGCGAAACACGTTTTAATTATCGGCGCTGGGAAAATGGGAGAATTAGCCGCGCAAAATTTATATGGCAGTGGCGTAAAAACAGTAACGGTCGTCAATCGAACGCTCGAAAAAGCAGAGAAGCTGGCGAAAAAGTTTTTCGGAACGGCAAGATCGCTTTGTGAACTGTCGTGCGCGCTTTTAGAAGCGGACATTGTCATTAGTTCTACTGGGGCAAAAGATTATATCATCACGAAAGAAATGATGGCACATATAGAGAAAATGCGGAAAGGGCGTCCGCTATTTATGGTGGATATCGCCGTTCCGCGCGACTTAGACCCGGCGCTTGCCGAATTAGAAAGCGTCTTTTTATATGATATTGACGATTTGGAAGGAATCGTGCAAGCGAATTTAGAAGAACGCAAAAAAGCAGCGGCGCAGATCGAGCGCATGATCGGAAACGAGCTTGTCGCCTTCCAGCAATGGCTTCATACGCTCGGCGTTGTGCCTGTTATCGCTGCGCTTCGTGAAAAAGCGCTCGCGATTCAAGCGGAGACGATGCGAAGCATTGAGCGAAAACTGCCGCATTTGTCTGAACGTGATCGGAAGGTGTTGAACAAACATACAAAAAGCATCATTAACCAATTGTTGCGCGATCCGATTTTACGAGCGAAAGAGTTGGCGGCAGAGCCAAATGCCGAAGAAGCGCTGCAATTGTTTATGAAAATTTTCAATATCGAAGATGCCGTAAAAGCGCAAAAGCAAGCGAAAACGGATGGTCAACGAGCCGCTATGCCGTCTCTACAGTCATAAGAGAGGATTTGGGCATATGTTAGAGATGACCATGACCCGGTTATACGAGCTTTCCATTCTTTTGTACGTGCTGTCTATACTTTTATACTTTATTGATTTTCTTCAGCGTAACCGGAAGGCGAACCAAGTCGCTTTCTGGTTACTTTCTATTGTTTGGATGTTGCAAACGTTTTTTTTCTTGTTTCGCATTGTGCAGACAGGACGCTTCCCAATTTTAACGATGTCGGAAGGTCTTTATTTTTACGCGTGGTTGCTCATTACGCTGTCCCTTGTCATTAACCGGTTGATGCGTGTTGATTTTATCGTCTTTTTTACAAACGTGTTAGCGTTTTTAATTTTGGCGATTCATACGTTCGCGCCGAATCATCATCAATCGCCGGTTGTTGCCGAAAAACTCATTTCTGAATTGTTGATGATTCATATTACAATGGCGCTGTTAGCTTATGCGGCGTTTTCGCTTTCGTTTATTTTTTCGGTGTTGTATATGCTGCAATACAGCTTGTTGAAACGAAAAAAATGGGGAGAACGGTTATGGCGGATGGCTGATTTAACGAAGTTAGATTTTATGTCATACGTTTTAAATTTAATCGGATTGCCGATGTTGTTATTAGGATTGATTCTTGGAGTGATTTGGGCATACATCAAATTGGAGCATTTTCACTGGTACGACGTGAAAGTATTAGGTTCGTTCTTTGTGCTTTTGGTATACAGCGCCTATTTTTATAAGCGCGTCGTCCAGCAAGTGCAAGGAAAAGCGATTGCGCTATGGAACATCGGCTCGTTTTTATTTTTATTGGTAAACTTTCTCTTATTCGGTAGTTTATCGAAATTTCATTTTTGGTATTCGTAGTCGTGGGTGGAGGATGGAAGATGAGAAAAATAATCGTTGGCTCGCGGCGCAGCAAACTTGCGCTTACCCAGACGAACTGGGTCATCGAACAGCTGAAGCAATTAGGGGCGCCGTTTGAGTTTGAAATAAAAGAAATTGTTACGAAAGGCGATAAAATCATTGATGTGACGCTGTCAAAAGTCGGCGGCAAAGGATTGTTCGTCAAAGAGATTGAACATGCGATGCTAAACAGCGAGATTGATATGGCCGTCCATAGCATGAAAGACATGCCCGCAGTTTTGCCTGAAGGGCTGATCATCGGCTGCGTGCCGCCGCGTGAGGATCACCGCGATGTGCTGATTAGCAAAAATAAAGAAACGTTTGCGAATCTGCCGAGCGGAGCGGTCGTTGGAACGAGCAGTTTGCGCCGTTCCGCGCAACTATTGGCGCAACGGCCGGATTTGACGATCAAATGGATTCGCGGCAATATCGATACGAGGCTTGCGAAGCTGCAAACCGAAGATTATGACGCCATTGTTCTTGCGGCGGCTGGATTGGTGCGCATGGGCTGGGCAAGCGATGTGATTACGGAATATTTATCAACAGATGTATGTCTTCCGGCTGTCGGCCAAGGGGCATTGGCGGTGGAATGCCGCGAAAGCGACGAAGAATTGCGGGAGTGGCTGCAAAAATTAAACGACATTGACACCGAACGGGCTGTTTATGCTGAACGCGCATTTTTGCGGCAAATGGAAGGCGGCTGTCAAGTGCCGATCGCTGGCTATGCGCATGTCGATGAACGAAATGACATCGTATTGACCGCGCTTGTTGCCTCCCCCGACGGAAAAGTGCTGTATAAAGAAACGGTGAGCGGATCGGATCCGGAGGACGTCGGAACGGCCGCTGCGAATTTGTTAATAAAGCGCGGGGCGAAAGCGTTAATCGATCGCGTCAAAGAGGAGATGAATCGGTAATGGCAAGCGGTCCGTTGGCGGGAAAAACGGTGCTTGTGACAAGAGGGAAAGAACAGGCGAAAGCGTTTTCGGAAAAGCTGCGCGAAGCCGGGGCGATCCCGATTGAAATTCCGCTTATTGCGATTTCTCCTTCTCCCCATCGTGAAGAAATCGAGCGGTGCGCGCATCAGCTTTCCGATTATGATTGGCTCGTTTTCACAAGCGCGAACGGCGTGCGGTTTTTTTTCCCGTTTGTTAACAAGGAAACGCCGCTTCCAAAAGTGGTGGTCGTCGGTAAAAAAACGGCGGCGGCGTTAAAAACGCATGGCGTTTCTCCTGCCGTCGTCCCTGATGAATTTGTTGCCGAGGGGGTCATCGAAGCGCTAAAACCGCTTGTCAAACCGCGCGATCGCGTTCTTTTAGTCAAAGGAAACTTGGCAAGGACGGTGTTGCGAGACGCGCTAGTCGACATGGGGGCGGACGTAACGGACTTGATTGTATATGAAACGTCAATGAACGAAGCGGGAAAAGAACAATTGCTATATCTGCTTCGAGAAAAAAAACTCGATGTGATGACGTTTACAAGCTCCTCGATTGTACAAAGCTTTATGCGGATGATGGAAGGAGAAGATATCGCTTCATTGCTTGCCGGCTGTGCAATCGCCTGCATCGGCCCGATTACGAAGGAAACGGCGGAAAAAGCAGGGCTTTCCGTGCATATTTGTCCAAACGAGTATACGATTGATGCTATGATAAAAGAGATGGAGATATATTTCGCAAAATGTGATGGAGGGAAAATGAATGGAAACGTTACGATTTGATCGCCATCGCCGGTTGCGGCAAACCGCGAATTTGCGGGCGATGGTGAGAGAAACGCATATTCATGTAGACGATCTTATTTATCCGATTTTTGTCGTCGAAGGAAGCGGGGTAAAAAGAGAGGTACCGTCGATGCCGGGAATATACCAATTTTCGCTTGACCGTTTAAATGAGGAAATAGACGAGGTCGTCCAGCTCGGCATTAAATCGGTGATTGTCTTTGGCGTGCCGGCGGAAAAAGATGAAGTCGGCTCACAGGCATATTGCGAGCATGGCATCGTCCAGCGAGCGATCCGCCAAATAAAAGAAAATTACCCGGATGTCGTCGTCATTGCCGATACATGTTTATGCGAATATACGAGCCATGGACATTGCGGCGTTGTCGAAAATGAACAAGTATTAAACGATCCATCGCTCGAATTGCTCGTGAAAACAGCTGTCAGCCAAGCGAAAGCGGGAGCGGATATTATCGCGCCTTCCAATATGATGGACGGCTTTGTCGCGGCGATCCGCCAAGGGCTTGACGAAGCTGGATTTACGAACGTGCCGATTATGTCGTATGCGATTAAATACGCGTCCGCGTTTTACGGTCCGTTCCGCGACGCTGCCGATAGCGCGCCACAATTCGGCGATCGGAAAACGTATCAAATGGATCCGGCAAACCGCCGCGAAGCGTTCCGGGAAGCGGAATCGGATGTGCGCGAAGGCGCTGACTTTTTAATGGTGAAACCGGCGCTTTCTTATTTAGATATTATCCGCGATATCAAAAATCATTTCCATCTTCCAATCGTTGCTTATAACGTGAGCGGAGAATATTCGATGGTCAAAGCGGCAGCGCAAAACGGCTGGATTAACGAAAAAGACATTGTCATGGAAATGCTGGTTAGCATGAAACGGGCCGGCGCCGATTTGATCATGACCTATTTTGCGAAAGATGTGGCGCGTTGGTTAAACGAATAGAAAGGGGAGCGACATATGCGAAGCTACGAACGTTCGAAAGCTGCGTATGAAGAAGCAGTTCGCTTGTTGCCGGGCGGCGTCAACAGCCCGGTGCGCGCGTTTAAATCCGTCCATATGACGCCGATCTTTATGGCGCGCGGCAAAGGGTCGAAAATTTATGATATCGACGGCAATGAATATATCGATTATGTGTTGTCGTGGGGGCCGCTTATTTTGGGCCATGCGAATCCACGCGTTGTCGAGGCGTTGAAAAAAGTGACGGAAAACGGCACGAGCTTTGGCGCACCGACGTTGATCGAAAACGAGTTGGCGAAATTGGTGGTGGAACGGGTTCCATCGATCGAAATCGTCCGCATGGTGAATTCCGGAACGGAAGCGACGATGAGCGCGCTTCGGTTAGCGCGCGGCTACACAGGGCGCAATAAAATTTTGAAGTTTGAAGGTTGCTATCACGGACACGGCGACTCGCTGCTCATCAAAGCTGGTTCGGGAGTGGCGACACTTGGGTTGCCGGACAGCCCTGGTGTTCCGGAAACGTTGGCACAGCATACGATCACCGTTCCTTACAACGATTTAGAAAGCGTCAAATACGCGTTTGAACGGTTTGGCGAAGATATCGCTGCGGTCATCGTCGAGCCGGTTGCCGGCAATATGGGCGTCGTTCCGCCGGTTCCAGGCTTTTTGCAAGGATTGAGGGACATCACAAAACAATATGGGGCGCTGCTGATTTTTGATGAAGTCATGACGGGATTCCGCGTTGACTACCATTGTGCGCAAGGCTATTTCGGCATTGAACCGGATTTGACGTGCCTTGGAAAAGTCATCGGCGGCGGGCTTCCGGTCGGAGCGTACGGCGGAAAAGCGGAAATTATGGAAAAAGTCGCACCGAGCGGCCCAATTTATCAAGCGGGAACGCTGTCAGGAAACCCGCTTGCCATGACGGCCGGGTATGAAACGTTAATTCAGCTGACTCCGGAAACATACGAACAATTCCGCAAAAAAGCGGATCGATTGGAAGAAGGGCTGCGCAAAGCGGCAGAAAAATACGAAATTCCGCATACGATTAACCGCGCCGGTTCGATGATCGGCTTCTTCTTTACAAACGAAAACGTAATCAACTATGAAAAAGCGAAAACGTCAAATTTAGAAATGTTCGCAACATATTACCGTGAAATGGCGGAACAAGGAATTTTCCTTCCTCCGTCGCAATTTGAAGGATTGTTTTTATCGACCGAACATAGTGATGAAGATATTGAAAAAACAATCGCCGCGGCCGAGCGCGCGTTTGCGAAAATTCGCGAAGGAAAATAAAAACGGGTTGTCCATTTTGGACAGCCCGATTTTTTTATTCATATTGTTCGTTTGTCTTTCATACAATGGGTAATGCCATAGAAAAATTTGGCGGAAAGGGACGGAAAGGAGGAGTTACGGTTGGAGCAATCGCATTTGCGTTTTTCCTTGGAGGAAGCGATTTGGTTTAAAAAAGGACAGGGAGTCGGCGAATTTCTTTCGATTTCTCTCGACCCGGTCGTTTCGGTTGATGAATATGAGCAGTATGTTACGATTCGCGGAGCGTTAGAATTGAGCGGAGAGTACCGGATGGCGGAAGAAGAAAGCGGCGCGGATCCTTTCGACTTTGCGGGCCATCGCTTTGTTCAGCGCGTTTCTACACGCGAAGACGGCATTAGCGAATTATCGCATCGTTTTCCGATCGATATTACGATCCCGAAAAATCGCATTCCGCATTTAGAAGATGTGTATGTGATGGTGGAATCATTTGATTATGATTTGGACGAAAATGGAAGGTTGTTGGTGACAGCAGATATTTCCATCAGCGGCATTAGCGAAGCGCCGCTTGATGAACATTCGCTAGTAGAGGAAGAAGAGCCGTTGTTTGAACCGTTTGAAGTTGTCGCACGCAAAGAAGTGTACGAAGAGGAACAGAGAGAACAGCAATCGGAAGAAAAGGCATATTCCGTTTCTGGCCATGTGTTGGCGGAGCAAGACGAAGAACAGGAAGAAGCGGCGGTGCACCGGGAAGAAACAAAGCGGGAAGAAGAAACAAAGCGGGAAGAAGAAAAAGCCGTGCCGCTCCATAACCATGAACAGCCGGAAGAAACAGTCGCGCGGCTGGAAAAACAGAAACAAAAAGAAAAAACAGCCGTACAGCCGGAAAAACCGGAAGAAGAAAAAGAAGAAACAGCCGCACAACTCGAAGAAAATGTGGAAGAGAATGAAGAAGAAAATATAGAAGAAAATGAAGCGTCAGGAGAAGAAGAAAACGTTGTCCCGCAACAAGAGGCAAAAGTTTCGATTGGGTCCATGAAAGAAAACGCCGCCGATGAAACGGAAGAAATCGATGAAAACGAAAAGCAAAAAGTAAAGAGCGAAAACACATTATACTTAACAAAATTATTTGCGAAAAATCAAGAAGAGGAATTTACAAAAGTAAAAATCTGCATCGTTCAGCAAGGAGATTCATTGGACAAGATCGCCGAGCGATACGATGTCACTGTCCAGCAGCTATTGCGCGTCAACCAATTGGAAAACGCGGAAGAAATTCATGAAGGGCAATTGCTATATATACCGGCACTAGCGGAAAGCCGCTTTTCATAGTGAGGGAAAGCATGATTCCTCACTTCTTTTTATGAAGGAGGTCGTTTTGTTGAACAGAGAACACATGGAAATGTACGCGCCTGTTTTGCGGCAATATGGACTCCAACCGTTTCGCGTGGATCACTATGGAAAAGTAAAAAAAGTATATACAAATGTTGGCACATTTGCTTTAAAAGAAATAACGAACGTTCAAGAAATGGCAGCCATTCAGCAATCGTATATTTTTTGCGGGCAACAATCGGTTCCGCTTTATTTGACAAAACAAGGACTTCCATTTGCAGCCCATGGACGGCATTATTATTTAATGCCATGGGTGTTTCCCGCTGAGCGAAAAGACACACGCGAGCATGTCCTCTCTTTTTTTCGCGATCTCGCCCATTTGCACCAAAAGTCGTTAAGACAATTAGATGTTAGTGAGGAAGAGATCAACAATTACTATGAAAATAAAAAAAGAGAGTGGGAAAGGCAGCGCTCCTTTTTGCAATCATATGTGGAAAAGTGTGAAAATGCGTGGTATATGTCCCCGTTTCAACTGCAATGCTGCACCTATTTTCATGAAACAATGCAGGCGTACTCCTTTGCGGAAACGGAAATGGAGAAATGGCATGAAACCATCAAAAAGACAAAAAAATGGAGAATCGCCTGGATTCACGGGAAAGCGCGGCTTTCGCATTATATCGTGCTGGAAAACAGACACCGCTATTTTTTTAGTTGGGAACGCGCCGGTTGGAACTCTCCGCTTTTCGATGTCATCATGGCGCTTCGCCATCATATGCGCACATTTCCGCCGATCGGCGATGAATGGGTGGAAGGAGTCGAAGAGTATGAAAAAGCGTTATCATTGTCGGAAGAGGAACGGTTCTTTTTTTTCAGCCATCTCGCACAGCCGCATTTTTTGTACCGCTACGTTTATGAATACGCGACAAACCGGCAACATGAAAAAAGCGAACGGGAATATGTTTCCGAATTGCAGCGTCGTTACTTTACCATGAAAAATATTGAACATGTTATCATGCACCTTGTCCGGCGAAAAGAGGAGGAAGAAGCTAAATCCACTCCAGATGAAACGCTACCGCGATAAGGATGAAAATCGCTAGCAAAATAACGTCAAATGTCGTCGGAAAAAAAATCGTGCGAACCGCTTGAAAAATCGTGATCGGAATGATTACTTGCGCACAGATGGCGCGAATTTGTCGAAGCCATGGCGGCCATGAATAATAGTTAAATCGTTTCATTGAGCAATTTCCCCTTTTTTGGATGTTACTATAAAATATGATTCGATATGATTTTTGTCACCAAAAATAAAGGAATGGAATAAAGAAATAAAAACTTGGCAAAGATGATTGACGATGAAATGAGTTTTTCGGTAGTATAATAAACAGAAAAAATAATAAAAAGCGAAGACAGGGAAGAGTACAACGAATAACGCCTTCAGAGAGGGAAATCATTAGCTGCGAGATTTCCTAGGACGGTTATCGTTGGAAGGTCGCCCTCGAGCTGCTTCTTCAAACGGCGCATGCCTAGTAGAGGAAGCCGGCGATATGCCGTTATCGCAATGAAGCGCTTAAGCAAGTTTGCTTTGCTTAAGAAAAAAGGTGGTACCGCGGAAGAGTCTCCTTTCGTCCTTTTTTGGATGAAGGGAGTTTTTTATTTAGCAAGAAGGAGGGAAAACCAATGGAACAAAATGAGATAACGATGTCAACGAAGTACGACCATAAAGCGGTAGAAGCGAACCGCTATCAATGGTGGCTTGACGGAAAGTTTTTTGAAGCGACGGGCGATCCGGATAAAAAGCCGTTTACGATCGTGATCCCGCCGCCAAACGTAACAGGGAAGCTGCATTTAGGGCATGCGTGGGATACGACGCTGCAAGATATTATTACGCGCATGAAACGGATGCAAGGCTATGACGTGCTGTGGCTTCCGGGAATGGACCACGCCGGCATTGCCACACAGGCGAAAGTGGAAGAAAAGCTGCGCAAGCAAGGGCTGTCTCGCTATGATTTAGGCCGGGAGAAATTTCTTGAAGAAACGTGGAAATGGAAAGAAGAATATGCAAACCACATCCGCCAGCAATGGGCGAAATTAGGGCTTGGACTTGATTATACGCGCGAGCGCTTTACGCTGGATGAAGGATTGTCCAAAGCAGTGCGCGAAGTGTTTGTTTCGCTTTACCGAAAAGGGCTTATTTATCGCGGCGAATACATTATTAACTGGGATCCGGTCACGAAAACGGCGCTGTCCGATATTGAAGTCGTTTATAAAGAAGTGAAAGGCGCGCTTTATCATATGCGCTATCCGCTTGCCGACGGCTCGGGCTATATTGAAATCGCGACGACCCGCCCGGAAACGATGCTCGGCGACACTGCGGTAGCCGTTCATCCAGACGATGAGCGCTATAAGCATCTCATCGGCAAAACGGTGATTTTGCCGATTGTCGGCCGCGAAATTCCAATTATCGCCGATGAGTATGTCGATATGGAATTCGGCTCAGGCGCGGTGAAAATTACGCCGGCGCATGACCCGAACGACTTTGAAATCGGCAACCGCCACAATTTGCCGCGCATTCTTGTCATGAACGAAGACGGCACGATGAATGAAAACGCCCTGCAATACCAAGGATTGGACCGTTTTGAGTGCCGCAAGCAAATTGTCAAAGATTTGCAAGAACAAGGCGTGCTCTTTAAAATCGAAGAGCATGTGCATTCCGTCGGCCATAGCGAGCGGAGCGGCGCGGTGGTGGAACCGTATCTTTCAACGCAATGGTTTGTGAAAATGAAGCCGCTTGCCGAAGCAGCGATTGAGATGCAAAAAACGGAAGGAAAAGTCCATTTCGTTCCGGAGCGGTTTGAAAAAACGTATTTGCATTGGCTCGAAAATATTCGCGACTGGTGCATTTCTCGCCAATTATGGTGGGGCCATCGCATTCCGGCTTGGTATCATAAAGAAACAGGCGAAATTTATGTCGATCATGAACCGCCGGCTGATATCGAAAACTGGGAGCAAGACCCGGATGTATTAGACACGTGGTTCAGCTCGGCGCTTTGGCCGTTTTCGACAATGGGCTGGCCGGATACGGAAGCGCCGGATTATCAACGCTATTATCCAACCGATGTGCTTGTCACTGGATATGACATCATTTTCTTCTGGGTATCGCGTATGATTTTCCAAGGCCTTGAATTTACCGGAAAGAGACCGTTTAAAGACGTATTAATCCACGGCCTTGTCCGCGACGCGCAAGGAAGAAAAATGAGCAAATCGCTCGGCAACGGCGTCGACCCGATGGATGTCATCGACCAGTACGGCGCTGATTCGCTCCGCTTCTTCCTGGCGACAGGAAGCTCGCCTGGGCAAGATTTGCGTTTTAGCACTGAGAAAGTGGAAGCAACATGGAATTTTGCGAATAAAATTTGGAACGCGTCCCGCTTTGCGCTGATGAACATGGGCGGAATGACATACGACCAGCTCGATTTAAGCGGGGAAAAAACCGTTGCCGATCATTGGATTTTAACGCGTTTAAACGAAACGATCGAAACGGTGACAAAGCTTGCCGAAAAATACGAGTTCGGCGAAGTCGGCCGCGTTTTGTACAACTTCATTTGGGACGACTTGTGCGACTGGTATATTGAAATGGCGAAACTGCCGCTTTACGGCGACGATGAAGAAGCGAAAAAGACGACGCGCTCCGTATTGGCCTATGTCTTGGATCATACGATGCGCCTGCTTCACCCGTTCATGCCGTTTATTACCGAGGAAATTTGGCAGCACCTTCCGCATGAAGGGGAGTCGATTACGGTAGCGAAATGGCCGGAAGTGCGCCCTGAACTGTCAAACAAAGAAGCGGCGGAAGAAATGCGTCTTCTTGTTGATATCATCCGTGCAGTCCGCAACATTCGCGCTGAAGTGAACACGCCGTTAAGCAAACCGGTTAAATTGCACATTAAGGCAAAAGATGCACAAGTGCAGGCAACGCTCGAGAAAAACCGCGCGTATTTAGAACGGTTCTGCAATCCGAGCGAGCTGATCATCGCAACCGACGTTCCGATAGCGGAAAAAGCGATGACGGCGGTCGTTACCGGCGCGGAATTGATTTTGCCGCTCGAAGGGCTGATTAACATCGATGAAGAAATTAAACGGCTTGAAAAAGAACTGGAAAAACTCAATAAAGAAGTCGAGCGCGTGCAGAAGAAACTAAGCAACGAAGGATTCCTGACGAAAGCGCCTGCGCACGTCGTCGAAGAAGAGCGGAAAAAAGAGAAAGACTACTTGGAAAAACGCGAGGCTGTCCGTGCGCGCCTTGCCGAATTAAAAAAATAGACAACACGCCGCCGCTTCTTTTATCATGAAGACGAATCCAAGCATTTTGGATTCGTCTTTTCTCATCACATCTTAATTTTTAGGGGGAAAATACGATGGTTCGTACATATAAAGAAGCGCTTGCATGGATTCATGGGCGTTTGCGCTTAGGAATCAAACCGGGATTAGAACGGATGGAATGGATGATGGAAAAGCTCGGGCATCCTGAGCGCCGCGTAAGGGCAATTCACGTTGCCGGAACGAACGGGAAAGGTTCGACCGTTAGCTACTTGCGCCATATTTTGCAAGCGGCCGGCTATTCGGTGGGAACGTTTACTTCTCCGTATGTGGAGAAATTTAATGAGCGGATCAGCGTAAACGGCCGGCCAATTCGCGACAAAGAAATTGTTGAGCTGGTGCGAGCCATTCAACCGCTTGCGGAAGAACTGGAAACAACAGAGCTTGGCGCGCCGACAGAATTTGAAGTGATTACGGCGATGATGTTTTATTATTTTGGGAAAAAGAACATTCAAGATGTTGTGATTATCGAGGCAGGACTCGGCGGCCGCTTCGATTCGACGAACGTGATTTACCCGATTCTTTCCATTATCACCAATATTGGCTATGACCATATGAACATTTTAGGAGAGACGTTGGAGAAAATCGCTTTGGAAAAAGCAGGAATCATCAAATCGGGCGTTCCGGTCATTACCGCAGTTAATCAGCCGGAAGCATGGGCGGTGATTGCCGGCAAAGCGACATCATTGAAAGCGAAAACATACCGGCTGGGAGAAGACTTTTCGATTGTTCAGCATGAGGCAAATGAAGATGGCGAACGTTTTTCAGTAGAGACGGTGTTTTCGCAATATCCGGATTTAAACATAACGATGTTCGGGGCGCATCAAGTGCAAAACGCGGCCGTAGCCGTGATGGCGGCCGACTATTTGCGGATGTGCTATTCGTTTTTGATTGAAAAAGAACATATTTATGAAGGGCTGGAAAAGGCGAAATGGATCGGGCGGTTTGAACGGATAAGCAATAAGCCGCTGATCATTATCGACGGCGCCCACAACGCGGAAGGCATCCGCAGCCTCGTCGATACAGTGCGTTTGCACTATCCAAACAAAGATGTTCATGTATTATTTGCCGCGCTGGCGGACAAACCGCTTGAGCAAATGATTCCGCCGCTTGCCGGAATCGCGAAAACGATAACGTTTACGTCGTTCGATTTTCCGCGCGCCGCGTCTGCCGAACAGCTTGCAGCGCTATGCGACCATCCGGATAAAGCGTGCATCACGGACTGGGAGCGCTGGCTCAAAGAAAAACGGAAACAGAAGCGGAGCGATGACCTTTTCCTTATCACCGGCTCGCTTTACTTTATCGCAGAGGTAAGAAAGTTATTGTTATGACAAAATTTTTATATGTTTCCAGCGAAAAGTCTTGCTATAATAAAAGTAATAGGACTTTGGTAAGGGATAGGGGGAGAGGAGTGTGGCGGAGAAGAAAAAATTTTTATGGTTGTTGATGGCACTGCTTTTATGTGTCGCCTTTGGAAGCGTTCCTGCTGTAGCGTTTGGGGCGGATAATGGCTCTAGCACCGCTGCGTTGAATTTTACCATCACTTCCTCGCAAACCGAATACGCCAAGCCGTCTAATGCCGATGCCCAAGGGAGATTGGACATAACGTTGACTCCTCAAGGAAGGGTGGATAACATCATTCGCCCGCCGATTGATGTCGTGTTTGTGTTTGATGTGTCAGGGTCGATGACGCCGTTGAAGCTGCAAAGCGCAAAATCTGCGCTTCAGTCTGCCGTCGATTATTTCAAAGCGAACGCCAACCCGAATGACCGATTTGCTCTCGTTCCGTTTTCCGACGACGTTCAATACAATAAGGTCGTGCCATTTCCTTCCGAAACCTATGATGTCAAGCAGCATTTGAATTGGATTGCAACTGTAGCCAATAGTCTTCGGGCGAATGGCGGAACAAACTATACGCAGGCGCTGCAACAAGCTCAATCATTTTTTAATGACCCAACCCGGAAGAAATATATCATTTTTTTAACGGATGGGATGCCGACAGTGTCGGTGGCAAAGGAACCGATTACGTATACAGTCTGTGAAGGAAAGAGTCGGAAAACGTGTAGACAAGTCACGGAAGATTTAGATGTTGAATATGTGCTGTACTCTGATGGAAGGAGCGTAGATCGAACGGTTTATTATCCAAGCGGGAAGGAAACAGAGTCATATTATGGCTCTAAAATTTATAAAGATTTCGAAGAAAAAGTCCGTACTCACGGAACGGATGTGGCCAGAGCGCTTGGAATAAACAATATAACGCTCTATTCCATCGGCTTTGGCGATAATCAAGATGTAGATATGAATTATTTGGAAAGGCTGTCCGCGATAACAGGCGGGCAGGCGAAGAAAGGAACGCCGCAAAACTTAACGGAAATTTTCCAGCAGTTTTCAAAGCTCGCTAATGATCCGGTGTTAAGCGGAACGATAAAAATTCCGCTAACCTCGTTTGGCGGAAAGGTGGAAATTGTTGAGACAGAGCAAGTTTGGCTCGATGAGCAAAAAGAAAACGCGTATATTGCGTTTACGGTTCCGTATAAAGTTGGGCAGCCGGCCCCGCCGCCGTTTACTGTTTCGATTCCGGTGCGGTTTAAAGCAAAAGGGGAGTATACGTTTACAGCGGAATTGGCGTATCGTGATGTATACGGTGTAGAACAGGCACCAATCATGAAATCAGTCAAGGTTGTTGTCAAAGACGAGGTGCCGCCATCGTTTGACGGAACGGTGACGCTTGAAGGAATTACGCAAGATGTAGGCGACTTAGTGAAATTCGGCAATGCGGATGGTGATTCGAACCGCTTCAAGGCACATTATTCGCTAACTGCTAGTGGCTATGTCGGAAACGCGTCCGGAAACATCAGCAACATTACATTGATTCAGCCGCTTCCAGACGGGATTACGGTTGTTCCGTCGCCAAACGTGACTGTGCGCACGGAAAACGGCGTCCAGTACGCTGAGATTGCGTTTCCAAATACGGTCATCGACTATAAGCAACTTAATAACAACGAGATTACCGGCGAAATAACGCTTCAAGCGGATTGGGCGATGGAAAACGTGCAGCTGCCGCCAGCTACCGTTTCGTTCCAAGATAGCAAATATGGCGCGCGGACATCGTCATTAAAGGCCCCTTCCCAACGGATTGGAATGAAAGTCCGCCTGCATGAATCGCCTGATATATATTACAAAGGAGACGAGCGCGGCCTTATTACGAAATGGCAAGCGTCAGCCAAGCTTGGAGAGACGAAACACCCGAGGCTTCCGGTGAAGGCGTTGCAATTCAAGGAAGACGACGTTCTTCTCGTCACATACAATAATGACGAGACGGTAGAGCTATATTTAAAACCGCGTGTGGCAATTGAGACTAAAGACGGTCAGCAAATCCCAAGCGGAGCGACTGTCACAGAACAGCCGATCGTAAAAATCACCGGTTTTGTCGCAGGGGAAGGCGTCACGTACGAATATAAAGTCGAAAATCCAAAGCAAGATAACGCTTGGAAGCCGCTCGATTCGCCATATGAAATTCCGGTCACTTGGGATGGAACGTCGACGATATCCATTAAAGCGGCAGGAGGATTGACAAAAGGAGACGGCATTACCACTGTATCGCTGACATACATTAAGCGTGTTCGCCAATTAACATTAGACTATAAACAAACGATGGAAGTTGGCGAAACGCAGATAATTTCGGTAACGATCGAGCCAAGCGACGCGACAAACAAAACATTGCAGTGGATTTCCAGCAATCCGGACGTCGCGGAAGTGGAGAACAGAGAAGTAATTGCCAAAAAGCCGGGAACAGTTGAGATTACGGTGCGGGCAATGGACGGAAGCAACGTTTCAGCAACAGCGACGATCAAGGTGCGTAATCCATATGTGCCATTAGAAGCGATCAATCTACCACAAATATATACGATGACAGTCGGAGATAAAGTGGACATTTCCTCCATCTTGATGTTTATCCCAGATAATGCGACAAACAAAAACATCCGCTCTGTCATATCGAACACTCCAGAATATGTAAGTGTGGAAAAAGAGCAAGGAAGATGGTATATCGTCGCTCAAGAAGTTGGATACTCGACCATTACCGTCACCGCGGAGGAGAAAAAGCAAGACGATCAAGACATTCAAGCTTCAATGACAGTCATCGTTCAGGAAAACACCACGTCCCCAGGCGAAAGCGGAAAATATAGATGGTAAAACAAAAAAGGTGCCTTATCATTCGCTTAAGGCACCTTTTCTTTTAAGCGAAAAGCAGCATCCCGCATCTTGTTTTATTTGACGGTTAACTTGTCAACGATAAGAGACAGTTTTTTCACGAACGGCAACCCTTCTCCGCGATTAATAAATACCGATGGGTCATGACGGATCACAAAGCGGGACTCTTCTTTGTGATCGAGCGACGAAGGAGGCGTAAAAATGATGGAGCCGCCTTGTTTTTCCGCTGCACCGCGATAAGCGTTGATGACAAGCCCGGAGACGTCAAAGTCCGGTGCTGTGCTTGACGTGTCGCCGCGCGCGAACAAACCGCCTTCAATATTGATATATGAGCCGACAGCATAGACAGTCGCGTTGCTTTCAGTATAAAAGTATCCTTTTAAGTTCGGCGGTTTCAGAGAAAGATTGTTTTCAAACTCATTGATTCGCGCGATTTCCAACGGCCCTCTTGAAAGAAGCACGACTACTTTATCATCGTTATCATCGGTTACTTTATCATCGGTTACTTTATCATCGGTAATGTTAATATTAGCGTTGTAAATCCATGTGCGCCCAGGGACGTTTAGATCACGCCGTCCAAAGACGTAAACCGTCGAATCGAGATCTATATTTTTATTCTTTTTATCTTGGCCGATGCCGAAAATTTCTAAATTGCCGAATACAATAATATTTCCCTTTATTGTTATCGGCTTGTTGGCTCTTAAAACTAGATCGCCATCGACAATCAGCCATCTGTTGTCTTGTAAACCAAGCACTTTACCATCAAGTTCTTCGCCGTCAAGGACAAATTGTGAAGAATCGCCAGATTGAAGAATTATCGATTGATCGATTGAATTAATCTTTTCACGTAATTCCGAAACGCTCTTCAAGACAGCGAAGCGTTTTTGTTCTATCAGCTCCGTGAAAAGTTGGTCGATGCTTTTATTATTAATATAATTATTATATTCTGGACTAAATGTTTCCATTCCTGCTGCATTTAACAACTTATCTTTTACAGTCCATTTGAAATCCACATCAATAAATTCTTCACGTTCTTTTCGAATGGAAGGGGCTTGGGATTGAAAACGGATGTCATTAGAATAATTTTCCGCAATGCGCTGAAAAATATTGCCCGCAATGTTGTAACAGTCGTTTTTGTCATGGTCACAAGAAAAATAGCTTCCATTGACAAATAATACGCTATTTTTGCTCGTTGTCGGGAATGACGTTTGTTTCATATATTTTAAAGAGTTATCGATGTAATTGGCGACATTTGTCACGTAAGCATTTTTTTCGGCGTAAATATTTCCTTTAATATACGCTCCGCCGTTTAAAACAACGTCTTCTCTCGAACCGAGGGTATATTTTAAAAAGCTTGGCGTATTTGTCAAAATCACCCGTCTTTCCACCGTTTTGTTACCGTACGATTTGGAAAGCAAAAAAACTCGGGTGAACAATTTATTACGATTGATATTGTAATCATCCGTCGACGTTACGTCCTGAATCTTTACTCCATAGCGATTTTCTAAATCAGGGAGCAGCACAGCCAATTGTGTATCCAAATTTCCAGGAGTAGACAGTTCAAAAGAAGGTTTCGAAATAGCTACCTTCATTTCCGCAATCGTTTCTTCGATCGCTTTTGTCGCTTCGTGAAACGATTCGACGTCTTCCACGCGCACTTCCGTAAATCGCGCTTGATAAATCGCAACAGACATAATAGTTAAGCCAAGAAGGAGAAAAATGGTGATAATCAGCATCGTGACTACTAAACTATGTCCTTTTTCGTTCATTAGCCTCCCTCCTTTAAAAGCCGAATTCTGTTTTTAATGTAAACGGTTTGACATGCAGCAAATCTCCTGGATCATGGTCGCGGTCTTGGACGGCAAGCTTAATGGTAACGACGCCGCTGCGGCAAATCTTTTTTTCTTCTTCTTCTTGTTGGGAGCAGGTGTAGGAAAACCCGGATTCTTCCGCAACAATTTTTAAACGATCCGAATGCAGCCGTTCGCCATCGATGGCAATCGAGCCATCTTGCAAGACAACGGTAAGCGTCTCAGGAGTTGGTTTTTTCTCTTTTTTGATCATGACGAGAGAAGGGTTAGAAGGATTGATACTTTCATCGCTGACAAATTGGATCTCTTTATCGCTCACAAATACGATTTGTGCATTTGTCGTTTGGTCCATCGCGATTCCGTCCGGCGCAAACGCGTAAAGTTTATTCATAATGGTGGCGACAATATAATCGGCTTCGCTGCGCAGTTGATTTTCGATAAAAATCCGCTTATATGCATTCAATCCGCTGAAAAACACGCCATAAATAGAAACAAGGATAAAAGAAGAAATGGCAATGGCGGCTAACAGTTCGGCAAGAGATAGTCCGTTCTCATTATTAACGTATCGTTTCATCAGCAATCACACCTTCAAGCCATTCCGAATCTTCAACACTATCTCCCCAGCGCACGATCACATAAATTTTGAGCAGATAGTTTTGCAAATCTGTGTTGATATTTTCTTCATCTTCAAGGCGAATCTTCTCGATTAATGATGCAGGGAATTGTTCTGGCGGGTTTGCTTTCAGCTCGTCCTGCGCTTTTTTGTCATACGGAACAAGAAATATATGAACGCGCGTTTTATAATCAATGTTATTGACGGCAGGACCCAGAGCCCTTTCGCAGGTTTTTTGGTTAGTTTCTTTGTCGTTTTCGCCGCCGAGCAACGGAAAACCGTCGGCGGAGCAGTCAGAAGCATTCAGATAGACAAACGGTTGACTGTCTGTATTATTCATTTTGCTCTCCACATATTGTTTTAACTCCGTGAAATCAAGGCGCTCCATATAGGCTAATACGCCGCGGGCGATGTTAATGGCGACCGTTTTGTCTTGATTGTGTGTCGTATATTGCATGGCGTTCGTAAAAAAGGAAAACATTCCTATTGCGACGATGGACAAAATGGTGATGGATGCTAGCACTTCCAATAAGGTGAAGCCTTTTGAAGAGCGGAGTGCTAAAAAATTCTTTTCCTCCATTGGTCATGCCCTTCTTTCAAAATATTTAACTTTATTATACAATAAGTTAGAGCCGAATTTTAGGAAAATTGTCTTATATAATGGTGTGGGGAAACGGGGTGAAACATTGAAACACGTTATATTTGTGATCATTGCTTTTATCCTTGCCATTCCGATTTTGCTTATTCTTCCTATAGGATTAAGTTGGAGCGGGAAAATCGCAGCACTCATCATTGCCTTGTTTCTTTCTCTTCTTTCCTTAGTAGCAAAGTCCTTCTTTCCGATGTGGCAGCTTGCATTATTACTAGGACTGCTTATGATAGCGATGACCTATTTGCTTCATCGCCAATTTGCCCATGTCTTTTATGCTGCGAAAAAACTAGATGAAGATGAATGGGAAGAGCCAGACGAACTGGCAGAGAAATCTTTTTCTTCCATTGCTGGCGGAAATGGAGCCGTTTTTCACCAGAAAGAAGCAGTAGAAGCCGAACAAATGCCATTAGAAACAGCACCACAACCGCCAGCAGAAAACAGCGTTTCACAGAAAAACATGGGGGATGGAGAACAGGATGAAATCATTGCAGTGGACGAGCTGCCATTAGAAATCGCTGCTGATGCAGAACGAGAAGAAACAGTGGCGGAAAATGAATTTCCTTGGGAAAAGGACACAGAACAAAGCGAAATGATAGAAATGAGAGAGTTGCCGTTGGCAGCAGCGGCAGTGGAACGACAGATTGAAACTATCACGGAAAGCGAGTTTCCGTGGGAAACAATCGAAGATGGCAATGAGAATGAAGCAGCAAAGCTAAATGAATGGCCGGTGGAAATGGAAACAAATGAAGAATGGGGCACGGATCTGCCGGAAATGGAAGAAAACGTAGCCGCTATGCCTAATCATGCACAAGAAACAGCAGCGCGCGATGATGAAAAAGATCTGCCGCATATTTCACTGGAAAAATGGATGATATCAACGGATGACTTAGCGGATGAAGAGAGCGGCGTGGAATGGGATGACATTCTTGCAGAAATGTCTCAGCCGCCGGTTGTATCAGATGAGGAAGAGGTTCTGCCGGAAGAAACGGATGCAGCGGTGCAACCGCATATAGACGAACTGCTGCAAGAGGAGCAAAGCGCCGGAAGCGGCGAAGAAGTTATGGAGGCGAAAGAAGACAATGCGGACGAAACAGAGCTCGCTTCTGTGATTTCGCCAGTCCATTCGGAAATTTTGCAAACCATTGTTACCGAGCTTCAGTTAAACCGAAAATATATGAATCCATTACAATATGAACAGCGCATCATTCAATGTTTGCAAACCCCGTTACCCGATTATGATTACTACGTATTCGCGCGTTTGCTAATAGAACATTATTTATTGGAGAAACAATATGACAAACTTTCGCCATTGCTTGCACAGCTGCAAGAAAAATTCCAGTCATATCCTATCATAAAAGAAGAACTTCAATTTCTTGCACACATATTACAGAATTATAAAGAATAGGTGTGGTGAAAAAATGAAAAATAGTGCACAAATTGTTAATCTTCCAATTATTAGTATCTCTGATGGCACACAAATAGGGATTGTAAAAACATTAGTCATTAATCCAGAAAAAGGTTCCGTTGATTTTCTTACTGTTGAGCAAGAAGACGTCCAGTTAAGCTTAAAAGCGATTCCGTTTAAAAAAGTGGTCGGCATCGGCGAATTTGCCGTAACGGTAGAAAGTTTCCACGATATTATTGATTTATCGGAAATTCCGATTGCCAACCAGCTTGTCAATAAACAAATCCGCATTAAAAACACGAAAGCGGTGACAAGAAAAGGGCAGCTGCTCGGAGAGGTGACCGAATTTTTTATCGACGAAGAAACGGGAGAAATTATTGGCATTGAACTGCTCGTCGGTGACCGGCAGGCAGTGTTATCATCGGAATTTATATTAACATATGGAAAAGATATTTTAGTCGTCCATGACAATGCCCCGTCTTCTTTGCTTGATGAGGCACATTTGCTCGTTCCGGCAGAAGGGCAGGATGGCGAAGAAACGGCGGAACATGCGGATGAGCAGCATTCCGGCGGCGAAGCAGCCATGGAAGGAGCGGAAAGCGAAGAAGCGCTTTATGCGCTGCGCGAAAAGCAAATGGAGCTTTTAAAAGGGAAACGGGTGACGAAAGATATTGTCGACAAAAACGGAAATACGTTTATTGAAGCTGGCACCATTTTGACAGAAGAACATATTCAGAAAGCGCAGGAAGAAGGACCAAGCGTGATCGTTGATATATCAATGAACGTAGAGGCATAAGCAAAAGGGGGAAGGTAGGCGGTGAGACAGATTGCTGCGGTAAAGTTGTTTTTCGTCATAGCGGTTTGTACGATTTATTTGATCAGCTTTTCGCAAATTGGCGTTTTAGCCTACGAAACGTTTTTGGGAGAGACAGACCGCCTGCCCGCAGGAACGATGGTTGGGCCTATTTCTGTTGCGAATAAATCCAAACAAGAAGCGCTGGCGGAAATCGCGAAAAAAGTGAATGAATGGAAGGCAGATGCGACGATTCCCGTTGTGTATCAAGAAAAAAAAGGAGAGATTCCTACATCCCTGTTTACGTTCCAAATCGAACAAAGCGCAAGGCAAATAGTGTCAGGGAGGCCGTCCCAGCTTCTTGTCCAATTCGATGTGCAAGAATTTTCTAAAACAATAAAAACACTGCTTCCCCCGCCGCTCGCTTCTTCTATTAATCTCGAAAAATTGCAAAACGATGTCACAAATATTGCGGCTGGTTTGCAAATGCCGTCAGAACCGATTGACCTTGCAGCATATGTTTCCCGTTCCGATGAAACGGAACAGCAAGTGAGCGCGGCGACACTGAAATTGGGGAAAAGACCAGCGCCATTGCTTGAATGGATTTCTGCCAATCCGGCCGTTGAAATTAAAGGAAAAAGCATCTTTTCGCTTGCGGCATATGTCAAAGAGACAAACGGGCCGCTTTCTTCCGAAGAGATGAGCATGATTGCTTCAGCGATTTACCAAACGATTTTGCCGACGAATTTTACGGTGTTGGAGCGGCATACAAGCCGCGAACTTCCTGATGGGATAACGGTTGGTTATGAAGCGAAAGTAGATGATCGCAATCGTGATTTGCAGTTTTACAATCCGAATACCACTGCTTACACGCTCAAGTTCCGGGTGGAAAACAACCGGTTGCATGTGGCGCTTTTCGGGCTGCCATTTACTTATAAGTATGTAGTGAAAGTTGGGGATATCGAATATTTCAAACCGAAGACCGTTGTGCAATATAGCCCTCTCCTTCGCCCTGGGGAACGCCAATTAAAGCAAAGCGGAAAAAGAGGAATACTCGTCAAAGTGAAGAGGGAAGCGTATAGCGGAAATCATCTTGTGCGTACGGAAACGATTGCCGAAGACTTTTATCCGCCATCGCATAACATTGAACTTCGCGGTTTGGAACTAGGAGACACCCAGTCGGATGCATCCACGTCCGAACCGTCGGCGGCTGATGAAAAGCAAGCAGGCAATAATCAGAAAAACGATGAACAAACGAATAAAAGCAAAGAGGGAAACAACGGGCAATCTGAAGAAAAGCAGCCGGAAAAAGAAAAAGCGCCTTCCACAACAAATGATACGGACGGCAAACAGAACAATGATGATAATGAAAAGCAGGGATGAACGATGAAGAAAAAACAAGAGCGGAAACGTTTAGGAGATTTATTAGTGGAAGCGGGGCTCATTACGGAGGAACAGCTGGAGGAAGCGTTAAGAGAAAAAGCTCCCGGCCAAAAGCTGGGCGATGTGCTGTTGCAGCTCGGGTATATTACCGAGCAGCAATTAATTGAAGTGCTTGAGTTTCAATTAGGCATCCCGCATGTCAGCTTGTACCGCTATCCGATCGATCCGAAGCTGACCAACCTCATTCCGAAAGAATTTGCCAAGCGGCATATGGTGATGCCTTTAAAAGTTGAGGGAGAACGCTTGCTTGTGGCAATGGCCGATCCGATGGACTTTTTTGTCATCGATGATTTGCGCCTTTCGACAGGGTTCCATATTGAAACGGCGATTGCCTCAAAAGATGATATTTTGCGCGCCATTAATAAGTATTACGACATGGATGAATCAGTAGAAGATTTTTTGCAAATGGCCCCCGCCGCGGAAACAACGGTGGAAGAGGAACGGGCGACCGAAGAAGATTCCCCGATTGTCCGGCTTGTGAACCAAATTTTGCAGCTCGCCGTTGAACAGCGGGCAAGCGATGTCCACATCGACCCGCAGGAAACGAAAGTGCTTGTCCGTTATCGCATCGACGGTATATTGCGGACAGACCGCGCCCTTCCAAAACATATGCAAAGCATGCTGACCGCGAGAATTAAAATTTTAGCGAATATGGATATTACCGAACACCGCATTCCGCAAGATGGCCGGATTAAGATGAACATCGATTTTCATCCGGTCGATTTGCGCGTTTCTACATTGCCGACCATCTATGGCGAAAAAATCGTGATCCGCATTCTTGATTTAGGGACGGCGCTGAACGATATTCATAAGCTTGGGTTTAACCAGTTAAATTTGCGGCGCTTTATTGAACTTATTGAAAGGCCGAACGGAATCATTCTGATTACCGGACCGACTGGGGCAGGAAAATCATCGACGCTATATGCGGCGCTGAACCATTTAAACAGTGAAGAAGTCAATATTATTACGATCGAAGACCCTGTCGAATATCAGATTGAAGGAGTCAATCAAATCCAAGTGAATCCGAATATCGGATTGACGTTTGCGCAAGGGCTGCGTTCGATTTTGCGGCAAGACCCAAACATTATTATGGTGGGAGAAATCCGCGACCGCGAAACGGCAGAAGTGGCGATCCGCGCGTCATTGACCGGCCATTTAGTGTTAAGCACCTTGCATACAAACGATGCGTTAAGCACCATCACACGCTTAATTGATATGGGGATTGAGCCGTTTCTTGTGGCGACCTCTTTAGCCGGCGTCGTTTCCCAGCGGCTCGTCCGCCGCGTCTGCCGCGATTGCCAAGAAGAGCAGGAGCCGACAAAGCGGGAAATCGAGATTTTTGCCCGCCGCGGCATGAAAATTGACAAGCTGATCCGCGGCCGCGGCTGCCCGACATGCAATATGACAGGCTATAAAGGGCGGATTGCCATTCATGAACTGCTTGTGATGACCGATGAAATGCGCCGCGTCATTTTAAATAAAGAGCCATTTTCGAAATTGCGCGAGCTTGCCATAAAAAACCGCATGATTTTTTTGATTGATGACGGATTGTTAAAAGTGAAACAAGGGTTAACGACGCTGGAAGAGGTATTGAAAGTGGCGATTTTAAGTTAAAGGTGGGGAACATGAAGCAAAGATTGGATGCTCTTTTATGTGCTGCGTTTGAAGTTAAAGCTTCCGACGTTCATTTGACGGTCGGCGTGCCGCCGATTTTTCGCATCAATGGCGAATTAAAAAAATACGGCCAAGACGTTTTGCGGCCGGGAGATACGGAAGGAATGGCAAAAGCGGTCATTCCGCCCCGCCTTTGGCCGCAATTTGAAGAAAATGGGGAATTGGATTTTTCGTACGGAATTCCCGGCGTTTCCCGCTTCCGCATCAATACGTATAAACAGCGGTCGTGCGTGTCGCTGGCGATCCGCATCATTCCGACAAAAATTCCAACGATTGATGAACTGCGCCTTCCTGAAGTATTAAAACAAATTGCGCAAAAACCGCACGGGCTTGTGCTAGTGACAGGCCCGACGGGAAGCGGGAAGTCGACGACGCTTGCTGCGATGATTGACTATATGAACAAAACGATGCGGAAACATATTATTACGCTGGAGGATCCCATCGAATATTTGCACAAGCACGGTAGCTGCATTATTGACCAGCGCGAAGTCGGCTTTGATACGAACAATTTTGCCAACGGTCTGCGCGCGGCACTTAGGCAAGATCCGGATGTCATTTTAGTCGGGGAAATGCGCGATTTGGAAACGATTCATACGGCGATAACCGCCGCGGAAACGGGACATCTCGTCCTTGGCACACTGCATACATCGAGCGCGCCGGCGACGATCGATCGGATTATTGACGTGTTTCCGCCTGCCCAACAATCACAAATTCGCATTCAGCTTGCGTCTGTTCTTGTCGCGATTATTTCACAGCGCCTTTTCCCAACACCGCAAAAAACGGGACGGATCGCTGCTACGGAAGTTTTAATTAATAATGCGGCAGTCGCCAATTTAATCCGCAATGAAAAAGTCCATCAAATCGCCAACGTCATGCAAACAAGCCGCGCCCTTGGCATGCATACGCTGGCGATGAGCATCAAAGAGTTAATGCAAGCAGGGCTGATCCTTCGCGATGCGGCTGAACCTTATCTTGCACAGGAGCGTGGCGATTCGTATGCCTCAGTTTAAATATGAAGGCCGGAATATAAAGGGGCGAAAGCAAACAGGAACGATTGTCAGCGAGTCCAAGCGGGACGCGGTCATGAAATTGCGGCAAAAAGGAATTAAAGTCATCGAAATTGCCGAAGTGCCGCAAACGTTACTCACCAAAGAAATAACATTTGGAAAAGCGGTGAAGCTCCAAGATTTTGTCATTTTTTTGCGGCAGTTCGCGACATTGATAAAGGCGGGGGTCTCGATTGTTGACTCCACCCGCATTTTAGCGGAACAAACCGAAAGCAAGGCGCTGAAAAAAGCGCTTATGGAAGTGGAAGAATCGCTCCGCGCCGGAAATCCGCTATCTGCTGCCGCGGCGAAGCATCCGCGCATCTTTCCGGCGATGTTTGTCAACATGGTCAAAGCCGGGGAAGCAGGCGGGAATATGGATGAAACGCTGGAACGGCTTGCGGACCATTTTGAAAAAATGCACCGCACAAGGCAAAAAATCGTTTCCGCGCTGACTTATCCTATCGCTGTCGCTATTATTGCCGTTGCGGTCGTCATTTTTTTGCTTGTTTCCGTCGTCCCGACATTTGTCGAGATGTTTGCCGACTTTCACGCCGAACTTCCGGCGATCACCAAATTTGTGCTGCGCGCAAGCGAAGTGATGCAAACATATTGGTGGCTTGTCGCTATCGCGTTGATTGGAACATATGTTTTGTTTGCGTTGGCGAAGAGGGAAAAACGGACGAAATATTACTTGGATTATGCAGCAATGCGCATCCCGTTTTTCGGAAAGCTAATACAAAAAGCGGCATTGGCGCGCATGACGCGGACATTAAGCTCGCTCTTTTCCAGTTCCGTCCCGATTTTGCAGGCGCTGTCCATCACGGAAAATGTCGTCGAAAACGAAGTCATCAGCAAGGTGATAAGGCAGGCGCGCGATTCGCTTGAACGGGGCCAATCGCTTGCTGAACCGCTGAAAAAACATTGGGCGTTTCCGCCGCTGGTGACGCAAATGATTGCGATCGGCGAAGAAACAGGGGCATTAGACGCAATGCTCGCGAAAGTTGCCAACTTTTACGAAGCGGAAGTGGACGCCGGCGTCGAACGGCTGAAGTCGCTGATTGAGCCGCTCATGATCTTGCTTTTGTCCGGGGTCGTCGGAACGATTATTGCTTCGATTATCATACCAATGTACGATATTTTCAACCATATTCAACAATAAATTGCAAGGAATATATTCTCATATATTGATAAATCGTGTAAAATTAATTAGGAAAAAAGTGTGATAAACAAAAAATAGGGAGAGGGGTATTACGATGATGAAACGATTTTTGAAAAACGAACGAGGGCTCACATTGATTGAATTGCTTGCCGTCGTCGTCATTTTGGGGATTATCGCAGCGATTGCAATTACGGCGATTGGCGCCATTATCGACAACTCGAAAAAGGATGCGCATATCGCGAATGCACAGCAATTAGCTAATGCTGCAAGGCTCGCAATATCTTCTGGAGGATTTGATGAAAATAAAAATACGTTTACTATGAAAGAACTATATGATGCAGGATATCTTGAAAAAATTCCGAAATCACCAGGAAAAAAATCAAAAGAGTATGATGCGGATAAAAGCTTGGTGGTAGTAGAAAGAACTAAATTGACAGATAGTAATAATAAAGAAACTGGTGGTGAAAACTTAAAATATAAAGTTACGTTAGTAGATAAAAGCGATTCGAATTTCAAATACATTGATGATGAGTATGTTGATGAGTTAGAAAGAAAAGACGTAACACTGAAATAAGGACTCAACTATGTTGATTATTATATTTTTATACTCCCTCCTCCTCGGCTCGTTTTTTAACGTTGTCGGGCTTCGCGTGCCGGCGGGAGAGTCGATCATGTTTCCTCGTTCGCATTGCCCGCGCTGCAAGCGGCAGCTTACGGCGCGGGAACTTATTCCTGTTGTCTCATACGTTTGGCAAGGCGGAAAGTGCCGGGAATGCGGGGGGAGGATTTCGCTGCTTTATCCGTTTGTTGAGCTGTCGACGGCGATTCTTTTTACGATTTCGCCGCTTTTGGTGGGATGGTCAAAAGAATTGATCGTTTGTTGGACGCTCATTTCACTGTTAATGATTATCTTCGTTTCCGATGTTCGCTACATGATGATTCCTGACAAAGTGCTACTTGTGTTTGCGGTCATCTTTCTGTTTGAGCGGCTGTTTATTCCGTTCCTTCCTTGGCGGGATGCGCTGATTGGCGCGGCGGCCGGCTTTTTGCTGCTTTTTCTCATTGCCGTCATCAGCAAAGGCGGCATGGGCGGCGGCGATATTAAATTGTTTGCGCTGCTTGGATTTGTGCTTGGGTGGAAAACAGTGCTGCTTGCGTTCTTTTTTTCCACGATTTACGGAACGGCGATCGGGCTGATTGGCATGGCGCTTGGCAAAGTCCGGCGCCGGGAGCCGATGCCGTTCGGGCCTGCGATCGTTCTCGGGTCATTGACCGCCTATTTTTTTGGACAAGACATTGTGGAATGGTATCAGCAAATGATTTTCTTTTAATATGAGGGGAAAACGTGAATATGTTAACATTGTTTCAGCCAAGGCATAAAGTTGCCAATCTAGTTATCAAAGACCATGTCATTCGCTATGTTGAGACAAAGGCAAACGACCCATTATCCGTTCACAAATGGGGAGAGCGCCAGCTTCCAAAAGGAATGATTCACGACGGAAAAATCATGGACCGCGAAACGTTGGAAATGATTTTAGAAGAATGTGTCGATGAATGGAAATTAAAGAAACGCCGCGTCCGTTTCATTGTGCCAGATCCTTTCGTGATTATCCGCCGGCTTCCGCTTCCTGCCGATTTAGAAGAAGAGGAAATTCGCGGTTATTTGTTTATGGAATTGGGAACAACGATTCCGTTGCCGTTTGATACCCCGGTGTTTGATTACGTTGTTTTGGAAAAAACGCAGGAAGCGACCACCGTTTTATTATTCGCTGCTCCGGAAGATTTAGTGTTAAGTTACGCGCGGCTTTTGGAAGATGCAAAGCTGCGCCCGATTGCCGCTGACGTTTCGCCGCTATGTGCGTACCGCCTTTTTTATATAGCTGATCAAGTCAAAAAAGATGATCATATTTTGCTTGTCCAATTTGACCAATCTTCCGTCAATGTTAGCGCGTTTCATCAGCATAAACCTGTGTTTATGCGCCATCTTTTGCTCGAACAGTACGGAGAAATAAACATTGGGAAAGACCGGCAACGATTCATCGATCCGTTTGAAGATATATATAAAGAAATGGAACGGATGATGAGCTTCTATTCCTTTTCCATTCATCAAGGAAAACAGCAAATTACCCGCGTGTTTCTGATGGGGGATCATCCGCATTTGTCCCATGTTTATCAAGCGTTGCAAGAACGGCTGGATGTTCCTGTAGAACGGCTTGCGGCCGCGATGGCGGGCGCGGTGGACGCGCGCTATCATCTTGCATGGGGACTTGGGCTAAAAGAGGGAAATGATGATGTTCGTTGACATTAATTTATTGCCAAAAAAAGAGCCGAAAAATGTTGTCTTTCTGTTAAGCACAGTGATTGTCACCGCGATGGCAGCGATTGCTGCGGCTGTTTTTTACGTTCTTATCGACAGAGCGGAGACGCAAATCGACTCGCTGGAAAAAGAGCTGAAGCAGACGCAGGCGCTTCAAGCGATCGAGCAGCAAAAGCTTGCGGACATGCAATCTGTTAAGGAAATCGAGGAATTAGACAAAACTGTGCAATGGGCGAAAGATTACCCGCTCAAAATGGTGCCGCTTTTGCGCAACATGACGGCATTGCTGCCAGAGCGCGGATTTATCATGAACTTTTCCTACGCGGAGGATGGAACGGTAACGGTTTCCGTTCAATTTGACACAAGCGAGCAGGCGGCCTATTACTTAAAGCGGCTGTCGGATGCCAAATTTATTGCTGACGTACAATTGAAAAGCCTTTCGGCTGTGAATGCCAACGAAGAAAGCGATGAGCAAAGGACGACTGAGGAACGAGTAGTGCCCCGCTATCTCGCGCAATACGAAATGCATGTTGATAAACAAGCGTTAGAGGAAAAGGAGAAACAACCATGACCGTACGTTTCTCAAGACGGCAGCTTCTCGTTTTTGTTCTTATGCTTACGGTTCTTGGCGCTGCGATTATCGGCCTTTATTTTTATCTGCTTTATCCGCGCTACCAAGAAATTGAAGAATTAAACAGCACAGTGGCAAGCGAGAAAAAAATGTTGGCCGCTACAAAAGCAGAGATTGCCAAGCAAAAGCCCGGCTTGCCGGAAAGCATCGTAGAACTTCAAAAAAAGATACCGGTCAAGCCGCTGACGGAACAGCTATTGCTCGATTTCAAAAAAGCGGAAGTCGTTTCAGACAGCATAATTTCGAGCATGAATTTTCAAGAAGACGAAAATGTAACAGCAAATCCGCAAGAAAAGACAGAGCAATCTCTTTCCGCGCCGCCGGATGGATTGAAAAAAGTGACGGCGCAATTGACGGTGCAATCCCCGTCGTACTATCAGCTTGAGCGCTTTTTGCAGACGCTCGAAAATTTAAACCGCATCGTGTCGATTGAATCGCTCTCGTTTACTGGAAATCCAGAATTAACGTCGGTCGCTACGGAAGTAAATCCGTTAACGTATTCGGTAACGGTCAGCGCATTTTATTATCCGAAATTAGAAAAGTTGCAGAATATGCTGCCGCAAATAGACGTTCCCCCGCCGAGCAAAAAGCGGAATCCGCTGACAGAAATAGTTCCTGGGGGGCAACTGTCATCGCAGCAGCGGTAATGAATGGCGGAGTGGTTATATGTTGCTGCGTACAAACCGAGGAATGACGCTAGTGGAGTTGTTAGCGGTGCTTGTCATTTTAGGAATTGTTGCTTCCATTGCTGTTATTGCGGTGCTTCATATCATCGAAAAAGCAAAAGAGAGAACGTTTGTTTCTAATGCCTATGCGCTTTACGAAGCGGCGCGCCTTTATGTCGGGGCAGAAAACGTGGAATTTTTGCCATCCCGCTCTTCCGAAAAACTAACGTACAAACAGCTTGTAGAAGAAGGAATGCTTCATCCGATCAAAGACCCGTTTACCGGAAACGTGCTGCCATTGGAAACGAATCCATCATATGTACTTGTTAAAAAAGACGAAAACGGCTCGTTCCATTATTCTATTTGTTTAAAAGGAGAAACGAAACAGTTGTGCACCTTTTCCGAGCAATCGCCGGAAGTTCCTGTCGAAGCATTGTCTGTTCAGCAAATACGTGACCGATAATAGCCGAATTTGCCGAAATAATCCGGGAACAAGACGACAAATGTCTTGTTCTTTTTTTCTTTGTTTATGATAAGATAGGCGGGAAACGAAGGATAGATAAGGATGGTGACACAATGGACAAGCATAGTCGGGAAATTACGGTGAAAATTAACGGAAAAGAGCGGCCGTTTACTACCGATAAGCTGAAACGTATCGAAACGAACGTCTTGGAAAAAGAAGCGGAGCCAAGGCCGTCCGCTTCTTTCCAGCAAAAAAAGCGGAAAAAGCGCTCGCCCATTATCGGCGCATTGAACGCACGGATCAAATCAGCAATTTTTTCAATCATGATGGCGGTCATCATTGGCACAAGTTTTGGATTCATTGTATTAAATGTCATTCCAAAGGAGAAGGAGCATTCCGGGCAAACGCTGGAAACGGAGCTGCCGGTTCCCGCGGAGTCCAAAGACCCGACAGGGCAAGCGGCGGAATCTGCAAATGAAGCAGCGGCTTCTTCTTTCACAGTCAGCGTGATTCAAGCGGGAGTATTTACAGATCGGGAAGCGGCGGCTGCCTATGCCCGGCAACTCCAGTCTTCCGCTATTCCTGTTGTGGCGGTTGGCGAAAAACCAGTCGCTTTGTTTATCGCCGTCGGAAGTGACAAACAACAGTTGCAGGCGATCAATGAACGGTATAAGCAGAAGACGCATAGTACATACATTAAATTTCTATCGTTCGCCAGCACGGATAGGGAGCACAAGCCAGTAATAAAAGCAGGGGAAGCGCTATACAGGGAAATGGCTGCCATTTCCGCCATTTTATTAGGAAAAGGAGATGTTCACAAAGAAGAATGGAAAAAATTAGAGAGTGATTATAAACAATTTATATCGCAAACACTTCCGAATGACGATAATATAAAGCGGTACGTTTCACATATGAAAGCTGCGTATAATCTGCTTATTGCTTACAAAACCAATCAACAAGAGGAACTGTTGCAAAAAACACAGCAAGAATTGCTTGAGGCGCTGAAGTCATATATTGCCGTTTTCCCATTGCGAAGCTAGCGAGCTTCTTTTTTTTCGGATTTTTCGACTTTACCAAATTGTGCTGAACCGCAAAATTTGGTACGATACATGTGTATCTTCCTGCTTTGAAACGAATGCAAGAGGGTGATGTGGATGAAACAATTGATTTTAGCTTCGAGTTCCCCGCGCCGAAAACAGCTGCTTGAATTAGCTAACCTCCGCTTTCAAATCCTCGCTAGCCACATTGATGAACAAATTCACGAAGATGCATCCCCGGAGCAAGCCGTGCAGCTGCTTGCTTATCGCAAGGCGAAAGCTGCTGCTGATTGTTATCCTCATGCATACGTCATCGGGGCGGATACTGTCGTCGTTTACCAAAACAACATTTTAGGCAAGCCAAAAACAAAAGAAGAAGCAGCGGCGATGCTGCGCATGCTGTCAGGCGAGGCGCATGAGGTGCTGACGGGAGTGGCGATTCTTTCCCCAAACGGCCAATCATTGTTTGTAGAAAAAACGAAAGTAATGTTTTGGGATTTAACGGAAGAAGAAATTTCCGATTACATTGCGACAGAAGAGCCGATGGACAAAGCGGGAGCATACGGCATTCAAGGGCGCGCCGCTTTATTTGTCAAACGCATTGAAGGAGACTATTTCACTGTTGTCGGGCTGCCGTTGTCGCGGACCGTGCGCGAGCTGAAGCGCCTCGGCTGGTAATTTTTTTTAATTGATGAAAAGAAAAAAAGGAGTGAAGATAAAATACGATGACATTGATGATTCGCGATGTGCCAAAAGATGACCGCCCTCGTGAGCGGCTTCTTTCTGCCGGCCCGGAAAGCTTGGCTGACCACGAACTGCTCGCCATTTTGCTTCGAACAGGAACAAAAGAAGAATCGGTATTGCAGCTTGCTCATCGCCTGCTTCAGCATTTTGAAGGGCTTCGGCTTCTAAAAGATGCTTCGATTGAAGAAATAACAAGCATAAAAGGAATCGGGACGACGAAGGCGATTCAAATTTTAGCGGCGATCGAGCTCGGCCGGCGAATTCACCGCCTCGGCTACAATGACCGCTATGTGATCCGTTCTCCTGAAGATGGCGCGAAATATGTTATGGAAGATATGCGTTTTTTGTCGCAAGAGCATTTTGTCGCCATTTATTTGAATACAAAAAATCAAGTGATTCATCGAAAAACGATATTTATCGGCAGTTTAAACGCCTCCATCGTTCATCCGCGCGAAGTGTTCAAAGAAGCGATTAAGCGCTCGGCCGCCTCGATTATTTGCGTGCATAATCATCCCTCCGGCGACCCCACTCCAAGTCGAGAAGATATTGATGTGACGAAACGTCTGGCCGAATGCGGCCGCATTATTGGCATCGAATTGCTCGACCATCTCATCATTGGCGATCAGAAATTTGTCAGTTTAAAAGAAAAAGGGTACGTGTAGTAGTTCTCATTTTTTGTCGAATCAGTTATAATAACAATTATGAGTTTTTATCATGTTTTGGGCGGTGTCGTACAAAGTGCTGAAACAAAAATATATGTAAAATCGACAAATTTAGCGGATTTTTATAAAAAAGCATTTCGTTTCAGAAAGGAAGATATAGACTATGTTTGGATTTGGAACAAGAGACCTTGGCATCGATTTAGGAACAGCCAATACGCTTGTATACGTAAAGGGAAAAGGAATTGTGGTAAGGGAACCGTCGGTTGTCGCCATCCAAAAGGATACAAAGCAAATTGTTGCGGTTGGCAACGAAGCGAAAAACATGATCGGCCGTACGCCTGGAAATGTCGTTGCCCTTCGCCCGATGAAAGACGGGGTGATCGCTGACTATGAGACAACGGCGACGATGATGAAATATTACATTAAACAAGCGACAAAAAATAAAGGATTTTTTGCAGGAAAACCGTACGTGATGGTATGTGTGCCATATGGAATCACGGCTGTGGAAGAACGCGCTGTCATCGATGCGACGCGGCAGGCGGGAGCGCGCGATGCCTATACGATTGAAGAGCCGTTTGCGGCGGCGATCGGCGCGAATCTTCCTGTATGGGAGCCGACGGGAAGCATGGTCGTTGACATCGGCGGCGGGACGACGGAAGTGGCGGTTATTTCTCTTGGCGGTATCGTCACAAGCCAGTCGATTCGCATCGCTGGCGACGAGATGGACGAGGCAATTATTCAATATATCCGCAAAACGTATAATTTAATGATCGGGGAACGGACAGCGGAGGCGATTAAAGTGGAAATCGGCTCGGCAGGAAACCCGGAAGGAATCGGGAAAATGGAAATCCGCGGCCGCGATTTACTGACAGGGCTTCCGAAAACGATTGAAATTAGCGCCGAGGAAGTTGCCGAAGCGCTGCATGATACGGTTTATGCGATTGTCGAGTCCGTGAAAAATACGTTGGAAAAGACACCGCCGGAATTAGCCGCAGATATTATGGACCGCGGCATCGTGCTTACAGGCGGCGGCGCGCTGCTGCGCAACCTTGATAAAGTCATTAGCAAAGAAACGGACATGCCTGTCATTGTTGCGGAAAATCCGCTCGATTGCGTGGCAATCGGAACAGGAAAGGCGCTAGATCATATCGATTTATTTAAAAACAAAGCGAGAGACCATCGCTGACAGTAAGAGGGTGTCAACATCATGCCACAGTTCTTTTTAAACAAACGGCTCATTTTGTTGCTTGTTAGCATTATTATCCTCGTGGCATTGATTGGTTTTTCCTTAAAAGATCGCGAACTTACATGGCCAGAGCAGTTTGTAAAAGATACAACCGGTTTTGTCCAACTCATTTTTCATAAGCCCGCACAGTTCGTTGCGGGCTTCTTTGAGAATGTAAATGATATAAGAAATACATATAAAGAAAACAAGCTATTAAAAGCACGTCTAGAGGAATACGTGACGTTGGAAACGCAAGTGCAGACATTAAAAAAGGAAAATGAACGGCTTCGCGCTCTTTTAAATAAAAAAGAAAGCTTGCGCGATTTTATTCCAATCCAGGCCACTGTTATTGGAAGAAACCCAGACCGCTGGCAGGAAACGATCATCGTCAATAAAGGCGAGCAGCACGGCGTCAAGAAAGATATGGCCGTGATTACACCAGAAGGATTAGTCGGAAAAGTGCAGCACGCCTCCCAATTTACTTCCACCGTTCAATTGTTGAGCGCGCTCGATCAAAAAAATCGGATTTCCGCCTATGTGCAAGGAAACGAAAATGTTTTTGGATTGATCGAAGGATATGATGAAAAACGAAGAGCGTTGTTGCTAAAACGAATCCCTTTTGATGCGAAAATCGAGAAAAAGCAAAAAGTGTTAACATCTGGTCTTGGCGGCGTTTTTCCAAAAGGGCTGCTTATCGGTGAAGTGATGGAGGTCGTGCCAGATCAATACGGGTTGACAAAAATGGTTTACGTGAAACCAGCGGCTAATTTTTACGACATTGATGATGTGATTATTGTGAAAAGAAAAATTGACGAAACGCTTGGGGAAAGGGAGGAAGCAAAGTGAAAAAGTGGGCGCTTCCTTTCCTTGCCGTTGTATGTTTTGTTAGTGAAAGCATTTTTGTCGATTTATGGCCAAAGAACGAACTGTATATGCATTATTTTTTTGCACCGCGTTTTTTTCTCGTTTTTCTCGTTTTTACCGCGATTTACATAGGGCAAACGCGCGCAATGGTTTACGGACTGATTTTTGGCGTGCTTTATGATTGCGTCTACACGGAATTGCTTGGTGTTTATGCGTTTGCGTTTCCTTTAATCGCTTACATCGTGGCGAAAGCGATGAAAGTGCTTCATCCACATTGGCTAATTGCTTGTTTTCTTAGTCTCTTTTCGATCGCCATTCTCGAATTATATGTATATGGAATTCAACTGCTCATAGGAAGAACCAATATGCCTTTTCAAATGTTTTGTCTGCAAAGATTATCGCCGACGCTGTTGCTGAATGTGGTGTTTCTTGTTTTGCTTTCATATCCGTTGAAGCAGCAATTGGTAAAAATCAAGCGGTTGGAACAGGAAGATTAAAAGGAAAATGGACGTTTTTGTAGAATTATTCGTTGAGGTGAACGTTGTGGCGAAACAAAAACAACCGTATGTAACGATGAAAGGAACGAAAGATGGGCTGACGTTGCATCTCGATGACACGTGTTCCTATGACGATCTGTTGGAAGAGCTTGAAGAAAAATTAACAGCAAGTGAAAAAGCGGAATCGGACGGTCCGCTCGTTTCCGTTCATCTCAAAGTTGGTAATCGCTATTTGACTCCGAAACAAGAAGAAGAGTTGCGCACATTAATTCGCCGCAAAAAAAATTTGGTCGTCGAATCGATTGAAAGCAATGTAATGACAAAGGAAGAAGCGCTCGAGTGGAAGAGGAAAACGGAAATTGTGTCGGTTTCCAAAATCGTTCGTTCGGGTCAGGTGCTGCATGTACAAGGAGATCTTTTATTAATCGGCGATGTCAATCCGGGGGGGATCGTTATCGCCGGCGGAAATATTTTTATTCTCGGAGCGTTGCGCGGAATTGCCCACGCGGGGTATTACGGAAATAAAGAAGCGGTCATTGCCGCATCGATTATGAAACCGACACAGCTGCGAATTGGCGATGTGATGAACCGAGCTCCCGATTACAAAACGGATGAGCGGAATGAAATGGAATGCGCGTATATCGATGAACATAATCAAATTGTTGTCGATCGTTTGCAGCTGCTTGCGCAGTTGCGACCGAATTTGACGCGGTTAGAAAGGGGAGTGTAACGGTGGGAGAAGCGATCGTCATTACATCAGGGAAAGGCGGCGTCGGAAAGACGACAACAACGGCAAATGTCGGAACAGCGCTCGCGATCCTTGGAAAGCGGATTTGCCTTGTTGATACAGATATCGGCTTGCGCAACCTCGATGTGGTGATGGGGTTGGAAAACCGCATTATTTATGACCTCGTTGACGTCGTGGAAGGGCGCTGTACCGTGCAAAAAGCGCTCGTAAAAGATAAACGGTTTGACGATCATCTTTATTTGCTGCCTGCCGCGCAAACAAGCGATAAATCGGCGGTCAGTCCGGAACAGATGAAACAGCTGATCGATGAGTTAAAACAAGATTATGATTATGTGTTAATCGACTGCCCGGCAGGCATTGAGCAAGGTTATCGAAACGCCGTGGCGGGGGCGGATGAGGCGATTGTTGTCACAACGCCGGAAGTATCGGCAGTGCGCGATGCCGATCGAATTATTGGTTTACTAGAAAACGAGGAACATATCAAGCCGCCGCGGCTTATCATTAACCGCATCCGCAGCCATATGGTGAAAAATGGTGACATGCTTGATGTCGACGAAATCGTTATGCACTTGTCGATTGATTTGTTAGGGGTCATCGCCGATGACGAAAACGTGATCAAATCTTCCAATAAAGGCGAACCAATCGTGCTTGACCCAAACAGCAAGGCGTCGATCGCGTACCGCAATATTGCGCGGAGAATTCTCGGAGAGTCCGTTCCGTTGCAGCCGCTCGAAGATGAGCAAAAGGGAATTTTCTCGAAAATAAAAAAATTATTTGGTGTCCGTTAATCCCTGCTAATGAAGATGGCAGGGAATTTTTTATTTATCGATAAAGTCCATGAATTTGTGTAAAAAGAAGCGGATACAAAGCGGTTCTATTTTCGGAGACATAAGTTCGCTGGACTTGGGAGTCGGATTTTACACAAACATTAGGACTTGGCTATTTTTTTATTTATCATATCTCTCAAGGTTGTCTAATAAACTAGTACAAACGATGCCGGGAGGGATGGTGAGGAATAATGAAGCGACGTGCCCGCGACATCCGCAAGCGCGTGGAAAAGCGGAGAAAAGAAAGGCGGCACCGTTATGGAGAGATGCAACAAGAATTGTGGGCGATCACCGATGAACAGCGGTACGGCCAGCCGGTAGTGACGTATGACCGCTATACGTTTGAAGAGAAGCATCCATTATTTCGCAAAGAAACGTTCATTTTGAAAATGCTTTTCTCGGCCTGTCTTGTTTTAGCAACAGCGATTTTGTTTAAAAATCCATCTGGCTCGTTAGAACCAGCTCGGCAGTTTGTCAAAGATGCGATGGAGAAAGAATTTCAATTTGCCGCTGTCTCAAAATGGTATGAAAAGCAGTTTGGCGAGCCGCTTGCGTTCATTTCTACAGAAACGGAAAATCAAACGAAAACAACGCCGAAGCAATATGCTTTGCCGGCATCAGGCCGCGTTCTCGAAAATTTTCAGAAAAACGGGCAAGGCGTTATGGTCGAAACAGCTAGCAATGCGAAAGTGGAAGCAGTGAATGAAGGAATCGTGGTATTTGCTGGCACAAAAGAAAAACTTGGGAAAACGGTAATCATCCAGCATGCAGATGGGAGCGAGTCGTGGTATGGAAACTTAGGTACGATTGCCGTAAAACTGTACGATTTTGTAGAAACGGGCAAGGAAGTCGGAACAGCGATGACGAGCAGCCATGATCAAACAAAGTCAGTATTTTATTTTGCCATTAAACAAGGAGATCATTTTATTGATCCGATTCAGGTGATTTCCTTTGAATAAATATGTTCGATTGTTCGGCAACATTCACATCCATCCGCTGTTATGGCTGTTTAGCGGCATTGCGGTGATGACCGCTCACTTTAAGCAACTGTTTCTTTTATTTTTTATTGTGTTGATTCATGAGCTTGGGCATGCTGTTGCCGCCGCTTTTTTCTCATGGCGCGTGAAGCGAATTTTGCTTTTGCCGTTTGGGGGAGTGGCGGAAGTCGAGGAACACGGGAACCGTCCGTTTCGCGAAGAGCTTATTGTAACGCTTGCTGGGCCAGCGCAACACCTTTGGTTGATGGCGATTGCGTTTTTTTTATGGCGGATGGGGGTAATGACGAACGAAGGCTGGAATTTATTTATCCATTACAATACCGCGATTCTCATGATCAATTTATTGCCTATTTGGCCGTTAGATGGCGGAAAGTTGCTGTTTCTTTTTTTTACTTATTATTTTCCATTTAGCGAGGCACATCAAAAAACAATTGTATTGTCCATAGTTACACTTGCTTTTTTTGCCATTGCCGTTTTGTTCATACAACCAAAACAACTTGATTTATGGATCATCGTTATGTTTCTTATCGCATCGTTATGGAAAGAGTGGAAACATCGCCATTATGTTGTCATGCGCTTTTTATTGGAACGCTATTACGGAAAACGGAGCGATTATACAAAATTGCGAACGATTGCTGTTTTCGAAGAGGAGCGAATTTCTCGCGTGTTGCAAAAATTTTACCGCGGACAAAAACATTCGATCATTATCATGAGAGATAACCGCGAGCGCGTGACATTAGACGAAAATGAAATTTTGCATGCTTTTTTTGTGGAGAAACAAACAGATGTTCCATTAAGCGATCTTATTTATGTGTAAGAGAAATATATTGACATTTTTCTTTTAGATATGATACTATTTTTTACGTTGTAGAATTTTTGTACCGCTTGCATAAGCGGGCAAAAAGCGGTGCAGCGCATATTCACAGCACCCGTACTACAACCGCTCAGCGCGGGTTTTCCAAGCGTTCGCGATGCGAACCGCCTTGTCGCTGGCGAGTCTGAGTCTATATGGGGAGGTGCGATACATGTACGCGATTATCGAAACTGGCGGCAAACAAATTAAAGTGGAAGAAGGACAAGAAATTTATATCGAAAAAATTGATGCCGCTGAAGGGGAGACGGTAACGTTTGACAAAGTGTTGTTTGTAGGCGGCGAAACAGTAAAAATCGGCAACCCTACAGTTGAAGGGGCAACGGTAACGGCGAAAGTGCAAAAACACGGCCGTCAAAAGAAAATTATCGTTTTCAAATATAAGCCGAAAAAGAACTACCGTCGCAAACAAGGTCACCGTCAACCTTACACAAAAGTCGTGATTGAAAAAATTAATGCATAAAGGCATTCGCGATGATTAATGTAGAAATTGAGCGCACAAAGGAAGGGAAAATTCGCGCGTTTACGATAAAAGGGCACGCGAATTTTGCAGAACATGGGCAAGATATCGTTTGTGCTGGAGCATCGGCGGTTTCGTTTGGCATCGTCAATTCGATCATCGCGCTAACGAACGTTCAACCGCATATTACGCAAGGAGAAAACGGCGGCTATCTTCGCTGCGTGCTTCCTCGCATTGACGACGAAGCGACGGCAGAGAAAGTCCAGCTCCTCCTTGAAGCGATGCTCGTTTCTTTACAAACGATTGAACGCGATTATGGAGAGTATATTCGCGTGATTCAACGGTAACGGGAGGTGACGTGTATGTTAAGACTTGATCTCCAATTTTTCGCATCGAAAAAAGGGGTAGGTTCGACAAAGAACGGACGCGACTCCATCGCGAAGCGTCTTGGCGCGAAACGCGCTGACGGTCAATTCGTTACTGGCGGTTCGATTCTTTATCGTCAACGCGGGACGAAAATCCATCCGGGATTGAACGTTGGCCGCGGCGGCGATGACACGCTTTATG
The DNA here is from genome assembly GCF_900111865.1 of Parageobacillus thermantarcticus. GTDB lineage: Bacteria > Bacillota > Bacilli > Bacillales > Anoxybacillaceae > Parageobacillus > Parageobacillus thermantarcticus. The sequence continues at coordinate 155,606 of NZ_FOJS01000001.1, read as the reverse complement.
CGAAAATCGACGGCATCGTTCGTTTCGAACGATTAGGCCGCAACCGCAAAAAAGTGAGCGTATATCCTGTCAGCAAAGAAGCGTAAACCGCTTTGAGAAAACTCTAACCATGCTCGGTTAGAGTTTTCTTTTTGCATTCCGGAAAAGCGCGAAAAATCATTCCCGTTTCTTGTAAAAAAATGCTATAGTAAAGATGATAGAGCATAAGCGGTGTAATTTATGAATGGGAGCGCTGTAGATGGAAAAGCAATGGAGGATCGTCGATGTATTGCGTCATTCTCGCCATGACTGGCTGAATAAAATTCAGCTCATTAAAGGGAATTTGGCGTTAAATAAAATAGAAAGAGTTTACGAAATTATCGACGAAATTATTCGCGATATGCAACAGGAAACGAAGCTCACCAATTTAAAAGCGGTGCAATTTGCAGAATGGATGATGACTTATAATTGGAAAACACGGCTGATTTCGTTAGAATATGAGGTGCTTGGGGATGAATGTGATTTATCCTCTTATGATGCGGATTTAACGGCATGGAGCAGCAAGTTTTTAACCTTAATGGAAAACCAAGCGGATGCGCATGATGAAAACCATATGAGCATTTCCATTGAAGTATTAAAAGAGGAAGTAAAGTTGTTTTTTGATTATAGCGGAACGATAAAAGATAAAAACAACATCGTTCAATGGCTTCGAGAGCATCAACAGCAAGCGGCAATCCATCTTGAATCTTTTCATATACATAATCATGAATTGACTGTGCTTATAAAAATTTTATTTTAACAGCATAAAGACAGGTGACGGATTATTCGTGTATTGGTTGGCGCGCGTTGTCATCGAATAGAAACGGTGCCGGATAGATTCTTGTTTAGCAGCGCCGTTTTGTTTTTCATGTGAAATACTTTGCAAATTTTGTGTAAAATAATAAGCAGCTATCGCATCAAGAATAGATCGGAGGAAAAAAAGATGTTCGTCGATCAGGTGAAAATTTATGTCAAAGGCGGCGATGGTGGCAACGGGATCGTTGCGTTTCGCCGGGAAAAATATGTGCCAAAAGGCGGGCCGGCGGGCGGTGATGGTGGAAAAGGCGGCGACGTGGTATTCGTCGTCGATGAAGGGTTAAGGACGCTGATGGATTTCCGTTATCAGCGTCATTTTAAGGCGGCGAGAGGCGAAAACGGCATGTCGAAAAACCAGCACGGGAAAAATGCCGAAGACTTGATCGTGAAAGTGCCGCCGGGAACGGTCGTCATCGACGCCGATACGAATCAAGTGTTAGCCGATTTAACAGAAAACGGACAGCGATTTGTCGTTGCAAAAGGCGGGCGCGGGGGACGCGGAAATACGCGCTTTGCCACCCCGACAAATCCCGCTCCGGAAATTGCGGAAAACGGAGAGCCGGGTGAGGAACGGAATGTCATCCTCGAATTAAAACTTCTTGCCGATGTCGGTTTGGTCGGTTTTCCGAGCGTCGGCAAATCCACGCTTCTATCTGTCGTTTCCGCCGCCAAACCAAAAATTGCCGAGTATCATTTTACGACGCTCGTTCCTAATTTAGGGGTGGTGGAAACGGATGATGGCCGAAGCTTTGTGATGGCGGACTTGCCGGGGCTTATTGAAGGAGCGCATCAAGGCGTCGGGTTAGGGCATCAGTTTTTGCGCCATATTGAACGGACGCGCGTCATTGTCCATGTGATTGATATGGCGGCAATAGAAGGACGCGATCCGTACGAAGATTATTTAGTGATTAATGAAGAATTAAAACAGTACAATTTGCGCTTAACGGAGCGACCGCAAATCATTGCGGCCAACAAGATGGACATGCCAAATGCGGAAGAAAACTTGAAAAAGTTTAGAGAAAAACTCGGGGATAAAGTTCCAATTTTTCCGATTTCTGCGGTGACAAGACAAGGAGTGCGCGAGCTGTTATTCGCGATTGCCGACCTTTTGGAAACAACGCCAGAATTCCCGCTCCATGAGACAGAAGAGCCGGGATTGCAACGCGTCGTCTACAAATATGAAAAAGAGGAACCGCCGTTTACGATTACAAGAGATAGCGATGGAGCATTTATTTTATCTGGCGAAAAAGTGGAAAAGCTATTTAAAATGACCGATTTTTCCAGAGAGGAATCCGTTCGTCGTTTCGCACGGCAATTGCGGGCGATGGGCGTCGATGACGCATTGCGCGAGCGCGGCGCGAAAGATGGCGATATTGTAAGGCTTTTAGATTACGAATTTGAGTTTGTTGATTAACGTTGGAGGGGGCAGGGGAGGCTCGTTGGATAAAAAATTTTACTTAGTTCGCGAAGACGTATTGCCAGAAGCAATGCGTAAGGTGCTTTTAGCAAAAGAATTGTTGGAGCGAAAAAAGGTCGACTCTGTCGCGGAAGCGGTGCAGCTGGTCGATGTCAGCCGGAGCGTGTTTTATAAGTATCGCGATGCGGTGTTTCCGTTTCAAGCGGTAGTGAAAGAAAGTATCGTTACGTTATTTTTTCATTTAGAAGACCGCTCCGGCACGCTTTCCCAATTGCTTAGCGTCGTCGCTGCAGCCGGATGCAACGTGCTGACGATTCACCAAACGATTCCGCTTCAGGGCCGCGCGAATGTCACACTATCGATCAGCACGAACGAGATGAAAGAAGATATCGAGGAGTTGCTCGCAAAGTTGCGGCGGCTTGAATTTGTCGAAAAAGTCGAAATCGTTGGTTCAGGGGCTTATTAAAGTAAGGGAGAGGCAGCAGAATGAAAATTGGCTATTTAGGACCGAAAGCGACGTTTACCGATCTAGCGGTAACCACAATGTTTCCTTACGTTGAAAAAATCCCGTATCGTACCATTCCGGAATGTATTGATGCGGTAAGCAATGAAGAGATCGACGCCGGGGTGGTGCCGCTGGAAAACGCGCTGGAAGGATCGGTGAATTTAACGCTTGATTATTTAATTCATGAACAATCGCTTCCGATTGTCGGGGAAATTATCGCCCCGATTCAACAACATTTAATGGTGCATCCATACCATGCGCATCATTGGACGGAAGTGAAAGAAATTTATTCCCACTCGCATGCGATTGCACAATGTCACAAATTTTTGCATGCTCATTTGAAAAAAGCGAAGCACGTATATATGACATCGACGAGTGCGGCGGCGAAATTCGTCAGCGAACATCCGCATCTTCCAATCGCGGCGATTGCCAACCGGCTGGCAGCTGAAGAATACGGGCTGACGATCGTACAAGAAAACATTCATGACTATGATTACAACCATACGCGTTTTATTATCGTCCGCAAGGAAAACGAACCGCTGAAAATCGACTCACCGCTTTATGCTGGCGATAAAACGACGCTGATGGTGATGCTCCCAAAAGATCAGCCTGGCGCCCTTCACCAAGTGCTTTCCGCGTTTGCCTGGCGCAAATTAAACTTAACGAAAATTGAATCCCGCCCTGCGAAAACGGGGCTTGGCAACTATTTTTTCATTATTGACATCGATCAAAAAATGGATGATGTGTTAATTCCAGGCGCAATCGCGGAACTTGAAGCGCTTGATTGCACCGTCCAAGTGTTAGGAAGTTATCCGTATTATATTATTTGAATATGGGGTATTTTGTAAAAATGAACCATCCCTGGCCTGTAACGTCAGGGATGGTTTTATTCTTTATGGATGGCAATGGCTTTGTGGCTATGATTCAATAAGAAACCCCGCTTTTTTCAGGGCATGACAGGCGGCATCGAGCTTAGCGACGGAATCCGCTTCAATCGTATGAAGGTGTGTGCCGTCCGTCAGCTGCAGCAAGTATGACGCCTTCGTTTCTTCAATTTTTTGAATAAATTGATCGACTTCCAGCCGGTTGCTTACCATCACGGAAGCAGTTAAGTCTCCGTATACGGGATGTTCGATTTTGACATCTTTGACGGTGACGCCGTGGTCGACGAGAATATATAATTCTTCTTTCGTTTGTTCAGGAGTATGGAAGCACGCGATCGTGCGCGCATACGTTTGCGCCGGAACGTTTGGCGGCAAGTATAAATAGCCTTGGCTTGTGGCAATAATCGGTTCATTGCGCGCTTTTAAGAGAGAAATATCCTGCACGACCACTTGGCGGCTGACGTTCGTTTTTGCCGCGAGTTCGGCGCCGGTGATCGGCCGGTCGCTTTCTTTTAGCCACTGCAAAATGAGCTGGCGCCGTTGTTCCCCGAGAATTTTTTTTTCTTCTTTCAACTCATTCAAGCTCCTTTCTTTGCTGACAGATTCGTTCAAGGGAAGATACGAAATGGCAAATGTCTTTTTCCGTCGTCCATTTTCCAAATGAAACACGTATCAACTGTTTTGCTTCTTCTATGGATTTTCCAACTGCCAACATCGTCCGTGAAGGGTCCTGTTTTCCAATTTGGCATGCACTTCCAGTAGAAATGGCGATGTTGTCGCGGTTGCATTCCAACATGACATATTGTCCTTCGATTCCATGAACGGAAAGGCCGACAATGTGCGGCAGGCGCGCGTCAGGATGTCCTTCTACCGTAACGGGCAAGCTCTTTTCACGAATAAGCGCCAGCAAGCAACGACGCAGTTGTTCGAGTCGTTTATATTCGGAATCGATATTATCGCAAATGTGCTGTGCAGCCGTAATGAAAGAAGCGATTCCAGGAACATTGACAGTTCCGGGGCGAAACCCATATTCATGGGTAGCGTTTGGAAAACAAGGTTGCCATTTGATGCGCGGATCGATATATACTGCGCCCACTCCTTTTGGTCCGTAAATTTTATGGGCGGAAATCGAAAGGCTGTCAACGGACATCTCCTTCACATCTATTCGTATTTTACCAAAAGTTTGCACACAATCGCTATGAAAGATGACACCACGGCGCCGCAATCGTCTCCCAATTTCCGCAATTGGCTGTATTGTTCCGATTTCGGAATTAGCGTGTTGAATAGAGGCAAGAATCGTTTTCGGCGTAATTGCCCTCTCCAAGTCGTCGACATCAATTTGTCCAAAGCGGTCAACCGGCAAATAAGTAACATCAAATCCTTCCGTTTCTAATTGTTGAAATAAATGATAAAGAGAAGCGTGTTCTATTTCGGTTGTGATAAGATGGTTGCCGCGGTGGCGGCGTGCTTCAACGAGCGAACGGATAGCGAGAATATTCGACTCTGTTCCCCCGCTTGTAAAATAAACCCCCCGTTCCTCGCCGCCAATAAGCGCGGCAAGTTCTTTTCGACAAATCGTTAAAAGCCGTTCGGCATTGCTTCCAATATCGTGCAAACTGCTTGCATTTCCAAAGTAGGCAGCTGCTGCTTCTACATAGGTATTGATCGCTTCTTTGCTCATCGGTGTTGTAGCGGCATAATCTAGATAAATCATCAAAATCATTCCTTTTGTTCATAAAATGTGTATAAAACTCTTGTCATTAGTTTAAATATATGTCAATATAAGTGTCAAGACAGCATTAATTAGGAGGCGCTTTTTATGTTAGAAACTGAAGTGATTATTGCCGGAAGCGGTGTCGCAGCTTTAACCACTGCCTATTATTTGCATGAACATAAAAATGTGATGATTTTCACAAAAGCAAAAAAAGAAGACAGTAATTCATGGCTGGCACAAGGCGGTGTCGCTGCGTCCATTTCAAGGGAGGATGATTGGCGTTGTCATTTTGATGACACGATGGCTGCTGGATGTCAACATAATGAGGAAAAGGCGGTTGAACTGCTCGTTCGCGAATTGATGAAAACAGGATTATTATGTAATAGCGTAGCGGAGCATCGACGATGGAAGAATGGGGGAAAGGAGAATGAACCAACTCAAATTACAACAGCTATTGCAGCAATTTTTCATTGAAGATATTGGCGAACAGGATATTACGAGTGAAACGATTTTTCCAGACAATGAATGGGCGACAGGAACGTTTACCGCAAAGGAAGATGGGGTGTTGGCGGGTATAGATATTATTGCGACAGGATATCGTCTATTGCATCCAGCTATCGATGTAACGTTTTATAAACGGGATGGCGAACAGGTGAAAAAAGGAGAGACGATTGCCGTTGCCTCTGGCCCGGTCGCTCCGTTATTGGCAGGTGAGCGCGTTATTTTAAATTTGCTGCAGCGAATGAGCGGCATCGCTACATTAACATATCAAGCGGTAATGGCGCTAAACAGCAGCCATACGCGCATTTGCGACACGAGAAAAACAACACCGGGTTTGCGGATGTTAGAAAAATACGCCGTTACGTGCGGTGGCGGCTATAATCACCGTTTTGGCTTATATGATGGCGTCATGATTAAAGATAACCATATCGCTTTTTGCGGTTCGATTACGAAAGCGGTGCAGGCGGTGCGCGCGAAACTCGGTCATATGGTCAAAATCGAAGTGGAAACGGAAACGAAAGAACAAGTGTTAGAAGCGGTAGAGGCGGGAGTTGATGTCATTATGTTTGATAACCGCACTCCAGAGGAAGTGCGCGAGTTTGTCTCGCTAGTGCCGAAGCCGATTATTACCGAGGCGTCGGGCGGAATTACGCTTGAAAACCTCGCTGCGTACGGGGCAACTGGCGTAGATTATATTTCTATCGGGATGTTGACACATTCTGCTAAATCGTTAGATATTAGTTTTCATTTGCAAGGATGGAAATAGGGGGGAGAAAATAATGAACGTGCTAGAAGCAATGAAGCGGCTTGATCATATGCCGGAAAGTTATAAAACGATGAGCATAAAAGAGATGGAAGCACGCGTTCGAGCAATAAAAGAACGATTTGGAAAAAGGTTGTTCATCCCAGGGCATCATTATCAAAAAGACGAAGTGATTCAGTTTGCCGATGCGACGGGAGATTCGCTACAGCTTGCGCAAATGGCGGCGCAAAACAGCGAAGCAGAGTACATCGTGTTTTGTGGAGTGCATTTTATGGCAGAAACGGCAGACATTTTAACGAGTGACCATCAAAAAGTCATTTTGCCGGATATGCGGGCCGGGTGCTCGATGGCTGATATGGCGGACATTGCCCAAGTGGAACGAGCGTGGCCGATATTACAAGAGCTATTTGGTGACACAATTTTGCCGTTAACGTATGTAAATTCGACGGCAGCGATTAAAGCGTTCGTTGGGCGCTGTGGCGGTGCTACCGTTACTTCCTCGAACGCGAAAAAGATGATGGCGTGGGCACTTAAGCAAAAAGAGCGAATTTTCTTTTTGCCGGATCAACACTTAGGGAGAAATACAGCATACCAACTTGGAGTCGCTCTTGATGAAATGGCAGTATGGGATCCGCATACAGATCGTTTAGAATATAAAGGCGATATAAAGAAAGTAAAAGTGATTCTTTGGAAAGGGCATTGCTCCGTTCATGAAAATTTTACCGCCCGTCATATTGAGCGCATCCGGCAGGCAAAGCCGGACATGAATATTATCGTTCATCCGGAATGCAGCTGGGATGTTGTGCAGCAAGCCGATTATGTCGGCTCCACGAAATACATTATTGAAACGATCCGAAACGCTCCTTCCGGAAGCAAATGGGCAATTGGCACGGAAATGAATTTAGTCAACCGGATTATTCGCGAACATCCTGATAAAGAAATCGTTTCGTTAAACCCGTATATGTGCCCATGTCTCACGATGAACCGCATCGATTTGCCGCATTTGTTGTGGGCGCTCGAATCGCTTGAAAGAGGCGTAATCGTTAACCAAATTATCGTTCCGTCGCTGATTGCTCAAGATGCCTCGCAGGCGCTTGCCCGGATGCTGGCGTAAAGAAAAAGCGAACTTAATCATCCTGTCAGACGGCGATATTCCGCCGGACAGGATGATTTTTTTATCATAAAACAACGGTTTTTATCATACATTGTGTTGAAGGATGATGGTGACAACAAGCGAAAGCTGAGATACAATGCGAACAGTTTTGGTTTAGGAGGGGGACGGAGTGAAAATCCATATTGTCCAAAAAGGCGACACGCTTTGGAAAATTGCGCAAAAGTACGGTGTCGACTTTGAACAATTAAAAAAAATGAACGGTCATTTAAGCAATCCAGATATGATTATGCCGGGAATGAAAATTAAAGTACCGACTGCCGGTGTTCCGGTAAAAAAAGAGATGCCCAAAAAAGAAGCGAAAATAAATATGGTTCCAAAACAAAAGATAGAAAATGTGGAACATCCGTATGCTAACATAAAACCGTTTGTATCTGTGGATATTGAAGCAGAACTTTCCCCAAACGTTCCATCTCCGGAAAAAGAAAAAATCAACGAATCCCAAAAACCATCAATGAATGAAGCGCCAGAACCGCCAGTGAACGAAGCACCAAAGCCGTTAGTCAATGAACAGCCAAAACCAATCGAAAAAGAAACGCCAAAACCATCAATAAATGAAGCGCCGAAGTTGCCAATGAATGAACCTCCAAAACCGGCGGTGAACGAAGCGCCGCATCCACCAGTCAATGAGCCGGCAAAACAGTTCGTGAATGAGCCGCATAAAATATCGAACATCGCGCCAGCTTCGGAAAAAAAGAAGGAAGCGGAAAAAGAATCAAAAAAACAGTTAAATATACCGCCGCTATCACATACGATTCCGCCAGTTGCTCCAAACGTAAATATTAACTTTTCCAATGCACTTTCAAACGTTCCGCCGATTCCGCCGAAGCCAGAAAATATTTTACCGGGGATGATGAAACCAGAAGCAGAAATAGAAAGCCCTGCGGAAGCGATAGAAAAAGAAGAGACAGAAGTGGATAACGATACACCGCCAGTGCTACCAAAAATTCCGTATGCACCGATCATGCCGCAACCATATTTAACAGGAGTGCCACTAATTGCGCCGCTATCGCAATATCCATGCGTTCCAGTCACTCCGGTTTTGCCGGGAGCGGGATTTTATTTTCCGTTCATGCCGGCAGCGCCAAGTAGTTATCCAACATATCCGCAGCCATTCACCGATCAAATGGCGGAAAGCAGTTCCCACGCGTTTCCTGGCATTGAAGAAAGCAGCAGCGAATCAGGAGAAGCGCCACCAATGCCGGATCATCATGCAGAAAATGTCGCACCGCCAACAGCAGCCAATATTGCGCCAACTGGATACTCACCATTTCCTTCACCTGCACTTGTTCCTTATCCGATGACACCATGCGCACCGATAACGCCAGTAATGCAAGGGCATGGATGGAATCCAATGTTTTATCCGTACATGCCGCCTTCATTCGCTTCATATCCATATCAAGTACAACCATCTGTTGCAGGACCGGCATACCCATTCCCACAAGCTTCGCCTACACCAGCGTTCCTTCGCGGGGAAGAACGGCCGTTTACAGAACCGCAAGATGCGGAGAGTGATGATCGAGATGAACAATAGACGAAAAAGAGACGATGGAATTGGTCGTCTCTTTTTTCTTCTGCGAAACAAATACGGTTTGCGCGTGAAAAGCATCAAAATGGTCAAACAAAATGTATGGGTCGTCACCGCATATGAAGGGTGTTGGGTTGCAAAACGGTATCGAACTTTTTTGGAAGCGATGAGACAAGCAGTGTTTATGCAGTCGCTGAGACAGGCGGGGTTTGCCCATGTTCCCGCGGTATATACTACTATAGGACAAAATGGGGTATTTTTTGTGAAAGACGCTTTTTGGATCATGCAAACATATATTTCTGATGCAGAAAGATTGTCATTTGCCCGCCGGCAAGATATCGCCGATGGGCTCGAATTGTTGCAAACGTACCATTTCATCACGGCGATGCTCGCAAAAATTCCGGCGTTTCCAACAATTATTCCGCATTACTGTCTATATAGTAAGTGGCAGCGCCGCTATAACGAGTTTTATTCCCATTTATCGTTGCTGGAACGAATCATGGATAAAGAAGATATCGCTTGGACGATTCAACATGCGGAATATTGCCTCTCCACTTTCGCAAGCTATGCGCCGCCTTTAGCGGCGGAGCCTGTTGCGATTATTCACGGCGATGTCGCCTCCCATAATTTTTTGCGGACAAAAGCGGGAATGATTTATTTAATCGATTATGACACGGTTGCCGTCGCCTCGCCGGGCATCGATTATTTGCAGTACGCCAGCCGTATTTTGCCTTATTTGCAATGGTCTTTGGCAAAATTATATCAATTTTCGCGCTTTTTGTGTTGGCTTGCAAAGCCGTGGTTTTTGCATGCCCTTTTATTTCCTGCTGATATTATGCGGGAATGGCGCTTTGCGCTACAGCGCAACAAACGCCTTTTTATTGCGCGCAAAGAACGTAATCAGTTTGTCCGCAAAATTATCGATATGATAAAATGAATATAGAGAATTTTTTCGTGAAAGGAAGCTGAAAAAAGATGAGGGAAAAAATTGAAAAACTGATTCAATGGCTGCGTGAGCAAGTGGCAAACGCCGGATTGAACGGGGCGGTTGTCGGCATTAGCGGCGGCATCGACTCAGCGGTCGTCGCGCATTTAATTAAACGCGCGTTTCCGGACAACTCTCTTGGATTGATTATGCCGTGTAAAAGCAATCCGAAAGATATGGAAGACGCATTAAAAGTGGTGGAAAGCTGCGGCATTAAGCACTTGATCATTGATTTAACGGAAACGCATCATACGTTGTTTGGAGAAGTGGAAAAACAGCTGAAAGAAAAAGGGGAGTGGAACGAAGCAGCGGCACGTTTAGGCGATGCGAACACAAGAGCGCGCCTTCGCATGACGACATTATATGCGGTTGCCAACAATTACGGCTATATGGTGGTTGGCACGGATAATGCCGCGGAATGGTATACAGGGTACTTTACTAAATACGGGGACGGCGGAGTTGATTTAGTGCCGCTCGTTCATTTTACGAAAGGAGAAGTGCGCGAGATGGCGCGTATTCTTGGCGTTCCAGACGAAATCATTGCAAAAGCGCCAAGCGCGGGATTATGGGAAGGACAAACAGATGAAAGCGAAATGGGAACAACATACGAAATGATCGATAAATATTTAAAAGGTGAGGAAATTCCGGAAAAAGACCGGCAAATTATTGAACGGTTGCATGAGCGTTCACGCCATAAACGGCAATTGGCGATCGCGCCGCCAAAATTCTAATTCTACCGTTAACTAACAGCGATAAAATCTCCTTTCCTTCGCCAAGCTAATCATAGGGCCAAAAACATTTTTTGGCCTCGCTTGAAGGAGGACAAGGGGGTTTTTTCGTTGAAAAGAGCAATAAAAATCATCGGGGCTGTTTGTTTCATGAGCGGGCTTGCCGCATGCGCCAATGGCGCGGACGATGATGATCCTCGTTACAGCAATACGACGCGCCCGATCGGGTATGATTCGACGGAGCGCTTCGCTGATGAGTATCGCTACGGCCGCTACGGAACAAATACTGCTAATTACGACAACAACTATATATTAAGCCGTCGAGGTCCGGCGACCGATTTTTTTGCTGACAATGACCGCATGCGGACTCCGGGAACGACCCGGTTTGATACCGATGCGCCGGTGCTTCCGCTCGATACCGATTTCGGCGATGGAGACCGCAACTACCATGGCCATTTAAACTCGATGGAAGGCGAAGCTAATCCTTCGTATTATAGAAGGTATGATGGGCGATTGGCGGAGACGGTTTCGCGCCGCGCTGGTGCGGTGAAAGGAGTAAACGGTGCGCGAGCGCTCGTTTACCGTGACCATGTGCTTGTTGCGATTTCGACTGATGCCAAGCACGCAGATCGCGTGAATCGTCTTGTTGCACAAGCGGTTGCGCCATACACGAAAGGAAAACACGTGCGCGTTGTTACCAACCCGAGCATGTACAACCGCGTCCGCACCATCGACAACGATATCCGCCGCGGCCGGCCGATGGAAGAAATCGAACGGGATTTAAAAACGATTTTTATCAACGGAAAAATGATCGAACGTCCTGCAAATACACGGTAATTTTCATAAGGGAATGCTTTTTTCAAAGCGTTCCCGTTTTACTATGACAATTTCCCGTTTTTTTGGTATAGTAATATCGGAAATTTCGTTGCGATGAGAGGAGAAATTTCGATGGCTGGACATTCGAAGTGGAAGAACATTCAACGCCGTAAAAACGCGCAAGACGCAAAGCGTGGCAAACTGTTTATGAAATTGGCGAAAGAAATTTATGTAGCAGCCAAAACAGGCGGAGGCGATCCGGCAGCCAATCCAGCCTTGCGCCTTGTTATTGAAAAAGCAAGAGCGGCGAACATGCCGAATGAAAATATTGAGCGTGCCATCAAAAAAGCGACGGGAAACCAAGAACAGACGAACTACGAAGAAGTTCGCTATGAAGGATACGGGCCTGGCGGCGTGGCGGTGATGGTCGTTTGCTTGACGGATAATAAAAACCGCACGGCTTCAAACGTGCGGGTAGCATTTTCGAAAAACGGCGGCAATTTAGGGGAAACCGGCTGCGTTTCCTATTTGTTTGAGCGAAAAGGGCTGCTTGTTATTGCCCGAGAAGGGCTTGACATCGATGAAGACGACATGCTTCTTCAGGCGATTGAAGCAGGAGCGGAAGAGATGGAAACGACCGAAGATTCGTTTGAAATTTATACAACGCCGGAAACGTTTGAAGAAGTAAAAGAAAAGTTGGAGAAGCAAGGCTTTTCGTTTGCCAGCGCCGAAATTACGATGATTCCGCAAACGTATACGACGCTTGCCGGCGATGATTTGAAAAAAATGTTGAAGTTGATCGATACGCTGGAAGATGACGACGACGTCCAAGAAGTGTACCATAACTTGGACGAATCCGTGTTGGATGAGTAACGATCAAATAATGTCCTATACCTAGTGTATAGGGCGTTATTTTTTTGCCAATTGGGCACCGGTTTTGGCGAAAAGACAGATATGGAATGTGAAAAAGTGCAACAATTGAAAGAAAGCGGATAAAACTTCTTACATTGGTGAAAATAGAAGTGAGCATTTTATTTTTACCTTGAAAGAGAGGAAAAGGAGATGCGAATGCTTGCCGCTTTCTTTTTAATGTTTTTCCATGTATTATTCACCCAAACTGCTTTTGCTGCGCCGGCGCCGGTAAAAATGACGATTATTTTGGAACGGCAATATTTAGACGGGGAAGTGAGCGAAGAGACAAAAAAGGAAACCGTTGTGTCCATGAAAGATATATGGAAAAAATATAAAGGCTGGCAGCTTGTGAATATGGATGATGAAACACTTGTATTTCGCAAAACGGTGAACGATATTTCTCCATTATTAAAATCGAACGGTTATTTTGGAATTACTGAAGATGGAACGTTATCGATTTTTGAAGGAAAACCCGCTCATTCGACACGGATTATTCAATCGTTTTTTCAAATTGATGTGAAAAAGCTGGAAAGCCGCCAACATAAGCAGTTGAAGCAAGGAATTCGCGTCGTCTCCAAATCGCAATATGAAGACATTATCGAAACATACCGCCATTTTGCTTTAATGCGATAGACTTATCTTTCGGTAAGTCTTTTTTGTTTTTTAAATAGGAATATACATTCGCTTTTTGTTATAATGTAATGGTATGATACAATGGAAAGGCAGGAAAGAAAAGAGAGGGGTACAGCGTTGATTGAATTTGTCCGCGGATACGTTGATTATGTTTGCCCGGAATATATTGTGATCGACAACAACGGCATTGGGTATCAAATTTTTACGCCCAATCCGTTTTCGTTTCAAGAAAGCCGCGATACGATCGTGACGGTTTATACATACCAATACGTGCGTGAAGATATGCTTGCTTTGTACGGATTTCGCACCCGCGAAGAGCGAGCGTTGTTTGCGAAGCTATTGCAAGTTTCGGGAATTGGCCCAAAAGGCGGCTTGGCGATTTTAGCGGCAGGAAGGCCTGAACAGCTTGTCGAAGCGATCGAACAAGAAAATGAAACATTTTTATGCAAGTTTCCGGGTGTCGGAAAAAAAACGGCGCGGCAAATGATTCTCGATTTAAAAGGGAAGCTTACTGCTGTTGCTACTAAAACATATCCAGATTTGTTTCACGCTCAAGAAGAATCGGAACCGCCTCATTTATCTGCTCTTGAAGAGGCGATCGAGGCGTTAAAAGCGTTAGGCTACGCGGAACGGGAAATTCAAAAAGTAGTGCCGTCGTTGATGAAAGAAAACTTGTCCACCGATCAATACGTGAAGCGCGCGCTTCAGCAACTGTTAAAGTAGGGAGGGGAGGAACATGGAAGACCGCCTTGTTTCCGGCGATGTTCACCGTGAAGACGTTTCGCTGGAATATAGTCTCCGCCCGAAGTTTTTGCATGAATATATTGGACAAGATAAAGTGAAAGACAATTTAAAAGTATTTATTGAAGCGGCGAAAATGCGCGAAGAAACGCTTGATCATGTGCTTCTGTACGGTCCTCCTGGGCTGGGAAAGACGACGTTGGCCGGGATTATCGCGAATGAAATGGGAGTGCACCTGCGCACGACTTCCGGTCCGGCGATTGAGCGCCCCGGCGATTTAGCGGCGATTTTAACTTCTTTGGAGCCAGGAGATGTGTTATTCATTGATGAAATTCATCGGTTGCACCGTTCCGTCGAAGAAGTGCTTTATCCGGCGATGGAAGATTATTGCTTGGACATCGTGATTGGAAAAGGGCAAACCGCTCGTTCCATCCGCATTGATTTGCCTCCGTTTACGCTTGTCGGCGCCACGACAAGGGCAGGCGCCTTATCCGCACCGCTTCGCGACCGTTTTGGGGTGATTAGCCGATTGGAGTATTATCAACCTGAACATCTTACGCAAATTGTGATGCGGACAGCAGAGATTTTGCACGTCGACATCAAGGCGGAAGCCGCGTTGGAAATCGCCCGGCGCTCGCGGGGCACGCCGCGCATCGCGAATCGCCTTTTGCGTCGCGTCCGCGATTTTGCCCAAGTGCGAGGAGACGGCACGATCACGTTTTCGTTGGCGAAAGAGGCGCTGGAACTGCTGCAAGTCGATCGGCTAGGCCTTGATCATATCGATCGTAAATTGATCAAGGCGATTATGGAAAAGTTTAATGGCGGGCCGGTTGGCATTGATACGATCGCGGCAACAATCGGCGAAGAGACGCAAACGATCGAAGACGTGTATGAGCCGTACTTATTGCAAATCGGCTTTTTACAGCGCACCCCGCGCGGCCGCATCGTCACCCCGATTGCTTACGAACATTTTGGAATGGAGGTTCCAAAACAATGAATAGCCTGCCTAAATTCATCATGACAGTTGGGGCCGTCCTCATTATTATCGGGTTTCTCATGCAGTTTATGAAACTGGGGCGGCTTCCGGGAGATATTATTATTCGGAAAGGGAATACGACGTTTTATTTTCCGGTGGTTACGTCGATTTTGCTAAGCATCGTGCTTTCCCTCATTTTTTATATACTTGGTCGATTCCGTTAAACAATAAAGCAAGGTGAGAAATATGAAAATCGATTTGTTTGACTTTGATTTACCGGAAGAGTTAATTGCGCAAACACCGCTGCCAAACCGCGACGCATCGCGGCTGATGGTGCTTGATAAAAAAACCGGCGAAATTCGCCATGAAACTTTTCGCAACATTTTATCGTATTTACGTGAAGGCGACTGCCTTGTCCTTAATGATACACGCGTGATGCCGGCACGCCTTTACGGGGAAAAAGAAGATACCGGCGCTAACATTGAAGTGCTGTTGTTAAAACAATTGGAAGGAGACCGATGGGAAACGCTAGTAAAACCGGCAAAACGGGTAAAAGTCGGAACGACAATTATTTTCGGCGATGGGCGGCTGAAAGCGACATGTGTCAATACGCTTGAACATGGGGGCCGCATTTTGCAATTTTCCTACCGCGGCATTTTTTATGAAGTGCTTGAACAGCTTGGGGAAATGCCGCTGCCTCCTTATATTAAAGAAAAATTGGATGATCCGGAACGCTATCAGACGGTATATGCCCGCGAAATCGGCTCGGCGGCGGCGCCGACGGCCGGACTTCATTTTACGGAACAGCTTCTTGACGATATTCGCGCCAAAGGGGTGCATATCGCGTTTATTACTCTCCACGTCGGGCTTGGCACGTTCCGCCCTGTCAATGTCGAAAACATTGAAGAACATGATATGCACGCCGAATTTTATCAAATGACGGAAGAGACGGCGCGATTGCTAAACGAAGTGAGACGGCAAGGAGGACGCATTATCGCTGTCGGCACGACGTCCACGCGCACGTTGGAGACGATCGCGACAAGACATAACGGTACATTTGTAGCGGAAAGCGGCTGGACGGATATTTTCATTTATCCAGGCTATGAGTTTAAGGCAATCGACGGTTTAGTGACAAACTTCCATTTGCCGAAATCAACGCTGATTATGCTTGTCAGTGCGCTTGCCGGCCGCGAAAATATTTTGCGCGCTTACAACGTGGCGGTGAAAGAGCGGTATCGTTTCTTTAGCTTCGGCGATGCGATGTTAATTATTTAAGGAAAGGAGAGCATTGGCTTGACATCACCGATTCGTTTTGAGCTTATTAAAACATGCAAACAAACGGGTGCGCGGCTTGGGGTGCTCCATACGCCGCACGGTTCGTTTGAAACGCCGATGTTCATGCCGGTAGGGACGTTAGCGACTGTCAAAACGTTATCGCCGGAAGAATTAAAAGAGATGGGCGCAGGCGTTATTTTAAGCAATACGTACCATCTATGGCTGCGGCCGGGACATGAAATCATCAAAGAAGCCGGCGGCCTTCATTCGTTTATGAACTGGGACCGCGGCATTTTAACCGATTCCGGCGGTTTTCAAGTGTTTAGTTTAAGCGACTTTCGAAAAATCGAGGAAGAAGGAGTATATTTTCGAAATCATTTAAACGGAGATAAACTATTTTTATCTCCGGAAAAGGCGATCGAAATCCAAAACGCGCTCGGTTCTGACATTATCATGGCGTTTGATGAATGCCCGCCGTATCCGGCAACATATGAATATATGAAGCAGTCCGTTGAACGGACAAGCCGTTGGGCGGAGCGTTGTTTAAAAGCGCACAAACGCCCGGATGAGCAAGGTTTGTTCGGCATTGTCCAGGGCGGGGAATTTGAAGGTTTGCGCAGACAGAGCGCGCAAGACTTAGTGTCGTTAGATTTTCCGGGATATGCGATCGGCGGCCTATCTGTTGGCGAGCCGAAAGAAGTGATGAATCGCGTGCTTGAGTTTACGACACCGCTTTTGCCGGTGAATAAGCCGCGCTACTTGATGGGGGTCGGTTCACCGGATTCGCTTATCGACGGAGCGATTCGCGGCATCGATATGTTTGACTGCGTGCTTCCGACACGGATCGGGCGCAATGGAACGGTCATGACAAGCCAAGGGCGCGTCGTCATTAAAAACGCGCAATACGCGCGTGATTTTTCGCCGCTTGATCCTAACTGCGACTGTTATACGTGCCGCAATTATACGCGCGCGTACATTCGCCATCTCATCAAATGTGACGAAACGTTTGGAATTCGTTTAACTTCTTACCATAACGTTTACTTTTTGATAAAATTAATGGAGCAGGTCAGACAAGCGATTCGCGAAGATCGTCTTCGGGATTTTCGCGATGAATTTTTCGAACGCTACGGCTTTAATAAACCAAATGCGAAAAACTTTTAATTGGAAAGAGGGGATTTTATGTCAGCGGCGATTGTGAATTTGCTTCCTATTGTCTTGTTTTTTGTGATTTTTTATTTCTTGATACTTCGGCCGCAGCAGAAACGGCAGCGCGCGATTCAGCAAATGCAGGCCAATTTAAAGAAAGGGGATAAAATCATCACGATCGGCGGGCTGCATGGAATCATCGATTCGGTCGATGAAGATAAAGTCGTCATTCGTGCAGGCGACGGAACGAGGCTTACATATGACCGCTCGGCGGTGCGCGAAGTTGTATCCGAAAATAAGTAAATGAAAACGAAAACGGCTACCTTTTCTAATGGAGGTAGCCGTCATCGTTTAATTTCGTGTAGCCGTCACGTTTACCCCGACAATTCCGCCAAGCGCTGCCGCGACAAAAAAGCTAAGATGGTACAACCATTGTTCGATGGTGAACGCTTTTTCTAATCCTAAAAACTGAAATAGAAATATAATGAACGTAAATAGCAAACTGGTGATCCCGCCGATAAACCAACCTTTTTCTTTTCCTTTCCCACCGGCCACAAACCCCCCGATGAATACCGAAAGGAGCGATCCGGCAAAAATCACCCACGTCAGCGAAGATTCTTGTACGTTTGTCCATTTGAGAATGAGAGATAAAAAGAAACTAATGAGAGCCGCCAATAAGAAAATCGTGATGATTCCGTAAACAACGGCTGTTCCGAGTCTTGCCATCTCCCTCCCCCTTGTCGCTCGATAATCGTTTTACCAAAGTATATTCTTGTTTGGATTCGTTTAGAAGTTTATTTGCGTTTTTTTTTCGCAAAAAAGGCGCCGATTGCCGGGATTTGCGCAAGTTCTTCTCGCTTAATCAATTGAAAAATGATCAATAGAAGCAAATAAACGATCGTTGTCACCGTAATCGCCGCTAACGTCCGCATAAGCAGCGGGAACATCACGAAAGTATGGTGAAATGATACGTATCCAGCGGCCCCCGCTGCAATGATGGATAAACATGCTTTTACATATTCGCTTGCGTAAACGGAGTAAGACACTGCTTTTACGATCGTTGCAAAATGCAGCAAGGTGACCAACACGGTATTGATGGCAATTGCCAATGCCGCTCCCATAATTCCTAAGTTTGGCTGGGTTGCCAAAGCGAAAATGCAGGCAATTTTTACGGTTGCGCCAATGAGGCTGTTTGTCATCGCCGCTTTCGCTAAATCAAGGCCTTGCAATATCGCTTGCAGCGGACCTTGAAAGTAATAGAATAAGAAAAATGGCGCCATCACTTTGACAAAAATGGTCGCTTCGCTTGTGCCATACATCAGCTGCATGAGCGGTTCCGCAAACACGTATAAGACGACGACAGAAAGCCCGCCGGTGACAAGAGAAAGGCGCATTGCCTGCTGAATGCGGTGTTCCACTAGCAACGTTTGTTTTTGCGCCGCCGCTTCGCTAATTGCCGGAACAAGAGATGTGGATAATGAATACGTAATGAACGATGGCAGCATTAATAATGGAAGCGCATATCCAGTCAGCTGGCCGTATTGCTTTGTCGCCAGCGTTGTTGCGACTCCAGCGATAGACAAGCTGTTCGCAACGACAATCGGCTCCAAAAACCACGAAAGGGAACCAATTAACCGGCTTCCTGTCGTTGGCAAAGCGATGCGCATTAAACTTGTAAACGTGTGCTTTCCTGACCTGACATATTGAAAAAACTTTGCACGCACTTTCACTGATTTTTTCAACTTAAACATGTAAAGCAAGTATAATAGCGATGCGAATTCGCCGATCACCGACGAAATCATGGCGCCTGCGGCAGCATATTCGATGCCGTACGGCAACAGCGCCTTCGTGCAAATCGCTATGAAGCTGATGCGGACGATTTGTTCTAATAGCTGTGAATACGCATATGGCTTCATTTGTTGTTTTCCTTGGAAATATCCGCGCAGCACGGAGGAAATCGCAATGATTGGGACGACGGGAGCGATGGCGATCAGCGGATAGTAGGTGCGCGGGTCCGTAAATAACGTTTGTGACAAAAACGGAGCGAGCAAAATCATGGCAGGGAAGAAAATAATGCTAAGCATGCCAGTGATCGTTAAAGAAACGACAAGAATTTTTTTCACTTTTCGCCGGTCGCCGACCGCTTCGGCTTCTGCAACAAGTTTCGAAATGGCGACAGGCAGCCCCATTTGCGTAATCGTAATCGCCAACACGAGCGTCGGCATTGCCATCATGTACAATCCGACCCCTTCGCCGCCGATGACGCGGGCGACGACAATGCGGTTAACAAATCCAAGCACTCTTGTAATCAAACCGGCAATGATTAAAATCATCGTTCCTTGTAAAAATTTGGACATCGCCTCTCCCTACCTTCTCAAACGCGATAATCTTTTATACAATTAACTATATGCAGTCGATATAAACAAGCATGACAAGGATGATGACGGATTTTATCAAGGGGAGAAGGGAAAAGAATGGAAAAGGAAAAACAAAATGAATTGCGCGAACAACTGATGCCGGCGTTGCAATGCAAGTATGATGAATTTCGTTTGCTTGGCTATCACCAAGTGACGATGGAGCAAATATGGGATTGTTTAGTTCAAAAAAAGTGGAAGAATTTCAAAAAAGAAAAAAAACTATTTGAACTTGTTAACGATATTTTGTCGCTGCAAATCGGCGAATACATGTCGTTTGTGACGATGCAGTCATATAAAGAACAGCGCTCTTTGGGAGATGATGATTTAGAAACGGTGTTAAAAGAATTATTATAGTGATGTAGAAAATTGACAGTTTCCGTTCGCTGCTTCATAATGGGAATGAGTATGGAGAAAGGTCTGATTGCTTGCAATCATCGTTCATTGCTCTTAGCCTTATTTTTTTGATGAAAACAATGTTTGTCTGGTGGAATGTGAAAGGAAGAGCGGCAAGAAGAGTTGAAGGAGGATTTTTTTATTATGGTAAAACGCAGTCGCATTGTCGCGTTTTTCCTGTTGCTCTTGCTGTTGGCAGGGGTGATGGGACCGACGATTCAAGGAATTGTACATAATATTAAATTAGGCCTTGATTTGCAAGGCGGCTTTGAAGTGCTTTATGAAGTAAAACCGGCGAAAAAAGGAGACAAAATCGATGACGAAACGTTAAAAAGCACGGTGAGCGCGTTAAACCGACGGGTCAACGTGCTTGGTGTAAGCGAGCCGAACATTCAAATAGAAGGAAAAAATCGGATTCGCGTGCAGCTTGCTGGTGTAAAAGATCAAAATCAAGCGCGCAAAATTTTGGCGACACAAGCGAAATTAACGTTTCGTGACGTGAATGATCACGTGTTAATGGATGGAAGTGATCTTGTTCAAGGCGGAGCAAAGCTGACATTTGACGAAAACGGAAAGCCAAGTGTCGCGATTAAATTAAAAGATGCGGATAAATTTAAACAAGTGACAGAAAAAGTATATAAAATGGGGCCGCCAAACAATTTGCTGGTCATTTGGCTTGACTTTAAAGAAGGAGTAGATTCTTACAAAAAAGAAGCGGGAAAAGCAGATCCAAAATTTATTTCTGCGGCAGCGGTCAACCAAGTTTTTAACCAAACGGATGTCTCGATCGTGGGCAACTTCACCGTGAAGGAAGCGCAGCAATTGGCTGACTTGCTAAATGCCGGCGCGCTTCCGGTGGAATTAAAAGAGATTTACTCGACGTCGGTCGGGGCGCAGTTTGGCCAAAACGCCCTGCAAAAAACGGTTTTTGCCGGCATTGTCGGAGTTGCGGCGATTTTCCTCTTTATGATTTTGTTTTATCGTTTGCCAGGGGTTATCGCTGTCATTACATTAACCGTTTATATTTACCTTACTTTACTTATTTTTGATTGGATGAACGGCGTGTTGACATTGCCGGGAATCGCCGCCCTTATTTTAGGTGTCGGGATGGCGGTCGATGCCAACATTATTACGTATGAGCGGATTAAAGAAGAGATCAGGCTCGGCAAATCGATTATGTCGGCGTTCCGCTCTGGAAACAGAGGGTCGTTTGCGACAATTTTTGATGCGAACATTACGACGATTATTGCTGGTGTCGTTCTCTTTGTTTACGGGACAAGCTCGGTAAAAGGGTTCGCAACGACGCTGATCATCAGCATTTTGATGAGCTTTATCACCGCGGTGTACGGCACGCGCCTGCTGCTTGGCTTGCTTGTTTACAGCCGCGTTTTAAATAACAAACCGGGCTATTTCGGCGTGAAAAAATCGGAAATCTTAAATATCGCTGAAACAACGGACGACACGGAAGTGCCGACAAAATTTGACCGTTTGGATTTCGTAAAACATAGCAAAAAGTTTTTCATTTTTTCCGGTTTGCTGACAGTGGTTGGCATTATCGCTTTATTGACGATGAAGCTGAATCTCGGCATCGACTTTGCGAGCGGTACGCGCGTAGAAGTGATGAGCGACAAGCCAATCAATGTTCAGCAGCTAAACGACGAGTTTGAAAAGCTTGGCTTAAAACCGAAAGATATCGTGTTATCTGGTGATCGTAATAATGTCGGTGTCGCTCGTTTTATCGGCGTGTTAAGCAAAAAAGAAATCGCTGAGCTTAAAACGCATTTTAAACAGCAGTACGGCTCAGAGCCGAACGTCAGCACCGTATCTCCGGTGGTTGGAAAAGAATTGGCGCGCAACGCGTTTATCGCTGTGCTCATTTCGTCCATTGGGATTATTATTTATGTGACGCTTCGTTTTGAAATATATATGGCGCTTGCTGCGATCGTAGCGTTGCTTCACGATGCGTTTTTCATCATTACATTTTTCAGCCTGACTCGTTTGGAAGTCGACTTAACGTTCATTGCTGCGGTGTTAACGATTATCGGTTATTCGATTAACGATACGATCGTTACGTTTGACCGCGTCCGCGATTTAATGAAAAAACGCAAAGTGAAAACAGTGGATGATTTGAAACATATCGTCAACAGAGCGCTGCAACAAACGCTTACCCGTTCCATTAACACGGTGTTGACGGTAATCTTTACCGTTGTTGCTCTGTTGATTTTCGGCAGCGAAGCGATTTTCAACTTTAATATCGCCCTTTTAGTTGGCTTAGTCTGCGGAGTTTACTCTTCGTTATTCATCGCCGCGCAATTATGGGTTGTTTGGAAAGGAAACCAACTGAAAAAAGGAAAAGCGAAAAAACGCCCGAAAAAAGAACTAGAACCGCAAGTATAATGGTAGAAAGGGCTGCCAAGCGAAAATGCTCCATGGAAACATGGAGCATTTTTGTTTTTAAAAGCAAATAACTTCATTGCCCACCCTTTTTTTCATTTTGGTATAATAGGAAGAGTTGAGGTGGGATACATGTTAATCGCAAAAACACGTTGGGATGTGAAGCGCCCCGACGAAAATATCGTAAAATATTTAGTGGAACAATTGCGTATCGATCCGCTTATTGCAACGCTTCTTGTCCATCGCGGGGTCCGCACGGCAGAAGAGGCGAACGCGTTTTTATATCCGCTGAAACAGCCGTTTCATGATCCGTTTTTGCTTGATGGGATGAAGCGGGCGATCGAGCGGATTCGACAGGCGATACGGGATGGGGAGCAGATTTTAGTATATGGCGATTATGATGCGGACGGCGTAAGCAGCACGACGGTCATGGTCAGCGCCTTGAAGGAAGCTGGCGCCATTGTTGATTTTTACATTCCTAACCGCTTTACCGAAGGATATGGTCCGAATGAAAAAGCATTTCGTTGGGCAAAGGAGCAAGGGTTTTCTTTGATTGTTACGGTCGATAACGGCATTGCTGCGGTGAAGGAAGTAGCGCTTGCCAATGAGCTTGGGATGGATGTCATTATTACGGACCATCATGAACCGGGACCGGCGCTGCCGGAAGCGTATGAAATTATTCATCCGAAAAAGCCAGGAAGTACATACCCGTTTCGGGAATTAGCCGGGGTAGGAGTGGCGTTTAAAGTCGCACATGCGTTGCTTGGGGATGTGCCGCGCCATTTTTTGGATGTTGTCGCAATCGGAACGATCGCCGATCTCGTTTCTCTTACCGGTGAAAATCGAATATTGGCGGCGCAAGGGCTTGAACAGTTGCGAAATACAAAACGTATTGGATTGCGCGCATTGTGTAAACAATGTGGAATAGACGCAGAAAAAATTGACGAGCAGACGGTGGGATTTGTCATTGCGCCGCGGATGAACGCGGTTGGGCGATTGGGGGAAGCCGATCCTGCCGTAAGATTGCTAATGACGGAGGACGAAGAGGAAGCAAAAAAGCTTGCGAAAGAAATGGATGATTTGAACAGGGAGCGGCAGCAGCTTGTCGCGGAAATAGCGGAAGAAGCGGCGCAAATGGTACAGGAACAATTTCCGCCGTCTGAGAATAAAGTGCTTGTGGTGGCAAAAGAAGGCTGGAATCCCGGAGTCATCGGCATTGTCGCCTCTCGGTTAGTCGAACAGTTTTACCGCCCGACGATCGTGTTAAGCGTTGATGCGGAAAAAGGAATCGCGAAAGGTTCGGCGCGAAGCATTCATGGATTTGATATGTTTTCTAGCTTATCGACATGCCGCGATATTTTGCCGCATTTTGGCGGCCATCCGATGGCGGCGGGAATGACGTTGTCTATTGAAGACATTGACGAATTGCGCCAGCGTCTTAACGCGCTCGCCGATGATATGTTGACAGACGATGATTTTACTCCAATTACGTCGATTGACGCGGTTTGTTCCGTATCTGATTTAACGATAGAGATAGCTGAACAGCTTGAAAAATTTGCCCCGTTTGGCGTCGGTAATGCCAAACCTCTTTTTTTAATGGAAAATGTATCAGTCGAAACGATACGCCGCGTCGGCGCCGATCAATCGCATTTAAAGGTTGTGTTTGCGCAAAATGGCGCTACGATTGATAGCGTTGGCTTCGGCATCGGATATTTGCGCGATGAAATCGCTCCGGATGCGAAAGTGTCGGTGGTTGGCGAGTTAGTTGTTAATGAGTGGAATCATCTTCGCAAGCCGCAGTTGATGATTTACGATATGGCTGTGCATGAATGCCAGCTGTTTGATCTTCGCGGCATGCGCGATGTACGGTCGCTGATTGCGTCTCTTCCGCCAGATAAGCGGATGCTTATTATGTTTCGCGAAGATACGGCGGATGCGTTAGGGCTCGAAGCATATAAAGAAGAGATTTGTTATGCCGCTTCAGTGGAAGAAGCGTCGCAGCTTTGTTTAGACGGCCGCTACGTTGTGCTGTTGGATATGCCCCCGTCTTTGGAAATGATAAAAATGTTGTTACGTTCTAGTTTACCTGCGCGCATTTATGCGTTATTCTATCAAAGGGAGACTCATTTTTTCCGCACGTTGCCGACGCGTGAACATTTTAAATGGTTTTACGCGTTTTTGCGGAAACAGGGCGTGTTTAATTTAGCGAAGTACGGTGGCCAGTTGGCACGTGCGCGTGGCTGGACGGAAGAAACCGTCTTGTTTATGGCGAAAGTGTTTCTTGAACTGGAATTTATTACGCAACGGGATGGCGTCGTGTCGCTTGTTCCCCAGCCGGCTAAGCGAGATTTAAGCGAATCGCCGACTTATCGCTTGAAACAAGCTCAGTATGAGTTGGAAAGTCTTTTTTTGTATTCAACATATGAACAATTAAAGCGTTGTCTTTTTGAAATGAAAGGTTCGCAAACATATGAGGAGGCAAATGCATAATGGATTTGAAACAATATGTGACAATTGTTCCTGACTTCCCTAAACCGGGGATTATGTTTAAAGATATTACGACATTGATGGATAAAGGCGAAGTGTATAAATATGCAACAGATCAAATTGTGGAGTATGCGCGCGAAAAGAAAATCGATATTGTCGTCGGTCCGGAAGCGCGAGGCTTTATTATTGGCTGCCCTGTTGCGTATGCGCTTGGGGTAGGATTTGCCCCGGTGCGCAAGGAAGGAAAGCTTCCGCGCGAAGTCGTTCGTGTCGAATACGGGCTTGAATATGGGAAAGACGTATTGACGATGCATAAAGATGCGATTAAACCAGGACAACGGGTGTTGATTACAGACGATTTATTAGCGACAGGCGGAACGATTCGCGCGACGATTCAGCTTGTTGAGCAGCTTGGCGGCGTCGTCGCTGGCATTGCCTTTTTGATCGAGCTTACTGAGTTGGAAGGGCGCAAAAAATTAGAAGGTTACGATATTTTAACGCTTATGCAATTCTAACCATCGACATGATTCGATCATTTCGTTACAATTAAGAAATAAGAAGGGCACTCCAAAGAGTGCTCTTTCTTATTAACGGTTGTTTTACAGTTCAGCAGCGAGAGTTGCATAACTCTTTACATGAAAAAAATTTTTCATGATAATAGTAATCAATATATGATTTTATTATACGCAAAGGTGATTTGATCCTATGGCCAACGAACAGGTGTTAACAGCGGAACAAGTCTTTGAACAGGCAAGCCGCTATTTGTCGGAAAAGGACGTCGAATTTATTAAGAAGGCGTATGAATTTGCCAACCGCGCTCACCGCGATCAATATCGCAAATCTGGAGAGCCGTATATTATTCATCCGATTCAAGTCGCCGGCATTTTAGTTGATTTAAAAATGGATCCCGCCACGATCGCGGCCGGATTTTTGCACGATGTTGTCGAAGACACGGAAGCGATGAAAGAAGATTTGGAACGGGAATTCGGCAGCGAAGTGGCGATGCTCGTTGATGGCGTGACGAAACTGGGAAAAATTAAATATAAATCCCAAGAAGAACAGCAAGCGGAAAACCACCGGAAAATGTTTTTGGCAATGGCGCAAGATATCCGCGTCATTTTAATTAAATTAGCGGACCGCCTTCATAATATGCGGACGTTGAAACATTTGCCGATTGAAAAACAGCGGAGAATTGCCAATGAGACGTTGGAAATTTTTGCGCCATTGGCGCACCGCCTTGGAATTTCAAAAATTAAATGGGAATTGGAAGACACCGCGCTTCGCTACTTAAATCCGCAGCAATATTATCGCATTGTCAATTTGATGAAGAAGAAGCGCGCCGAACGGGAGCAATATTTGGAAGAAGTCATTCAAGAAGTGCGCGAACGGTTGAACGAAGTCTCTATCCCATGTGAAATTTATGGAAGACCGAAACATATTTACAGCATCTATCGCAAAATGGTCAAGCAAAACAAGCAATTTAATGAAATTTACGATTTGCTCGCCGTCCGCATCATTGTGAACAGCATTAAAGACTGCTACGCCGTATTAGGCATTATTCATACGTGTTGGAAGCCGATGCCGGGACGTTTCAAAGATTACATCGCGATGCCGAAGCCAAATATGTATCAATCGCTGCATACGACGGTCATCGGTCCGAAAGGCGAGCCGCTAGAAGTGCAAATTCGCACGTTTGAAATGCATCAAATCGCTGAATTTGGTATTGCCGCGCACTGGGCCTATAAAGAAGGAAAGACGATTAAACCGAATTCGTTCGAAGAAAAACTATCGTGGTTCCGGGAAATTTTGGAATGGCAAAACGACGCGAGCAACGCCGAAGAATTTATGGAATCGTTAAAGATGGACTTATTCTCCGATATGGTGTTTGTTTTTACGCCAAAAGGGGATGTCATCGAACTGCCAGCCGGCTCGGTGCCAATTGATTTTGCATACCGCATTCATTCGGAAATCGGCAATAAAACGATCGGCGCTAAAGTGAACGGCAAAATGGTTCCGCTTGATTACAAGTTGCAGACAGGCGACATTGTCGAGATTTTAACATCGAAACATTCATACGGGCCAAGCCAAGACTGGCTGAAACTTGCGCAAACATCGCACGCAAAAAATAAAATTCGCCAATTTTTCAAAAAACAACGTCGCGAAGAAAATATTGAAAAAGGAAAAGAGCTTGTTGAAAAAGAAGTTCGTAGCCTCGGGTTTGATGTGAAAGAAATTTTAACGGCGGAAAACGTCAAGCGCGTTGCGGAAAAATTCAATTTTTCGAATGAAGAAGACATGTACGCCGCTGTTGGTTATCACGGCATTACCGCCGCGCAAATTGCTCACCGTTTAACAGACAAATGGCGAAAGCAACGCGATTTGGAAGAACAGCAGAAGAAATTGACCGAAACGATATCGGAAGCAAAAATGCCAATCGCGAAAAAACGCGATTGCGGCATTCGCGTTCAAGGAATGGACAACTTGCTTATTCGTCTATCGCGCTGCTGTAATCCGGTTCCCGGCGACGAAATTATCGGCTTTATTACGAGAGGACGCGGAATCTCGGTTCATCGCGTTGATTGTCCGAACGTGCAGTCAGAGGAAGCGGCGGACCGCTTAATTTCGGTGGAATGGGAAAGCGACGCGAAATCCAACCGCGAATATAACGTGGAGATTGAAATTACCGGATTTGATCGGCGCGGGTTGCTAAACGAAGTGCTACAAGCAGTGAATGAAACAAAAACGGATATTTCCGCTGTTTCGGGAAAATCCGATCATCGCAATAAAATCGCGACCATTCATATGACGATTGCCATTCGCAATATTAGCCATTTGCAAAAGGTTGTCGACCGAATCAAGCAAATTTCCGATATTTACTCAGTACAACGAATTATGAACAATTAGAAAGGAAAAGTGAAATGAAAGTAGTAGTGCAACGAGCAAAACGCGCGAAAGTGACAGTGAATGGCGAAACTGTCGGCTCTATTGGCCATGGCCTCGTTCTTCTTGTCGGTGTCACTCATAGCGATACGATCGAAGACGCGGCGTTTGTTGCCGATAAGATCGCGCATTTGCGCATTTTCGAGGACGAATCTGGAAAAATGAATCTTTCCGTGCTGGACGTTGGCGGAGACATTTTATCCGTGTCGCAATTTACTTTGTATGGCGATTGCCGAAAAGGCCGGCGTCCGAACTTTATGGAAGCGGCGAAGCCAGATCATGCTTTGCCAATTTATGAAGCGTTGAACGAAGCGCTTCGGCAAAAAGGCATTCGTGTCGAAACAGGAAAGTTTGGCGCGATAATGGAAGTGGAACTAATTAATGACGGTCCGGTCACGTTGATTGTCGAAAGCAAGGAAAAAGCGGGGAACAAATAATGTTCGCCCGTTTTTTTATGTTTTAACGCTCATCCTTCTAAGATATGATAAAATTTCTTTTATTTCCATAAAATTAGATCGATGTGAAATCGTTTTTTGTTGTTTTTGACACGAATCCTTGAAGCTTTGCCTTCTTCTGAAACCGTCTAAATTTTTCTTTTATTTTTTGCCAAGGTGGGAAAAATAAAAGAAAAGATGTGGAAACAAGAAGGAAGGATGAGCAAAATGCGGCATAGCGCTAAAGGAGAATTTGCGCAGCGAAAAGTGTGCGAATTGTTTTCTATTGATTTTCATGAGTTTATAAAAAAAGAGGTGGAACATACCGCGTTTGAATTGGCGTCTGAATTTGGGATAACGTTAAGAGACGTACAAAAACTAAAAAAGCAAATCTCCCGTTCTTAAAACTTGACAAAATGAATATTTATTCGTAAGATAAGTTACAAAAATTATACATAATAACAACCAATGACGGAGAAAAGTAGTTAAGAATACACATGGCCAGAGAGGAAATGCCTTAGGCTGGAAGCATTTCTCCATGATGACTTAACGAAAGACACTCCGTAGGTTTCCCTTTGAACGTGCTGTTTGCGCCAGTAAAAGGGAACGCGAGACACGCGTTATCGGTAAAAAGCGGAAGCATTTCGCTTCAATTAGGGTGGCACCACGGGAATAACGCTCTCGTCCCTATTTTATATAGGGAAGAAGGGCGTTTTTATTTTGGATGTAAGGAGGTTTGTCATGGCTTTTCAAATTCCACGAGGAACGCAAGACATTTTGCCTGGTGAAGTGGAAAAATGGCAATATGTCGAAAAAATAGCGCGGGACATTTGCAGGCGTTACAATTATCGCGAAATTCGCACGCCGATTTTTGAACATACGGAATTGTTTTTACGCGGCGTCGGCGATACGACCGACATTGTGCAAAAAGAAATGTATACGTTTGAAGACAAAGCGGGAAGAAGCATGACGCTTCGTCCGGAAGGGACCGCTCCGGTGGTGCGTTCATTTGTTGAAAACAAAATGTATGGCGATCCGAATCAGCCAATTAAGTTATATTACATTGGCCCGATGTTCCGCTATGAACGGCCGCAGGCAGGGCGGTTTCGCCAATTTGTTCAGTTCGGCGTTGAAGCGCTTGGAAGCGATGATCCGGCGATTGACGCGGAAGTCATTGCGATGGCGATGGAGTTGTACCAATCATTAGGATTAAAAAAATTAAAGCTTGTTATTAACAGCTTAGGCGACATAGAAAGCAGAAAGGCGCATCGCCAAGCGTTGATTGATCATTTCCAAAACCGGATTCACGAGCTTTGCGAAGATTGCCAAGTGCGTCTCGAAAAAAATCCGCTTCGCATTTTAGACTGCAAAAAGGACCGTGACCATGAATTAATGGCGACAGCGCCATCGATTCTCGATTATTTAAACGAGGAATCGCGCCATTATTTTGAAAAAGTAAAAGCTTACTTGACGAAATTAGGAATCCCATTTGAAGTAGATTCTCGTCTCGTGCGCGGATTGGACTATTACAACCATACGACGTTTGAAATTATGAGCGATGCGGAAGGATTTGGCGCGATTACGACGTTATGCGGCGGCGGCCGCTATAACGGATTAGTGCAAGAAATAGGCGGGCCGGAAACGCCAGGGATTGGCTTTGCCCTAAGCATTGAACGGCTGTTGGCTGCTTTAGACGCGGAAGGAGTTGCGCTGCCGGTTAGCCGCGGCATTGACTGCTACATTGTCGCTGTTGGCGAAAAAGCAAAAGAGGAATCCGTGCCGCTTGTTCACAAACTGCGGAAAGCGGGAATTGTCGCTGATAAAGATTATCAAGACCGGAAAATCAAGGCGCAATTGAAAGCGGCGGATCGTTTAAGCGCGAAGTTTGTCGCGATTCTCGGCGATGATGAACTTGCGAAAGAAGTCATCAACGTAAAAGAGATGAGCACAGGCGAGCAGACGGAAGTGCCGCTGCATTCTATCGTTGATTATTTAAAAGAACGATTGTCGTAGGAGGGATTGCAGGCGTGTTTGGAAGGACTTATTATTGCGGGGAAATTACCGAGAAAGCGGTTGGCGAAAAAGTCGTTTTAAAAGGCTGGGTGCAAAAGCGCCGCGACCTTGGCGGACTGATTTTCATCGATCTTCGCGACCGGACGGGAATCGTGCAAGTCGTGTTCAGCCCGGAAGTGTCGAAAGAAGCGTTACATGTGGCGGAAAAAGTGCGGAATGAATACGTGCTGAGCGTGGAAGGAACCGTTGTTGCCCGCGAAGAGGGAACGATCAATCCAAATATTCCAACAGGAAAAATTGAAATTCAAGCAGAACGCGTAACGATCATTAACGAGGCGAAAACGCCGCCGTTTACCATCGCTGACCAAACAGACGTAGCTGAAGAAGTGCGCCTTAAATATCGTTATTTAGACTTGCGCCGCCCGGTGATGTTTCGCACTTTGCAATTGCGGCACCGCGTGACAAAAGCGATTCGCGACTTTTTGGACGGAGAAGGCTTTTTGGAAGTGGAAACACCAATTTTGACGAAAAGCACGCCAGAGGGAGCGCGCGACTATTTAGTGCCAAGCCGCGTTCATCCCGGCGAGTTTTACGCGCTTCCGCAGTCGCCGCAAATCTTTAAGCAATTGTTGATGGTGGCTGGATTTGAACGATATTATCAAATTGCCCGCTGTTTTCGCGATGAAGACTTGCGCGCAGACCGCCAGCCGGAGTTTACACAAATCGATATCGAAACATCGTTTATGAGTCAAGAAGAGATTATGCAGTTAACGGAACGGATGATGGCGTATGTGATGAAAGTGGCAAAAGGGATGGAAGTTTCCCTTCCGTTTCCGCGCATGTCTTATGATGAAGCGATGAGCCGTTACGGTTCGGACAAGCCGGATACCCGCTTTGGTTTAGAGCTTGTCGATGTATCGGAAATCGTGAAACATTCTTCCTTTAAAGTATTTGCGGGTGCCGTCGCAAACGGAGGACAAGTGAAGGCGATTAATGTCAAAGGGGCGGCAAGTACATATTCGCGCAAAGATATTGATGCTCTAGCCGAGTTTGTCGCGCGTTACGGTGCAAAAGGGCTAGCATGGCTGAAAGTGGAAGAAGACGGATTGAAAGGGCCGATCGCCAAATTTTTCACAGAAGAAGAGCAAAAAGGGCTTGTCGCAACGCTTGCGGCAGAAGCCGGCGATTTATTGCTGTTTGTCGCTGATCGGAAAGAAGTTGTCGCTGATGCGCTCGGCGCGTTGCGTTTAAAACTTGGAAAAGATTTGAATTTAATTGATGAAACGAAATTTAACTTTCTTTGGATTGTCGACTGGCCGCTATTAGAATATGACGAAGAAGATGGGCGTTATTACGCGGCGCATCATCCGTTTACCATGCCGGTTCGCGAAGATTTGCCGCAATTAGAGACAAATCCGGAAAAAGTAAGAGCGCAAGCGTATGACCTTGTGTTAAACGGTTATGAGCTCGGCGGCGGTTCGATGCGTATTTTCGAGCGGGAAGTGCAAGAAAAAATGTTCCGCGCCCTAGGATTTACGGAAGAGGAAGCGCGCAAACAATTTGGTTTCTTATTAGAAGCTTTTGAATACGGGACCCCGCCGCATGGCGGCATCGCGCTTGGATTGGACCGCCTTGTTATGCTGCTAGCGGGACGAACGAACTTGCGCGATACGATCGCATTTCCGAAAACAGCTAGCGCAAGCTGCTTGCTGACAGAGGCGCCAAGCCCGGTTAGCGAGCAACAGTTGGAAGAATTGCGTCTAGTCGTTCAGCGAGAAAAAACAGAGTGAGCGATATTTGCTATTCATTGCAAAGATGCAAAGTGTATGATACAATTTAGTAAAAAATTAGTCCTGATGTGTTCGTCGTATAACCTATTGTTTTGACCGAACAATAAGTTATGCGGGAGCCCGGAGTTTCCAAGCGGCGTACATGCCTTTAGCGTTCAAGGACGTGCAAACCTTGGAACAGGGCACCCACCTGCTTGGGAGCGGGTTCAAAACGAAGGCATCGACGGCACGATTGGGACTTACGCGTGTGATTGCTCTACGTATCATTTGCCAAATTTCCCTATGTAAAGGCGATGCTTTACATAGGGATTTTATTTTTGTTTTACATAAAAATTAGATTGAAATTTCGCTGTTCGTTATTGTAGGATAAAAAGCGATATGAAAACAAGAACATGCAACGGAGGGTATAGATGTTACACCAATTTTCGCGTAACGAGTTGGCAATTGGAAAAGAAGGCTTGGAAAAATTAAAAAATGCGACGGTTGCCGTTCTTGGCGTCGGAGGAGTCGGTTCCTTCGCTGTCGAAGCGTTGGCGCGTTCCGGTATCGGCCGCCTTGTTCTTGTGGATCGGGATAATGTTGATATTACAAATATTAACCGACAAATTCATGCACTTCTTTCCACAATCGGTCGTCCAAAGGTGGAATTAATGAAAGAACGCATTGCCGATATTAACCCGGAATGCGAAGTCATCGCATTGCAAATGTTTTATACAGAAGAAACGTATGAACAATTTTTCAGCTATGATCTTGATTTTGTGATCGATGCTTCCGATACGATCATCTATAAAGTCCATTTAATGAAAGAGTGTTTAAAGCGCAACATCCCGATTATTTCGAGCATGGGCGTTGCCAACAAAATGGATCCGACGCGCTTCCGCATCGCCGATATTTCCAAAACGCATACCGATCCGATTGCGAAGGTGATTCGCGCGAAATTGCGTAAAGAAGGGATTCGGAAAGGCATTCCTGTCGTCTTTTCCGATGAAAAGCCGATTATTATTCGCGAAGATGTCCGCAAGGTGGTCGGCAATGATCAATCACCGATCCGCAAGGCGCAAATGCCGCCATCTTCGAACGCGTTTGTTCCATCGGTAGCTGGGCTTATTATGGCTTCATACGTTGTGCGTGAACTATTGAAAGATATTAAAATTTATCGGGTCGGGGAAGAATAAAAAACGTCGCAGAAAACACTCTGCGACGTTTTTTATCAAGATTTGGCGATGTGTTCTAGATTTCCGTTTTTGTCCATTCGGAAAATATGGGCTGGCTGTACGCCATACTCTTCTTCTAAGATCAATTTGCGAGCGCGTTCCATAATTTTGACTAATGCTTCATAGTCTTCTTTAACAGTGGATTGTTGTTTTTCCAGACGCTCCAACTTTTTTTGCAGTTTTTCATTGTGCGACCGCAATTGCGCGTTTTCGTGTTTTAGCCGTTCGTTTTCCATTTTGATCATTTCCAAATGTTCCTCATCGGATTTTAACGTTTGCAAAAAAGCGATGCATTGTTCGAGTGTGATGGCAGGGACCGGAAGGAAGGCGGATGTTTCTTGTTGAAAAGCGGCGAGATTGGTTGAAAGCGGCTGCGCTTTATTTTCTGCTTGCTGCATTTTTTTCGCTCGCTCTAATGCCCGTTTTCGTTCTTTTCGCTGTTTTTTCGCTAAGTCAATCGCTTCCACGTATCGTTTGCGCACTTCGGCGTTCCAGCGAAATCCGCATGCTGCCGCTGTCCGGTTTAGGCGATCGCCGACTTCTTCGAACGCAGCAAGCTGCGTGCCCCCTTCGCGAATATAGCGCAACACTGTCTCCGCCAATAAGATATCTTCTTCATGAGTCCAAGCGTCTTGTCGAGTTTTCATTTCGCTACACCCCGCAATAAATTTAGATAAATTATATTCTTTCCTCATACTGCAATTAAACTTTATATTATTTTATCCAAGTTGAAAGTTTGCTAATCATTTTTTAATGGATCTGCTCATGACAACTCCGGGATTTGCTGTTTGCTTACAATGTTCATTCCTGCCATCATCAAAATAACCATTATCGAAAAAGGCACCAGATTTTTCTCTGGTGCCTTTCCGCATGAATTATTCTTCTATTTCTCGGAATTTCTTTCTTCTAAATTTGCTTAATGATTCATATACGATTGGAACAATTAACAGTGTCAGCAATGTGGAGCTTGTTAATCCACCCATAACGGTCACAGCCATTCCTTTCGAAATTAATCCGCTGCCTTCCATTCCTACCGCTAGCGGTATTAATGCTCCAACTGTTGCGAGTGCAGTCATTAAGATTGGACGTAGACGAGTTGCTCCGGCTTCAAGCAAAGCTTCTCTTGTGCTTAGTCCTTCTTTTTCTTTATGAATCACACGGTCGATCAATACGATCGCATTGGTTACGACAATGCCGATTAACATAAGAGCACCGATCATCGCTGAAACACTAATGGTCTCATCCGTTATGAAGAGAGCCAATAATGCCCCAATAATGGTAAATGGTAATGAGAATAGGATGACGAACGGTGTAAGTGCGCCGCCAAATGTGACAACAAGGACAAAATAGACGATCGCAACCGCTGCTATCATCGCCAATCCTAATTGAGTAAATGTTTCGGTAATGTCTTCGGTTACGCCGCCTGTTGATATTTCAACATTTTTAGGCAGCTTAATCTTATCCACTTCTTTTTGTAAGCTTGCCGCCACTTTGGATACGTCTTTTGTTTTTACTTGAGCGCTAACCTCTGCATAAATTTTTCCATCCCGACGGGTAATCGTATCAGACGTTTTCCCTTTCTTCACTTCCACTAACTCTTTAATTGGCACTTCAAATCCGAGTGGAGATGGAATCTTTTGATTTGTTAAATCATTGATACTTTTATGGCTTTGTTCTTCCATTTTAAAATATACATTCAATTCTTTTCCGTCTTTTTCAATCGTTGTTATAACTGGATTCTGTCTTGTTGGCATTAGTGCTGAGCCAATTTGCGCTGCTGTTAAGCCAAGTTTGCTTAATTTGTCATGATCAACCACTAACGTAAATTCATCATAGGTTTCTGAAATACTGGAGTCGATTTTCGTTAAATCTTTTTCCTTTTTCATAAGATCTTGGATTTTATTAACGATTGGCTCCAGTTCTTCTCTGCTTTCCCCATACACATAGTATACTAGTTGATTGCTGCCTGCATTACCGGAGAAATCTTGTTGTTGCCACTCTCCCTGTTTTACTTTTCTTTGAAGGTCTTTAATCACTTGTTCTTTTTCTTTATCAAAATCTGGAGTGTCATCATCATAAGCAACGAACATCATTGCACTGTTGGTATCCCCAGGATTCATCGGGTTTTCGCTGCCAACAGAAAGCTGTACTGTTTTCACATTCTTTTTGTTTAAGAAATATTTTTCTGCCTCAAACGTATATTCTTTTACTTGCTCTAGCGTTTCTCCTGGAGCCGGTTTATAGGTAATGACCATCATTTTTTCTTCATCAGCAGGTAAAAAGCTGACACCGATCACAGGGACGAGAAATACACTTGCAACAAGAAGGAATACAGCAATGAGGCTTGTTACAATTTTATGATTTAATGACCAATTTAAGATTTTCTTATATTGCCCTGCAAGTTTTCCGTGTTTTTCTTTTTTATGCTCATTTTGTCCTTTTAATTCTTTTTGGAATAAAGTGTGCCCCATTAAAGGAACAATCGTAATGGCAACAAGTAATGAAGCGAGTAAAGCAAAAACAATGGTTAATGCAAAAGGTAAAAATAATTCTCCGACCATCCCTTTGACTAACCCAAGAGGAAGGAACACGACGATCGTGACAATGGTGGATGACATGATCGGAATAAACATTTCCTTTGTTGCTTCTCGGATCAACTGTTTTCCTTTTAATTTTTCCTCTTTTAAATGCAGTCTTCGATAAATATTTTCAATCACAACAATCGAATCGTCTATGACGCGTCCAATCGCAACCGTCATTGCGCCAAGCGTCATCATATTCAATGTAATATCCAATTGCTTTAATACGAACAAAGCAATTAAGACAGATAGTGGGATGGAAATCACGGCAATGAGAGTTGAACGAATGTTTCTTAAGAATAAAAGGATAATGAGCGCTGCAAATAAAGCACCAAATAACGCTTTATCGACCATTGTTTTGATCGATTCTTCGATTGGTGTTGCCATATCAAAACTTGTTATGATTTCTAATCCTTCCATTTTATCTGCAAATTTATCTAATTCTTTTTTTATTTCATTGACGACAGTTACTGTGTTCGCATCTGCTGCTTTAACAATTTGAAGGCCGATCGCTTCCTTTCCATTCGTCCTTGAGATCGATTCCGCTTCTTCAACGACTTGAATATCAGCAATCTCACCTAATTTTACTGTAGGAAGGCCTTGCGCTTGCTGGCTTAAGCCATTTGCTTGGTTATTTCGCGCGATCGTTTGGTTGCCAGCGTTATTGTTTAGTGTGATTGCTGAATGGTTGTTGTCGGGCGCCGATTGGCCTTCTTGAAGATCCGTGCCTCCAGCATTTGCATTCATTCCATTATTTGGACTGCTGGCTTGTGGAATGATCGGGATTTCTAAATTCTTCAATTCTTCCAATGTTGTAATATTGCCATCTACTACAACGGATTGTTCTTTATCGTTAAACGTGTACAAACCGAGAGGAAAGGATACATCGGAACCTTTGATTACATTTTGCACTGTTTCTTTATTTAAACCAAGCTGTGCCAATTTTTTGTTATCAAAAGCGATTTGAACTTCTTCGATTTGCTGGCCAGAAATTTGCACCGAAGAAACGCCGTTAATTCTTTCCAATGATGGGACAATCTCATCTTCCACAATTTTTGTAAGATCGGCTAGCGACGCCTTTTTATCTGAAATGCTTAACGCCATTACCGGAATGGAATTAAAGCTTATTTTCGAAATCTTTGGTTTGTCCACACCTTCAGGAAACTGTATCGACGTTAATGCTTCTTCTAATTCTTTTTTCGCTTCATCTATATCTTTTTCATAATCATATGTAATTTGTACAGATGAGGCATTTTGAAAAGAAGTGGAAGTAACAATGTCTACCCCATTTAAATTTTTTACAGCTTTTTCAATCGGTATCGTCACTTTATTTGCTACTTCTTCTGGGGTTGCTCCCGGATAGGTCGTAACGACACTAATCACTGGCGTGTTAATATTCGGTATGGTTTCAAGTTTCATCGTCATTCCTGAATATAAGCCTGCTGCCATAACAATGATGGCAAGCAGCCAAACAGCAAATTTGTTGTTTAAGGAAAAATGAATAATTCGGTCTAGCATTTTTTCAACCTCCCGTAGTTTTCCATTTTCGCATGATTAATTCGTTACAATAATTTTAGCAATATATGAACGAGCAAGCCATTAATGAATTGATTCATAAGATGTATGTGGAAACCAAACAATTTTATAAAATATCTTTAATGGACATTTACGGAAAGCAAATTGAACGATTTATCGGTGGTTTAATCATTATTTTGCATGCGTATATGCAGAACGTTATTTCAGAAAAAAGATTCTTGCTTGGTTTATGTTCCCATCCTTTTCAGCAATGATGGCTTTCGTAACCGGATCGCATAACCCTCGTATCCACAGGCTTCCTGAAATCGGGAAGTCTTTTTTTGCCCTTAAAATCTATATCTCTCGAATGATTCCATTTTCTCGCTGCTATCCTATAAAATTAGCGGCATCTGCATTTGAATTTATCTGTTTGAAATGAATTCGAATCAGATCAATCGAAGGGTTAAAATAAAGCTATTGCCATTATTCATTTTGCATTTCTGTTTCATACCGATATGAAGGATGGCTCGTTTTATTGAATTCCCTTACTCTTTACGTTATAGTTCGTATAGTTGTTTCATTTTTTTCAAAAAAAAAATCCATTATAATTAACAAAGGAGAAGACAATTGAATATGAGCGCATGATGTCCACGCAAAAGAAGGTATATTACATCGATGCAAAACAGTGCGGAATGATGAAAAAACCCACTGGAAACTGAAAGATGAACCGCTGTCTCTATATTTTCATGAAGCGGTTGAACCTAGATGAAATGGGTAGGAGATGAATTAACAAGGATTTATGCTGTCAGACGAAATGAGGGATGCCTATGCTGTTTGCTTCAGAACCGCTTTCTGTTCGGATGAGACCGAGAAACATCGACGAGATTGTCGGGCAACAACATATTATCGGCCCGCATACCGCGTTATACAAAATGATTAAAAACGGCCACGTTCCTTCGCTTCTTTTATATGGCGAACCGGGAGTGGGGAAAACGTCGCTGGCGCATGCGATTGCTGGAACCGTGCAGCGCGATTTTTTTGCGATTAATGCTACGGCTTCGGGAAAAAAAGAGATGGAAGAAGTAGTGGAAACAGCGAAACTGACAGGCAATGTTATTTTGTTTATTGATGAAATTCATCGTTTTAATAAGGCGCAGCAAGATTATTTGCTTCCCCACATCGAGCAAGGGCTGATTACGCTCATCGGCGCAACGACGGAGAATCCGTTTCATGAAGTAAATCCGGCCATCCGCAGCCGCTGCGGGCAAATTAAGCAATTGAAGCGGCTTGAGCCTGCCGATATTCTTGTGCTTTTACATCGGGCTTTACAGGATCGCGACAGGGGATTAGGAGCGCTTGCGATTGACATGGAAGAGCGGCTGCTTTCCATGGTTGCGGAAGCGTCAGGCGGAGATGCCCGTTTAGCATTAAATTTGTTGGAAACAATCGTATATGCCTCACAAAAGGAAGACGGTCAAATTCGTGTTGATGAGCAAACGGTAAGAGAATGTGTAGAAAATCGCGGGTTTACCCATGATAAGAAAGGGGATACGTACTATTCGCTTTTATCCGCGTTTCAAAAAAGCGTTCGCGGCAGCGATGTGGACGCGGCGCTGCATTATTTAGCGCGTTTGTTAGAAGGCGGGGATTTGGCCGCTGTTTGCCGACGGCTGCTTGTGATTGCGTACGAAGATATCGGACTCGCCAATCCGATGATGGGTGTGAAAGTGCAGGCGGCGATTGCCGCGGTGGAGCGATTAGGGCTGCCAGAAGCGAGAATTCCGCTTGCTGTTGTTACGATCGAGCTATGTTTAAGCGCAAAATCGAATTCTGCCTATAAGGCGCTTGATGCGGCAATTCATGATGTGCGCAACGGAAAAATCGGAGATATTCCTGATCATTTAAAAGATGCTCATTATAAAGGGGCAAGCGTGCTAGGCCATGGAAAAGGGTATCAATATCCACACGATTATCCGAACGGCTGGGTTTTTCAGCAATATTTGCCAAATGAGTTGTTGGGTGTAAAATATTATTCACCGAAGGAAAACGGAGACGAACGATATTACGCGAAAGTATATGAACGATTAGAACAGTTAAAACAACGAAGTAGTTTTCGCAAATGAAGGAAATGAAATTTTATGATATAATGACAATCGATTTATTTGTATAATTGAGGTGAGAGTATGACCCATTCTTATCGCGAACATGCGCAAGGTCTTCAATGGGGAATTTTTTTTGTCGGATTATTGATTATGTCGTTTGGCATCGTATTAACGATTAAAGCGGATCTCGGATGCGCACCGTGGGATGTGCTGCATATCGGATTATATCGGAAATTCGGCTTGACAATTGGAACGTGGTCGATGATTGTTGGCGTTGCCGTTTTAACGGCTTCCGCTTTGCTTTTAAAACAATTTCCGAGAATTGGCGCTTTTCTCAATATGATTTTTGTCGGTATTTTTATTGATTTGTATATGATGATTCCGTATTTGCGAACTCCCCATACGTTGATCGGCAAGTTGGTTATGCTGCTTGTCGGGATTGTGATTACGGGCTATGGAATGGGAATATATATTTCGGCTAATATCGGAGCAGGCCCGCGCGACAGTTTAATGCTTGCATTGACGGAGCTGACAGGTTGGAAAGTGCAATATATCCGGATCGCGATGGAAGGACTTGTTCTTTTTTTCGGCTGGGTTTTAGGAGGACCGGTATCGATTGGGACGTTAATATTTTGCGTGATGATTGGATCGGTAACGGGCATTGCTTTGCCGCAATGTCGGCGCGCAACAGTGCGGATGTTAATGAGGCAAATTCATGTAAGAACACACGGTTTGAGTCGTTAGGGGGAATAAGATGAAGATTTCGACAAAAGGCAGATATGGATTAACGATTATGATTGAACTGGCAAAAAAGTATGGAGATCGCCCGATTTCGTTGCGTTCGATTGCAAAAGCGAACAATTTGTCCGAACATTATTTGGAGCAGCTTGTCACGCCGCTGAGAAATGCTGGGCTTGTCAAAAGCATCCGCGGAGCATATGGCGGATACGTGCTTGCAGACCATCCGGCAAAAATTACGGCAGGGGATGTCATTCGTGTTTTAGAAGGACCGATTAGCCCTGTGGAAGAGTTGGATGAGGAAGAACCGGCAAAACGGGAATTATGGATTCGCGTTCGCGATGCTGTCGAGGAAGTGTTGGACAGCACGACGTTGGAAGATTTGGCGAAATATAGTGAAGGCGATGATGGAGCATACATGTTTTATATTTAACCGCGAAAGGAGAATGATCATTGAACCGAATTTATTTAGATCATGCCGCTACCTCGCCTGTTCATCCTGATGTGGTAAAATGCATGATTCCGCTGATGAGCGAAGTGTTTGGAAATCCATCGAGCATTCATTTTTTCGGAAGACAAAGCCGGCAGGCGGTCGATGAAGCAAGAGCCGTTGTGGCAGCAAGTCTTGGCGCGAAAGAATCGGAAATCATTTTCACCAGTGGCGGAACGGAGGCAGATAACATCGCGCTGATCGGAACGGCGATGGCTAATCGCCATCGCGGACGCCATATTATTACATCGATGATTGAGCATCATGCTGTCTTGCGTGCATGCCAATATTTAGAAAAACAAGGATTTGAAGTAACTTATCTTCCGGTTGATGAACAAGGGAACGTTTCGCCAGCAGATGTCAAGGCAGCGCTTCGCGATGATACGATTCTCGTTTCCATTATGTTTGCCAACAATGAGGTCGGCGTATTGCAGCCTATTCGCGAGATCGGCGAACTGTTAAAAGATCACCAAGCTTATTTTCACACAGACGCGGTACAAGCATATGGGCTTGTTCCGATTCGTGTGAACGACTATCATATTGACTTATTGTCTGTTTCCGCCCATAAAATCAATGGACCAAAAGGGATCGGCGCTTTATATGCCCGTGAGACAGTAAAACTTTCCCCGCTTTTTTATGGTGGAGAACAAGAGCGAAAACGTCGCGCCGGAACGGAAAATGTAGCAGGTATCGTTGGATTTGCCAAAGCGGTGGAAATTGCGCAAGAGACGATGTCCGACAAGCAACAAGAGTACCGCTTGCTGAGAGAGACGATGCTGTCTATTTTTGCGGAGTCAGGCATTTCTTACGCTGTCAACGGAAGCGAAGACCGTTGCTTGCCGCATATCGTTAATGTCGCGTTTCCGGGAACGAACGTTGAATCGATGCTTGTCAATCTTGATTTGGCGGGAATAGCAGCTTCAAGCGGTTCCGCGTGCACCGCTGGTTCGATTGATCCGTCGCACGTGCTTGTGGCGATGTTTGGCAAGAAATCGGAGCGCATTCGTTCTTCCGTTCGCTTTAGTTTCGGCTTAGGCAACACGAAGGAACAAATTGCCAAGGCGGCAACGGAAACAGTAAAAATTGTGAAAAGATTAACAACGAAGTAGATGGGAGGGAATAAGGTGAATAAAGCCCCAAAAGATACGCGCGTCGTTGTCGGAATGTCGGGTGGAGTCGATTCATCGGTGGCGGCGTTGCTTTTAAAACAGCAAGGGTACGATGTTATCGGCATCTTTATGAAAAACTGGGACGATACAGATGAAAACGGCGTTTGCACGGCGACGGAAGATTATGAAGATGTCGTGCGCGTCTGCAATCAAATTGGCATTCCGTACTATGCTGTTAATTTTGAAAAACAATATTGGGATAAAGTGTTTACGTACTTTTTGGATGAATATAAAGCGGGGAGAACTCCGAACCCTGATGTGATGTGCAACAAAGAAATTAAATTCAAAGCATTTTTAGAACATGCCTTATCGATCGGCGCCGATTATGTGGCGACCGGCCATTACGCCCGCGTCGAGTACCGCGACGGCGAATATAAAATGTTGCGTGGCGTCGACCAAAATAAAGATCAAACGTATTTTTTGAACCAATTAGGGCAAGAACAGCTGTCGAAAGTGATGTTTCCGATCGGCCATCTTGAAAAAGCGCAAGTGCGGCAAATCGCGAAAGACGCAGGCCTTGCAACGGCGACAAAAAAAGATAGCACGGGAATTTGCTTTATCGGCGAACGGGACTTTAAAAAATTTTTAAGCAGCTATTTGCCAGCACAGCCGGGCATTATGCAAACGCTGGACGGCGAAGTGAAAGGAAAGCATGACGGCGTGATGTACTATACGATCGGGCAGCGCCACGGTCTTGGTATTGGCGGAAACGGTGAGCCATGGTTTGTGGTCGGCAAAAACGTAAAAGAAAATATTTTGTACGTCGCACAAGGGTTTAACAATGAATATTTGTATTCGACTTCGCTTATTGCGACAAATGTCAACTGGGTGTCGGACCGCAAACCGCCAAAATCGTTCCGATGCACGGCAAAATTCCGTTATCGTCAGCCGGATACAGGCGTTGTTGTGCATATTATCGACGATGAAAAAGTGGAAGTCGTCTTTGATGAGCCGGTTCGCGCTGTTACGCCGGGGCAAGCGGTCGTATTTTACAACGGTGAGGAATGTCTTGGCGGCGGAACGATCGATAAAGTGTTCCGCAATGGCGAAAAACTTTGGTATGTCGCCTAAAAAAGGCGGAATGCGGCATATTTTCGGGAAGATGCAACACGAAAACCTCAACTCTTATGCGGGTTGAGGTTTTTATGTAATTAATAGAAAATTACGAACATATGTGCTACAATGAGCGTAAGGAGTGAAAGGAAAATGGGTGAGAAAAACCGCGCGGGAATCGCATATATGCAAGAAGGAAATTATGAAGAAGCGATAAAATGTTTTCATGAGGCGATTGAAGAAAACCCGAATGATCCAGTTGGCTACATCAATTTTGGCACCGTGTTGGCCGCGGCTGGGGAAGAGGAAAAAGCGCTTAACTTTTTCAAAAAAGCGATGGAGCTCGATAGCAACGCGGCGGCGGCATACTATGGAATGGGGTCTGTCTATTACAAGCGCCAGCAGTTTGCGCAAGCGAAGGATATGTTTGAACAAGCGATTCAGAAGGGGCTAAACGACGGAGACGTCTTTTTCATGCTCGGAATGTCATTGATGCATTTGGAAACGCCGCGCCTTGCGCTGCCGTATTTACAGAGAGCAGTGGAGTTGAACGAGCGAGACGTCGAGGCGGTGTTTCAGCTTGGACTGTGCCTTGCGCAGCTTGAATTTGTTGATGAAGCGATGAACTATTTTCAAAAAACGATCGAGTTAGATGAACGCCATGCCGATGCGTATTATAATTTAGGGGTTATCTATGCATATAAAGATGATGTAAAGACAGCGCTAAAAATGTTTACGACCGCACTACGGATCCAGCCGGATCATTTGCTCGCCGGATATGGGAAAAAGATGATGGAAAAAGCGCTACAACGATAAAAGGGCAGGGGATTCCATGCAGCAACCGGAATCATTTGTTTTCGGGGAAACATCGTTTATTAAAGGATCCTATATTTCCACCATTTTTCATAATGAAGCGAACCTCTATTCCGTTGTTCGCGTCCGAGTCGAGGAAACGAACGAAGCGTACGATGAACAAGAAGTTGTTGTCACCGGATATTTCCCAAAAATGAACGAACATGATACGTATATTTTTTACGGGAAATTTCGTGACCATCCGAAGTTTGGCAGGCAATATGTCGT
Source organism: Parageobacillus thermantarcticus (assembly GCF_900111865.1). Classification (GTDB taxonomy): domain Bacteria; phylum Bacillota; class Bacilli; order Bacillales; family Anoxybacillaceae; genus Parageobacillus; species Parageobacillus thermantarcticus. The sequence goes on along the minus strand of NZ_FOJS01000001.1, from coordinate 111,269 downwards.
AGCGCATTTTCGCAAGCAATTCCCAAACACAAAGGACGGTATCATTCACTATTTGTCAAGCAATTTGTTTAAAGGAATCGGGAAAAAAACGGCAAAAGCGATCGTCGAAGCGCTTGGCGAAAACGCGATTTCCAAAATTTTAGCAGACCCTAGCGTATTGGACGATGTTCCGAAGTTGTCAAAGCAAAGAGCAAAAGAGCTGTATGATGCGTTGCGCGCTCATGAAGGGCTGGAGCAAACGATGATCGCGCTTTCCCAATTTGGTTTTGGTCCGCAGTTGTCGATGAAAATTTATCAAGTATACCAAGATGAAGCGCTTTCCGTGATCCAGCAAAACCCTTACCAGCTTGTCGAAGATGTCGAAGGAATCGGATTTGGCCGCGCCGACGAATTAGGCTACCGGCTTGGCATTTCCGGCAATCATCCTGCGCGCATCCGCGCCGCGTGTTTGTTTGTAATTGAACAGAATTGCCTCCAAGAAGGGCATGTGTATGTGACAGAAAGGCAGCTCATCGGAAACGTCAAACAGCTTTTGGAAGCAAAGCGAAACGAAACGATCAGTGAAGAAGTGATCGGACAAATGTTGTTAATGCTTGCCGAGGAAGGCAAGTTAATCAATGAAGACGAAAAATTTTATATTCCGTCGCTTTATTTTGCCGAAAAAGGGATCGTGACAAATGTGAAGCGCCTGTTACAGCAAACGGAAGCGGTAATGGCGTTTCCGGAATCGGAGTTTTTATTGGCGCTCGGAAGGCTGGAGGAACGTTTATCCGTTCAATATGCCCCTTCGCAAAAAGAAGCGATTCGACAAGCGCTTTCTTCCCCGCTGTTTATTTTGACCGGAGGCCCTGGCACCGGAAAAACGACGGTGATCAAAGGGATCGTAGAAATTTTCGCTGATTTGCACGGTTTTTCCCTCGATCCGAAAGATTACACGAAAGACGATCCGTTTCCGATTTTGCTCGCCGCGCCGACGGGAAGAGCGGCAAAGAGAATGAGCGAAGCGACGGGATTGCCTGCGGTGACGATTCATCGTTTACTCGGATGGAATGGGGCGGAAGGTTTTACGCATGATGAGGACGAGCCCATTAGCGGCAAGCTTTTGATCGTTGATGAAATGTCGATGGTTGATACGTGGCTGGCCAATCAGTTATTTAAGTCGATTCCGGACGGCATGCAAGTGATTCTCGTCGGCGATGAAGATCAGCTGCCGTCTGTCGGACCGGGACAAGTGTTAAAAGATTTGTTGCAAGCGGGCGTCATCCCGACCATTCGGCTAACTGAAGTGTATCGGCAAGCGGAAGGTTCCTCGATTATCGAATTGGCGCACCAAATGAAAAACGGGGTCATTCCTCCGGATTTAACCACGCCAAAGGCGGACCGCTCATTCATTCGCTGCCAAACTTCGCAAGTTGCTGAAGTTGTTCGGCAAATTGCCGATAACGCGCGCAAAAAAGGCTTCTCCGTAAAAGATATACAAGTGCTTGCTCCGATGTATCGCGGTCCTGCTGGAATTGACCGCCTCAATCAAGTGCTGCAAGATTTGTTTAACCCGAAATCCGAGAAAAAGCGGGAACTTTCGGTTGGCGATGTCGTATATCGAGTTGGCGATAAGGTGCTCCAGCTTGTCAATCAGCCTGATGACAATGTGTTTAATGGGGACATCGGGGAAATTGTCGCCATTTTTTACGCGAAAGAAAATACGGAAAAGCAAGATTTAGTCGTCGTTTCTTTTGATGGCATCGAGGTGACGTATTCGCGGCAAGATTTGTCGCAAATTACGCACGCGTACTGCTGTTCGATTCATAAATCGCAAGGAAGCGAGTTTCCGATTGTCATTTTGCCGGTTGTCAAAAGCTATTATCGCATGTTAAAGCGAAATTTATTATATACAGCTGTGACAAGAAGCAAACAATTTTTAATTTTATGCGGCGAAGAAGAGGCGTTTAAATTAGGGGTTGCCCGCAGCGATGATGGCTCCCGGCAAACAACGCTGATGGAAAAATTGCGAAAATCCCTTGTGCCTGCTGTAGAGGGAGAACTGCCGATGGAAGACGCGAACATCGGAATGGAAAACGTTTCACCGTATGATTTTATGGATAACTAGCCAAGCTAAATATGCCGGAAAGGTGGAGAGATCTTTGCGGACATTTTCACATATGAAAGGGCTTCCCGTATATGAGCAAAAAACAGGGAAAACTATTGGAAAAATAAGCGACATTTGCTTTACCAATACGGGAAAAGTCCAAGGATTTATCGTCGAAAGCAAAGGGTGGTTTGCGCGCCATCGGTATCTTCCGCTTCACGGCATTCAAGCGTTTGGAGCGGATGGGGTCGTCGTTAATGATGCTGCGCTTTTACGATCGCTTTCTTCTTTGCAAACTGGCTACTCTCTTTACAGCGAACGCGGAATTGCCGGAAAACCGGTGATGACCGTGGACGGCCGGAAGCTTGGATTGTTGGAAGATGTATATTTTCACGGGCAATTGGGCATAATCGGAGGATATGAAATTACAGAAGGTTTTTTTGCTGATTTGACGGAAGGGAAAAAGCGAATGGACGCTGTTCCCTTTACGGTCGGGGAAGAAGCGATTATTGTAAACACAACGATATAAGGAGAGTGGCTGTTTGTGCTCATTTGCCCAAATTGCAAAAGTAAAAATTTAGGTAAAATCGGTGTCAACCAATATTATTGCTGGGATTGCTTTATCGAGCTTTCTGTTGCAAAAGGGATGATTCACGCACATCAAGTCGAGGAAGACGGGACGTTAAGCTCGTTAGACGACTTGTTCGATGAACATGAGCGCACGATCCGATTTTAGGAGGGAACGAGCATGAATCGTGCAATGACCTCTTTGTTAGCGTTAGGATTAGGAGTTGCTGCTTACCAGTTAGCACAACGTAACGATTGGCTGAACAATCGTTCCATGAAAAAAATGCGCCGCCGTTTAGCGAAAGCGATTCGTTAAAAATAAGCAAGCGCCAATTCCTGTTGTTCCTTACGGGAATTGGCGCTTTTTTGTATAATTCTGCTTTCTGCTCCTACACTAACGATAGGAGGTGCTGCCATGGGGGAGAAGCAATGGTTGTCCATCATTCGCGTGAGCAAATGGCTGCTTGTTGTTATGATGATTTACTTAATTGTTCGCATGAAGGAAGTATGGCTGCCGGTTGTGCATTTATTTATTGCTGCACTTATTCCATTTTTTATCGCCGCGTTTATTACATACTTATTGCATCCGTTGGTGGAATACATTCATGAACAAGGCATTCCGCGCTGGATGGCGATTTTATTGATTTATTTTCTTTTTTTCGGCGGCGTGGGCTACGGCTTTTATAAAGGAATTCCGTTGTTCATCCAACAGCTAAAAGACTTGAGCGAAAGCTTGCCGGCATTGGCGGAGACATACCGGAGCTGGACAAAACAAATCCACAATGAAACATCGGCATGGCCAATGGAGATTCATACAAGAATCGAAGCGATGCTTATGCAGCTGGAACAAGCGGCAGCGAACGCGTTAACGGCGGTTATGAACGGAATAAAAGGGCTTGTGAATTCCGCGCTGTTGTTTTTGCTCATTCCGTTTATCGTTTTTTACATGTTGAAAGATATCGATCAGCTGAAAAAAGCGGTGTGGTACATGACTCCGAAACGGTGGCGTGAACCGGGAGTTGCGTTTTTGAAAGATGTAGATGAATCGCTTGGCAACTATATCCGCGGCCAATTGTTTGTAGGATTCATCATCGGAACGGTTGCTGCGCTTGCGTTATGGATCGCGGGCATGGAATATCCGCTTTTACTCGGGTTTATTATTGGGGCAACTAATGTTATTCCTTATTTTGGACCGATTATCGGGGCGGTTCCCGCCGTGATTTTGGCAGCTACCGTTTCGCTTAAAATGGTGCTGATTGTCTCTGCCATCATTTTTTTTCTTCAATTTTTGGAAGGCAATATTTTATCACCGTTGATCGTCGGAAAAAGTTTGCACATGCATCCGCTTATGATTATGTTTGCGTTATTTTTTGGCGGGGAAATAGCGGGGGTGCTTGGCCTTATTATTGCCGTGCCGCTTCTTGCGGTATTAAAAGTCGCTCTTCTTCATTGGAAAGAACATTATCGGCCGCATTGACAAATAAAAGCCGCTTGTCTATAATCATTCAATGAAAAAGTGAATACATAACGCGATGACGGATCGAGTATGTTACAGTCCATCTTAAAGCGCGTGTTCGCGCACAGAGAGGAATTTCCGTGGCTGAAAGAAATTCCAGATGAAGGGTAACAGAACGCTAATCCGGAGCGCAGGCAAAACCTGACGTATCGCCACGTTACGGCGTTAGAGGGGATGAACGGCTTAACGTTCATAAACAGGGTGGTACCGCGAGCATAACTCTCGTCCCTGAAGGGGATGAGAGTTTTTTATATTCAAGTTCCATATGGCGTAGAAAGGGAGGATTATGATGAAAAAGCTTACTTCAGCACAAGTAAGGAAAATGTTTTTGGACTTTTTCAAAGAAAAAGGCCACGCGGTCGAGCCGAGCGCGTCGCTCATTCCTGTTGACGACCCGTCTTTGCTGTGGATTAACAGCGGTGTCGCTACATTAAAAAAATATTTTGATGGCCGCGTAGTTCCGGATAACCCGCGCATTTGCAATGTGCAAAAGTCCATTCGCACAAACGATATTGAGAATGTTGGGAAAACGGCACGTCATCATACATTTTTCGAAATGCTCGGAAATTTTTCGATCGGCGATTATTTTAAGCGGGAAGCCATCCATTGGGCATGGGAATTTTTAACAAGTGAAAAATGGATTGGTTTTGAACCAGAGCGATTGTCGGTAACGATTCATCCGGAAGATGATGAAGCGTTTGAAATTTGGCATAAAGAAATTGGCCTTCCGGAAGAGCGGATCATCCGTTTGGAAGGAAACTTTTGGGATATTGGTGAAGGCCCGAGCGGTCCGAACACGGAAATTTTTTACGATCGTGGCGAAGAGTTCGGAAATGATCCGAATGATCCGGAATTGTATCCAGGCGGGGAGAACGATCGCTATTTAGAAGTATGGAATCTCGTGTTTTCACAATTTAATCATAATCCAGACGGCACGTATACGCCGCTTCCAAAGAAAAACATTGATACAGGCATGGGATTGGAGCGGATGTGCTCGATTTTGCAAGGAGCGCCGACAAATTTTGAAACGGATTTATTTATGCCGATCATTCGCGCGACAGAGAAAATTTCCGGGGAAAAGTACGGCAGCGATACGGAAAAAGACGTGGCGTTTAAAGTGATTGCCGACCATATCCGGACGGTCACGTTTGCTATCGGCGATGGAGCGCTTCCATCCAACGAAGGTCGTGGCTATGTGTTGCGCCGCTTGCTGCGCCGCGCAGTTCGTTATGCAAAACACCTCCATATTGAGCGTCCGTTTATGTACGAGTTAGTGCCGGTTGTCGGTGAAATCATGAGTGATTTTTATCCGGAAGTGAAAGAAAAAGCGGCGTTTATTCAAAAAGTTATCAAAAACGAAGAAGAACGTTTCCATGAAACGCTGCATGAAGGATTGGCGATTTTAGCAAGCGTCATCCAAAAAGAAAAAGAGCGCGGCAGCGATGTCATTTCCGGGGAAGATGCGTTCCGCCTTTATGACACATATGGTTTTCCTGTGGAATTAACGGAAGAATACGCGCAAGAAGAAGGAATGAAAGTCGATCACGAAGGATTCGAACGGGAAATGGAGCGCCAACGGGAGCGCGCCCGCGCCGCTCGGCAAGACGTTGACTCGATGCAAGTGCAAGGCGGCGTGCTCGGCGATATTAAAGTCGAAAGCCGTTTCATCGGTTATGACGAGCTATGTGCGCAATCGGAAGTAACCGTGATCGTAAAAGATGGAAATCTTGCTGATGAAGTAAGCGAAGGAGAAGAAGCGCAAATTATATTAGATGTAACGCCGTTCTACGCGGAAAGCGGCGGCCAAATCGCTGACCAAGGATGGCTGGAAAACGAAACGACGAGAGCGTTTGTAAAAGATGTCCAAAAAGCGCCAAACGGACAACATTTGCATCATATCATCGTCGAAAAAGGAACGGTGAAAAAAGGCGAAACATACACGGCGCGAATCGATGAAGCGAAACGGGCGAACATTGTGAAAAATCATACGGCGACACATTTATTGCATCAAGCGCTAAAAGACGTGCTTGGCCCGCACGTCAACCAAGCGGGATCGCTAGTCGCCCCAGACCGCTTGCGCTTTGACTTCTCACATTTCGGACAAGTGAAACCGGAGGAGCTAGAGCGCATTGAAGCGATTGTCAACGAAAAAATTTGGCGCAGCATTCCTGTCGATATTTTCTATAAACCGCTTGCGGAAGCAAAAGCGATGGGCGCAATGGCTTTATTCGGCGAAAAATATGGGGATATCGTCCGCGTCGTGCAAGTAGGCGACTACAGTTTGGAGCTTTGCGGAGGCTGCCATGTGCCAAACACTTCGGCAATCGGCTTATTTAAAATCGTTTCTGAATCAGGCATTGGCGCAGGCACTCGCCGGATTGAAGCGGTGACAGGAGAAGCGGCGTATCGCTTCATGAATGAACAAATCGCCTTGCTGCAAGAAGTCGCGCAAAAATTAAAAACGAGCCCGAAAGAAATCGCCCACCGCATCGACGCGCTAATGAACGAAATTCGCCAATTGCAACGCGAAAACGAATCGCTGGCGGCGCGCCTTGGAAACATGGAAGCGGCCAACCTTGTCAACAAAGTGAAAGAAGTGAACGGAATTCCTGTACTAGCAAGCAAGGTGAGCGCGTCTGACATGAATCATTTGCGCACAATGGTTGATGAACTAAAACAAAAATTAGGCTCGGCGATTATCGTATTAGCGGCGGTGCAAGGGGAAAAAGTAAGCTTGATCGCCGGAGTGACGAATGACTTGATTGAAAAAGGATACCATGCTGGAAAATTGATTAAAGAAGTTGCTGCTCGTTGCGGCGGCGGTGGCGGCGGCCGCGCTGACATGGCGCAAGCTGGCGGAAAAGACCCAAGCAAAGTCAGGGAAGCATTGCAGTATGTCGAAACATGGGTAAAATCCGTTTGATAATTGATGGAGATAGTGTACAATGGATGTAAGATAGGGAGATGCCAGAACGGAGAGCGAGGTGGAGACGGTGAGCTCATTTGACCAAACGATGCAGTTTCATTTTTCTGAAGAGCCGGCCGAGACGAACATTCGTGAAGTGCTGCTGACGGTGTATGACGCTCTTCAAGAAAAAGGGTACAATCCGATCAATCAAATTGTCGGTTATTTATTATCTGGCGACCCTGCTTACATCCCTCGCCATAAAGATGCCCGGGCACTAATTCGCAAAGTGGAGCGCGATGAATTAATTGAGGAATTAGTAAAATTCTATTTACAAGGGCAGCGAAAGGATTAACGTATGCGTGTATTGGGGCTTGATTTAGGCACAAAGACGCTTGGGGTGGCCGTCAGCGATGAATTAGGTTGGACTGCCCAAGGAATTGAAACGATTTCGATCGACGAGGAACAAGGAGAATACGGATTAAAACGGCTCCGCGAAATTATCGATGAATACAAAGTCGATACGATCGTCGTCGGATTTCCGAAAAATATGAATGGCACGGTCGGACCGCGCGCGGAGGCGAGCCGGCGCTTTGCGAAAGTGCTTGAACGCGAGTTTTCGCTTCCCGTCATATTGTGGGACGAGCGGTTGTCCACCATGGCGGCAGAGCGAATGTTAATCGCGGCTGACGTCAGCCGAAAAAAAAGAAGGAAAGTGATTGATAAAATGGCGGCTGTTGTTATTTTACAGTCGTATCTTGACAGCAAACAGTAAATGGAGGAGAAAAGATGGAACACGGAGATCGCCATATTACCGTTGTCGACGAAGATGGCAACGAGCAACTATGTGAAATATTGTTTACGTTTGAATCAGAGGATTTTGGAAAGTCTTATGTGTTTTATTATCCGGTAGGCGCAGAATTTGAAGATGAGGAAGAGACGGAAGTTCACGTGTCGGCATTTATTCCCGGAAATGGGGAGCAAGAAGGAGAGCTTTTGCCGATCGAATCCGAGGAAGAATGGGAAATGATCGAAGAAGTATGGAATACGTTCTGCGCCGAACAAGAGGAAGAAGTGGAGTAAGAAGAAAAGATGGCCGTTGAACATCGGCCATCTTTTTTTATGGAAATGGATAGACAGATAGCGAAAAATGTGAAAATTTGTAGTATAATATCACGAGTGAGAGGAGGTTTTCCATGGATAATCACCAGTTTTTTCAAAAAGATGCACAAATTGTGCGAAAGATCGTATTGATCATTTCCATCGCTATTTTTACCGCATGTATCGCTATTGCAGCAGGAAGCTATTTCTATATAAAATCAGCGTTACAACCCGTAGATCCGGATGATCATACTCCTGTTCACGTATCGATACCGATCGGTTCTTCCGTGAATGATATCGCCAACGTATTGGAAGAAAAACGGTTAATTAAAAGTTCATTCGTGTTCCGTTATTATGTGAAGCTGAAAAACCATGTTGATTTTCAAGCAGGGGAATATGATTTAAACCGATCCATGTCAGTTGAAGACATCATCGCCGCATTAAAAACGGGGAAAGTAACGGAAAAAAGCGGGCTAAAGCTAACTATTCCGGAAGGAACGCAACTGACGCAAATTGCTGCGATGATTGCGAAGAAGACGGGGTATAAGAAAGAAGAAGTGCTCCAACAATTAAACGACCGCAAATATATCGAAAAGCTTATTCAAAAATATCCGTCTATTTTATCTAAAGACATTTTAAATAAAAATATCCGCTACCCGCTAGAAGGTTATTTGTTTCCTGCCACTTATTCATTCCATGAAAAAAAACCGCCTATTTCGGAAATTGTTGAGGCGATGTTAAGAAAAACAGAAAAAGTGCTAGCAAAATATGAACGCGATCGGAACGAAATGAATATGACGACACATCAGCTTTTAACGATGTCGTCTTTAATTGAAGAAGAAGCAACAAAAAAAGCGGAGCGCGAAAAAATCGCGAGCGTATTTTACAATCGCCTCCGCACCGGCATGCCGCTGCAGACAGATCCTACTGTGTTATATGCGCTTGGAAAACATAAAGAGCGTGTTTATTATAAAGATTTGAAAGTCCAATCTCCTTATAATACGTATATTCATAAAGGACTTCCTCCCGGACCGATTGCGAACGCTGGGGAAATGTCGATTCAAGCGGCGTTGAAACCAGCGAAAACCGACTATTTGTATTTCCTTGCTACACCGGCGGGCGATGTCATTTTTACAAAAACGTTAGAGGAACATAACCGCCAGAAAGAAAAATATATTAGAAAACAATAGGATAATGTGTGAATCGCTGAAGTGCGAACAAAATATTTCGCATTTCGCATATTTTATGGTAGTATATATAAAGTTATCAATCACCATCCTGCTATAAGAGTCATTATGTGACTCTTATTTTTACGAGGAGGAGCTCTTTTGATCTCAAAGGAAGTAGCGCATTATATTGAGCAGTTTTTTCCTGAACGGGATGAGCAAATAAAAGAGATGGAGCGTTACGCAGAGGAGCATCGCGTTCCAATTATGGATATTGCCGGAATCGAAACAATGTTGCAATTGTTGAAAATTGCTAAACCAAAGCAAATTTTGGAAATCGGCACTGCAATTGGTTATTCTGCCATTCGTATGGCAAAAGCGCTTCCTGATGCGAATATCGTTACGATTGAACGTGATCGCGAGCGGTATGAACGCGCGCTTTTTTATATCGACAAAACGGGGACAAGCGGGCAAATTCGCGTGATTTTCGGCGATGCGCTGGACGTATGCGGCGATGTCGCAAAATACGCCCCGTTTGATGTCATTTTTATCGACGCAGCCAAAGGACAATATCAGCGCTTTTTTCAAATGTATGAGCCATTGTTGAAGGAAAGCGGCATCATTATTACAGATAACGTATTGTTTAAAGGGCTTGTCGCAACGGAAGAACCGATTGAAAATAAGCGGATTCGCCAGTTAGTGTCGAAAATTCGCCGCTACAATGAATGGTTGATTGGCCGTCTAGATTACGAAACGGTCATTCTTCCGATCGGCGATGGGATCGCCATATCACGAAAACGAGGTGAAAAACGATGAAAAAACCGGAACTGTTAGTAACGCCGACGAGCGTTTCCCATATCCATGATTTAGCCAATGCTGGCGCGGACGCGGTCATCATCGGCCAGCAGCGCTACGGCCTGCGCTTGGCTGGGGAATTTTCCCGCGCGGATGTCAAAGAGGCGGTCAACATAGTGCGTCAATATGGCATGAAAGTATATGTTGCGATGAACGCGATTTTCCACAACGATAAAGTGGACGAACTTGGCGATTATATAACGTTTCTCGCTGATACAGGCGTGGATGCGATCGTCTTTGGCGATCCAGCCGTTTTAATGACTGTACGCGAGGTGGCGCCGCATATGAAATTGCATTGGAACCCGGAAACGACAGCGACAAACTGGTATACGTGCAATTATTGGGGTCGGAAAGGTGCGAAGCGCGCTGTCCTCGCTAGGGAATTAAATATGGAGGCGATTTTAGAAATTAAAGAGCACGCCGAAGTAGAAATCGAAGTGCAAGTGCATGGGATGACTTGCATGTATCAATCGAAACGCTCTTTAATTGGAAACTATTTTGAATATCAAGGAAAAGTAATGGAAATCGAACGGAAAAAATATGAAAAAGGCATGTTTCTGTACGATAAAGAGCGCGACAGTAAATATCCGATTTTCGAAGATGAAAACGGCACGCATATTATGAGCCCGAACGATATTTGCATCATCGATGAGCTAAGCGAGATGGTGGACGCCGGCATCGATAGCTTCAAAATTGACGGTGTATTGCACGAGCCTGGCTATATTACGGAAGTGACGAAACTATACCGCCGCGCCATTGATTTATGTGCCGAAAACCGCGAGCAATACGAGAAAGAAAAGGATGAGCTGCTAGCGAAAATCGAAGCGATCCAACCGAAGCATCGCCCGTTGGATACCGGATTTTTCTTTAAGGAAACGGTTTATTAATACAGCGAGAAAAGGAGGAGCAGTTGGATGCTGTTAAAAAACGATAAAATTTCCGAGATCATTAACGGCAAGCGCGTCATCGTGAAAAAGCCCGAACTTCTCGCTCCAGCCGGCAACTTAGAAAAATTAAAAATCGCCGTGCATTACGGGGCGGATGCGGTATTTCTCGGCGGACAAGAATATAGCTTGCGCGCCAACGCCGACAATTTTACGCTCGAGGAAATTGCGGAAGGAGTGCGCTTTGCGAATCAATATGGCGCAAAAGTATATGTGACGGCCAACATTTATGCGCATAACGAAAACATTCCCGGGCTCGAAGAATATTTGCGCGCACTAGAACAAGCGGGAGTTCACGGCATTATTGTCGCCGATCCGCTTATTATCGAAACGGCGCGCCGGGTGGCGCCAAAATTAGAGGTGCATTTAAGCACTCAGCAGTCAATGGCGAACTGGAAAGCGGTTCAATTTTGGAAAGAAGAAGGGTTGGAACGCGTCGTGCTTGCGCGCGAAACGAGTGCGGAGGAAATTCGCGAAATTAAAGAAAAAGTCGATATTGAAATTGAAGCGTTTATCCATGGCGCGATGTGTTCCGCATATTCCGGCCGCTGCGTATTAAGCAACCATATGACAGCGCGCGATTCCAACCGCGGGGGATGCTGTCAATCATGCCGCTGGGATTACGATTTATATCAATTAAAAGGGGACAAAGAAATACCGTTGTTTGATGAAAACGATGCGCCGTTTGCGATGAGCGCGAAAGATTTGAACTTAATTCGCGCGATTCCAACCATGATTGAATTAGGCATCGACAGCCTAAAAATCGAAGGACGGATGAAATCGATCCATTATGTCGCAACAGTAGTGAGCGTCTATCGCAAAGTGATCGACGCTTATTGCGCCGATCCAGACAATTTCACCATTCGCGAAGAGTGGATCAAAGAGCTCGATAAATGCGCCAACCGCGACACCGCCCCATCTTTCTTTACGGGAATGCCGGGCTATCAAGATCATATGTACGGTTCTCATAGCCGAAAAACGACGCACGAATTTGCCGGTCTTGTGCTCGATTATGATAAAGAAACGAAAATGGTCACATTGCAGCAACGCAACTTTTTTAAACCGGGCGATGAAGTGGAATTTTTCGGACCAGAAATTGAAAATTTCACACAAGTAGTGGAGAAAATTTGGGACGAAGATGGGAACGAATTAGATGCGGCACGCCATCCATTGCAAATTGTCAAGTTTAAAGTGGAGCGCGAAGTCTTCCCATACAACATGATGAGAAAGGGGATCTGACATGGGGAAGAAGCCTGTTGTCATCGGCGTTGCCGGCGGATCCGGCTCGGGAAAAACGAGCGTGGCAAGGGCGATTTACGAGCATTTTGGCGGCCACTCGATTTTAGTGCTCGAGCAAGACTTTTACTATAAAGATCAAAGCCATCTGCCGTTTGAAGAGCGGCTGCGGACGAATTATGACCATCCGCTTGCGTTTGATAATGATTTGTTGATTGAACATCTTCATAAATTATTGCGGTATGAGCCGATCGAAAAACCGGTTTATGATTACAAACTTCATACGAGATCGGACAAAGTGATTCACGTTGAGCCAAAAGATGTTATTATTGTAGAAGGGATACTTGTATTAGAGGATGAACGGCTGCGCAACTTAATGGATATTAAAGTATATGTGGATACCGATGCCGACATTCGCATTATCCGCCGCTTGCTCCGCGACATTAATGAGCGCGGCCGCACGCTGGAGTCGGTGATCGAGCAGTACGTTTCCGTCGTTCGCCCCATGCACAATCAATTTGTGGAGCCGACGAAGCGTTACGCAGACATCATTATTCCAGAAGGCGGCCAAAATCATGTCGCCATTGATTTAATGGTTACAAAAATTCGTACAATTCTTGAACAAAAATCGATTTTATAATAACATAAACGAAACAATATAAATAAATATAACAAGTAAACGTACGACAACTTTCCTCGTTGTTCGTACGTTTTACATACCATAATGAAAATAAGAAGGAAAAATATATAGAGGAGTGAGCATGATGGCAAACGAAAAGCAATATCCGATGACAAAAGAAGGGAAAGAGAAACTGGAACAAGAACTCGAATATTTAAAAACAGTGAAGCGAAAAGAAGTAGTAGAACGCATTAAAATCGCGCGCGGATTTGGCGACTTATCGGAAAACTCCGAGTACGACGCAGCAAAAGACGAACAAGCATTTGTCGAAGCGCGCATCCAAACGCTTGAAAACATGATTCGCAACGCGATTATTATCGAAGAAGACACGGAAAATCCAGATGTTGTTTCGCTAGGAAAATCCGTTACGTTTATTGAACTTCCAGATGGGGAAGAAGAAACGTATACGATTGTCGGAAGCGCGGAAGCCGATCCATTTGAAGGGAAAATTTCCAATGACTCCCCAATTGCGAAATCGCTTCTCGGCAGAAGAGTCGGGGAAGAAGTTACAGTGCAAACGCCAGGAGGCGAAATGCTTGTAAAAATTGTCGCGGTAAAATAGGTTTTAAAATAAAACACCTCGTCGAAAATGAAGATGAGGTGTTTTTTTATGTGGAAAAAACGAGCAATAGTTATGCTTTCGATGATCCAAATCGGAATTTTTTTTCTTATCGCCCGGCTTATTCAAGTTCAGCTCATTAGCACAGAGTCGTTTTCTAAACAAAACGTCAACTTAATCGAAGCAAGCGTGGCGCAACGGACGCAAGAGATGGTCATTGACGACGGGAGGGGAACGTTTATTGATCGGCACGGGAAGCCGCTGACGAAAGAATATACTCCCTCGCTTATTTTGTTCCCATTTTTAAAGGCGATGGAGTGGCCCGTCGAAAAAGTGGCAAAAATCCTCGACATTTCTCCTCAGAGCATTATCGATCAGCTGGAAAAAGCAAAAGAACCGTTTATTTTTGCGGCAAACGGCGCACCATTTGTCTTAACAGAAAAACAAATGGAAAAAATTAACCAGCTGCGTATTCCGGGAGTATTCGCTGTAAAAAAACAGCGTCCGCTAGAGAGGACATATGCGCCGCATTTAATCGGCTTTACGCGCGAAGACGCCCGCCTTTTGCGCTCCCGCTATCCGAAGCGGCCTCTTTCGCCCCATGTTGAAGTAGGAATTCATGGGTTGCAAAAGGCGTTTGACGAATTTTTAATTCCCGAAGGGGAGACGAAGCTGTTGTATCATGTTGACGCAGAAGGAGGTCCTTTATTTGGAATTAACGTGAAGTATAGCGATCCCGGCAATCCGTTTTATCCCGTTTCCGTAAAAACGACGATCGACCGCGATTTGCAGCAAATCGCGGAAACGGTTGTGCAAAAGCACCGCTTGAAAAAAGGCGGCATCGTTTTGCTGGATATCAAGACGAATAGTGTGCTTGCCATGGTTAGCCGTCCCGATATGGATCCGCGCAATCCTTATAAAAATCGTGGCGCGGAAAACCAAATGATTTTGCCGCAAATCCCCGGTTCAATCTTTAAAACGGTTGTTGCGGCGGCAGCGCTGGAAACAGGAATCGCTTCCGAACAAACAACGTTTGATTGCAGCAAAAAAATAGACGGGGTGACGCCCGATGACGTTCATTCTTACGGAATGCTAGAATTTGCCGAAAGTTTCGCCGCAAGCTGCAACAACGCTTTTGCAACACTCGGAAAAAAGCTCGTTCAACACGATCCAGACATTCTTGAAATATACGCAAAAAAGCTTGGGTTGTACCCGCTTTCAGGATGGCAAGGTGACGTATATCATGAAGAAAATTTTAAGCAATTTCCAGAAGAACGAAAGGGAACGATCTGGCACGATGACAATGATAAGCGCATACCGCTTGCGGTGGCGCAAACGTCGATCGGGCAAAAAGATGTGCGCGTATCGCCGCTGGCGGTTGCCAATATGATGGCAACGATTGCGCGAAACGGCGAGGCAAAGCAAGTGAGGGCGGTAAGTAAAATTTTATATAAAAACGGCGCCGTCTTTTTTACGTTTCCGGAACAGCCGTTTTCTGACGAAGAGCCAATTTCCTCTGCCACTGCTAGAACACTGCAGCGATTATTGCGGAAAGTCGTTACCGATGAACACGGCACAGGACGCCAATTTCAATCTCTTCCATATGAAGTGGCCGGAAAATCGGGCACGGCGGAAACCGGAAAAATGTTCCATAACAAAGAACTAATCAATAAATGGTTTGCCGGCTATTTTCCTGCCAATGCGCCGCGATACGCGCTCGTTGTCGTAGAATTAGAAAGCATAGGTTCGCAGGCGGTGGCAAACGATGTGTTTTATGATCTCGTTCAAAAAATATATGAATTTGACGATCGGGACAGAAATTAGCGATAGCGACGAAACAGTTTATTAGGGAAGGATCGTCATGATACAATAAAAACAATGATACGAAGGAGGGACGAAACGGTTGGCAACAGAAATGGGACCGCGCTTTGCGCAGCGGGCAAAGCGCCGAAAAATCAATCGCATTCTCAATGCAGCGATTGCCGTAGTCGTTTTGCTTATTATCGTCGTCGCGTGGAATTTGTTTTCCGACAGCGACCGATCGAACGAGCAAACAGCAAAGCCGCAACCAAAAACAGAAGTCAAAAAAGATCGTAGCGAAGCGAAAGTAGAAGTAGAGATTAATCAAAAACGAGCGGAAGATGAGAAAAGCGAACAAACGGATCAGGAAGAAGCGAGCGAAGAAGAGCAAGAAGTGATCGAAACGCCGGGGCCACCTGGATCGAATATAGAAAAAGAAATTGTCAATCCCGCATGGCAACCGATTGGCACCACCCAATCTGAACCTCACGTCACTCAGTTTAAGAAAGATTCCGTTGATTGGAAGGAAATGTTAGATGCCGTCAGTTATGCAACCGGTCTTTCCCAATCCGATATGATCGTCTGGTTTATCGGAAACAATGGGCCGAACAAAGCTGTCGCGACGATCTCTACAAAAGATAAAGCGCAATATTACAAAGTATATATTGAATGGGTGGAAAACCAAGGATGGAAGCCGACGAAAGTGCAGCAATTAAGAAAATAAGCGGATTTCCTTTTCCTAGGAAATCCGCTTTATTTTTTCGCTTTAAAGTGAACGACCGCGCTGTAAAACCGTTTCCCGTTTTCCGCAACATGCATTTGGTGGGAAACATGGTGAACGTGAAGCAAAAGCGCTTTATTATGTTCAATTTGTTCATTAATTTTTTTCTCTAATGTTTGCAAATCATCCGCTTCAAAAAATTCGATTTTATCTTCAATCAGATCAAGGGAAATATTCATATCTGTCTTCCTCCTTTCACCGCCAAGTGTAGCAAATTTCCACAACGTAAAACAATGGTTTTCGTTGAAGAAAAGAAAAACTTATGATACATTGAGAACAGATTTGAAATAAAAATCATAGTATATATATAGGAATTATAAAAATTATGGAGCGTGGACATCATGGGCAGAGAATTTCTTGATTTGTTTGAAGCATGGGCAGATTCTTATGATCAATCTGTCGGGGGATATGATGAAGAATATCGCGACGTGTTTGCGAATTATGAAGATATTTTAAATACAGTTGCTAGCAAAGCGAAAAGCGTTGTGCTTGAGTTTGGTGTCGGAACGGGAAATTTAACGAAAAAGTTGCTGGAGCAAGGAAAAACGGTATATGGCATTGAACCATCGGAACCGATGCGGAAAAAAGCGCATGAAAAGCTTGGAGACAAAGTATCGATTGTCGATGGAGATTTTTTGCAATTTTCCCTTCCGCCAGAACCGGTTGACACCATTGTCAGCACTTATGCGTTTCATCATCTCACCGATCGGGAAAAACAGGAAGCAATCGCCAAGTATGGCAAGCTATTAAATAAAGGTGATAAAATAGTGTTTGCTGATACGGTGTTTCGCGATCGCCAAACATTTCAGCACGCGGTAGAAGAGGCAAGGGAGCGCGGATTTCATCATTTGGCGGATGACCTAGAACGCGAGTATTATACGACGCTGGATGTGTTGACAAAACTGTTTGAAGAAAATGGCTTTACCGTCACGTTTACGCAAAAGAATGTGTTTGTATGGGTGATGGAAGCAGTAAAACAGTAAAAATAGAAAGAGGGAGACAAATGAAAATAGCGATTATCGGGGCAATGGAAGAAGAAGTGGCGATTTTGCGCGACAAAATCGAGGAGCGTGAAGAAACGATCATCGCCAATTGCGAGTTTTCATCAGGGCGATTAAACGGTGCCGACGTCATTTTATTAAAATCAGGAATCGGCAAAGTAAACGCAGCGATGGCAACGGCGATTTTGTTGGAGCGATTCCGTCCGAATTATGTCATTAACACCGGTTCAGCGGGTGGTTTTTTATCTACGTTAAATGTCGGGGATGTCGTCATTTCCAACGAAGTCGTACATCATGATGTCGATGTGACGGCGTTTGGCTATGAATACGGCCAAGTTCCGGGGATGCCGGCGCGTTATAAAGCGGACGAAACATTAGTAAAGATCGCCGAACAAAACGCGAAACAAATCAAGGATATTCAAGTAGTAAAAGGGCTTATTGCGACCGGCGATTCGTTTATGAACGATCCGGCGCGCGTGGAATTTGTGCGCAGCAAGTTTCCAGAGTTATGCGCGGCGGAAATGGAAGCGGCAGCGATTGCCCAAGTATGCACACAGTTTGCTGTTCCGTTTGTCATCATTCGGGCGTTATCGGATATTGCTGGAAAAGAATCCGACGTATCCTTTGAGCAATTTTTAGATACCGCCGCCAAACATTCTGCCGATTTAGTATTGTCGATGGTGTCTTCGCTACAAAAATAATCGAGGAAGGGATTCCCTTCCTCGTTCTATGCTCGAAAGAATGGAGTGACGGTATGAAAGTAGCAAAAAGTGTCCATGACTTGATTGGTCATACGCCAGTTGTAGAGATTACCCGATTTCCGCTGCCAAAAGGTGTCCGCGTATTTGCGAAATTGGAATATTTCAACCCGGGAGGAAGCATTAAAGACCGGCTTGGCCAAGAATTGTTGCGTGACGCATTAGAAACAGGAAAATTAAAGGAAGGCGGAACGATCATTGAGCCGACGGCGGGAAACACCGGAATCGGGCTGGCGCTGGCGGCGATCGGCAAAAACGTTAAAGTCATTTTTTGTGTTCCGGAAAAATTCAGCGTGGAAAAGCAACAACTGATGAAAGCGCTAGGAGCAACAATTGTCCACACGCCGACGAGCGAAGGAATGCAAGGAGCGATTCGCAAGGCGCAAGAGCTCGCCCGCGAAATCCCCAACTCGTATTGCCCGCAGCAATTCGCCAATCCTACCAATCCAAGAACATATTATAAGACGCTTGGCCCGGAACTGTGGGATGACCTTGACGGACAAATCGACATCTTTGTCGCCGGAGCTGGTTCAGGCGGAACGTTTATGGGAACGGCGACGTTTTTAAAGGAAAAAAATCCGAACATTAAAACAGTCATTGTCGAGCCAGAAGGGTCGATTTTAAACGGCGGAGAGCCGGGGCCGCATAAAACAGAAGGAATCGGCATGGAATTTTTGCCGGATTATATGGATCCGAGCTATTTTGATGCGATTCATACCGTTAGCGATGAAGCTGCGTTTAGGCGGGTGAAAGAACTTGCTGAAAAAGAAGGACTGCTTGTCGGGAGCTCTTCCGGCGCCGCGTTTCATGCCGTGTTGCTTGAAGCAAAAAAGGCAAAGCCGGGAACGAATATCGTCGTCATTTTTCCGGACAGCAGCGAACGCTATTTAAGCAAAAAAATTTATGAAGGTGGGATATGATGATGAGACGAAAAACGAAGCTGATTCACGGCGGCGTTCCGGGAGATCCGCATACGGGAGCGGTTTCTGTTCCGATTTATCAAGTTAGCACGTACAAACAAGAAGGAGTCGGCGGTCATAAAGGCTTTGAATATTCGCGGACAGGCAATCCAACCCGCCATGCGTTAGAAGAGCTGATCAAAGATTTAGAAGAAGGATATGCCGGTTTTGCGTTCGCCTCGGGAATGGCGGCGATTACGGCGGTCATGATGCTGTTTAACAGCGGCGACCATGTCATTTTAACGGACGACGTATATGGCGGCACGTATCGCGTCATGACGAAAGTGCTAAACCGCTTGGGGATTGAACCGACTTTTGTGGATACAAGCGATCTTTCCAACATCGAAAAACATATTCGGCCGAATACGAAGGCGCTTTACATTGAGACGCCGACAAATCCGCTCTTAAAAATTACTGACATTCAAGCAGCTTCCGCTATCGCCAAAAAACATGGCTTGCTGACAATCGTCGACAACACGTTCAGCACCCCGTATTGGCAAACGCCGATTGCTCTTGGCGCCGACATCGTTGTCCATAGCGCGACGAAATATTTAGGCGGCCATAGCGATGTTGTTGCTGGTTTAGCAGTTGTCAATTCGGAAGAATTAGCAGAAAGGCTGCATTTTCTGCAAAATTCGACCGGAGGAATTCTCGGCCCGCAAGACTCATGGCTGCTTATGCGCGGCATCAAAACGCTTGGCGTGCGCATGGAGGAGCATGAAGAAAACACGAGAAAAATCGTCGAGTTTTTAGCAAGCCATCCGGCGGTTCAAAACGTGTATTATCCGGGATTGGAATCACACCCTAACTATGAAATTGCCAAAAAACAAATGCGCGGATTTGGCGGCATGGTCTCTTTTGATGTCGGAAGCGCGGAGAAAGCCGAGCGAGTGTTAAACCGCGTCCGCTATTTTACGCTCGCGGAAAGCTTGGGGGCAGTCGAAAGTTTAATCTCGCTGCCGGCGAAAATGACGCACGCGTCCATTCCGAAAGAGCGCCGCGAGCAATTAGGCATTACCGATGGTCTGATCCGCGTTTCTGTCGGATTGGAAGATGTCGAAGATTTAATCGAAGATTTGGCGCAAGCGTTGCATGGTTAAAATTACATCCCCACATTTTCTATCTCATATGGTACAGTGGAGGATGGAAAGTGGGGGATACGATGGAACGGCAAAAGCGATTGTGGAAGGAAAAAGCAGACGATTATAAAACGTTTGCCGGTGTGTTGCTGGCGTTAAGCGTTTTTTTGTACATTGGCACGCTTCTTCCTACGATTGCGCCGGAGAAAAAGGCGTATTTGCTTTGTCTTATTGTGATATTGTTAATCGGCTCATTTTCCTTTTTTCATCGGGCGATCCAATATATCCGCTTATTGCGGGAAACAGATGAATAAACCTGCCTTTTCTTGCTGACAAGGCAGGTTTTTTGTTTTTTATGAAAAAGC
The DNA here is from genome assembly GCF_900111865.1 of Parageobacillus thermantarcticus. Lineage (GTDB taxonomy): Bacteria > Bacillota > Bacilli > Bacillales > Anoxybacillaceae > Parageobacillus > Parageobacillus thermantarcticus. The sequence continues at coordinate 90,912 of NZ_FOJS01000001.1, read as the reverse complement.
GATTTACGAGAGCGCGGGGCATTTTGCTTATTAGTGGATGAATTTCATAAATTGTTCAAAACCGCACGAAGAAACCGCTTGTTCTCCCGTGTAAAATAAAGAATAGAAAGAATGATAAGGGAGGAATTAAGGGATGTTCGCCATCGTGATGGGGATTGTGATTACTGCATCGATAGCGTTGATCATAACGGCGGAAGTAAGCGTGGAAGCACAAAATTAATTGCGGTCAAATAAAAAGCGGAATATGCCGAAAACGGGACAGTCATTCGCGATTGTCCCGTTTTTGCTACATTTATCTCCGTTTTTCTTTTTCATTCCGATAAAACTCATGAAACATTTTCATCAATGCGCGCTTTTCGATGCGTGATACATAGCTTCTGGAGATGCCAAGCTCTTTCGCGATCTCTCGCTGCGTTTTTTCCTGTTGCATATCGAGGCCGAAGCGGCTAATAATCACTTCTTTTTCCCGCTCATCCAAGACGTCGATATATTTTTTCACTTGCTCCAATTCCATATTAAGTTGAATTTCGTCAACAATATCGTTCCCTTCCGATTTCAGGACGTCGATTAGGCTGATTTCGTTCCCTTCCTTATCTTGCCCGATCGGCTCGTGCAAGGAGACGTCTTTTCGCGTTTTTTTTAATGAACGCAAATGCATCAGTATTTCATTTTCGATACAGCGAGCCGCGTATGTCGCTAATTTTGTTCCTTTGCTGGACGAATAGCTTTCGATTGCTTTAATGAGACCGATGGTGCCGATCGAGATTAAATCTTCCACATCTTCGCCCGTATTTTCGAACTTTTTGACAATATGGGCAACGAGCCGTAAATTATGTTCAATTAAAATATTGCGAGCTTGTTCATCTCCTTTCGCCATAAGCTGTAAATATTTTTCTTCTTCTTTGGCGCTTAACGGTTGGGGAAATGCGTTGTTTTTAATGTATGATACTAAAAACATTAATTCTTTAATAAGAAAAGTCAATGCAGATAAAATGCCGGACATTTTGTCACCCCCACCCTTTATTGTTTTAGGCAGTTGCCTATTATTTATGTATATGATGAAGCGGGGTTGTACGTGTTTGGACAAAAAAAAAAGAAAGTGTCGTATGTAAATATATGAATATTCTTGACATACGGACGTTTATAATAGTAGAATAATTTTGTCATTTTTTGTCTAAAAATGTCTTAAAAAGGAGGCGAGTAAATGAAAAAAATCGGATTAGCTTGGCAAATTTTTATCGGTCTCGTTCTCGGGATTATCGTGGGAGCCATTTTTTATGGAAATCCGAAGGTTGCTACTTATTTACAACCAATTGGAGATATTTTCCTACGTTTGATAAAAATGATAGTTATTCCGATTGTTGTTTCTAGCCTTATCGTCGGAGTCGCCAATGTTGGAGACTTGAAAAAGCTTGGCAAACTAGGCGGTAAAACGTTTATTTATTTCGAAATTATTACAACGTTTGCGATTGTCGTCGGCTTATTGGCGGCGAATGTGTTTCAGCCAGGGGCCGGCGTTAATATGAAATCATTAGAAAAAACGGATATTCAAAGCTATATTGATACAACAAACGAAGTGCAGCATCATTCGATGATTGAAACGGTTGTCAATATTGTTCCGAAAAACTTTTTTGAATCGTTATCAACCGGAAACATGTTGCCGATCATCTTCTTCTCCGTGATGTTCGGTTTAGGAGTAGCGGCGATTGGCGACAAAGGAAAACCGGTGCTTCAGTTTTTCCAAGGTGCAGCGGAAGCGATGTTTTACGTGACAAACCAAATTATGAAATTTGCGCCGCTTGGTGTGTTTGCGCTGATCGGTGTAACGGTTTCGAAATTTGGGGTGGAATCGCTTATTCCGCTCAGCAAGCTCGTCATTGTTGTTTACGGAACGATGATCTTCTTTATTATCGTAGTACTTGGCGGTGTTGCCAAACTTATAGGTATAAATATATTCCATATTATAAAGATTTTAAAAGATGAATTAATCCTTGCCTATAGTACAGCAAGTTCAGAAACGGTTCTTCCGAAAATTATGGAGAAAATGGAGAAATTCGGCTGTCCGAAATCGATTACGTCATTTGTCATTCCGACAGGTTATTCTTTCAACTTAGACGGGTCTACGTTATATCAGGCGTTGGCTGCCATTTTTATCGCGCAGTTATATGGTATTGATATGCCGGTTTCTCAACAAATTTCCTTGTTGCTTGTGTTGATGGTGACTTCAAAAGGAATCGCCGGAGTGCCGGGTGTATCGTTTGTTGTGCTGCTTGCGACATTAGGCACGGTTGGAATTCCGGTAGAGGGATTGGCGTTTATCGCGGGCATTGACCGCATTTTAGATATGGCGCGTACAGCGGTGAACGTTATTGGCAACTCGCTAGCAGCGGTCATTATGTCAAAATGGGAAGGTCAATACAATGAAGAAAAAGGAAGAAAGTATATAGAAGAGTTGCAACAAAGCGCGTAAATGGCGAAAAAGCTGTCCATCGGAAGGGGCAGCTTTTTTCTTCTAGAAACTTATTTTTTTCTTTAACGTAGTATAGTATAATTTTGTTGCTGAATAGGCTGGACGGATGGATGATTAGCGATATTTAGGAGGAGAAAAATGCACGAGTTAGTTCAAAATATTTTTGCGTTTTTAGTGGATTTAGGTTATATCGGCATTGCTTTGGCGTTAATGATCGAGATTATTCCGAGCGAAATTGTGCTAGCTTATGCGGGATATTTAGTGTCTAGGGAAGAAATATCGTTTGTCGGGGCTGTTATAGCTGGAACCATTGGCGGAACGATTGCACAGTTGTTTTTATATTGGATGGGATATTATGGAGGGAGACCGTTTCTTGATAAATACGGCAAATATTTATTGATTAAAAAGAAACATCTTGATTTATCGGAGCAATGGTTTAACAAATACGGCCCTGGCGTCATTTTTACCGCGCGCTTTATTCCGGTTGTGCGCCATGCTATTTCCATTCCAGCTGGTATTGCTAAAATGTCGTGGAAAAAATTTACCTTTTATACAACGTGTGCGATTATTCCATGGTCGATTTTCTTTATTTTTTTAGGAGAACGGTTAGGGAGCCACTGGCAAGAAATTGATGAAATTGCCCGCCCTTATTTGCGGCCGGTGATCATCGCTGCAGTTGTCGTTACCGTCATTTACATTGCGGTGCAAATTTATCGCCGAAAACGGCGATGATCGCTCTGAAAAGAAGAGCCGTTCTTGTTTCTGTAATTAGATTACTGATCGCTTTTTCCATGTTTGCTTCGTTTTCTGTTGCTTATTGTTCTAGCATTGCCTTTAAAAAGCAAGGATTAATAATGAATAAAAGGCTGGAAATAAACACCAGCCTTTTTACTTTTAGAGAAGCGAGAATGATGGTTAAGATGAACTGCCATTGTTTTCTCTCTGTGAAGCTTGAGTATTTGGCAAAATTAAAATTTCAACGCGCCGGTTTTTCATTCTTCCTTCAGGAGTATTATTTGATGCCACCGGTTTAAATTCCCCATATCCTTTCGCACTAAACAACCGCGGATCGAGTTTAGGATTTTCTAATAACAATTTCATAAAATTTACAGCACGCATGACGCTTAGCTCCCAGTTGGAGGCAAATTGCGAATTGTGAATCGGCACATTATCGGTGTGTCCGCTAATAATAATGTTGCGCGGCGGATTCATGGCAAGTAGCTGGGAAATTTCTTTTGCCAGCTGCCGATCTTTTGGCCGCACTTCTGCACTTCCTGAATCAAACAAAATATCGTTCAATATCGTTATCGCCAAACCTTCTTCTGTTAAAGATGTTTGCAGTTTTCCGTTTAAATGTTCTTTCGCAATATACGTATCGATTTTTTCTTGCATTTCACTCAATTCTTCTTTATCTTGTTTGTCTAGCGCTTTTTTATCGTTATTTTGTTGCTTTGGCTGCGAAGGTTGATGTTCTTCGATTGGCTGTTCAAAATCGAGGACGCCTGTTCCGCCGGTTAATGCTGCATTAAAGGAATTGGCGATTTGCGCGAATTTTTTTTGGTCAATTTGGCTGCTGGCAAACAACACGATAAAAAGCGCCAGCAATAATGTTAATAAATCGGAATACGGAATCAGCCATGATTCGTTAATATGCTCGTCTTGCTTTTTCTTTTTTTTCTTATTCATTTCCTTTTTCTCCCTGATCTATAATTTTATTGCGCTCGGTTCCCGGAAGATAGGAAGCAAGTTTTTGTTCGATCGCCCGCGGTGCTTGTCCTTCTAAAATGGAAAGGACTCCTTCAATCATGACTTGCCGTATTTTTGCTTCTTCTTTTGATTTGCGTCTTAATTTGTTGGCAAATGGATGCCATAACACATATCCCGTGAAAATCCCTAATAACGTTGCGACGAACGCGGCGCTAATCGCTTGGCCGATTTCACTGATGTTGTCCATATTGCTTAATGCAGAAATCAGTCCGAGGACTGCGCCAAGCACTCCAAGCGTTGGCGCGTATGTACCTGCTTGCGAAAAAATGGCGGCGTTCGCTTCATGGCGCTCTTCCATCGCTTCAATTTCTTCTGTCATGACATCGCGAATAAAATCTTGCGTTTGCCCGTCAATTGCCATGCTTAAGCCATTTCGCAAAAATGGATCGTCAATTTCGTCTAATTTTGCCTCCAGCGCAAGCAATCCTTCGCGCCGAGCAATATTCGCCCAATCGACGAACATTGGGATTAATTCTTCGATGGTTGGGATGTTTTGTTCTTTAAAAAGCACGCCGAACAGTTTCGGTACTTTTTTAATTTCGCGAGTAGGAAAAGCGACGGTGACAGAAGCGATAGTTCCAACGATAATAATTAAGATTGCCGCAGGGTTTATCAATACGTTAGGGTTGACACCTTTAAGGTACATGCCGACACCTACAGCGATAATGCCAAGAATAATTCCGATAATTGATGTTTTGTCCAAATGAAATCCCCCCGTCAAATCTTGAACATTATTTCATTATTATTGGTGCTTTATAATTAATTCACATTTATCATATAATTAATAGCAAAGATTGAAAAGAGAAAATGGTATGACTGGAAAATAAAAAAAAGGCTGCCCAATCCGCCATCGCTGTTTTTGGAAAGGACAGCCTTCCTATTGTTTTATATTTTTTTCAATTTAAACGTTTCGACCATCAAAAATGACAATGTGATCATAAGAAAAATAAAAAATTGCGGGGGAAAATAATGGATCGTTAAATAGCTTAATGTTAATAGCACTCCTGCAGCTGTAATGGGAAGTCCCGAAAAATAACCGTTGTTTTCTGTAATGTTAAAGCGGGCAAGGCGAAACGCACCGCAGCCAATATACAAAATCGTAAAAAACGCGCCCGGCGCGCCAAATTCATGCAATAAGCTTTGATATATTAACAGCGCGGGAGCTACTCCAAATGAGATAATGTCGCTCATCGAGTCCAATTGTTTTCCGAGTTCTGACTCAATATTTAGTTTCCGGGCGACAGCCCCATCAAAGCGATCGACGAATGCTGCTAAAAAAATAAGAAGCAAGCTGATATGAAGCTGCTCTTTTAACGTCGTTAAGACAGAAAAACCGCCTAGCGATAAATTTGTCAATGTTAAAATGTTTGCCGTGTTTGCCTTTAATTTTTTTAGCGTGTAATCTAAATAATCCGATAAAAACATTTTTCTCCACACTCCTTTTTCGCTCTGAAAACGAGGAAGGCAAAATCTACTACAATAATTATACTCATTTTATTTATAATATGAAAAGTAGTAAAAAACATGATCGCCATAAACTGGAGGGAATATTTTTGCTAAAGTGGTTGTACCGTCTTATGATTGAACTAACGAATCATTCCCTTTCGTCAAAAATGATTGCCATTTTTACGAAGTCCCGCTTAAGCGCGTTGCTTATTCCATCGTATGCAAAAATTTACGGGATCAATCAAGAGGAAATGGAAAAAAACTTAAAAAATTATAAAACGTTGCAACAGCTATTTATTCGCAAGCTAAAAGAGGGAACAAGGCCGATTGATCCAACGCAAAACAGCGTTATTAGCCCTGTTGATGGGATTATTGAAGACATCGGCGTGATCCGCGAAAACAGCGAAATCGTCGTGAAGGGCAAGACGTATTCGATTGTGGAGATGCTTGGAAGCGCCGAGGAGGCAAAGAAATATTTAAACGGATTATTTGTTATTTTGTATTTAAGCCCAAGCCATTATCATCGCATTCATAGCCCAATATCTGGGGTTGTGCAAAAGCAATGGACGCTTGGAAAAAAATCGTACCCTGTCAACCGCCTTGGTTTAAAATATGGGAAACGACCATTATCGAAAAACTACCGCACGATTACAGAAGTGGTGGCAAACGGAAAGCATATCGCGATTGTGAAAATTGGGGCGATGTTTGTCAATAGCATTGAACTTACCCATGCGAGTAAGCATCTTATTAAAGGACAAGAAATTGCCTACTTTTCTTTTGGCTCCACCGTCGTTTTATTGTTTGAAAAGAACAGCATTGAAATTGATGAACGAATCGTTGCACCGATGGGAGTGAAGGTGGGGGAAAGAATTGGCTATTTAAAATAAAAAAAGCCCTAAGGCCAAATTATGAGGAAAGCTTAATTTTATGTCCTAATGCACGGCGGTGAATTTCTCGTTCGATTAACTCAATGAATTCGGGGCTTAATTTCAACTCTTTTGCTTTGTAATATGATTCGATCAATAATTCATCAGATAGATGCTTCATGCTGAAAACCTCCTTCAGCAATGGAATAGGATTTGCGATCAATACATATAATGGTAAGTTACTTTAACTGTACCATGATTTGTGATATAGAACAACCGTTCTGTTATCCACAACCACTAGTGGATAACATGTGGAAAAAATGTTTATAACATTGTAGAATTATGATTACGCGCCTGTGAATAATGTGGGTAAAATTTATCCACAGTTTTGTAGATAACGGTTTTTGTCGAAAAAAATTTATAATCAAAGTTTGTTTTGAAAGACTGGCGAAAATTATGTATGATGGTTAAAGGCAAGAAAAGGACGCGGAGGCAGTGGGGAAAAGGTAAGGTGATGAATGTGCTTCATTATTTTTTGCCAAGTCAATTTGCGAAACGTGTGCTGGACATTACTCCTAGTTCGCTAAAGGAAAAGGGAATTAAAGGGGTCATTACCGACTTAGATAATACGCTTGTTGAGTGGGATCGTTCAAGCGCCACTCCGGAACTAATCGAGTGGCTAGAGAATATGAAACAAGAGGGCATTAAGGTGATGATCGTATCCAATAATAATAAAAAACGGGTGCAATCTTTTGCCGAACCGCTCGGCATCCCGTTTATTTTTGAAGCGCGAAAGCCGTTAACAAGCGCTTTTCAAAAGGCGTTGTCAATGATGCAATTAAGCAAGGACGAAGTGGTTGTCATCGGTGATCAATTGTTGACAGATGTGTTTGGCGGAAATCGGATGGGCTTAAATACTATTTTGGTTGTTCCGGTGGCGCAGACGGATGGACTTTGGACCCGCCTGAATCGAAAGATGGAACGGAAAATTTTAAATATGATGCGGAAAAAAGGAATGCTTTATTGGGAGGAATGATAGTGGAACAACAAATTCGTTGCATTGGCTGTGGTGCGATTATTCAATCGGAAGATGAAACAAAACCCGGCTATGCGCCAAAAAGCGTTTTAGAAAAAGAAGAAGTGATTTGTCAGCGCTGCTTCCGACTAAAGCACTATAACGAAGTGCAAGATGTGGAACTGACAGATGATGACTTTTTAAAAATTTTGCACAGCATTGGCCAGTCGGAAGCGCTTGTCGTAAAAATCGTCGATATTTTTGACTTCAATGGAAGCTGGCTTCCCGGGTTACATCGGTTTGTCGCGAACAACCCGATTTTGCTCGTTGGCAATAAAGTAGACTTGCTTCCAAAGTCAGTGAAATACCCGAAGCTCATCCATTGGATGAAACAATCGGCAAACGACCTCGGCCTGAAGCCGGTTGACATATGTTTAGTGAGCGCTGTCAAAGGAATCGGAATGGCAAAAGTCATGGAGGCGATCGAAAAGCATCGGCTTGGAAAAAACGTCTATGTCGTTGGTTGCACGAATGTCGGAAAATCTACGTTTATTAATCGCATCATTCAAGAAGCGACGGGGAAAGGAAATGTGATTACGACGTCCTATTTTCCGGGAACGACGCTAGATATTATCGAAATCCCGTTAGATGACGGAGCCGTGCTTTATGATACGCCGGGAATTATTAATCGTCATCAAATGGCGCATTTTGTCGATAAAAAAGATTTAAAAATCATCACGCCGAAGCGGGAAATCCATCCGAAAGTATATCAGCTGAATGAACGGCAGACGTTGTTTTTTGGAGGACTCGCCCGGCTTGATTATATAAAAGGAGGGCGCCGGTCTTTTGTATGTTATTTCTCCAATGAACTGCCGATTCACCGAACGAAGCTGGAAAAGGCGGACTCGTTATACGCAAAGCAGCTTGGCGAACTTCTGTCACCACCAAGCAAACATTATATCGATCAATTTCCGCCATTAGTGGCGCATACGTTCACCATAAAAGAAAGAAAAACAGATATTGTGTTTTCCGGTCTTGGTTGGATAACATGCAATGAGCCGGGGGCGCAAGTCGTTGCGTATGCACCAAAAGGAGTCGACATTTTATTAAGAAAATCGTTAATTTAAATAATACGGGGGAGAGAGAACGGTGGAAAAAGTATATGCCTTATTTGGTTGTCCGGTTCATCATTCGCTATCGCCGCTGATGCATAATGATGCGTTTCAAAATATGAACATTGCCGCTCGCTATCACGCATTTCATGTGGAACCGGAGCATTTAAAGGACGCCATCAGCGGGGTGAGAGCGCTTGGTATTTCAGGGTTAAATGTGACGATTCCTCATAAAACGACGGTAATGCCGTTGCTTGATGACATCGATCCAGCTGCGCGCCGCATTGGAGCTGTCAACACGATCGTGAATGAAAATGGCCGATTGGTCGGCTATAATACAGATGGTCCCGGCTATGTCCGGGCGCTAGAAGAGGAAGTAAACGTCAATATAAAGGAAAAGCGCATTTTAGTGATTGGAGCCGGCGGAGCGGCAAGAGGCATTTATTTCTCTCTTGCCGATAGAGGTGCCAAACAAATCGATATTTGCAACCGAACGGTATCGAAAGCAAAACAGCTTATCGATGAATGCGATGCCGCTGTTTCTTCGGCTGCTTATTCGCTAAATGAAGCGGAAGCGCGTTTAGGAGATTATGATATTCTCATTAATACGACGTCTGTCGGAATGTATCCTCACATGGAGGAAATGCCGATTTCCCTTAAAAATATGAAAGAAGGAACGATCGTGTCCGATATTATTTATAATCCATTCGAAACGAAATGGTTAAAAGAAGCGCGAAAAAGAAACGCGATCGTTCAAAACGGAGTCGGCATGTTTGTATATCAAGGGGCGTTGGCCTTTGAAAAATGGACAGGAATATTTCCAGATGTCCAGCGCATGAAAAAAATAGTGATCGAACAGCTTAGGAGGTAACATATGTTAACAGGAAAACAAAAACGTTTTTTGCGGGCGAAAGCGCATCATTTGAAGCCGATTTTCCAAGTCGGAAAAGGCGGAGTGAGCGAAAATATGATTAAGCAAATTGCCGACGCGCTCGAAGCGCGCGAACTTATTAAAGTAAGCGTGCTGCAAAACTGCGAGGAAGACCGCCATGTCGTTGCCGAGCAGCTTGCGCAGGGCGCGGGTGCGGAACTTGTACAAGTAATTGGGAATACGATTGTATTGTATAAAGAGTCAAAGGAAAACAAGCAAATTATACTGCCGCGCTAAACGGCAAAGTTGCGCATACGCATGGCGGAGGGAAGCATATGAAAAAAATTGGGATTTTTGGAGGGACGTTTGATCCGCCGCATTACGGGCATTTATTGATGGCTAATGAAGTGCTGCATGCGTTGCAGTTGTCGGAAATCTGGTTTATGCCGAACCGCATCCCTCCACATAAACAACATGAACAAGTGACAAAAAGCGAAGATCGCTTGCGTATGCTTGAACTAGCGATCGCCGATCATCCGCGGTTTCATATCGAAACGATTGAACTAGAAAGAGAAGGACCGTCGTATACGTATGATACGATGCGTCAGCTGCTTTCGATGCATCCAGATGATGAGTTTTATTTTATTGTTGGTGCAGACATGGTGGAATATTTGCCGCACTGGTATAAAATTGCTGAACTTGTTCAGTTAGTGACATTTGTCGGTGTCAAGCGCCCGGGATTTTCCACGAAAACATCTTATCCAATTATCGAAGTGGAAGTGCCGCAGTTTGCGGTATCTTCTTCGATGATTCGCGATCGAGTCAGAAAAGGAGAAACGATTCGGTATTTAGTGCCAGAATGCGTAAGACTTTATATTGAGGAGAAGAGGTTATATGGAGCGACAAGAAGCGTTAACTATCGTTAAAAAGCAATTGACAGAACACCGTTATCAACATACCATTGGCGTCATGGAGACAGCAATCAAGCTTGCCGAGCAGTATGGAGCAGATGTGAAAAAAGCGGAATTGGCAGCGATTTTTCATGACTATGCGAAGTATCGCCCGAAAGAGGAAATGAAACGAATCATTTTGGAGCAAAATATGCCAAACGATTTGCTTTCTTACAATGCCGAACTATGGCATGCTCCAGTCGGCGCTTATTTAGTAAAGACAGAAGTTGGAATTGAGGATGAAGATATATTAAACGCGATTCGTTATCATACGTCAGGGCGCGCAAACATGACATTATTGGAAAAAATTATTTATCTTGCCGACTATATTGAACCTGGGCGTATATTCCCAGGAGTAGACGAAGTTCGCGATCTTGCAAAACACGATCTTAACAAGGCGCTAACGAAAGCATTGCAAAATACGATTCAATTTTTGCTGAAAAAAGACCAACCGATTTATCCGGATACGATTCACACGTATAATTCATTAATTATGGAAGTAAAGGGGGAATCACAATCATGACGGAACAAGAGGCATTGCGTTTGATCGTTCAAGCCGCTGATGATAAAAAGGCGGAAAATATCGTTGTCTTGAACATGAAAGGCATCTCCCTTGTCGCTGATTACTTTGTTATTTGCCATGGCAATTCGGAAAAGCAAGTGCAGGCGATTGCGCGGGAAATAAAAGAAAAAGCCGAGGAGCATCATATTCCTGTGAAGCGGGTCGAAGGATTTCATGAGGCAAAATGGGTGCTAGTCGACTTAGGGGATATCGTTGTTCACGTTTTTGATAAAGACGAGCGCAGTTATTATAATTTAGAACGTTTATGGGGAGATGCTCCGCTTGAAGATGTAGCGAGCGTGTTGCAGCAGTGACGTACGAGTCGTTTGCATATTGGTACGATGCGTTAATGAATGAAGCGCCGTATGATCAATGGCAGTCGTTTGTGCAAAAGAAGCTTAAAAAATATGGGCGCAAAGAGGCGAAACGCATTCTTGATGTTGGGTGCGGCACAGGAGAATTGGCTATTCGGCTTGCAAAAGAAGGATTTTTGGTCACAGGCATCGATTTGTCGGAAAATATGCTCGCTATTGCACAAGCGAAAGCGGAAGCGCAGCATGTCGCGATTGAATTTTTTCAGCAAAATATGGTCGAACTCGAAGGATTTTCATCGTTTGATTGTGCGACGATTTTTTGCGATTCCCTCAACTATTTATTAGAAGAAAGCGAAGTTCGGCAAACGTTTTCGCGCATCTATAAACTGTTAAAAGAAGACGGGCTGTTGTTGTTTGACGTTCATTCAACATATAAAATAGACCATGTTTTTCAAGGTGCGGTATTTGCAAGCAATGACGAAGAAATTAGCTATATTTGGTCTTGCTACCCGCTTTCATTGCCGCATGGCGTTGAGCATGAGTTAACGTTTTTTGTCCGTGGCAATGACGGAAAATATGAGCGGTACGACGAACTGCATCGGCAGCGCACGTATGAAGTTGCTCAATATAAACAATGGCTGATGGAAGCGGGATTTGCCGTGTTGGAAATAACCGCGGATTTTACCGATGAAGCGCCAAATGAAACGTCTGAGCGCATCTTTTTTGTCGCGAAAAAATGAGTAGAAATATTGAAGCAGTAGCTTCTTTCGTTTAGAAAACGTTATGCTTTTCTGCCAAAGCCGAAGCGCTTTGGCAGAAAAGCCGCTCTTGTCTTTTATCAATGTTTCTTAAATTTAAGAAATTCAGATAGCTTTTTCTATTGTTTAGCAGGATTTTTTCTTTTTTTCGCGAATTTAACTATTAAATTGCTTTTTTACTTTTTCGATGTCTTCTTTGAATTTCTCGTGTGTCTTGGCGAATACTTGTTCAAATACCCCTTCCATTTCCTTTTCAAGCACTGCAATTCCTTCCCCGGTAATACCGCCTTTCACACAAACTTTTTCTTGCAATGTTGGAAGTGTGTAAAGATTGCTTTTCAATAATTCCCCCAATCCGATAATCATGTCATTGGTCAACGCCGTTGCTTGCTCTTTCGTGATCGTCGTTTTTCTCACGGCAGCCTCTATAAACCGCTGAAGCAAATAGCTAAAAAAAGCGGGACCGCAGCTTGCGATGTCTGAAGCGATTCGCGTAATTTCATTATCAATATAAGACGGAACAGAAATGTGACGAAACAGCTTTTCTATATAGGTTTGATAGTAGAGGGAACAGCGCTGCCCAAATGTGATTAGTGTGCTTCCAGAAAGCGCACGGTTTGTAACGCTTGGGATAACACGCGCTACGTGGCAAGGAACGGTCGCTTCCAGCTGTTGCACACTAATCGGACTTGTAATCGATATGAGACAATGTTCCTTTGTCCAAAAAGAAGACAATTGCTGCAAAAGGGGGTGAATATCTAACGGTTTGACACATAAAAACACGATGATTGCTTTCTGAACCACTTCCTCTGCGCTAGAAGCAACGTAGACGTTTGGATGGTGGCGCTGGATGTCTAGCGCTTTTTCCAACGTGCGATTAGTGATAATAAGCTGATCTTCTTTGATGGCTCCAGATTCAAGAAACGCTTCAATTAAAATCCTTCCCATATTTCCCGTCCCGATCATTCCGATTTTCATGCTTTTCTCCCCCCTCCCTCACATAGGACCGATAGTTTCTTCAACGATATGTATGAATGTTTTATTTATTTTATGACTAATTTGAAAGGATGATGAATATGTGGGAAGCGATCAAAAAGTATGATAAACGGTGGTACATCTTCTTTTTGGCGGCGTTAATTGTTGCGGTCGCGATTTTGTTTCGCAACAATGAAATGAACGAAAAAGAGCAAGGTTCCATGCTAACGGCGGAACGAATCGCGCAGGGAGCAGCGGAAAAAAAGGAAGAAAAAGCGCAATCGAAAATAATTGTTGTCGATATAAAGGGAGCGGTCGTCCGGCCGGGAGTATACGAAATAAAAGATACGGCACGCGTCAACGATGTGGTGGCGATGGCGGGCGGGTTCACGAAAGAAGCGGATCAAACAAAGGTCAACTTGGCGGCAAAAGTACATGATGAGATGATGATTTATGTACCGACGCGTGGGGAAACGAACGTTTCTTCCACCAATCCTCCGCTTATTCCTTCAAGCGATTCGAAAAAAGTTCACATTAATACAGCATCGGAAGAAGAAATATTGCAGCTTTCAGGGATTGGACCGTCTAAAGCGGCGGCGATCATTGCTTATCGCGAAGAACACGGTCCATTCGAAAAGGTGGAGGATTTGTTAAATGTTACAGGTATTGGTGAAAAAACGCTGGAAAAAATAAGAGAACAAATTGTTGTACCGTAATATCGTTGACGCTTTGCCGGCTGCGCCATTACACTAGAAATATGCGCACGTAAAAACAAGTTTGCATAGGACAAGCGGGGGAGAAAACATGGAACGAATTACATGGGATCAATATTTTATGGCGCAAAGCCATTTGCTGGCATTGCGCAGCACCTGTACGCGATTGGCGGTTGGCGCCACCATCGTTCGTGACAAACGAATTATTGCCGGAGGATACAACGGTTCCATCGCCGGCGGGGCGCATTGCATCGACGAAGGATGTTATGTCATTGACGGTCATTGTGTTCGCACGATCCACGCGGAGATGAATGCGATTCTTCAATGCGCGAAATTCGGTGTACCAACGGAAGGAGCGGAGATGTATGTAACCCATTTTCCGTGTTTGCATTGCTGCAAAGCGATTATCCAAAGCGGGATTCGCGCTGTATATTACGCACAAGATTATAAAAACGATCCGTATGCGCTCGAACTTTTTCAACAAGCGAACGTTCGCGTAGAACATGTGCCGTTTAATAAAGAAGTTTTGTCGCTTCTCCAGCGTTAAACGGGATCAAGTCCGCGAAATGGTGTAAAAACAAAACGGTAAAAAGCGATTTTATTTTCCCGTAATCCAAGTCTACTGTACTGGCAATGGAATTTTACACAATAATTTGGACTTGACCATAAACCGGCACTTCATGAGAAAGGGGCGTAACAATGCGTGGAAATATCGTGTATATGGCGATTGCCGCCATTGCAGGGATAGCGGCTGGCTACGCATGGTCAAGCGTTTCTTTATTGTTTATCGTGCTTTACGCCATTTTCCTTTTTGCGCGAAAAAGGCGCCTCTTTCTTTTTTCGATAATGACAATCTGCGTTTTTTATATGTACATCGTTTATATAGACCGCCATAACGAAACGCAATTGTCTAGCCGCATGACTTTATTTTCCATCCGTTTTGTCGCTCCTGTTGCGATGGATGGAGATCAGCTAAAAGCGATGGTAGAAGTGAGGAAAAAAGAAAAGCTGCAGCTTATTTACTATGTGAAATCGGCGCAGGAAAAACAGCAGCTTTCTTCGCTTTTAGCTCCTGGAACGGTATGTACTGTGAAAGGAACGCTTGAGCGTCCAGCGTTGCCGCGAAATCCTAACGCTTTCGATTATCGCCGTTATTTGCGATTTCGCCATATTCATTGGATTCTTCAACCTCAATCGATTTCCCCGCAACATTGCCGCCGTATGTCCCCGACGTTGTATGAATGGCTGCTTTTGCTCCGCGAAAAAGGACTTCATGTGATTGAAACGCATTTTCCAGCGGAAACGGTTGGAATTGTTCAAGCACTTTTATATGGCGAGAGAACGGAATTAGACGAATCGCTGTTAGAAGGATACCAAAAACTTGGACTCATCCACTTATTAGCAATTTCTGGATTACATGTAACTTTATTAGTCGGAGCGGCGTTTTCCATTTTGATTCGCTTTATTACAAAGGAAACGGCGACGATTATTTTACTGATTTTTCTGCCGATTTATATTGTGCTGACAGGCGCTTCTCCTTCGGTTATTCGCGCGTCTTTCACGGCGATGCTTTTCTTGTGTGCGAATTACCGGAAAATGATGTTATCACCGCTTGACGCATTAAGCGTGACGCTGATGGTTATGCTTTTATTTGATCCGTATATGTTATGGGATGTTGGATTCCAGCTCTCGTTTATCGTGTCATTTGCCCTCATTTTATCCTCACCAATGATCATGTCGTATCATTCTGCCGTTTTTCGCCTCTTTTTCACGACTGCGATCGCCCAGTTGAGCGCTCTTCCGTTTCTTTTGTACTATTTTTTTGAAGTTTCTTTATGGAGTCTTCCCCTTAACGTTATTTTTGTGCCGCTTTATTCTTTTATGATTTTGCCGCTTGCTGTTGCATCTTTAGTAGCTTATTATGTGCATCCGCTTTTTTCTGCTCCTTTTATGTGGCTGCTACAAAAAATTATCATTATTTCCAGTGACGTTGTCGCACTTTTCTCATCCAACCATTCACTTTCCCTCATTCTTGGCAAGCCTTCTTTCTTTTTCCTTGTCTGTTATGCCGTTGCGATTTTAGTTGCGTTTGTGCAAATGGAACGAAAACGTTACTTTAGTTTAGGATGGGTCGTATTGGTAATTGCGCTTCACGCGTTTAGCCCATATATCGATCGTTATGGCGAGGTCGTTTTGCTTGATGTCGGGCAAGGGGATTGCATATATATTGAATTGCCTTACCGAAAAGGAGTATATTTGATTGATACAGGAGGAGCGCTTCCGCGGCAGAGGCAGCCGTGGCAAGAAAGAAAGCGGGAATGGGACGTAGGAAAAGATGTAGTTGTCCCATTTTTAAAAGCAAAAGGAGTGCGTTATATTGATAAACTTATTGCCACACATGGCGATGTCGATCATATTGGAGCGGCGGAAGAAATTATTCATCACCTTTCTGTAAAGCAATTAGTCATCGGTAAAGGAAAGACGAAAAATGCTATCCAAGAAAAACTTGTTCAACTTGCCAAACAAAAAAATATGGAAGTGGTGCAAATATCAAAAGGAGATAGATGGACAGCGGGGGGAATTTCATTTTATGTCCTTCATCCGTTTTCGACGTATCGCGATGATAATAATCATTCGATTGTATTGTATGCAAAGTTCGGCGGATTATCATGGCTATTGACGGGGGATTTGGAGGAAGCGGGAGAAATGGAACTAATCAACGCTTTTCCGCAATTAAAGGTGGATGTGCTAAAAGTGGCCCATCATGGCAGCGACACTTCTACAACAGCGTTATTTCTAGAAAAGGTGCAGCCGAAAATCGCGCTTATTTCCGTTGGCAAACATAACCGCTACGGCCATCCTTCACCGGACGTGATCGAACGTCTAAGGAAAAGGAATGTCATTATTTTGCGGACAGACCGACATGGCGCGATTCGTTTTATTTACTCGAAAAAGCGGGGAACCTTTTTTGTCATGCTGCCATAGTATAAAAAAGAAAAGAGACTGCTTATGTAAGCAATCTCTTTACGAACCGAAAAATTTAATTAACGTTGCGATAATAAACATCGTTGCAAAAAATCCGAACGAGACGATAAAGCCGACGGCAGAGTCAACCGCGTCATTTCGCTTGCTTTGTACATCTTTTTCAAATACGTTCATCATTTCCCCCTCCTCATGCAATCATTTTTAGTATAGACGAAAAAGAAAAAAAAATCTATATCCCCCTTGTTCATTTCCTTCATTGACAACAGTTAACACAAATACTTTCTTGCGCCCGGGAAAAGATAAAAATAACCCGTTGGCAAATAAGTCGCCGGAACTTATTTGTCAACGTTTATATAAAGGGGAATCGGTTTTCCCGCTAACCGGTTCCCTTGTAAAAATGAGAAAAACGTTGTATCTTTTCAACGTAGAAAGATTGTAGAAGAAATGGAGAAGAGAAATATGGTAGTTGACTTGTGGGGAAAAATAAAAAATCATCGTCTTTCTCCCCTTTATTTATTATATGGAACGGAATCGTTTTTATTAACGGAAACGTATGAACTTCTTATTCGCACGGTGTTGCCTGAAGAAGAGCGGGAATTTAACGTATCGGTATACGATTGCGAAGAGACTCCGGTGCAAATGGCGCTTGAGGACGCAGAAACGTTTCCGTTTTTAGGGGAAAAACGAGTGATCGTCGTAAAAAATCCTTACTTTTTTACAGCGGAGAAAGAAAAAGAAATCACGCATGACTTGAAAAAGTTGGAATCGTACATAACATCGCCTTCCCCGTTTTCGATTGTCGTTTTCGTCGGAGCGTATGAAAAACTCGATGAACGAAAAAAAATAACGAAGTTAATGAAGGAACATGCGGAAGTTTTTGTCGCGGCACCGCTCGCTGAAAAAGAATTGCGCGAATGGATGATGGAAAGAACGCGGCAAAGCGGCGCGATGATGGAAGAAAATGCAGTCGATGCTTTGCTGCAGCTGGCGGGCACGAATTTAATGACACTTGCTAATGAACTGGACAAACTCGCTTTGTTCGTTGGGCCGGGCGGAACGATCCGGCAAGAAACTGTCGAAAAGCTTGTATCGCGCACGTTGGAGCAAAATGTGTTTGTGTTAGTGGAGAAAGTGACGAAACGGCAGATCGATGAGGCGCTGCAAGTATTTTATGATTTGCTGGAAAATAATGAAGAGCCGCTGAAAATTTTAGCGTTGCTGGCAAGCCAATTTCGCCTTTTATACCAAGTGAAATGGCTGTCAGAGAAAGGATACGGGCAACAGCAAATCGCTTCTATCTTAAAAGTGCACCCGTTTCGCATCAAACTTGCGATGGGGCAAGCGGCGCTGTTTTCTGAAGAAGAGCTTACGGCGGCCATCCGGCAAATTGCCGAGGCGGACTATGAAATGAAGAGCGGGGCGATGGATCGACAGCTTATTATGGAGCTGTTGCTGATGAAATGGAGCGAGAAAACGAACTGAAACAGTTTTTTATCAAGAAAAGAAAACGACCTGTTGCCAGGTCGTTTTTTATGATGCGATAATGCTGTTTAATTTTTTCGCTAAGCGGGATTTTTTGCGACTCGCCGTATTTTTATGAATAAGACCTTTCGTCACCGCTTTGTCTAATTTTTTCGTAGCGATGATGAACGCTTCTTGAGCCTTTTCAACATCTTTTAATTCAACAAACGCTTCGAATTTTTTGATCGCCGTGCGCATTGCCGATTTCATCGCAGCGTTGTGAGCGCGGCGTTTTTCGCTTGTTTTTGCGCGTTTAATCGCAGATTTAATGTTTGCCATAGTTTCACCTCCGTCACTCTGTCATCTTTGTCCTTCTTGATTATTTCCACTGTTAGGAACATGCAAGAACAAGTGTTATTCTATCAAACGAGGTTCAATTATGCAATAGTGTTCAAGCAAAAATACTTTACTGATGGTGAAATGTTATCACCAAGCGAATAAATTAAGAAAAAACGGTGACAATAAAAGAAAAATGATTCGTCTGAGGGAGGAACGATATGAACCGCTCCATCGATTTAAGCGCGTATTCCATCCGAACCGACTTGGCGATCGAAGCGCACGAAATAGCGGTAGAGGAGCGTCTTCAGCAAAAAAAGGAAAGCGCTTCCCGCATTGAAGGGGTCATTATTCACGATCGCGAAATCGACGGAATTCAGTTGTCATATGTAAAAGTAACGGAAGAAGGAGCAAAATCGATCGGCAAAAAGCCAGGAAATTATTTAACCATTGAAGCACAAGGAATTCGTGAACATAATACGGAGTTGCAAGGAAAAGTGCAAGAGATATTTGCGAAAGAGTTTAGCGACTTTTTGCGCCGCTCCAACATCGGAAAAGAATCAAGCTGTCTTGTTGTCGGGTTAGGCAATGCGAATGTGACGCCGGATGCGCTGGGACCGCTGACAGTGGAAAATTTGCTTATTACAAGACATTTATTTCATCTTCAACCGGAAAGCGTAGAAGAAGGATTTCGTCCAGTCAGCGCGATTGCCCCAGGTGTGATGGGGACGACGGGAATTGAAACAAGCGATATCATTCACGGAATCGTAGAAAAAATAAAACCAGATTTTGTCGTCGCTATTGATGCGTTGGCAGCGCGATCGATTGAACGAGTCAATGCAACGATTCAAATTTCCGATACGGGAATCCATCCCGGTTCAGGGGTGGGGAATAAGCGAAAAGAACTGAGCAAGGAAACGCTAGGCATCCCAGTTATTTCGATCGGTGTTCCGACTGTTGTTGATGCCGTATCGATTGCAAGCGATACGATTGATTTTATATTAAAACATTTTGGAAGGGAAATGCGCGAAAATAAGCGGCCGTCGCGCGCGCTTGCTCCAGCGGGATGGACGTTCGGAAAGAAAAAGAAATTCGCGGAAGAAGATATGCCATCAGCAAGACAACGTTCGACATTTCTTGGCATGATCGGTACATTAGCAGAGGAGGAAAAACGACAGCTCATTTACGAAGTGCTCGCCCCGCTCGGTCATAATTTAATGGTCACTCCGAAAGAAGTCGATATGTTTATGGAAAATATGGCGAATTTATTAGCGAGCGGGCTGAATGCCGCGTTGCACGAGCAGGTGGATCAACGTAATATCGGTTCTTACACTCATTAGTGAAAAAAGTTCTATCTTTTCCCGCTTGACCATACGTTAATTAGTAGACAAGCCGGGAAAGGGTGGGAACATGAAAAAGCGGCGTTCTTCGCGAATGATGGTTGCTGTGCAAGATGCAAGCCTAAAAAAAGTGATGATTTTAGCGGTATTAGGTTGCATGATGATGTTTATGCTAGTGGGAGCCATTGCTTCGTTAAAACCGGAATACCGCATTTCATCTTCTTCCGTCAGCAATATGACGAACCAATTTTCACAAGAAACGTTTATTCATTTATTTAGTTTTGAAAATCATTATTTTGCGCAACTGTTGCCCAAAGAGCGGCAAAAGCCGAATTATTCGGCATTGCTGTTTCGCATGGTGACAAGCATTAACCCGGACGACCCGCGCAGCCTGCTTGGCGGTGAACTTCCGGGATTTGCGCTATATGATAGTAAAATCATCGTTGCCGGGGAAGGAACGGATTATACAAACATGCCGTACGAATCTGCTCCGCCGCTTGAGGTAATGCTTGCAGAACGGCAAGCTTCTTTAGAGAGTTTGGAAGAAGCGGATAAAAAACACGAAGAAAAGCAAGTTCCCCCGCCGACGCAAACGACGAGGGGAAGAAACGTCGTATATATTTACCATACGCATACACGTGAATCGTACTTACCAGCTTTAAAAGGAGTTAAAGATCCTGATTTGGCGTTTCATCGTACGGTAAACGTTACGAAAGTCGGCGAAAAGCTAGCGGAGGAAATGGAAAAACGGGGAATTGGCGCGGAAGTAAGTACGATTGACATTGAAGGGGAACTGAAGAAAAAAGGTATGAAATATTACCAAGCGTACGATATGTCAAGAAAAACGGTGGTCGAAGCGATGAGCCGTAATCGCGATTTGCAATATTTCATCGATATTCACCGTGATTCAAGAAGACGAAAATATACGACGATTACGATTCATGGCGTGGATTATGCCCGCGTGGCGTTTATCATCGGCGGGGAAAACGCGAAATACGAGAAAAATTTGCAGCTTGCCACGCAATTGCACCATTTATTGCAAAAAAAATATCCGGGGCTTAGTCGAGGAGTGATAGAGAAAAAAGGGGCGGCAACGAACGGAAAGTTTAACCAAGATTTATCGGAAAATGCGTTATTAATTGAATTTGGGGGAGTTGATAATACGTTTGAAGAGCTGTTTCGCTCTGTATCCGCTGTTGCTGATGTGTTCAGCGAATATTATTGGCAGGCGCAAAAAGTACAAGCACCCGCGCCGGCGGAAAAACGGTAAAGGAGCGGATGATTTTTGCTGAAATTTACTATTCAATTTTTTTTAGCAGTAATGATTCTTTTTTTCGGAGTGTTGCTCGGCATGCAGCAGGCAAATGAAGGCTTGCGAAAGATGAAAGGATTTGATGATCCAGCGTTTCCGTCTGTCTTTCATATTTCAAAAGATCAAAACGGCGAAGTGGAAGCGTCCGTTTTCGGAAATAAAGTAATGGTAGAAGATGTACAAGAAAAGCGTGAAAAAATCGAAACGATGAGAACGTTCAATCTGTTTTCCGAACTCGGCAAACAGTTTGCCGAAGCGGTCAAATCATTGATGGAGAAAATGATTTTCCTTTTAGAAAAATGGCTAGGAAAATGAAATGCACAAACATTGGCGAACCGCGGATAACATTCGCCGATGTTTTTATTTTTTTGCGGTTGCGATGGACAGCGCGGATGAACGAAGGAGTAGGTGGACTTATAAAAAACGTTGAACAGCTTCGCTTTTTATAAAAAAACTATGTCATTGAATCTTGCTTGTTGTGTTGCTATAATCAAAGCTAGTGTAGTTACGGGAATAGTAGGAGTGAGAAAATGATGAATCGGGAAGAGAGATTAAAACGACGCGATCGGATTCGCAACTTTTCCATTATCGCACATATCGATCATGGAAAATCGACGCTAGCAGACCGCATTTTAGAAAAAACGGGAGCGCTTTCCGAGCGGGAAATGAGAGAACAAATGCTAGATTCGATGGAATTGGAACGGGAGCGCGGAATTACGATTAAGTTAAACGCCGTTCAGTTAAAGTATACAGCGAAAAATGGCGAAGAATATATTTTCCATTTAATCGATACACCTGGGCACGTCGATTTTACGTATGAGGTGTCGCGCAGCCTTGCTGCTTGCGAAGGAGCGATTCTCGTTGTCGACGCAGCGCAAGGAATCGAAGCGCAGACGCTAGCAAACGTTTATTTAGCGCTCGATAATGATTTGGAAATTTTGCCAGTCATTAATAAAATTGACTTGCCAAGCGCCGATCCGGAGCGCGTTCGCCAAGAAATCGAAGAGGTCATCGGGCTTGACGCGTCGGAAGCGGTGCTCGCTTCTGCGAAAGTCGGCATCGGCATCGAAGAAATTTTAGAAAAAATTGTTGAGAAAATTCCGGCGCCGTCCGGTGATCCGGACGCGCCGCTAAAAGCGCTGATTTTTGACTCGCTGTACGATTCGTACCGCGGTGTAGTCGCTTATATTCGTGTAGTCGATGGAACGGTAAAGCCGGGTCAAAAAATTAAAATGATGTCGACAGGCAAAGAGTTTGAAGTAGTAGAAGTCGGCGTGTTTACACCGAAGCCGAAGCAAGTTGACGAATTGACGGTCGGCGATGTCGGCTATTTAACGGCGTCCATTAAAAACGTGAGCGACACGCGCGTCGGTGATACGATTACCGATGCAGAAAATCCGGCAACAGAGCCGCTGCCGGGATACCGCAAGCTAAATCCGATGGTATTTTGCGGCATGTATCCGATTGATACGGCGCGTTATAACGATTTGCGCGAGGCGTTGGAAAAATTGCAATTGAACGACGCCGCCTTGCACTTTGAGCCGGAAACGTCGCAAGCGCTTGGGTTCGGTTTCCGGTGCGGCTTTTTAGGGCTATTGCATATGGAAATCATTCAAGAGCGCATTGAACGCGAATTTAACATTGATTTAATCACAACAGCGCCAAGCGTTGTATACAAAGTATATTTAACGGATGGCACGGAAGTTCAAGTCGACAATCCATCCAACATGCCGGAACCGCAAAAAATTGACCATGTTGAGGAGCCGTATGTAAAAGCGACGATTATGGTGCCAAACGATTATGTCGGGCCGGTGATGGAACTGTGCCAAGGGAAACGCGGCAACTTCGTCGATATGCAATATTTAGACGAAAAACGGGTAACGTTGATTTACGAAATTCCGTTGTCGGAAATTGTATATGATTTCTTTGACACGTTAAAATCAAGCACAAAAGGGTACGCGTCGTTTGACTATGAACTGATCGGCTATAAGCCGTCGAATCTCGTGAAAATGGATATTTTGCTGAACGGTGAAAAAATTGATGCCCTTTCTTTCATTGTTCATCGCGATTCCGCTTATGAACGCGGCAAAGTGATTGTAGAAAAATTGAAAGATTTAATTCCGCGGCAACAGTTTGAAGTGCCGGTACAAGCAGCGATCGGCAACAAAATTATCGCCCGTTCGACGATTAAAGCGTTGCGGAAAAACGTCTTAGCGAAATGCTATGGCGGGGACGTGTCGCGAAAACGCAAATTGTTGGAAAAACAAAAAGAAGGAAAAAAACGAATGAAGCAAATCGGTTCGGTGGAAGTGCCGCAAGAAGCGTTTATGGCGATCTTGAAAATCGATGATAATAAAAAGTAATAATCGTACAAGGCTGTCTTTTCACAGCCTTGTTTATTTTTCAGAAAGGATGTATGCCGTGGCAAAATCAGCGTATTTCCATATTCCGTTTTGTGCGCAAATATGTTATTACTGCGATTTTAATAAAGTGTTTTTTCATGGGCAGCCGGTCGACGAATATTTGCAAGCGATGGAAAGCGAAATGAAACGGACGATCGAAGCGTTTCCGGCCGATCGGCTTGATACGCTGTTTGTTGGCGGAGGCACGCCGACCGTTTTAGAAATGAAGCAGCTTGATTTTTTCCTGCAAAGCATTTATAAACATTTTCGCTTTTCTGTCCATGAAGTCGAGTTTACGTTTGAAGCAAACCCGAACGAACTTTCCAAAGAAAAACTGCAGTTATTAAAAGAAGCGGGGGTCAATCGCTTAAGTTTCGGCGTGCAGACGTTTGACGATTCATTATTGAAAGCGATCGGGCGGACTCATCGTTATGAAGACGTCATTCAAACGATTGCGTTGGCAAAAGAGGTCGGCTTTGAAAATATTAGCATTGATTTAATGTACGGATTGCCGCAACAGACGTTAGCGCAGTTCCAAGCCGATTTAGAGATCGCCTTTTCTCTTGACATTCAACATATTTCCGCTTATTCGCTCATTATTGAACCAAAAACGGTTTTTTACAACTTAATGAGAAAAGGAAAATTGCTGTTGCCAAGCGAGGAAGAAGAAGCGCAAATGTATGAAGAAGCGATGCGGCAAATGGAAATGCATGGGTACCATCAATATGAAATAAGCAATTATGCCCGTCCCGGTTTTCAAAGCCGCCATAATTTAACGTATTGGAATAACGAGGAGTACTACGGAATTGGCGCGGGGGCGCATAGTTATCTAAATGGCGTCCGCCGGGCGAACGTTCGTCCGATTAAAAAATATATCGAAAAAGTTCAAGAAACAGGTTTTCCGTATTTGGAAGCCCATCATGTAACGATGGCGGAACAAATGGAAGAAGAAATGTTTTTAGGGTTAAGGAAAACGGAAGGGGTATCGAAGCGGCGCTTTCTCGAAAAGTTTGGGCTGAGCATTCACGATGTGTTTGGCCGGGCGGTTGCTATGGAAAAACAAAAAGGGCTGCTTGAAGAAACACAAACGCATATTCGCTTAACCCACCGGGGGAAACTGCTCGGCAATGAGGTGTTTCAAGCGTTTATCGGCGGAATCTAAACATTGACATTGGCACACGGATTTGATACTTTAATAATAGATTTAGCACTCGGGGTGTTTGAGTGCTAACAGAGGTGATAAACGTGTTAACGGATCGCCAACTGCTTATTTTGCAAGTTATTATTGATGATTTCATTCGTTCAGGACAGCCTGTCGGTTCGCGGACGTTGTCAAAAAAGCATGAGATTTCTTTGAGTTCGGCGACGATCCGTAATGAAATGGCTGATTTAGAAGAACTTGGATATATTGAAAAAACGCATGTTTCATCGGGCAGAGTGCCTTCGGAAAAGGGCTATCGCTATTATGTCGACCATTTATTGTCCCCGCAGCGTTTGACGCAGGAAGATATTCAAAAAATCAAATCGATTTTTGCCGAACGAATTTATGAACTGGAGAAAGTCGTGCAAAAATCGGCGCAAATTTTATCTGATTTAACGAATTATACGTCAATCGCCCTTGGTCCGGCTGTGAAAGACAATAAGCTGAAACGAATTCAAATCATTCCGTTGAATAAACAAACGGCTGTGGCGATTATTGTTACTGATACAGGCCATGTCGAAAACCATGTAATTACTATTCCTGCTTCCGTAGATCCTTCCGACCTTGAAAAAATGGTCAACATTTTAAACGAACGGTTAATCGGCGTTCCACTTATAGACTTAAAAGATAAAATTTATAAAGAAGTGGCGGATGTTTTGCGCATGCATATTCATAACTATGATAGCATGCTAAAAACGATTGCCGATACGCTGGACATCCCGCAAGAGGAAAAAATGTTTTTTGCCGGGAAAACGAATATGTTAAACCAGCCTGAATTTAGCGATATTCAAAAAGTCCGTCCACTTATGAAAATGATTGAGCAAGAAAAAGATTTTTACCGGTTGTTGCGCAAACATAATCGAAAAGGAATTCAAGTAACGATCGGCCGGGAAAACCAGCTAAGCGGGATGGAAAACTGCAGCCTTATTACCGCTACGTATTCGATCGGCAAAGAGCAGCTCGGGACGATTGCCATCCTTGGTCCGACGCGGATGGAATATTCCCGCGTCATTACCATTTTAAATCGAGTCGCTTCCGATTTGTCGACGGTATTAACAAAATGGTATCAAAACAACTAACATTGGTCATATTGGATAATGGATGGATGTCTACAATCCATCCTTTCCTTGTGACTATTTATACATACATACCTGCTTTAAAGGGAGGTGAAACCGATGGAGAGAGAACAAAACGCATCGCAAGAACAAGCTACATACGAACAAGTGTCGCCAGCTGAAAATGTGGAGCAGCAAGAGGAAATAAAGGAACATGAAGAAAATGAGCATCAGGAAAAAAACATGTTAGAGGAGCAGGAAAAGAATCGGGAAGAAAACGAACGGCATGATGTGCAAGAGGATGAAATAGAGGAACAGGAAAAAGTGCAAGAAGAGCAAAACGAAGAATTGGCGGCGGCAAACGCCAAAATTGCCGAATTGGAAGCAAAAATAAAAGAGATGGAAAACCGCTATCTTCGTTTATACGCCGATTTTGAAAATTTCCGCCGCCGCACGCGACAAGAAATGGAAGCAGCCGAAAAGTACCGCGCCCAAAGCTTAGTTAGCGATCTTTTGCCTGCTTTGGACAATTTTGAACGCGCGTTAAAAATAAAGGCGGAAGACGAACAAGCAAAATCAATTTTGCAAGGAATGGAAATGGTGTACCGTTCCGTATTGGACGCGCTGAAAAAAGAAGGAGTGGAAGCGATCGAAGCGGTCGGCAAACCGTTCGACCCGCATTTGCATCAAGCGGTGATGCAAGTGGAAGATAGCAACTATGAGCCGAACACGGTTGTCGAAGAACTGCAAAAAGGCTATAAGCTGAAAGATCGCGTCATTCGTCCAGCAATGGTCAAAGTAAGCCAATAACGCGTAATAGGAGGGTGATATTTATATGAGTAAAATTATTGGGATTGACTTAGGAACAACCAACTCATGCGTCGCTGTGTTAGAGGGCGGTGAGCCAAAAGTAATTCCAAACCCGGAAGGAAGCCGGACAACTCCTTCTGTCGTGGCGTTTAAAAATGGAGAACGTTTGGTAGGGGAAGTCGCGAAACGGCAAGCAATCACAAACCCAAACACGATCATTTCCATTAAACGCCATATGGGAACGGACTATAAAGTAGAAATCGAAGGCAAAAAATATACGCCGCAAGAAATTTCCGCGATTATTTTGCAATACTTAAAATCGTATGCGGAAGACTATTTAGGCGAGCCGGTAACAAGAGCGGTCATTACCGTTCCGGCTTACTTTAACGATGCGCAACGTCAAGCGACGAAAGACGCCGGACGTATCGCAGGTTTGCAAGTAGAGCGCATCATTAACGAGCCGACAGCCGCAGCGCTTGCGTACGGTTTAGATAAAGAAGAAGATCAAACGATCCTCGTCTATGACTTAGGAGGCGGTACGTTTGACGTATCGATTCTTGAACTTGGCGACGGCGTGTTTGAAGTAAAAGCGACGGCTGGCGATAACCATCTTGGCGGGGACGACTTCGACCAAGTCATCATCGACTATCTAGTGGAACAATTCAAACAAGAGCATGGCATCGATTTATCGAAAGACAAAATGGCGCTGCAACGGTTGAAAGACGCTGCAGAAAAAGCGAAAAAAGAACTTTCCGGCGTCACGCAAACACAAATTTCATTGCCGTTCATTAGCGCGAACGAAACAGGTCCATTGCACATCGAAACAACATTGACAAGAGCAAAATTTGAAGAGTTGTCTGCTCATCTTGTCGAACGGACGATGGGGCCGGTTCGCCAAGCGTTGCAAGATGCGGGATTGACTCCTGCCGATATCGACAAAGTGATCCTTGTTGGCGGTTCGACGCGCATTCCGGCCGTACAGGAAGCGATTAAACGCGAACTTGGAAAAGAGCCGCATAAAGGGGTTAACCCGGATGAAGTCGTAGCGATCGGCGCGGCGATTCAAGGCGGTGTGATCGCCGGCGAAGTGAAAGACGTTGTTCTTCTTGACGTCACTCCGCTGTCGCTTGGAATCGAAACAATGGGCGGCGTGTTCACGAAATTAATTGAACGCAACACGACGATTCCAACAAGCAAATCGCAAATTTTCACGACTGCAGCCGATAACCAAACGACGGTTGATATTCATGTATTGCAAGGCGAACGTCCGATGGCAGCCGATAACAAAACGCTCGGCCGTTTCCAATTGACGGATATTCCGCCGGCACCGCGCGGCGTGCCGCAAATTGAGGTAACGTTTGATATCGACGCCAACGGTATTGTCCATGTCCGCGCAAAAGATTTAGGAACAAACAAAGAACAATCGATTACGATTAAATCGTCATCCGGTCTTTCTGAAGAAGAAATTCAGCGCATGATTAAAGAAGCAGAAGAAAACGCCGAAGCCGATAGAAAACGGAAAGAAGCGGCAGAACTTCGCAACGAAGCCGATCACTTAGTATTCACAACCGAAAAAACGTTAAAAGAAGTAGAAGGAAAAGTAGACGAAGCCGAAGTGAAAAAAGCGCGTGAAGCAAAAGACGCGTTAAAAGCGGCGCTTGAGAAAAACGACATCGACGAAATCCGCAAAAAGAAAGAAGCGCTTCAAGAAATCGTGCAGCAGCTTTCCATTAAGCTTTATGAACAAGCGGCGAAACAAGCGCAAGCCCAGCAACAAACGGGAGCCGGCGATGGTGCGAAAAAAGACGATAATGTTGTCGATGCGGAATTCGAAGAAGTGAAAGACGACAATAAATAATAAAATCTAAGGAAAAAGTCAAAGTCAGGCCTGTCTTGGCTTTGACTTTTTTGCTAATAAGGAGATGACAGTTAAATTTGTTGCAATCAAAAAGAAACAAGTGATAAAATTACCCTTATGTGAGTGAATCGGGAGTGGATGATCATTATGGCGAAACGAGATTATTACGAAATTCTCGGAGTTAGCAAAAACGCGACAAAAGAAGAGATTAAAAAAGCGTATCGGAAGCTTTCGAAAAAGTATCATCCAGATGTGAATAAAGAGCCTGATGCGGCCGAGAAATTCAAAGAAATTAAAGAAGCGTACGAAGTGTTAAGCGATGATCAAAAGCGGGCGCAGTACGATCAGTTTGGGCACGCGGATCCGAACCAAGGTTTCGGCGGATTCCGCAACGATGATTTTGACTTTGGCGGTTTCAGCGGGTTCGGCGGCTTCGATGATATTTTCAGCACCTTTTTTGGCGGCGGGCGCCGGCGTGATCCAAATGCACCAAGAGCTGGCGCTGACTTGCAATATACGATGACATTGACGTTTGAAGAAGCGGCATTCGGAAAAGAAACGGATATTGAAATCCCAAGGGAAGAAACATGTAGCACGTGCCATGGCACGGGAGCAAAGCCGGGAACGAAAAAGGAAACATGTTCATACTGTCGTGGGACAGGGCAAATCAGCACGGAGCAATCGACGCCGTTTGGTCGCATCGTCAATCGCCGGACATGTCCATATTGCGGCGGAACGGGGCAATACATTAAGGAAAGATGTACGACATGCGGCGGCACTGGCCGCGTAAAACGGCGGAAAAAAATCCACGTGAAAATTCCGGCTGGAATCGACGATGGACAACAATTGCGTGTCGCCGGCCAAGGAGAACCGGGAATAAACGGCGGACCTCCGGGAGATTTATATATCGTCTTTCACGTGGAGCCGCATGAATTTTTTGAGCGCGACGGCGATGATATTTATTGCGAAATACCGCTTACGTTTGCGCAAGCAGCGCTTGGCGATGAAATCGAAGTCCCGACGCTTCATGGAAAAGTGAAACTAAAAATACCGGCAGGCACGCAAACGGGCACCAAATTCCGTTTAAAAGGAAAAGGAGTGCCGAATGTCCGCGGCTACGGCTACGGCGACCAGCACGTGATTGTCCGCGTTGTGACGCCGACAAAACTAACGGAAAAGCAAAAGCAATTGTTGCGCGAATTTGATCAGTTGGGCGGTTCAAGCATGCATCAAGGAGCAAATGGCCGTTTTTTTGAAAAGGTGAAAAAAGCGTTTAAAGGAGAATCATGAGTTTTATGAAATGGTCAGAAATTAGCATTCATACGACGCATGAGGCGGTTGAGGCGATTTCAAATATTTTGCATGAAGCGGGCGCTGGCGGAGTAGTGATTGAGGATCCGAACGATTTAATAAAGGAACGAGATGCATCGTTCGGGGAAGTTTATGAGTTAAATCCAGACGATTATCCGGAAGAAGGAGTAATTATTAAGGCGTACTTGCCTGTTAACAGCTTTCTTGGCGAAACAGTGGAAGAGATTAAACAAGCGATTAACAATTTATTATTGTATGATATTGATATCGGCAAAAATAAAATCACTATCAGTGAAGTGAATGAGGAAGAATGGGCAACCGCGTGGAAAAAATATTATAATCCTGTCAAAATATCAGAAAAATTTACGATCGTTCCAACATGGGAGACGTATGAACCGGTATCCAGCGATGAATTAATTATTGAGCTCGATCCGGGCATGGCGTTTGGCACGGGCACACATCCGACGACAGTGATGTGCATCCAAGCGCTCGAAAAATATGTGAAGCCTGGAGATACGGTCATTGATGTCGGCACTGGTTCTGGCATTTTAAGTATTGCTGCGGCGATGCTCGGCGCAAAATCGGTTCGCGCGCTTGATTTAGATCCGGTTGCCGTTGATAGCGCGAAGATAAACGTCAAATTAAATAAAGTGCAGCATATCGTCACTGTTTCGCAAAATAATTTGCTTGATCGTATTGAGGAACGAGCGAACGTGATTGTTGCCAATATTTTAGCGGAAATTATATTGCGGTTTGTTGATGATGCTTATCGTCTTTTAGAAAATAATGGATATTTTATTACTTCGGGAATTATTCAAGCGAAAAAGCAAGAGGTAAAAGAAGGGTTAATGAAAGCAGGATTTACTATTGAGGAATCGCTAGTGATGGAAGACTGGGTTGCATTTATCGCAAGAAAAGCGTGAAAAGAAGGTGTCGCTTTGCAACGGTATTTCATTTCAGAAGACCAAGTGAAAAACGACCATTTTATTATTCAAGGCGATGATTACCACCATATTGTTCGCGTCATGCGCATGGAAAAAGGAAGCGAATTGATTTGCGTGCTTTCTTGCAATAAGACGGCGCTATGCCAAATTGAACAAATTACCAATGAGCATGTCATCGTCCGTGTTGTAAAATGGATAGATGAGCAAACGGAACTGCCGATTCAAATTTATATCGCCCACGGGCTGCCAAAAGGGGATAAACTCGAACTTGTGATTCAAAAAGGCACCGAACTTGGCGCTTTCTCGTTTATTCCTTTTGTGGCGGCTCGCTCTATTGTGAAATGGGATGAAAAAAAAGCCAATAAAAAGCTAGAACGTTGGAAAAAGATTGCAAAAGAGGCAGCAGAGCAATCACATCGCGGGAAAATTCCTGATGTGCACGCGCCGATGACGATACATGAGCTTGTGGAATTTGCCAAAAGCGCCGATTGCCGAATTTTTGCTTATGAAGAAGAAGCGAAACAAGGAAACCATCAAACGCTTGCCACCATTTTTCGACAAATGCAGCGCGGCCAATCGCTTTTAGCCGTATTTGGCCCGGAAGGCGGATTTTCCGACGAAGAAGTTGAACTGCTTAAGCAGCATGGCTTTTTTTCATGCAGCCTTGGGCCGCGGATTTTGCGGACCGAAACGGCGCCGCTTTATCTTTTGGCGGCTGCTTCGTATCAATTTGAACTACAGTGAGGTGAAAGCGAATGCCAACAGTTGCATTTCATACGCTTGGATGTAAAGTAAACCATTACGAAACGGAAGCGATTTGGCAGTTGTTCAAAAAAGCTGGCTATGAACGAAAAGATTTTGACAGCCGCGCCGACGTTTATGTCATCAATACATGTACGGTGACGAACACAGGCGATAAAAAAAGCCGCCAAGTTATACGCCGCGCGATTCGTAGAAATCCGGATGCCGTTGTTTGCGTGACGGGATGCTACGCGCAAACGTCTCCGGCGGAAGTGATGGCGATTCCTGGTGTCGACATTGTGATCGGCACGCAAGACCGCGGCAAAATTTTAGAATATGTGGAACAGTTTCAGCGCGAGCGCCGGCCGATTAACGCCGTTCACAACATTATGAAAACGCGCGTGTTTGAAGAAATGGACGTTCCGGAGTTTAGCGACCGGACGCGCGCTTCGTTGAAAATTCAAGAAGGATGCAATAATTTTTGCACGTTTTGCATCATTCCTTGGGCGCGCGGGTTAATGCGTTCCCGCGATCCGAAAGAAATCATCCGCCAAGCGCAGCAGCTGGTTGATGCCGGCTATAAAGAAATTGTGTTAACTGGCATCCATACAGGTGGCTATGGCACTGATCTGAAAGACTACAGCTTTGCTGCGCTTCTTCGCGATTTGGATGAGCAAGTTGTCGGTTTAAAACGGCTCCGCATTTCATCGATTGAAGCAAGCCAAATCACCGATGAAGTCATCGACGTGCTCCGCCGTTCCGATAAGATCGTGCGCCATTTGCACATTCCGCTTCAATCCGGTTCAAATACGGTGTTAAAACGGATGCGCCGCAAATACACAACGGAATTTTTTGCTGAGCGGCTAGCACGTTTGCGCGAAGTTTTCCCTGAACTTGCGATTACATCAGACGTGATCGTCGGTTTTCCGGGAGAAACGGAAGAAGAGTTTATGGAAACGTACAATTTTGTTCGTGAGCAACGTTTTTCCGAACTTCACGTCTTCCCGTACTCGAAACGGACGGGCACGCCAGCTGCGCGCATGCCAAACCAAGTAGACGAGGACGTCAAACACGATCGCGTCCGCCGTTTAATCGCACTGTCCGATCAGCTGGCGAAAGAATACGCCTCGCAATTTGAAGGGCAAGTGCTTGAAGTCATTCCGGAAGAACGTGATAAAGAAAACCCTGAAAGCGGTCTGTATCTCGGGTATACGGACAATTATTTGAAAGTGAGATTCCCGGCCACAGAGGAAATGGTTGGAGAAATCGTGAAAGTGAAAATTACGAAAGCCGGATATCCGTATAATGAAGGGGAATTCGTCCGCGTCGTTGCCGACGACATCCCGCAATCCGTGAAATTAAGTTCGTAATGACTGAATCAAAAGCCGTTTGATCGCAAACAGAATACCATGTTATTGTTTGATATGTAGAGGAGGTCCATCGCTTTTGGGACATCCTCTTTTTTGTTTACGATAAAAAATTTTTGTAAACTAGTTTTTCCACTAAAATAATGGTATGATGATAGATGTCAGACTTCTATATTGCGAAAGAGAAAGGAGAATTGTTGTAATGGAAAATAATATTGCAAAAATGATTGATCATACGTTGCTGAAAGCGGATACAACAAAAGCGCAAATCGTGAAACTGTGCGAGGAGGCAAAACAATACGGGTTTGCTTCCGTTTGCGTCAATCCAACGTGGGTGGCTACCGCTGCCGAACTATTAAAAGGAACGGATGTCAAAGTATGCACGGTAATCGGCTTTCCGCTCGGGGCGAGCACTCCGGAAACGAAAGCGTTTGAAACGAAAAACGCGATTGAAAACGGCGCAGAGGAAGTCGATATGGTCATCAACATCGGCGCGCTGAAAGATGGCAACGATGACCTTGTCGAACGCGATATTCGCGCCGTCGTCGAGGCGGCAAAAGGGAAAGCGCTTGTGAAAGTAATTATTGAGACGTGTTTGCTCACCGAAGAAGAAAAAGTGCGTGCCTGCCAGCTTGCGGTGAAAGCGGGAGCGGATTATGTGAAAACATCGACCGGTTTTTCGACAGGCGGCGCTACGACGGAAGATGTCGCGCTTATGCGGAAAACGGTCGGAAAAAACATCGGCGTGAAAGCTTCCGGAGGCGTTCGTGATATAAAAAGCGCAATGGCGATGATCGAAGCGGGGGCGACGCGCATCGGGACAAGTTCCGGCGTAGCGATTATTGCGGGAAAATCGGTCGATTCCAATTATTAAGAACGTTTGCCATGGAAAAATAATATCGCCGCTTCGATCCAGCGGACAAACGGCAGCGCCGCCAACGAACAGATAACGTTAAACAGGACGCTGACATGGGCCAGCTGCACATCCGGGGAATTGCTTAGCTTGCTAGCAATGAAAGCGAGCGGATCAATAAAAAAATAAAAGATGATAACGCCGATGATATTAAACCATAAATGAGTATACGCCGTTAGTCTTGCTTCATATGTGGAACCAATGCTAGCAAGGAGCCCGGTGATGCACGTGCCGATGTTTGCGCCGAGCAAAATCGCGATGCCGGCCGGAAGTGTGAGAATGTGTTCATTCAAAAACCCCATCGCAATGCCGATCGTTGCTGCGCTGGAATGAATAATAGCCGTAAGGATCACGCCGATTAGGATTCCGCTAAAAGGCGAAAGGTTCGTTTTTTGCAACCATTCGTCAACAATCGGGAATGTAGACAACGGCTTGGCGAGCTGACCGAAACCGCCCATCGCAAAAAATAAAGAGGCGAGCCCAACAACGATCATGCCGATGCCATAAGCAAGGCGGTAATAACCGAAAAAAACGAGTGCCGCTCCGATGAAAAGCATCGGAATTACGCTGTCCCCGACGTCAAGCGTCATCATTTCTGTTGTGATCGTAGAGCCGATGTTGCTTCCTAAAACCACGCCGATCGATTGCCGAAATGTAAGATAGCCGGTGGAGACGAGCCCGACGGTAATGACCATTACCGCGGAGCTACTTTGCAAAAGCGCCGTAACAACCGTTCCGGTAAAAAATCCTTGCAAAGGGGTATTGGTGAAGCGCAACAGCCACTGTTTCAAGCGGTGACCTGATAAAGCATAAAGTCCTGATTTCATCATAAACATGCCGAGAAGGAAAACGCCGGTATAGATGGAAAACAAAATAAGCAATTGTACCACTTGTCCTTCCCCCTTTCATCCTAATTTGTATGGGGAGGGATGGGGAACAATGACAAGTTTTTTTATTGACCTGTCGCGCAAGCATATATTATAATTGACAAGTACACGTATAGTAATAAATTGAAATGGTTGTTGCTCGGAGGGAGGGAAGCAGGATGTCAAAAACAATCGTTCGCAAAAACGAATCCATTGATGACGCTCTTCGTCGCTTCAAACGTGCCGTTTCGAAAACAGGTACATTGCAAGAAATCAGAAAGCGCGAATTTTATGAAAAGCCAAGCGTCAGACGGAAGAAAAAATCTGAAGCGGCTAGAAAGCGCAAGCATTAAAAGAGGGTGTATATATGGGTCTTCTTGATCGTTTAAATGACGATATGAAGCAAGCGATGAAAAACAAAGAAAAAGATAAACTCTCCGTCCTTCGGATGTTAAAAGCGGCGTTGCAAAACGAAGCGATTAAACTCGGCAAAAGTCAATTATCGGAAGACGAAGAGCTAACCGTTCTTTCTCGCGAATTAAAGCAGCGTAAAGACTCCCTCCAGGAATTCGAAAACGCTGGTCGTACGGACCTTGTTGAAAAAGCAAAGGCGGAAATCGAAATTGTTCAATTATATATGCCAAAGCAATTGACAGAAGAAGAACTTTTGGAAATTGTCAAACAGACGATTGCAGAAGTAGGAGCTTCTTCAAAAGCGGATATGGGCAAAGTGATGGGAGCGATCATGCCAAAGGTAAAAGGAAAAGCGGATGGCTCTCTCGTCAACAAGCTTGTTCAACAACAACTTTCACAATAGTGGAATGGGTGTTCCGCGAAAGCGGGGCACCTTTTGTTTTTGTCGCTCGAAACAACAATTGGTGCTAACCCCCTTTTTCCTCTCATATGTATGAGATGAAAGGGGGTTCTTTTTATGGTGAAAAAATGGCGGCAGCATATGAGAAGATGGCTTACAGACAAATTGGAGCTTCCCGCCGATATTGTCATGGACCTTCCCCGCATTACGATGGTTGGACAAATACATATTTATGTCGAAAATCATCGCGGACTGCTAACGTTTAGCGACAAAGAGATTCGCTTGCTTTTAAAGCAAGGACAGCTCCTTGTCCGCGGTGAAAAGTTTGTCATTAAAACCATTTTACCGGAGGAAATTTTGCTCGAAGGAAAAATAAGCCAAGTCATTTATATAGATGAGTAATACTTAACAGTTTTGCAGCCGATGATTCGAAAAGGAACGGAAGGAGGAAATCGGATGAAGAACCAATGGATGAACTTGTTAGCAGGCAGCGTAAGGGTGAAAGCGCAAGGGAAAGGTGTAGAACGATTGATTAACGCGTGCGTACGCAACGATATTACGGTTTGGAATGTAAAAAAGCACGGCGACCATATTGCGACGTTTTTTATTTTGCTAAAAGACGTCAGACAGCTGCGTGTTGTCGCCAGAAAGAGCGATTGTAAACTTTATTTCGTGGGAAAGGCGGGATTCCCGTTTTTTTTCAAAAACATGCTAACGAATTTTGGAGTTGTCGTCGGTGCCTGCTTCTTTTTGGCAATCGTTTTTTTGCTTTCCAACATGGTTTGGGGGATCGAAATTAAAGGAGCAAAACCGGAGACGGAATACCGCATATGGAAAGAGTTAAAGCAAATGGGGGTCGAAAAAGGAGCGTTGCAATTTCTCATTGATGATCCAGAAACGATTCAGAAGAAATTGATCGACCGCATTGACACCATTACATGGATCGGCGTGGAACTTAGAGGGACGACGTTTTATTTTCAAGTGGTGGAGAAAAACGAACCAAAAGAGCCGGAAAAAATCGGCGTCCGCCATTTAGTGGCGAGAAAAAAGGCGGTCATTACCGACATGTTCGTCGAAAAAGGGCAGCCGCTTGTTTCGGTTAACGATCATGTGACGAAAGGGCAGTTATTAGTGTCGGGCATTATCGGAAAGGAAGGGCAAACAACGTTCGTGCCGGCGCGAGGGAAAATTTTTGGCGAAACATGGTACAAGTCTACCGTTGTCTTGCCGCTGGAAGCGACGTTTCAAGTATTAACGGGAAAATATATGGAAAAACATTATATAGTGACGAAAAATATTTCGCTTCCAATATGGGGGTTTCAAAAGCCTGCGTTTCGCCATTATGAAATAGACAAACAAAAAAGACCGCTTCGCTTTTGGAAATGGGACTTGCCTATTTATTACGAACGCGTCGTTTTTCGGGAAACGCAAGAAGCGAAGCGCAGCTATACATGGGAAGAAGCGCTTGCAAAAGCAAAGGAACTTGCCCGCGAAGAATTAAAGGACAAATTGCCGGAAGATGCTGCGATTAAAGGTGAAAAAGTTTTGCATCAAGCGAGAGAGAATGGTAAAGTAAGGGTAGAGTTGCATTATCAAGTGATTGAAAACATCGCGATACCACAACCAATAGTTCAAGGAGATTGAGAATGTCAGAAGAGTTTGTAACGATCAGTCAGCAATTGGAAAACGCAAATGAAGCGATTGCCCTTTTCGGCATTCATGACGCCCATTTAAGACGGATGGAACAAGAACTGGGAGTTTCCATCGTAACAAGAGGGGAATCGGTGAGCGTTTCTGGCACCCCAGAACAAGTGCAGCTTGTCGACGACTTGTTGCGCCATTTGTTGATCCTTATCCGGAAAGGTATTGCCATTAGTGAACGAGATGTGATGTATGCGATTCAATTGGCGAAACAAGGAACGCTCGACTATTTAATTGGTTTATATGAGGAAGAAATTACAAAAAATGCTAAAGGAAAATCGATACGCGTAAAAACGTTAGGACAGCGCCATTATGTCGCTGCCATTAAACAGCATGACCTTGTTTTTGGAATTGGACCTGCCGGAACAGGAAAAACGTATTTGGCGGTGGTGATGGCTGTCCGCGCCTTGAAAAGCGGACAGGTGAAGCGCATCATTTTAACTCGTCCGGCGGTGGAAGCAGGAGAAAGTTTAGGATTTTTGCCGGGAGATTTAAAAGAAAAAGTCGATCCTTACTTGCGTCCTCTTTACGATGCGCTGCACGATGTATTGGGGGTGGACCATACGCAGCGGCTAATCGAGAGAGGAACGATCGAAATCGCGCCGCTGGCGTATATGAGAGGGAGAACGCTCGAAGATGCTTTCGTCATTTTAGATGAAGCGCAAAATACGACACCGGCGCAGATGAAAATGTTTTTAACACGATTAGGTTTTGGTTCGAAAATGGTCATTACCGGTGATATTTCGCAAGTCGATTTGCCAAAAGGAGTGAAATCGGGGCTTGCTGTGGCAAAAGAAATATTGGGAGCGGTCAGCGGCGTATCGTTTGTCTTTTTAGAGCAAGCGGATGTCGTACGCCATCCGCTCGTGGCGAAAATTATTGAGGCGTACGAAGAGGCTGGCATGTAGAAAAGACCCGCTTTTTAAAGGGTCTTTTCTTTAAAGCGAGGGGAAAACCGTTGGAGAGGATTCGCTTTTTTCTAGAACATATTAATCACGTTCGTTTCGTTCGTTATCTTTTGTTTTTGTTTTTAGGGCTGTTTTTATTCGCGGCGTTATATGGTCAAGTAAAGCCGCGCCAATATGAGATTCGCTTATTCGATATCGCGACGGAAACGATTCGGTCGCCGATTACCATTGAAGACAAGGAAACGACAGAAAAGCTAAAAAAAGAAGCCGCTAATAAAGTGGCCGATGTTTACACGTTAAAAAAAGAATACGCGGAAAATCGCGTCGATTTAATTTCATCGCTATTTACCACGATCGTTGAAATTCGCGATGAAGCCAAGGGAAAAAATAAGGAACAAGCGGAAATGGTCGATAAGCTGAAGGAACGGTTGCCGCAGGAATGGTTTTCTTATTTGTCTGAAAGTGAATGGGAAAAGCTGCTTCAAGCGGCTCCAGAAGATATCAACACGGCGAAAGAAGCGGCGGTAACGGCTGTTCATGCCATTATGGCGGAGCGCATTACGAAATCGGACTTGGAGAAGGCAAGGGCGAAAGTGCAAGATGAATTGAAGTATGTCATTCTTCCGCCGCCGTTAAAAAACATTGTTGTAAAGTTGACGAAACAGGCAATCATTCCGAACGTTATTTACGATCGTGCCGCTACGGAAGAAAAGCGAAGACAGGCGATGGATGAAGTAAAGCCTGTAAAAATTTTGCAAGGGCAAGTCATCGTCGAGGAAGGGCAATTTATTACAAATGAAATTTATCGTCAGCTCCAGCTTGTCGGCTTATTGCAAAACGATCGTTCTTTTCAACCGCTTATTGGTCTTTTTCTCTTCGTATTATTATTGCTATCTCCCATTGTTTACTACTTTGGAAGAGAAAAGACGAACAAGAATTTGTTCGTATATGCGACGATTTTTACGATCATGATACTTGTGATGGGGCTCATTCGTCTCCTCCCGGAGAGCGATACGTTTTCCGCCGGTTATCTTGTGCCGATTGCTTTTGGCACCATGCTTGTTCGTATTTTCATCGGGGAGCGGATGGCGATTATTACAAGCATCCTTTGTGCTGTATGCGGCAGTTTAATGTTTAACGAGGAAAACGGTACGAACGGCACGATCCAAGTTTCGTTGGCGGTTTATTTAGTGACAAGCGGGCTGGCAGGAAGTTTCTTCCTACATAAACAGCTGCGAAAAGCAAAAATTTGGCAGGCAGGGGTATTTGTCGCCTTTGTTAATGTTGTTGTGATGCTTGCGTTAAACTTGCTGAAAAATGGCCATTATTCGTTAGCAGAAACCGGCATGTTTCTGCTGATGGCGGTTGCTTCTGGCATTTTTTCAGCGATTTTAACGATCGGGCTTTTGCCTGTTTTGGAAACAAGCTTTGGCGTTTTGTCATCGATGAAATTAATTGAATTATCGAACCCGAATCATCCATTGCTTCGTAAAATTTTAACGGAAGCCCCTGGAACATACCATCATAGCATTATGGTCGCTAATTTAGCGGAGGCTGCTTGTGAAGCGATTGGCGCAAACGGCTTATTAGCGCGCGTTGCTTGCTATTACCATGATATCGGGAAAACAAAGCGCCCCCGCTATTTTATCGAAAATCAAATCGGCGGCAATCCCCATGACCACTTATCGCCACAGTTAAGCAAAAACATTATTCTTGCACATGTATCCGATGGGGTCGCTATTTTAAAAAAGTACCGTATGCCGAAAGAAATTATCGACATTGCTGAGCAGCACCATGGCACGACATTGTTAAAATATTTTTATCATAAAGCGCTTGAGCAGATGGGCTATGTGCCCGAGGAAGAGTTTCGCTATCCCGGACCGAAGCCGCAAACGAAAGAGGCGGCGATCATCAGCATCGCGGATAGCGTGGAAGCGGCGGTGCGATCGCTTTCTAATCCGTCTCAGGAGAAAATTGAAAAAATTGTCCGCGGCATTATTGCCGAACGGCTGCAAGACAATCAATTGAACGAGTGTGATATCACGCTAAAAGAACTGGAAACGGTGGCGACATCGCTTTGTGAAACGTTAAATGGCGTATTCCATTCGCGAATTGAATATCCGGAGATTCGAAAGGAAAAGGTGAAACACGCATGATCCTCAACATCGACTTTATCGACGAGACAAACGAAGTGACAAAAGAGCAAATGGATATTATCGAACGGCTGTTAAACTATGCCGCAGAAATCGAGCGTGTCCCTAATGGAGCAGAAGTGGGCATTTCGTTTGTGGATAACGAACGAATCCGCATCATCAATCGCGACTATCGGGGAAAAGACAAACCGACAGATGTCATCTCCTTCGCTCTCGAGGAAAAGGGAGAAGGAGAGGTTGAAATTGTCGGCGCGGACATTCCTCCGTTGCTTGGCGATATTATTATTTCGATTCCGAAGGCGAAAGAACAGGCGCAAGAGTATGGACATTCGTTCATGCGCGAGCTTGGCTTTTTGGCGGTGCACGGTTTTTTGCATTTATTAGGATACGACCATAAAACAGAAGAAGAAGAAAAAGTGATGTTTTCCAAACAAAAAGATATTCTAGAACGATATGGGCTGACGAGATAAAATATGAATTGGCGAAAGGAAAGAAAACGGTTTGCTTGCGCATGGGCGGGAATTGTCGCCGCGGTAAAAAAAGAAGCGCATATGCGCGTCCATATTGCGTCGGCCATTGTTGCGATCATTGCCGCGGCGATCTTTCACATTTCCAAGCTGGAATGGCTCATCCTTTTGTTGACGATTGGGACCGTCATTACGTTGGAATTAGTAAATACGGCAATTGAACGTGTCGTTGATTTAGTAACGGCAGACTTTCATCCTTTGGCGAAAGCGGCGAAAGATATCGCCGCGGGCGCCGTCTTGGTCGCTGCGGTGGTTGCGGTTATTGTTGGAATCATCATCTTTCTGCCATATCTCGTATAACAAATGAGTAAAAAAATTCTAATTTTTCTGTCTTATTTTAATGAAGAAAGATGAAAATTACGGAGTTTTTTTGTAAAATAATATAGTGAAGAGCGTCTATTGCTCTTCTAGAGGGAAAGGAAGAAAAACGTTGAGAACAAATGAACTGATCGATGAGGCGAAAAAGGCGAGAGAATACGCTTATGTCCCTTATTCAAAATTTAAAGTTGGCGCCGCTTTGTTAACAAAAGACGGAAAAGTGTACCGCGGCTGCAACATTGAAAACGCCGCTTATAGCGTATGTAATTGTGCGGAACGGACGGCGCTTTTTAAGGCGTATTCGGAAGGAGATACAGAGTTTGTTGCGCTTGCTGTTGTCGCTGACACGGCCCGTCCGGTACCGCCTTGCGGGGCATGCCGTCAAGTCATTTTTGAGTTATGTCCAAGCGACATGAAAGTAATATTGGCAAATTTAAAAGGAGATATTGCCGAATTAACGGTGAAAGAACTATTACCAAAAGCTTTTTCAGCGGAGGATTTGCATGAATAAGGAAGGATACAAATCAGGATTCGTTTCCATTGTTGGTAGACCGAACGTTGGAAAATCGACATTTTTAAACCGCGTCATTGGTCAAAAAATCGCGATTATGAGCGATAAGCCGCAAACGACGCGCAATAAAATTCAAGGCGTTTACACAACCGATGACGCGCAAATTATTTTTATCGATACGCCAGGAATGCATAAACCGAAACATAAGCTTGGCGATTTTATGATGAAAGTAGCGTTAAATGCGTTAAAAGAAGTGGATCTTATTTTATTTATGATTAACGCCGAAGAAGGATTCGGACGCGGTGACGCGTATATTATTGAACGGTTGAAAGAAGTAAATACGCCGGTGTTTTTAGTCATCAATAAAATCGATCTCGTTCATCCAAACGATTTGTTGCCGTTAATCGATCGGTATAAAGAACTTTACCCGTTCGCGGAAATCATTCCGATTTCTGCGCTGCAAGGGAACAACATCGAAACATTGGTGGAACAAATCAAAAAATATTTGCCGGAAGGTCCGCAATATTATCCGCCTGATCAAGTGACTGACCATCCGGAACGGTTTATTATTGCGGAGTTAATTCGTGAGAAAGCGCTTCACTTGACGCGCGAAGAAGTCCCGCATTCCATTGCCGTCGTGGTGGAAACGATTGAACGGCGCGAAGATAGCGACACAGTGTATGTCAGTGCCGTTATTATTGTGGAGCGGGAATCGCAAAAAGGGATCATTATCGGAAAACAAGGTCGAATGCTAAAAGAGATCGGACAACGGGCGCGCGTCGATATCGAAGCGCTTCTTGGGTCGAAAGTATTTTTGGAATTATGGGTGAAAGTGCAAAAAGATTGGCGCAACCGGCTGGCGCAGCTGCGTGATTTCGGGTTTAGAGAAGAAGAGTATTAATTAGAAAATTTTATGCAACATAAACGTTTCCCGGCGAGGTCAACCTATAGCTAGACGGGAAAATAAGCAACGCTGCAGGCGGAAAGAGGTGTGGTTCCATGCTTGAATTTACATGGAAGCTGTTTAGTCAAACTGGCAACATCGACACATATCTTCTTTTTAAGGAACTGGAAAGAGAACAACAACCTAGTGGCGACGAACGAGAGGCGGAACGAAAAGAAGTCGATCAACCTGTTTTTTGATCGGCATTTGATAGTCGGTGGTGATGCGATTGTTTGAAAAATGTGAAGCGATCGTGATTCGCGCAACGGATTATGGCGAAACAAATAAAATCGTCACATTCTTTACGAGAGAATGGGGAAAGGTGGCTGCGATGGCGCGTGGAGCAAAAAAGCCGAGCAGCCGCCTTTCTGCCGTTACCCAACTGTTTACATACGGTTACTACTTAATTCAAAAAAGCCGCGGCGTCGGCGTTTTGCATCAAGGAGATATTATTGACTCGATGCGGGCGACCCGCGAAGATATTTTCACAGCGGCATACGCGTCTTATATCGTGGAGTTGACAGATAAAATAACGGAAGACCAACAACGCAATCCGTATTTGTTTGAACTGCTTTTGCAGACGTTACAAT
This sequence comes from Parageobacillus thermantarcticus, assembly GCF_900111865.1. GTDB lineage: Bacteria > Bacillota > Bacilli > Bacillales > Anoxybacillaceae > Parageobacillus > Parageobacillus thermantarcticus. The sequence continues at coordinate 47,726 of NZ_FOJS01000001.1, read as the reverse complement.
ATATGAACGAAGGCCGCGATTTAGAAATCCTTACTCGCATTTATGAAACGAAAATGCTGTCCGTAATGGGCATTCCGCCTAAGTTGGATCATTGCGTCGTATGCGGTCAGACAGAAGGAAAGTTTTCCTTTTCGATAAAAGAGGCTGGTTTTCTTTGCCATCGCTGCGAAAAATACGATCCGCACCGAATTCCGCTTTCTGCAGCTGCCGTAAGATTATTGCGTTTGTTTTACTATATGGATTTATCGAGGCTTGGTGCGATTTCGGTTAAAGAGGAAACAAAAAAAGAGCTTCGCGCGGTTCTTTCCTCTTACTACGATGAGTACTCGGGGCTATCGTTAAAAACAAAACGATTTTTAATGCAGATCGATGAACTAAAAAAGGTTAGTAGCTTCCGCAAATGCGAGGAGGGAGGCGAAAGTGGGAACGGCTGATGAAAAAATGCGAGATGCTGTCACTTTATGAAGACAAAATTTCCTTCTTAAAAACGGGAGTGTAGTATAATACATTTAGGAGACGATAGCGTGATATAGCTTTCAGTAAGGTGGTGAGCAACGATCGAACTGAATAAACGCCAAGAACAAATTTTGCAAATCGTAAAAGATCATGGTCCGATCACGGGAGAGAGCATTGCCGAAAAATTGAATTTAACAAGAGCGACATTGCGTCCGGACTTAGCGATATTAACAATGGCCGGATATTTGGAAGCACGGCCTCGGGTAGGGTATTTTTATACAGGGAAAACTGGTTCTCAGCTGCTTGCTGATAAAATAAAGAAGATAAAAGTAGAAGATTATCAATCCATTCCGGTTGTTGTCAACGAAAATGTTAGTGTATATGATGCGATCGTCACCATGTTTCTTGAAGATGTCGGCACGCTGTTTGTCGTTGATGACGAATCGCTTCTAGCTGGTGTGTTATCAAGAAAAGATTTATTGCGTGCAAGCATTGGCAAACAGGAGTTGACGACGATTCCTGTCAATATTATTATGACGAGAATGCCAAATATAGCGGTTTGTTATAAAGATGATCCGCTCATTGATGTAGCGGAACGGTTAATTGAAAAGCAGATTGATGCGATGCCGGTAGTGCGGAAAACAGAGAAAGGATACGAAGTCATTGGACGAATAACGAAAACAAATATGACAAAGGCGTTCGTCGCGCTAGCGAAAGACGATTTGTTATAGGATAGAATAAAGAAGGAGGAGAAAGATGAATCAACGCCTTGTTTATGTTGTTTCCGATTCAGGTGGGGAAACGGCGGAACTTGTGGTGAAAGCAGCGGCAAGCCAGTTTTATAGCTCTCACATTCAATTAAAACGCATACCATATGTGGAAGACAAGACGACGCTTGCCGAAGTCGTTGCATTAGCGAAAATGAACCAAGGAATTATTGCGTTTACGCTCGTTGTTCCGGAAATGCGCCAGTTTCTTATTGAGGAAGCTGCACGCGAAGGGGTAGTGGCGTACGATATTATTGGACCGCTTATTGAAAAAATGAGCGATTTATTCAAGCTGACGCCGCGATATGAGCCGGGGCAAGTTCGCGTGCTTGATGAGGATTATTTTAAGAAGATTGAAGCGATTGAATTTGCGGTGAAATATGATGATGGACGCGATCCGCGGGGAATTTTGCGTGCCGACATCGTTTTAATCGGTGTATCACGCACTTCGAAAACACCGCTATCGCAATATTTGGCGCATAAACGGCTAAAGGTAGCAAACGTACCGATTGTGCCGGAAGTCGAACCGCCAGAACAACTGTTTAAAGTGCCACGGGAAAAATGTTTCGGATTAAAAATCAGCCCGGAAAAATTGCTTTCGATTCGCCGCGAGCGTCTAAAATCACTCGGCTTAAACGATCAAGCTGTTTACGCGAATATGGATCGCATTAAAGAAGAGCTTGCCTATTTTGATGAGGTCGTGAAAAAAATTGGCTGTGACGTTATCGATGTGACAAATAAGGCGGTAGAAGAAACGGCGAGCATTATTATGAAAAAGAAAAAATTATAGCACATTCACGATGATGTGAACTGTGCTATTACTTTTTTATAGCATATTTTTATCATTTGTATTATAATGAAAAATTGCGAGAAAAATGAACAAAAACAGGTTTAGAGTGCGTGGAGAACGAGCAAACTATTTATAGCCAATTGTCAAGGGGGAAAAGAAAAATCTTTTTCGACAAAATTTGCTTGCTAATAAAGTGAAAAAAGAAGGATTTTCAAGAACGGTGTAGAATAATTAGGAGGTGCGAATCTGATTGCTACATCGGCTTTGAACGAAAGCGCAGCTGATAGCAGTCAGATCTAAACATTGAGGCCGATCGTTTTTGTCGACGCCGATGCTTGCCCAATAAAAGATGAAATTTTCTTGCTTGCTTGCAAATATAATATACAAAGTGTGTTTATTTCTTCGTACAACCATTTCTCTCCTTCACAGAAAATGGAATGGATATATGTGGACACAGAAAAGGAAGCGGTCGATTTATATATTTTGAACCGTGCCGTGAAGGGAGATGTTGTTGTCACTCAAGATATCGGGTTGGCAAGCATGCTCGTTTGCCGCGGCGTACATGTCATTTCCCCACGTGGGAAGGTGTACGAAGATGGAGAAATGGATGGTGTTCTCCACTTCCGCTATCTTCAAGCGAAACAGCGAAGACAAGGTGTGTACCGGAAGGGAATGAAGCGGTTTTCGGATCAGGATCGTCGCGCCTTTCTGCAAAATTTCGAAAAAATTTTGTCGAAACTCGAAGGAAAATAGATATAGGTCGAGAATAATAAGATACGGAGTTGTTTATATGGGATACCGTATTCCCGAGGAAACGATTGAAACGATTCGTCGTACCGTTGACATCGTCGACGTGATCGGCGATTATGTCCAATTAAAGAAACAAGGGCGCAACTATTTTGGGTTATGCCCGTTTCATGGGGAAAAGACGCCGTCGTTTTCCGTTTCCCCAGAAAAGCAAATTTTCCATTGTTTCGGCTGCGGCGCCGGCGGAAACGTGTTTTCGTTTCTCATGGATATTGAAGGCATTTCCTTTCTTGAGGCCGTAAAACGGCTCGCGGTAAAGGCGAACATTGATTTGTCTAATTTACAGCTAGACGATGCGAATAGAAGCCGCACGGATGCAGGCGAAACAAAAATGATGGTGGAAGCGCATGAACTTTTGAAAAAATTTTACCATCATTTGCTCGTAAATACAAAGGAAGGTCAGGAAGCTTTTGATTATTTACAAGCCCGTGGATGGACGCGAGAAATCATTGATCAATTTGAAATCGGTTATGCCCCTGACTCGTGGGATTTTGCGGTCAAGCTTTTGTCAGGACGCGGCTTTTCGCTCGAACTAATGGAGAAAGCTGGACTAATTATTCGAAAAGAAAACGGTGACTATTTTGATCGCTTTCGCCATCGAGTTATGTTTCCGATCCATAATCATCATGGAGATACTGTTGGCTTTTCCGGCAGACTTCTAGGAGAAGGACAGCCAAAATACTTAAACAGCCCAGAAACTGCCATTTTCCATAAAGGGAAAATTTTGTACAACTTTCATCAAGCTCGTTTACATATACGAAAACATCAAGAAGTTGTCTTATTGGAAGGATTTGCTGACGTTATTTCTGCTGTGCAAGCAGGTGTTGCTCACTCCGTCGCAACGATGGGAACGGCCCTCACGGAAGAGCATGCGCGCATTCTCCGACGCAATGTCGACACCGTCATCGTTTGCTACGATGGCGATGCTTCAGGAATCGAAGCGACATTTCGCGCAGCGGAGGTGTTGACAGAAGCAGGGTGTCATGTGAAAATTGCAACAATTCCTGATGGCCTTGATCCTGATGAATATATAAGAAAATATGGTCCGGATCGATTCCGGCGGGATATTATCGATGCGGGCAGCTCGTTGATGGCGTTTAAAATGATGTATTTTCGCAAGGGAAAAAACTTGCAAGATGAAAATGACAAAATCCGTTATATTGAGGAAGTGCTCCGCGAAATCAGCAAGCTGCCGAACCCAATTGAGTGGGATTACTATTTACGGCAGCTGGCCGACGAGTTTTCCCTTTCGCTGTCCGCCTTGCAGGAACAGTTAAACCGCTATCGAGACACCGTCAAGCATTCTCATCATATAGACCGGGAAGTAGCGCCGAAACCGCTGTTGCAGAAGAAACTTCTTCCGGCATTTCAAAATGCGGAGCGAATGTTGCTTGCTCATATGCTGCAAAGCCGTGATGTAGCGATGGTAGTTCAGGAAAAGATCGCAGGCAATTTCAATCTCGAAGAGCATCGGGCGCTTGCTGCTTATATTTACGCGTTTTACGAAGAAGGAAATGATCCGGACGTCAGTTTGTTGCTTTCGCGCCTTCCTGACGACTTAAAACCTCTTGTGACTGAGCTGTCGCTATTGTTGATCAATGACGAAGTTTCCAATCAGGAATTGAATGATTACATGAGACATGTGTTGAATTATCCAAAATGGTTAAAGCTAAAAGAAAAAGAGCAAGAAAAGATGGAAGCGGAGCGAAAAAAAGACTTTTTGACTGCCGCACGCATCGCAAAAGAAATTATTGAAATGAAAAAAATGTTATCTTCGTAATATGATGTTATTAGTTTAAAAAGGAGGTAGTGAAATGGCTGAAAAACCAGCTCATTCAAAACAAATCGATGCAGATGCAACGCTTGAACAGGCGAAAGAACAATTAACAGAGCTCGGCAAAAAGCGCGGCATTTTGACATACGAAGAAATTGCCGAACGTTTATCTGCGTTTGATCTTGATTCTGACCAAATGGATGAATTTTACGAATACTTAGCGGATCAAGGAATTGAAGTCATTAGCGAATCTGATTTAGAACATGATCCGGATATCGACGATTTAGAAAAAGAAGAATTTGATTTAAACGATCTGTCAGTTCCTCCTGGTGTGAAAATTAACGATCCTGTGCGCATGTACTTAAAGGAAATTGGTCGTGTGCCGCTATTGTCTGCCGAAGAAGAAATTGAACTGGCAAAACGGATCGAGCAAGGCGATGAAGAAGCAAAACGCCGTTTAACGGAAGCAAACCTCCGTCTTGTCGTTAGCATCGCCAAACGTTATGTCGGTCGCGGCATGCTGTTTCTTGACTTGATTCAAGAAGGAAATATGGGCCTAATTAAAGCGGTCGAAAAGTTCGACTATCGCAAAGGATACAAATTTAGCACATATGCAACATGGTGGATTCGTCAGGCGATTACGCGGGCGATTGCCGACCAAGCCCGGACTATTCGCATACCAGTGCATATGGTGGAAACAATTAATAAACTTATTCGTGTGCAACGGCAATTGCTTCAAGACCTTGGCCGCGAACCAACTCCGGAAGAAATCGCTGAAGAAATGGATTTAACTCCGGAGAAAGTGCGCGAAATTTTAAAAATTGCTCAAGAACCGGTGTCGCTCGAAACGCCGATTGGCGAGGAGGACGATTCGCATTTAGGCGATTTCATTGAAGATCAAGAAGCGACGTCGCCTTCCGAGCATGCGGCGTACGAACTGCTAAAAGAGCAGCTGGAAGATGTGCTAGATACGCTTACAGACCGCGAAGAGAACGTGCTTCGCTTGCGTTTTGGACTAGATGACGGCCGTACGCGGACGCTTGAAGAAGTCGGAAAAGTGTTCGGAGTTACCCGCGAACGCATCCGACAAATCGAAGCGAAAGCGCTCCGCAAATTGCGCCATCCGAGCCGCAGCAAACGGCTGAAAGACTTTTTAGAGTAATCTTTTTACAATAGTTTACTTCTTCATACTTCTTGAGAAGTAAACTATTTTTTCTTTTTTTCTTTTCGAAAGGCGGATGAGCATGGACGAACGAAGACGTGAAATCATTGTGCGGGAAATTGAATATTGGAAGCGTTCCCGCCTTCTTCCAGAGCAATATTGCGATTATTTGCTGGCATTATATACGGAGGGCGAATATAAAAAACGCCCAAGCGACATCGTGCGAATTCGCCAACAAGGAATGATCCGTTTCCTTTTAGTGGCATTCATTTGTCTATTGTTGCCAGCGAGTGTTCTTGTCATTTATTTTACTGAATTGTCATTCGTTTTGCAAATGCTCCTTTTATGTCTTTTTTTCTTTATATGTGCGATCGCAGTGTGGATGTGGAAGCGAAAAGGAAATATCGTTCATATCCCGCTGATTAGCGGTGCGTTCATTTTTCTCATCGCGTCGATCGAAGTCGGTGAATATTATTTTCCGAAACAAAAGTTGGTGACCGCAGCGATTGTTTTCGCAAACTGTTTAGTATGGATATGGATAGGAAAGCGGTTTCGGTTTCTTTATTTATTGATATCAGGCGTGATTGGAATAGGGATTTTAGCTGTTTTTCTTCGGTTTTGACTTGATTTTTTGTTTCGGCAATTTTATGACAGATATAAGATTAGGGCTTTTCCTTTGCGATAATTTACAGTAAAATAAAATTGTTTGTAGCGGTTACATTTTCCGAACAATGGTCATGCACGAGGGAGGTAAAAAAATGAATCGAAACCCGCTAATCCCATTTTTCATCATTATGGTGTTTGGAATCGGTCTTACTCTCGGTCTTTCATTTAAGGGGCTTGGCGACGCAAAAGAACTAGCGAAAGAGAAAAAAGGCGGCGAAAAAACGGAGCAGGCTGCCGCGGCAAATCCGGAGCAATTTTATCAACAAACTTGTAGCAGCTGCCATGGACAAAATTATGAAGGCGGGGTTGGCCCGTCGTTAAAAGGAGTAGGTAAGCGGCTTTCGCTAGACGAAATTAAAAATGTGATCCAAAACGGTCGTGGCAACATGCCTCCAGGCCTTGTTCCGCCGGATAAAGCGGATGAAATGGCAAAATGGCTTTCTGAGTTGAAATAAAACAAAAAATCCCTTTACCTTAGGTGAAGGGATTTTTTGTTTGTGATACAATATACAGAAGACTAAAGGATGTGAATGAAAGAGATGAATGAATTTCGTCTGTCCAAACGTCTTGAAACGGTTGCTTCTTTTATTCCGAAAGGAGCGAAGCTCGCTGATATCGGTTCGGATCACGCGTATTTGCCGTGTTACGCATATTTGCATGGATATATTACGAAAGCGGTAGCCGGCGAAGTAGCGGATGGCCCGCTTCGTTCCGCCAAACTGCAAGTCGAAAGGACCGGGTTAAAAGACGTCATTTCTGTGCGGAAAGGTGACGGCCTGGAAGTGATTCAACCTGGAGAAGTGGACTGCATTACGATTGCTGGCATGGGAGGCACATTGATTGCCAACATTTTAGAGTCTGGAAAAACGAAGCTTTCCGGTGTCAAGAGGCTGATTTTGCAGCCAAATGTCGGCGCGCATATTGTCCGTAAATGGCTGCTCGACCATGATTGGGAACTGATTGCAGAGCGCATATTGGAAGAAGAAGGGAAAATTTATGAAGTGCTTGTTGCAGAAAAAGGAGATGGGAAAAGACCATATCAAAATATAGAGGCAGAATTATTGCTAGGCCCATTTTTATTGAAAGAAAAAAATGATATATTTTTAAAAAAATGGAACAATGAACTTGCTCATTGGAAACAGATCGTCCGTCAACTAAAAGAAAAGGCGGAAACGGAATCGGCCATTGCAAAAAGACGAGAGCTAGAGGAAAAAATTAAGCTTGTTGAGGAGGCATTGCGGTGAACAAAATTCCAAGCGGTCAAGAAATCATTCAATTATTCGAACAATTTGCGCCGAAACATTTGGCGATGGAAGGCGACAGAATCGGGCTGCAAATTGGCACGTTAAATAAACCGGTCAAAAAAGTGATGATTGCCTTGGATGTGTTAGAAGAAGTCATCGATGAAGCAATAGCGGAAAATGTGGACCTTATTATCGCGCACCATCCGCCGCTTTACCGCCCGCTAAAACAGATCGTCACCGATCAAGCGCAAGGGCGCATTATTGAAAAGTGCATGAAACATCATATTGCCGTTTACGCTGCCCATACGAATTTAGATATTGCCGCTGGCGGAGTAAACGATTGGCTGGCCGAGGCGCTGGGACTGGAGAATGTAGATGTATTGGTTCCGACGTATGAAGAGCCGTTGAAAAAGCTTGTCGTTTATGTTCCGGAGACGCATGCCGACCTCGTTCGCGAGGCGATCGGCAACGCGGGGGCAGGCCATATCGGCAATTACAGCCATTGCACGTTTAACGGCTGCGGCATCGGCACTTTTTTGCCGCTAGAAGGGGCGAATCCGTTTATCGGGGAAGCAGGGACGCTCGAGCGAGTGGAAGAGGTGCGTATCGAAACGATTGTTCCAGCTTCATTGCAAAACAAGGTGATTGCTGCGATGTTAAAAGCACATCCGTATGAAGAAGTGGCATATGACATATATCCGCTTGAAAACAAAGGAAAAACGTTTGGCTTGGGAAGAATCGGACGTTTGCCAGAAAAGATGACGCTCGCGGAGTTTGCCGAACATGTGAAAAAAGCGCTCGACGTTCCGGCGGTGCGCGTTGTTGGTGATTTGCAAGATGCGGTGCAAAAAGTTGCGGTGGTTGGCGGCGACGGAAATAAATATGTCTTGCAGGCAAAATCAGCTGGCGCTGATGTGTATGTGACAGGGGATGTTTATTATCATGTGGCGCACGATGCCATGATGCTTGGGCTAAATATCGTCGATCCGGGACATAACGTCGAGAAAGTAATGAAACAAGGGGTTGCCCGCTTTTTAGAAAACGAGTTTGCCAAACATGAATTTGCAACGGCCGTCTATATTTCCAACGTCCATACGGATCCATTTACGTTTGTATAAAATATATGGCTGGCTCAAAAGGCGATCGATCTTTTGGAGCCAGCCTTTCTTTCATTGTCGCTCGTCTTTTTTTGCTTTTACTTTCGGCAAAATTTTATGCAGCGGCACTTTCCGTTCGCGCTTCCATGTTTTTGGATCGTTTGGGTCAAACTGTTCTAAAAAGTCGATGACTTCTTTCGTAATCGGAGTCGGGGTAGAAGCCCCCGCTGTAACAGCTACTTTTTTTGCGTCTTTAATCCAGTCGATCTCGATTTCCGTCACATCGGCAACGCGATATGCTTTCGTGCCAGCAATTTCCTCCGACACTTGCGCAAGGCGATTGGAGTTGTTGCTTCTTGGATCGCCGACAACGATCGTGACGTCTGCTTCTTTTGCCTGCTCTGCCACCGCTTCTTGACGGAGCTGGGTTGCGAGGCAAATTTCTTTATGCATTTCAACATGCGGGTATTTTTCTTTTACTTTTTTCATAATGTCGGCAACGTCCCATTGGCTCATCGTTGTTTGGTTTGTCACCATGATGCGGTCGCTTTCAATCGTCAGGCGTTCCACGTCTTCGACCGTTTCAACAAGATGGATGTGGATTGGATCGATGCCGACCGCCCCTTCTGGTTCCGGGTGCCCTTTTTTGCCGATATATATAATTTCATAACCGTCCGCTAGTTTTTCTTGAATTAAGTTATGCGTTTTTGTCACATCTGGGCACGTCGCGTCGATCGTGACAAGCCCTTTTTCGCGCGCGCGCTTTTTCACTTCAGGAGATACGCCGTGCGCGGTGAAGATCACGGTTCCTTTGTCAATTTTTTCAAGAATTTCTAACCGATTCTCGCCGTCGAGCGTAATAATCCCTTCTTCGGCAAACGCATCGGTAACATGTTTATTGTGAACGATCATTCCGAGAATATAAATCGGCCTTGGCAACGTAGGATCTAACGCCGCATTTCTTGCGATCACCATCGCATCAACAACCCCATAGCAATAACCGCGCGGGGTAATTTTGATCACTTCCATGTTTGTTCCTCCTCAACTCCGGCGTGCGAAGGGAGACTGTCCCTTTCTTTTACATTATATCGGAGAAAGGAATTGAATACAAAGAATTATTAAATATATAACTTTGGTGTAGATGGCCGCGGTGTTTTTGCCGATGCGGAACGTTTATTTTCATCTGTTTTCGCTTTCGGTACGGTCCGCTGTTTGGATCGCTTTTTGGATGAAGATGACGTTTTTTTCTTATTTTCTTGAATGTTTTTTTCTGCGCCGTTTTCTTCTTGATCGGTTGTTTTTAATTCTTTCCATATTCTTATCATGGCAGGAAGGTTTTTGATTAGCGGTCCGTATTGCTGCACCATTGGCATAACGTTTTGCGCGATGCCTAGCATTTTTTGCGCGTTTGTCAACATGCCGAGAAAGCCCCCGCCCGCGTTCGTGCTGGCGCTTGTACTAGCAGCGCGTTGGAGTGCCGGCCCCAACCAAGGAGATGACGGCGGCAGAGGCTGCCCTCGCGAAAACAATCGCGATAAGAAACCGCCAAATGTTGGACGTGGCCCGGCCGCTCTTATTGGGGGGAACGGAAAAGAACGGACCATCGGGGGAGATGGAAAGGTTGGCGGTCTGTTATATATCATTGTTTTCTCCTCCTTTCTAGGCTAAGAATAGAAACGATATCCTTTTCATAAAGTATGCGAAAAAGCAAGAAATGTTTTTCACTTCCATCGTGGTTAAAGTTGCGGTATTGCCGCAAAATCGGATATAATGATGAATCGAGTTATTCGGCTTTGTTTAGTCAAAGCAGAAGGGAGCAGTGGTATAATGAAGGAAACGTTGTTTGAGCGATTTTCGTTTCAGCCATTTATTATTGAAGCGATTAAGGCGCTTCGTTTTTATAAACCAACAGAAATTCAAGAGCGGGTCATTCCAATCGCTCTTCGCGGCGAAAGCGTGATCGGCCAGTCGCAAACAGGAACGGGAAAAACGCACGCCTATTTGCTGCCAATTATTGAGAAAATCAATCCGGATCGCCAAGCAGTACAAGCGGTGATTACCGCACCGACGCGGGAACTCGCGACGCAAATTTACCATGAAATTTTAAAAATTACAAAATTTTGTCCGAACGATCGACAAATTACGGCGCGCTGTTTTATTGGCGGAACCGATAAGCAAAAAGCGATCGAAAAATTAAAAACGCAGCCGCATATCGTCGTCGGAACGCCGGGACGAATTAACGACCTCATTCGCGAACAGGCGCTGCTCGTTCGTACGGCAAATACGCTCGTCGTCGACGAAGCAGATTTAATGCTAGATATGGGATTTATTGTCGATGTTGACCAAATTGCCGCACGCATGCCGAAAGAGCTGCAAATGCTCGTCTTTTCCGCGACAATTCCGGAAAAGTTAAAGCCGTTTTTGAAAAAATATATGGAAAATCCAAAATACGTCCACGTTGCGCCAAATCAAGTGGCGGCGGAAAAAATTGAGCACGTTCTTGTGCCGCTTCGCAGCCGCGATAAAGTGAAATTGCTATATGACATGTTGATTGCGTATAATCCATATTTAGCCATTGTATTTACCAATACAAGAAAAATGGCGGATGAAGTGGCGGACAAGCTGATTGAAAAAGGAATGAAAGTCGGGATTTTGCACGGCGATTTGTCGCCGCGCGAGCGAAAAAAGATGATGAAGCAAATTCGCGATTTAGAGTTTCAGTATATCGTTGCTACCGATTTGGCGGCCCGCGGCATTGATATTGAAGGGGTAAGCCATGTCATTAACTATGAATTGCCAAAAGATTTGCAGTTTTACATCCATCGCGTCGGACGCACGGCGCGCGCCGGTTACACGGGAATTGCGGCGACGATTTATGAGCCGTCGGATCAAGATGCGATCACCAAATTAGAAAAAATGGGGATTGAATTTCTTCACCGTGACCTTATCCGCGGAGAATGGGTAGATTTGCCGCCTTGGAATCGACGCAGTAAGCGGGCAAAGCAAGATCCAGAAATAGAGCAGCTTCTGGCGAAAATCAAAAAAGTGAAGCAGGTCAAGCCGGGCTATAAGAAAAAGCTGCTTGCTGAAATGGCAAAACAAAAAAAGCGGCTGCGGCGCTTAAAGAAACAATAACACGTGACACAGGAAAGGGAGAAGAGAAATGTTAAAAATCGGTTCACATGTATCGATGAGCGGAAAAAAGATGCTGCTTGCAGCAAGCGAGGAAGCAGTTTCCTACGGAGCAAACACGTTTATGATTTACACGGGAGCGCCGCAAAATACAAAGCGCAAAAAAATCGAGGAATTAAACATTGAAGCGGGGCTTGCCCATATGAAAGAGCACGGCATTGAAGAAATTGTCGTGCACGCTCCGTATATCATCAATATCGGCAATACGAAAAATCCGGATACGTTCGCCCTCGGCGTAGAATTTTTACGTTCGGAAATCGAACGGACGGAGGCGATTGGCGCGAAACAAATCGTTCTTCATCCAGGGGCGCATGTCGGGGCGGGTTCGGAAGCGGGAATCCGCAAAATTATTGAAGGGTTAAACGAAGTGTTAACGCGCGAACAAACGGTGCAAATCGCGTTAGAAACGATGGCGGGAAAAGGTTCGGAGTGTGGACGCAGCTTTGAGGAGCTCGCGCAAATTATTGACGGCGTCACCCATAACGAGAAATTGTCTGTTTGTTTTGACACATGCCATACGCATGATGCCGGTTATAACATCGTTGATGATTTTGATGGCGTTTTGCAAGAATTTGACCGGATCATCGGTTTAGACCGTCTTAAAGTGCTTCACATTAACGATAGCAAAAATCCGCGCGGAAGCCGGAAAGACCGCCACGAAAACATCGGTTTTGGGCATATCGGCTTTGCCGCATTAAACTACATCGTTCATCATCCACAGCTTGCCGATATTCCAAAAATTTTAGAGACACCGTACGTCGGAGAGGATAAAAACAATAAAAAGCCGCCGTACAAGCACGAAATCGCCATGTTGCGCGCGCAAACGTTCGATGAAGAATTGTTGACAAAAATCATGAATGAAGAATAAAAAGGGCAAAGCTAAATGCCCTTTTTATTTTTTATGAACGAATGTTAAAAATAGTTCGTTTGCTTTTTTCGCGATTTGCGGCGATGTAATTTTTGCAAGTTCTTTGATCCATTTTTTTCTTTCCTGCGGATCAAACACATTAATTTTATTCGTCCGGGCGATATGGAGAATTTTTTTCGCTTGTTCCACTGTTAATGGAATGCCGTAATCATGGCTGTAGGAAACAAGCTCTTCTGGGGTTATCGTTTTTATTTTTTGCTGAATAAGCTGTTGATAAAGGTTCATTTTCGACTCCTCCTCTTCCATACGTATCATATGAAATGAAGAACATAAGCGTGTATGGTATAATAAAATAAAAAAAGGAGGGTGGTTTTTTGGCACAGAAACAACATAAAAAAGAGACTCCCAGCCATATTGCCTATCGCCTTTTCTTTATTTTTTTAGGCGCTTCGCTTGCGGCATTTTCCATCGAGCGGCTTTTAATACCAAACCAAATTATTGACGGTGGAGTCATCGGGGTTTCGCTTATTTTAGATTATTTAATTCCGGATGATTGGTCGTTGTTAAACTTTGCGACTCTTGTCATTCTCCTTAACGCCCCTTTTATGTATTTTGGCTATAAGCAAATCGGAAAGACGTTTATGCTTTCCTCGATCGTTGGCGTTCTATTTCTTGCTGGTGCGGAACGTTTTTTTCACCATTTTGAACCGCTGACGACACAGCCGATTTTGGCCACTGTTTTCGGAGGGCTCGCGCTCGGGCTTGGCGTCGGCCTTGTGATTCGGCACGGCGGGTCGCTAGATGGAACAGAAATTTTAGGAATTTTATTGACGAAAAAGCTTCCGTTTTCCGTCGGCGAGTTTGTAATGTTTATTAACGTTTTTATTTTCAGCTGGGCGGCGTTTGTTTTTGGGATGGAACAAGCAATGTACTCGGTGATGACGTATTACATCGCATTTAAAACGATCGATGCAGTCATTGAAGGATTGGACGAAACAAGGGCGGTTCTCATCGTTTCCGATCGTTATGAAGAAATATCGGATGCGATTTTGCATCGGTTAGGGCGCGGCACGACTAAACTGCTCGGCAAGGGCGGCTATACCGATGAACAAAAAGAAGTCATTTACGCGGTAGTAACCCGTTTGGAAGTCACGAAATTAAAGTCAATTGTGAATGAAATTGATCCTGACGCATTCATTGCGATTATGGTAACGCACGAGGTAAAAGGTGCTAAATTTAAATCGGCGATTCATTAACGTTTACAAATGGCGTTCGATCCGTTATACTACGTTCGTAGATAAATCGTAATCATTCTGAATTATCGGGAGAGAACGCTATGGAAACAGAGTATGTGTTGAAAATGGAACATGTATCGTTTCGATATGAAAAAGAGAACGTATTGGAGGATATTAATTTGGCCGTGCCAAAAGGTGCGTTTGTAGGAATCGTCGGCCCGAACGGATCGGGAAAATCGACGTTGTTCAAATGTGTATTAGGATTATTAAAGCCGCAGCAAGGCAAGATTTATTTGTTCGGAACCCCCATTGAAGCGTTTAAAGATTGGCACCGTGTCGGTTATGTATCGCAAAAAGCAAACAGTTTTAATACCGGGTTCCCCGCCACCGTCTACGAGGTCGTCGCAAGCGGATTGGCGGCTAAGCGAGGAATGTTCCGCTTTTTTACGAAAAAAGACAGACAGGCCGTGTCAGAAGCGATTGAAGCAGTGGGGATGAGCGCTTTTGCGCAACGAAACATCGGAGAATTGTCCGGCGGGCAGCAGCAGCGCGTATTTATTGCCCGGGCGATTGTCAGCAAGCCTGAATTGTTGATTCTAGATGAGCCGACGGTTGGCGTCGATATTCACCATGTGCAAAGTTTTTACACCATGCTCGATGAGCTGAATCGGCGCCTCGGCATGACGCTGATCCTCGTCACGCATGACATTGGAACGATCACGGAAAAAGTGACGCACGTTGCGTGCCTAAATAAACATTTATATTTTCATGGGAAAGCCGAAGAGTTTGAAAAGCTCGGGGAGCAGACATTGTCACAGTTTTACGGACATCCACTGCAAGTGCTTTCTCATCAGCATTGATGGAGGAATGGCGCGATGATTGAAGCAATATGGCAATACGAATTTTTACGTAACGCGTTTATCGCTGGAATATTAATTGGGTTTGTTGCTCCGCTCCTCGGTGTGTTTATTGTCGTTCGCCGTTTGTCGTTAATTGCCGATGCGCTCAGCCATGTGACGCTTGCCGGCATTGCCGCAAATTTGCTTTTAGGGAAAAACTTTGCTTATTTTGCGAACTGGAACCCGCTTTATGCTGGAATGGGATTTTCTGTCGTCGGCGCACTGTTTGTGGAAAAATTGCGGTCGATATATAAATATTATCAAGAGTTGGCGATTCCGATCATTCTTTCCGGAGGAATCGGTCTTAGCGTTATTTTTATTTCCCTTGCGGATGGATTTAATACCGATTTATTTTCCTATTTATTTGGCAGTGTCAGTGCTGTAAGCCGCCAAGACGTATGGGCAGTGCTGGCAATCGCCTGTGTCGTTATCGGCATTGTCGTATTGTTATATAAAGAGCTGTTTCTCCTTTCATTCGATGAAGAATATGCGGTGATCTCCGGCATTCGCGCAAAGCTGATTCATTTTATCTTTATCGTTTTGGTAGCGCTTGTGATCGCCGCGTCGATGCGGATTGTCGGCGTTTTGCTTATTTCTTCGTTAATGACGCTTCCTGTTGCTGCGAGCATTCGAATTGCGAAAGGGTTTAAGCAGGCGATTGGCTATTCGATTTTGTTTGGTGAATTATCGGTGATCGTCGGGTTGCTGCTGTCCTATCAGCTTGATCTGGCGCCTGGTGGAACGATCGTCATGCTTGCCGTTCTCATTTTGCTGATCGTCATCATATGGAAAAAATGGAAAAGGGGATAAGAGGTATGAATGTTGCGGAAGCGATTCGCCTCATGAAAGAAAAAGGGTTTAAACATACGGGCAAGCGGGAAGATATGCTGCAGCTATTTGCCAGCACCGATAAATATTTAACTGCCAAAGATGTATTAGAAGCATTGCGGGACGATTATCCGGGATTAAGCTTTGATACGATTTACCGCAATTTATCGTTGTTTGTAGGCCTTGGCATTTTGGAGATGACCGAGTTATCGGGCGAAAAACACTTCCGTTTCGCATGCAGCGCGTACCATCATCATCACCATTTTATTTGTGTACAATGTGGAAAAGCGAAAGAAATTACGACTTGCCCGATGGACGGTTTACGCGAACAATTGGAAGGATATAAAATATCGGATCATAAATTCGAAATATACGGAAAATGCCCGGAATGTCAAAGGGATACCTCGACGTAAGGCGAGATATCCCTTTGCTTATTTTATAGAAGCCGTTCAATATGCTGCTTTGCTTCAAGCCAGTTTTTGACGCGGATCACTTGTTTTGGAAGAGGGCCTTGATTATATGGCGTATCAAATAAAATGACGGGAATATTGCATTTTTCGGCAATATCGCAAGCGTTGTCGTATTTATCTTCGAAAAAGGCGGAGATATGGTACGTTTTTACCGCTTCAATTTTGTCGTGCGAGCCGACCAATTCAATATGATGATAATGAACGCCGTTTGTTTGGAACCACCGTTCCGTAAGATCATATAAATGTTTTCCGCGGGCGCTTATATAAAATAATTCAAATTTGTTTTTCCAGCTGTTGATTACTTCAAGCGCATGTTCCGCGAGCGGGGCGCGCTCGTAAATCATCGCCTCGTATTTTTCCATCCACCGGTCCATTTCTTCTTCTGTCGTATCATACAGCGGGGCTAAATTATATTGGGTGATGTCATTTAATGTCAAATTTTTTTGAAAAGATTTGTTCAAGTACGGAATAAAAGTGCTCGGGCAAGTAACCGTTCCGTCAATATCGATGCCAAGCCGTTTTTTCATATTGTTTCTCCACTCCCTTTAATCGAACGTCCGTGTATATTGTAGCACCATTCGAACAGATAGTATATGTTTCGCTGCTAACATGTTTGTTTTACATGTGCGGAACCCGTAATTGGACAAAAACGATAACAATGCTTCCCGTTCGTTTTTTCGCCATAGAAAATATTCACATTTATAATTTCGCATAAACTTTTCATACTAATAAATGCTCCTTACTTAAGGAAAGCGAGGGAAGCATATGGTGGATGATCGCGATCGCACGTATAACGAAAGCTACGTGCAATCGACAGGGAAAGATGAACAAGAACGTGATTTTATGGAAGAAACGGCGGCAGAAATGGCCGAACCGGTCCGCCGTTATGATGAACGAGGCAAAGAAGAAACCGATGGAGCAGGGCTAGGTTGGCTGGCGCTCGCTCTTTCGATTATTTCCTTATTTATTTGGCCTGTCTTAATGGGAGCGGCAGGCATTATTGTCGGCTTTATCGCACGCCGCCGTGGCGCAGAAACGTTGGGCGCGTGGGCAATCGGCATCGGAGCTGTGGCGATGATCGTCCGTCTGTTCATCATGCCATTTTATTATTAACGAAAAAAGCTTGGCGCTTTAAGCGTCAAGCTTTTTGGCTTTGTTTGGCAAAATATTCTTCCGCCAATTTGTCCACTTCTTTTTTCAATTCTTCGACCATTTTTTCTTCTGGAACTTTGCGAACGATTTTGCCGTGCCGGAATAATAAGCCTTCGCCGCGTGCGCCGGCGATGCCGATATCGGCTTCGCGCGCCTCGCCCGGTCCGTTGACGGCGCATCCGAGCACGGCCACTTTAATCGGCGCTTTAATTTTCGAAATATATTCTTCGATCTCGTTGGCGATGCTGATCAAATCGATTTCAATGCGTCCGCACGTCGGACAGGAAATTAGCGTCGCTGCATTGGACGCCAAGCCGAACGATTTTAATATTTCCCTTGCTACCTTTACTTCTTCAACCGGATCGGCGCTAAGCGAAACGCGAATCGTATTGCCGATCCCTTTGCTTAAAATCGCACCGATGCCGACGGCGCTTTTGATCGTTCCGGCAAATAGTGTTCCGGATTCGGTAATCCCGACATGGAGCGGATAATCAAACGTGCGCGCCGCTTTTTCGTATGCCTCGATCGCCAATCGCACATCGGATGCCTTTAACGATACGATAATATCATGGAAATCAAGCTCTTCTAAAATGCGAATATGGTATAGCGCGCTTTCGACCATGCCGTCAGCGGTAGGATAGCCGTATTTTTCCAAAATCCGTTTTTCCAACGATCCGGCATTGACGCCAATGCGGATCGGTATGCCGCGTTCTTTCGCCGCTTTGACGACCGCTTCGACTTTTTCGCGGCGCCCGATATTGCCGGGATTGATTCGGATTTTATCAGCTCCGCCCTCAATTGCTTTCAGGGCAAGTTTATAGTCAAAATGAATATCGGCAACGAGCGGAATGTTAATGCGTTTTTTTATTTCCGGAATCGCGTTGGCCGCGCGCTCGTCCGGGCAGGCGACGCGGACGATTTGGCAGCCTGCCTCTTCCAGCCGCTTTATTTGCGCAACTGTCGCTTCTACGTCATGCGTTTTCGTCGTTGTCATGCTTTGAATGATAACCTCGTTTTTTCCGCCGATCGTTAAATTGCCAACGCGGACAGGACGAGTTTTTGAACGATGAATAATTTCACCCACGAGAAATTCGCTCCTTTAAGAAACAAGTTCATGTCGCTTTCTGAATTATTGTAACAATGTTTATCGTCATTTGACAAGAAATTCGCAGCTTAGCGTTTGTATACCGGTATTTTATACTTTTTTCCAATTTTTAATGTTTGCGCTTTTTCCCCTGGATTCAACGCTTCAAAATCGGCGATGGCTTTGTCAATGGAAACCGGAAGCGGCCCGTTTTGCTGCCTTTCCATAATGGATAACAGCGTATCCCCGGGAGTGACGGTCACCGTTTCATACGGAATTCCATCTGCCGCGCGTTCGGGTCCTGCCGCTGTTTTTGTGGAAATGCTCAATGTTCCTGTTGTGACATCATGGTAAATGATATAGATGGAAAGGCACACGACGAAGGCGATGATGATCGCTTTTTTCACGCGTTATTCCCCCAATGAACGTTGTTAGTAACTATGTATGCTTGTCCCGAAAAGAATATGTAAAATGCGTTTGCTTGTTTTACGGAAACTTAACATTCGCTTAATAAACGCATAAAACTTTTTCGTTACAATGTGCTTGTACGTGGATGACAAATGACAATAGGAGGGTCAACCGATGTGGAAGAAGTCCGTAAAATTTGGAATCGCTGCATTGCTAATAACGGGGGTGCTTGCGGGGTGCGGAAAATCGGATAGCACCGCGGAAGGAAATGCTGACAATGGAGAAGCGAAGCAAGAATCGTACTCCGGAACGATTACGTTAGCTGGATCCACCGCCCTTCAACCGTTGGCAGAGGAAGCAGCGAATGAATTTATGGGAAAATATCCTAACGTCTCGATTACGGTGCAAGGAGGCGGAAGCGGAACAGGTGTGAACCAAGTTGCCGCTGGCGCTGTGCAAATCGGGAACTCGGATGTTCCATCTGCGGAAAAGTTGGAAGATAAATCAAAAGCAGGAGAGCTCATTGATCATAAAGTAGCGGGAATTGCTTTTGCGATTGTAGTGAATAAAGATGTCAACGTCGATTCATTAACATTGAAACAAATTCAAGATATTTTCTCTGGAAAAATTACAAACTGGAAAGATGTTGGCGGAAAAGATGAAAAAATTAATGTCATTAACCGCCCTGCTTCCTCTGGAACGCGCGCGACGTTTGAAAAAACGGTGATGAAAGGCGTAAAAATAAACGAAGCGATCGGAACGGTGCAAGATTCCAATGGCGCTGTTGAACAAGCGATCAACTCGACGCCAGGATCGATTAGTTATGTTGCGATGTCATACTTAATCGGCGAAAAGAAAGATTTAAAAACGTTAAAAATCGATGGTGTGGAACCGACGGTCGAAAATATCAAAACGGAAAAATATCCTTTCTGGTCTTATGAATACATGATTACGAAAGGCGAACCAAAAGATGCAGTGCGCGGATTTATCGAATATGTAAAAAGCGAAGAATTTGCTCCGAAAGTAAAAGAAATGGGTTACATTCCTATGTCGGAATTGGAGTAATTTGATGAAAGGCTGGCTATACCGTTAGCCAGTCTTATTCTTCGTGAGGTGATGGAAGAATGAAAGGGAAAGGACAGCTCAATTATTGGAAAAGCGAATATATCGGAAGAGCGCTCGTCACTTTTTGCGGCCTATTGATCGTTATTACTACTCTTTCGATTATCGTGTTTATATGCGGAAAAGGAATCCAGTCATTTACAGAAAGCGGTATTTCGCTTAAGGAAATGCTGTTTTCGACCGAGTGGAAGCCGAGCGATTCTGATCCGAAATACGGCGCCGTTATTTTTATCGTCGGATCGACGCTTGTGTCGATTGGAGCGGTGTTATTAAGTACGCCGATCGCGCTTGCTCTTGCTATTTTTATTAATTTTATTTCGCCAAAGTTCGGATCGGCTGTGCTAAAACCTGTTTTGGAACTGCTTGTCGGCATTCCGTCCGTCGTTTACGGTTGGCTAGGTGTCACGATTCTTATCCCGCTTCTTCGCGAATCGTTTGGCGGCGTAGGATTTAGTTTGCTGGCCGGAATTATCGTGTTAAGCGTGATGATTTTGCCGACGATCACTAGCATTGCGTCAGACGCGCTAAGCGGCGTTCCGTTTTCTTATTTAGAAGCGTCATACGGGCTTGGATCAACAAGATGGCAGGCGATCAGCCGGGTGATTGTTCCAGCAGCAAAAACAGGAATTTTCACCGGCATCGTCCTTGGATTAGCGCGAGCGTTTGGCGAAGCGTTGGCTGTTCAGATGGTGATCGGAAATGCGGTGAAACTTCCGTCAGGATTGTATAGTCCGACAGCGACGTTGACGGGAATTTTAACGATGGATATGGCTAATACGATAAACGGCACTGCTTGGAACAATGCGTTGTGGACATTGGCGATGATTTTGTTGTTTATCTCCTTTCTCTTTATTTTTCTGATAAGAATGATTGGACGAAAAGGGGAACGGTAATATGGTATCAAGAATAGTGGATAAAGTTTGGACGGGCGTATTTTATGTCGTCGCGGCATTCGTCGTTGGCTTGCTTGTTTTATTTTTTGCGGCGATTTTATCGAAAGGTTGGGGATTTTGGCAACCGGATTTTCTGTTTGGCAAACCGAGCAACACGCAGGCGGGGGGAGGGGTTGGTCCGCAGCTCATTAACTCGCTTTATATGCTTGTCATTACGTTGTTGATTTCTGTTCCGTTAGGATTAGGAGCGGGAATTTATTTGGCGGAATACGCCAAGCAAGGAAGAATGCTTAACTTCATTCGGCTGTGCATCGAAACGATGGCATCCCTTCCGTCGATTGTCGTCGGATTGTTTGGCTTGTTGGCGTTTGTGACGCTGACGGGATGGGGCTATACGCTAATTGGCGGCGCGCTGGCGATTACGATATTAAATTTGCCGGGATTGACGCGCATATGTGAAAACGCGATTTTAGACGTTCCTGCAAACATAAAGGAAGGCAGTCTCGCATTAGGGGCGACGCGGTGGCAAACGTTAGTGAGAGTCATTCTCCCGGCCGCTCTCCCGCAAATCATGACAGGGGTTATTTTGGCGGCGGGGCGGATTTTTGGCGAGGCGGCCGCATTAATTTATACAGCAGGGTTAACGACGCCGTTATTGAACTTTGCCGCTGATTTATCAAGTCCGGCGCATCCGTTGAATATTTTTCGGCCGGCGGAAACGTTGACCGTGCACATTTGGAAGCTAAATTCGGAAGGAATTGTTCCGGACGCCAAAATTATTGCAGCGAAATCCGCGGCGATATTAGTGATTATGGTTCTTTTATTTAATGTTGCCGCCCGTTTTGCATCCGTTGCCTTGCAGCGCTATTTTGCAGGAAATCGTCGAACAACAAAAAAGAAGATGAGTGATGCTGCATAAAAAAGGCCACTATCGTTGCTGATAGTGGCCTATTCGTTGTGCGGTTTGGATGAAGGAACTTCTTTCATTGCCAAAAAT
The DNA here is from genome assembly GCF_900111865.1 of Parageobacillus thermantarcticus. Taxonomy (GTDB): domain Bacteria; phylum Bacillota; class Bacilli; order Bacillales; family Anoxybacillaceae; genus Parageobacillus; species Parageobacillus thermantarcticus. The sequence continues at coordinate 25,815 of NZ_FOJS01000001.1, read as the reverse complement.
AGCACGGCAATCGAGACGAACCAATGAATAAACGGGGCGTATGGCACAACCGTTTGCAGCGCCTCCATCACCGCGAAAAATACTGTGGATAAAGTAACGGCATATGCTGACATAATCCAAGTATGGCGATATTGCAATTTTTTATCAAGCGTGCTGCGCAAAATCAATCCGAAGAAAGCGAGAATACAGATGCCGATAAATTTGCTTGCGCTGGCAAATAAATAAATAATAATGAACAATAGCGGGATAAAAACAGGCAATAGCGACTGCATCGTTTCGATAAAGGAATGGACGTCTTCGTCTGTTATTTTCACATCTGGAAACGTTGAGTAGCTGTAATATTGCGTTTGATGATTGGCAATTAATACGACCTCGTGTTTTAAAAGACCGATGGCGTTGTTGAAGCGTTCCATGTCCTCTTTTGTTACTTGGCCGGTGCTGTCAAAAATGATCGTAAAGCCGTGCTGATCGATATGAATCGGCTCTTTTGCAGAAGAATGCAATTGGCCGTTTTCAATCGTAAATGAAGGAAGTTCGTTTTGTAAAAGAGCGCTCGTATTGCGGATTCCTTCTACGAAAGAAGTCGTTAAGTAATAGGCCATCGGCAAAATTGAAAGAAAAGTGAGCAAAAACACATATCCGATTGTTTTTCCAATTCCTTGAAAACGGAAACGCGCGATATCTTTTGGCGAATATAAACTTTTCCATAGCTGCACAAATACGTTCATCCTTGACACATCCTTCCTATTCTCCATTGTTCATTGTATATTGTGCACGTTGATAATTCAACTAAAGACGCAAACAAAAAAATTCCTAGGAACGTTTTTGCTCCTAGGGAAAACATCATTACACTTTAAACGTTTGCAAAAGTCCATTCAACTGATCGACGAGTTCGGTTAACGATTGGGAAGCATGTAAAACTTCGTCCATGGAGGCGCTTTGCTGACGAGTGACGGCCGCTACATGTTCCATGTTTCCAGCGATTTGTTGCGCAATCGAAGCAATCTCTTCCATGCTCGTGGACATTTGTTTTGTTTGTGTATTGACGTCATGAATAATGGCAGATACTTCTTGCGACTGTCGTGAAACGTTGTTTACCGCATGGACAATTCCTTTAAACGCCGCCTCCGTTTGATAGACCATGTCCATTCCGTACTCGAGCACTTGCGAACCGCGGGTCATCGATTGCACCGCTCGTTCGACTTCATGCTGAATTTCTTTAATAATAGTTTGAATTTGTTTCGAAGCTTGGCCAGTTTGAGAAGCCAATTTTCTAATTTCGTTGGCCACTACAGAAAACCCTTTACCATGCTCCCCGGCCCGGGCCGCTTCGATCGCCGCGTTGAGCGAAAGAAGATTCGTTTGGTTCGCGATATTGCTAATTAAGGAGACGATTTGGCCGATTTGCTTCGATTGTTCTCCTAACAGATAGATGGATTCCGCCGTTTCTCCCACTGTTTTTTGTACGACGCCCATCTGTTTTGCTGTTTGATTTGCAAGTTCATTTCCTGCACGAGCTTGCTCGCTTGCTTTGCTTGTCGAAGTTTCCACATCAGCGATGGAAGCGGCCGCCTGCTCCATTCCGCTGGCGATTTCCCGAAAAAATTGCGAAATGTTTGCGGAAGAATTCGCTTGCTTTTCGGTGCCGCTTGCCGCTTCGTCCATGGCGATGGCAATTTGTTCTGACGCTTTTTTCGTTTCAGAGGAGATGCGACGTAGCGTGTGCGAAGATGCGGCAATATGTTTCGAGCTTACATCGACATGTTCAATAAGTGTCGTAAGGCTGTCGACCATTTGGTTAAATCCATCCGCCAATGTTCGGATATCTTTGCTAGAATAAGCAAGCTCGATTTTTGTTCGCAAATTTCCTTGTCCCACTTCGTTCATCGCTTGTTTTAGCGAAGCGATCGGTTGAGTAAATCGGCGGATCATCAAAAAGCCAATGAAGCTCGCAAACAATATGGTAAGCAGCGAGACAAGGATACTAATCCATCCATATTCCACAACGGGCCGCAAATAGTCTTCTTTTTCGAGAGCTAAAACATATATTTGACCGTTTAAATCAATCGAACGTGCAAATGATAAAGTCAATCCTTGGAAATGGATGATTCCTTGTTTTTGTTTTTCGATTTGCTTGATGACCGAACGAGGCAAGGACGGTAGTCGGCTAGAAAAATCCCCTAGCTTTTCAACCCCTTTTTCGTTTGTAATGACAAATTGCATCGGCCGCAAGCCAAGGGATTGAAACTTGCGCTGATTCAGCATGAGCGCATAAGGAAGCTTTTTCTGAAATTCTTCATTGGTGGTTGAAGATTTTAACATAGAAATTTTTTCAACCATTACTTCGGTGGAAAGTTGCATTTGTTGTTCAACAGCGCGGATGGCGACTTGCTTGTTTTTTTCATAACCGATATAAGCGGTTATTGATGAGGAGATGCACGTAATCAAAATAATGATGAACATTAAGATAGTTTGTAAGTTCCAGTTGCTGATCCACGATAACAGCGCGAAACGCGTGGCGTTGGTTTTAGATGAGAATGAAGGCAGCTTTGGCCAAGCACGCTTTTGTCGTTTCATTTTATACGCTCCTTTATCTTATATGAAATCTAGTCATATCTCAATGTAGCGAATCATTTTGAATATTTTGTTAAGGGAGTGTATAGAGTGTGTTAAGTGAGAGGGGGAAGTTTACAAACAAATAAATTGAAACATTGTGGTAATTTTGATAAGCTAATTTTAAACGAACGCATAGTGGTTATACTATTTTGCGTTCGGATACATAAAACAAAAAAGGAGGAGTTCATATGGCTTTTGAATTGCCACAATTACCTTATGCTTACGATGCGCTAGAGCCGCACATTGACAAAGAAACGATGAACATTCACCACACGAAACATCATAATACGTATGTAACAAACTTAAATGCCGCTTTAGAAGGGCATGCGGATTTACAAAACAAATCGCTTGAAGAATTGCTCGGCAATTTGGAAGCACTTCCAGAAAGCATTCGCACAGCAGTTCGCAACAACGGCGGCGGACACGCGAACCATTCTCTATTCTGGACGATTCTTTCGCCAAACGGCGGCGGCGAACCAACTGGCGAATTAGCGGAAGCTATTAACAAAAAATTCGGAAGCTTTGCAGCGTTTAAAGAAGAATTTACAAAAGCGGCTGCGACTCGCTTCGGTTCCGGATGGGCTTGGCTTGTTGTCAACAACGGCGAACTTGAAGTGACAAGCACCCCAAACCAAGACTCGCCATTAATGGAAGGAAAAACTCCGATTCTTGGTTTAGACGTTTGGGAACATGCTTATTATTTAAAATATCAAAACCGCCGTCCAGAATATATCGCAGCGTTCTGGAACATTGTAAACTGGGATGAAGTAGCAAGACGTTACAGCGAAGCAAAAGCGAAATAATCATAAACGAAAAAGACTAAGCTAAACGCACCGTTTAGCTTAGTCTTTTTTTATTTTGTCGAATGTTTAAAGTTTGGGAATTTGCGTAAAAAGAAACAGCAAAAAGCGCTGTTATTTTTCCGAAGATATAAGTTCGCTGAATCGAGGATGAAATTTTACACAATCATTAGAGCTTAACCTATCATTGATGCATAGAACAGCGGAAAATCGCCAAACTACCCTTTAGACGAAAAAGGGGAGTTTACTATGGCAATCATCAAAAAAATTACTGGTCAAGAACAAATTACCCGGGATTTAGTCTTGCTGTTATGCATCGGCGGGCTTTACGCATTGAGCGTTTCCCTTTCCAATACGTTTGTCAACGTGTATTTATGGAAACAATCTAGAGAGTTCCGCGATTTAGCAGTGTACAATTTGTCGATTGTTACATTGCAGCCGCTGACGTTTATTGTAGCTGGAAAATTGGCGAAAAAAGTCGACCGCATTATCGTATTGCGGTTAGGCGTATCGTTTTTGGCGGTTTTTTTTATTACCGTTTTGCTTGTCGGCAGCAGCGCGCATAACTACTTGATTTTATTAGGCGCTCTTTTAGGTGTCGGGTATGGGTTTTATTGGCTTGCTTTTAACGTATTAACATTTGAAATTACCGAACCGGAAACTCGCGATTTTTTTAACGGGTTTTTCGGCATTCTCACTTCGCTGGCTGGAATGGTTGGACCGATCGCTTCCGGATATATTATTTCTTCATTGGCGAATGCGAAAGGATATACGCTGATTTTTTCGATTTCGCTTGGCTTGTTCGTCATTGCTGTCATTTTCAGTTTTTTTCTCAAGCGCCGCCCCGCAAAAGGTAATTATTTATTTCTTCGCATTTTAAGAGAGAGAAGTTATAATAAAAATTGGCGGTTAATTACGAACGCCCATTTTTTTCAAGGATTGCGCGAAGGAACGTTCGTTTTCGTCATTTCCGTATTTGTGTACATTACTTCGAACAGTGAGTTGGCGCTTGGAAAATTCGGTTTCGTGAACTCGCTGACATCGTTTATCGCCTACTATGTTGTTTCGAGATTGATGAAGCAAAAATATCGCAAGAAAGCGATTTTATGCGGCGGCCTATTGTTATATGGCGCCATTTTCCTAATCGTTTTTCACGTTTCTTACCCACGCCTTATTTTGTACGCGGTTACTATTGCCATCGCTTACCCTTTATTGCTCGTCCCATATTCGTCACTGACATTTGACGTGATAGGGAGAAGCTGGAAGTCGGCGGAAATGCGAATCGAATACATTGTTGTTCGCGAGTTGTTTTTAAACGGCGGACGCATCGCTTCCATTCTCGCTTTTTTGACTATGATCGCGTTTTTCGAGGAAAAATTGGGCATCCCTGTTTTAATGTTGATGCTCGGCGCTGGGCATTTGATCATTTATTTATTTGTGCGGCGCATTCATTTAGAAGATAACGGAACAGATGAAAAGAAGCGTTCCCTCATTCCGCCAAAGCTAGCAAACGAAGAAGGGGGCTCTCCAGTATAGGCAAGCCCTCTTTTTCCATGGTCTTTTTTCTAGAAAAGTTGCCATCTTTCTTTTACAATAGAAAAAAAAGCGGCAAAAGAAAAGGAGGAGGCTAGTTGAAAAAGAAAAAAATAGCACAAGTGCCGTTTCGGCTGAATATACTTTTTTTCGTTGTGTTTTTGCTGTTTTCAGCGCTTATTTTACGGCTCGGCGTCGTACAAATTGTCTATGGGGAAGACTACCGGAAAGAGGTAGAACGTACGGAAGATGAAATTGTCAACACTCCGGTGCCGCGCGGAAAAATTTACGACCGCTTTCATCGCGTCATTGTCGATAATATTCCGGAAAATGCGATTACATATACGCGTTCGAAAACGACAACGCCGGAAGATACGTTGAAAGTGGCGCGCAAATTGGCGAAATATATCGACAAACCGGTTGACAAAGTGACGGAACGCGATATGAAAGACTATTGGATTTTAACGAGAAAAGAGAAAGCAGAGAAAAAAGTAAGCAAAAAAGAGCGAAAAGAGTTTGAAAAGCAAGGATTATCGCAAAAAGAAATCGATAAAAAAATATATGAACTTACATTAAAGCGCATTACTCCAGAGGATTTGCGTGAGATTACAAAAGAAGAATTGGAAATTATCGCGATCAAGCATGAAATGGATAGCGGTTATGCGCTAACGCCGCAAATCGTAAAAAATAATGGGGTAACGAATAGAGAATACGCAGTTGTCAGCGAACATTTGGAGGAGTTGCCGGGAGTAAGCGCAACGACGGATTGGAAGCGTCATTATGTATATGAAAATACGTTCCGCTCGGTGCTCGGCAACATTACAGAAGATGACGAAGGTGTACCGCGCGAACGTTTAGATTATTTTTTGGCGCGTGATTACAGCCGCAATGATCGCGTTGGCAAAAGCTATCTTGAAGCGCAATTCGAGGATGTATTGCACGGCAAAAAAGCAAAAATTAGAAACATTGTTGATAAATCTGGCAATGTCATCGCTACAGAGAAAGTATATGATGGGGAGCGAGGAAAGGATCTTGTGCTGACGATTGACGTCGAACTGCAGCAGCGGGTGGAAAAGATCATCGAAGAAGAAATCATGGCTACAAAACGGAAGGGAAACTCCCCTTTGCTTGATCGGGCGTTTGTGGTGATGATGAACCCGAAAACGGGGGAAGTGTTATCTATGGCTGGAAAACTGCTTACAAAGGGGGAAGATGGAAAAACGCAATTTGTTGATTTTGCGATTGGCAACATCACTTCCGCTTATGCCATGGGTTCGGCCGTAAAGGGAGCGACGGTGCTGACGGGCTTTCAAACAGGAGTGTTGCATCCGAATACTTACATCGTTGACGAACCGTTATATATTAAAGGAACGCCTCGTAAAAAATCGTGGCAGACGATGGGGACGATCAATGAGTTGACCGCATTGCAGCGTTCCTCGAACGTATACATGTTTAAAACGGCGATTGCCATCGGCGGCGGGAAGTATCGTCCACACCGGTCATTAAAGATTAATCCCGAAGCATTTACGACAATTCGCAAATATTTTGCTCAGTTTGGACTTGGAGTGAAAACAGGAATTGATTTGCCAAACGAACTCGGCGGCTTTCAAGGAAAAGAAACGGGAGCTGGGAAATTGCTAGACCTTTCCATTGGCCAATACGATATGTACACCCCGCTGCAAATGGCGCAATATGTATCAACGATTGCGAACGGCGGCTATCGCATGAAACCGCAAATTATCAAAGAGATTCGCAAACCAACGGATGATGCGAAGGAATTAGGGCCGGTCATTCAACGCTTTGAGCCGGTTGTATTAAACCGTATTGACATGAAAACAGAGTATATTAAACGGGTGCAGGAAGGATTTCGCCGCGTGATGCAGACTCCGAAAGGAACTGCGTATGCGTATTTCTCCGGCGCGCCATATAAACCGGCTGGAAAAACAGGAACAGCGGAAGCATTTTATGACGGGCCAATACAAAGCAGACGAAATGATCCAACATATAATTTGACATTAGTCGGATATGCTCCGTATGATAATCCGGAAGTGTCGTTTGCTGTTGTCGTCCCTTGGGCGACGCAAGGAAATAGCGACGGAATTAACAATCGAATCGGCAGACGAATTTTAGATACGTATTTTGAGCTGAAAGCCGAGAGAGCAAAAGGAAATGTCACGAACGATGCGACAACCACAGACGCGGCGACAAATGCCGAAGCAAATGAATAACAACCATTCATAGCAAAAAGAAGGCACTTTTCGTACGGTGCCTTCTTTTTTTAACAAAATTTTAACATTCGATTAAAATGTCGTTAATAGTTTCGTTATAAGCTAAATAAAGAAGAACTAAGTAAAATCAAGTGATGGGACGTTTTTCATGAAAGTGATAGAGATTTGGGTGGGATTTACCTTTTTATAGTAAAAATAAAAGGGGAGACATTTATGGGTGTAACAGTGGTAATGGAACGGGCGAATGTGAATACATTAAGGGAAGCGGTAAAAAAAGAGACGATATACCGTGCACATCAACTAAATGTATGGTACGGAGAGCATCACGCTTTAAAAAATATCAATTTATCTTTTTATGAAAATGAAATTACGGCGATCATCGGTCCGTCTGGTTGCGGAAAATCCACCTATATTAAAACGCTAAACCGAATGATTGAATTATCGCCAAATGTTCGCATTACTGGAGAAGTTACTTATCGCGGCCGCAATATTTTTGATCGTTCTTATCATGTAGAACAATTGCGCACGAATGTCGGAATGGTTTTTCAAAAGCCGAACCCGTTTCCGAAATCGATTTACGATAATGTTGCTTACGGTCCGCGCATTCATGGAATACGAAATAAACGCGTATTAGACGAGATTGTCGAAAAAAGTTTGCGCGCTGCGGCGCTTTGGGATGAAGTAAAAGACCGCCTTCATGAGCATGCGCACGCGCTTTCCGGAGGACAACAGCAACGGCTGTGCATCGCCCGCTGTTTGGCGGTGGAGCCTGACGTCATTTTGATGGACGAACCTACTTCGGCGCTCGACCCGATTTCGACGGCGAAAATTGAAGAATTGATGCAACAGCTGAAAGAGCATTATAGCATTATTATCGTTACACATAATATGCAGCAAGCGGCTCGCATTTCGGATAAAACGGCGTTTTTCTTAAACGGGGAAGTAATAGAGTACGGAGATACACAGCAATTGTTTTCGAATCCAAGAGATAAACGGACAGAAGACTATATTTCAGGACGGTTCGGATAAAAAGCGAAAACGGGGCTATTCCCTTGCGTTAGGGAATGCCCCGTTTTTATCCGGGTTTTTTCGCGATCAAATTGGCTATTTCTTCATAGTTCATGCCGCTATGTACTTTGTAAGTGCCGGCGCGGACGTAGCGGGTTAGCCCGTGCGTTCGTAAATAAGCGACAAACTTATCCGCATCGGGAATAATATGAGCGTCCTCCAACTTTTGTGCGAAGTCGTTTGTTTTTTCGCCTTTTTGAATCGTCAAAAAGTAAACATATACGATTTTTGGAGGCTGCTGATTGTTGGAAACGGCAGTGTTTTTATTTTGTTTCGCCGCCTCTTTCAATTTTTTATATTCCGTTTCGCTAATGGCGACCTTTCCTTCTTTTTTCAAGGTGTCATGAAGTTTGGCAGCGGCCATGGAGCCAAACTCCATGTAATAAGCGGCGCCAATAACGGAAGTAGCAAATAGCATGCCAAGGGCGATGGCGCGTATTTTTTGTTTCGTCATCGTGCAAGCCCCCTTAAAATCATGCGCACTTCTTCTATTGTCAGGGCGGTTTCGCGGGCGATTTGCTCATACGAAAGCCCTTGCTTATAGAGCATGAATACGCGGTTTTTTATGGAAGTGGAAGCGTGTCGATCGCTGTCATGTGCTGACGCGGTATTCGGCGCGATTTCATGGCGAATTAACAATTCTTCTTCTAACACTTGCAATCGTTTTTTCAGTTGATACGTTTCTTGCGCGAGCGATAGTGTGAGATGATCGAGCTGTTCTTCTATTTGTTTTATATCGTCTTTGGCAAAAAAAGAAATAAAAAAAAGGAAAACCGATAAGCCGAGCAAAGCGATCATTGCATATTCGATCATTATCATCACCCCATTTCACTATATCATAGCTTTGTTTTTTCGATAAATACTTAATCGTAAATTTAGATGTGGAAATTGCCGCGAAAAAATGCTATCATAGAAAAGTCTGATTATAATAAGTTTAACTATAGTAGTTTGGGAGGGAAGATGCATGCGCGTAAACATCACATTAGCTTGCACAGAATGCGGTGAACGTAACTATACTACGTCCAAAAATAAACGCAACAATCCAGATCGCCTTGAATTAAGAAAATATTGCCCAAGAGACAAAAAGGTGACGCTTCATCGCGAAACGAAGTAAGCAGTAGGAAACAGGTTTCCTGCTGCTTTTTGTCTTTTTATGCGGCAGGGAACTGTTTTTTTCGGTTGCCGCGAAACAGTGAGACGATCAGAAAATTTTTGGCGGAACGCTGAAAAAGCGAGATGAATGGAGGAAAAGCGCGATGGATGAAAAAAAGCAGATTCGTAACAAAATGAAAGTGCAGCTGCAACAATTAACAGAAGAAGAAAAACGAGCATATGATAAACAAATCGCTGAAAGGCTATACGAGCTTCCATTATGGAAAAGGGCGAAAACGATCGGCATTACTATTTCTAAAGGAAAAGAAGTTGATACAAAATCGATTATTGAACGGGCATGGCATGAAGGGAAAACGGTGAGCGTGCCAAAATGCGATCCAGCAACAAAGACAATGGTATTTCGGAAAATTCAATCTTTTTCGCAACTAGAATCCGTTTATTTCGGGCTATGGGAGCCAATTGAGAAGCTAACGGATGAAGTCAAAGGAAGCAATATCGATATCATGGTTGTTCCGGGAATATGTTTTGCAAAAGATGGCTACCGGATTGGATATGGAGGGGGGTATTATGACCGCTATTTGCAGCATGCTTCTATGCCGACGGTTTCATTAGCTTATTCGTTTCAAGTCGTTGAGTCTCTTCCTGTCGAAAAACATGACATTCCTGTTCAAATGATTATTACAAACGAAGGAGTTATCAAATGTAATGAATGAAAACGAATGGCTGTACGCGTTCGCTTCCGCCATGGTGGCGATTGGCGGCTTGTTTGTTCGTTCCCTTTCCATTTCCGGCGCGATGGCAACGGTGCTTGTCGGAACGATAGTCGGCAAAGCATTTTCATGGAAAGGGATGATTTTATTAGGCGTGTTTTTCATCAGTTCCAGCGTTTGGAGTAAAATTGGCAAAAAAAGAAAAAAGAAATTGACGGAAAAAGTAGAAAAAGGGGAACGGCGCGACTATATTCAAGTGTTTGCGAACGGGGGAGTCGCCGCACTTATTAGTTTATTGGCGATTTTTCATCCATCTTCGCTTTGGCTCGATCTTTTTATTATTTCCATCGCTGCCGCGAACGCGGATACATGGGCGTCAGAAATTGGCGGTTTAAGCCGGCAAGCGCCGAGATTATTGACAAATTTCAAAAAGGTCGAAGCTGGAACGTCAGGGGCGGTGACGCTGTTAGGAACGATTGCTGCTTTTTTAGGAGCCGCTTTTATTGGCGCTGCGAGCGCTATCCAATGGAAAGACATTTCCGTTATTACGATAGCGTTTTTCGGATGGCTCGGCAGCTTTTTTGACACATTGTTCGGCGCGGTTTGGCAAGCGGTTTACCGTTGTCCAGTGTGCGGACTTGAGACGGAACGGAAGGAACATTGTGGGCAGCAAACAATGCATATCAAAGGGTGCCGCTTTGTCAATAACGATGTAGTCAATGCTTTATCGATTGCTTGCAGCACGATCGTTTATCTTTTCTTTGCAATTGATTAGGCGAATATTTTCATACAAAACGGTCCATTTTTGGCCCGTTTTTTGTTGTCTTATATAAATGCGGTTTCATAAATGGATGAGCGGATGGGAAAAAGAAATAAAAAGGGATTCGTATCATGAGGGAGGAAGAAGAATGAATAAGTTTGTCTATTTAGCATTGGTGCTGATTACCGGTGTCATCGTGTATCGTTACCGTTACTCGTTTGTGAACGCGATATTGCGCATCCGGCCTTTGCAAACATGGCTCGTTCGCTCTGCGATGAGCGTTCCGTTTGTCCGCAATACAATCATTTCTCAAGTATTCCGATAAGTGTGGTACAATGAAACAGCAGGATGCTATTTGCCGCATTTGCTGGCTATGAGGGCGCGTTTCGCGCTGTCATTCCCTATGTTTTTTTCAAAAAGACGTTCTCTTTTCATTATGTGATCATGTAAAATTGCGGGGAGTTTCATTTTGCGAAAAGAAGGGAGAGGAGACTTTGAATGGGAAAATGGAATTGCTGTTTTGGCAGCTTGTTTATTTTTTTATTAAGCAGCGTTATCGCATCGTCCAGCTCGCAAACGATTCACGTGAAATTTGGCTGGAGTCGTTGGAAAACAAACATGTTCCGATTGTTCGGCTTGTGCGTGATGACATCGATTGGAGCCAATGGTTGAAACGGGATATAGAATATGCTTGGCGCGTTGCCGAACAAATTTCAAAACGGAGGCTAGGGAAATTCAATAAAATTGTCAATATTTATATTTCAACATATCCCCCAGTTGACGATTGGGAATTTTTAATCGAGAAACCGCTGCCGCTTTCACAGCAGCGCAATGCTGCTTTTCAAACATTTCTTATTCATTCCGGCAACATCCATATTTCATTGCAGCAATTAGCGGATATCGTCCAAACGCCTATCGCTTTTCCGCCGTTAGCGGGCGACCGTGATCCATTTTTCGAAGCAGAGCGGCTCAAGCGGGCTATTTTACGGGAAGCAAGAGAACAGCAGGAAAGAGAAAGACGATTGTTTGAATACGGCAAACCTGTTTTTACGTATATTTTTATCGCGCTGCAAGTGATTGTCTTTCTGCTCATGGAGCGAAGCGGAGGCAGCACGAATCCGGACGTGTTGATCCAATATGGCGCAAAATTTAATCCTCTTATTCAAGCGGGGGAGTGGTGGCGCTTTTTTACGCCGATTTTTTTACATATCGGTTTTTTGCATTTATTAATGAATACGTTCGCCCTTTACTATTTGGGCATGGCGGTTGAACGGCTTTACGGATCGTGGCGATTTTTCTTTATCTATTTTACCGCCGGGTTTTTTGGGACGCTTGGCAGCTTTTTATTCACTGCTTCTCTTTCCGCAGGAGCGTCAGGCGCCATTTTTGGCTTGTTTGGAGCGCTCCTATATTTTGGAACGGTGTATCGCCATCTGTTTTTTCAAACGATCGGAACAAATATTATCAGTTTGATCGTTATCAATTTAGTATTTGGAATGATGGTGCCGGGAATTGATAATGCTGGGCATATCGGCGGATTAATTGGCGGATTTCTTGCCGCTGGCATCGTCCATTTGCCAAACCATTTCGATTGGAAAAGACAAATGCGATCATTGCTTATCACAGTAAGCATCGCCGCTTTCGGTTTATATGTCGGGTTTTAACGAAAAATTTGCTGGATGAGGCGGATTTTTTCTCCGTCTTTTGTCTCGGTGAGCACAAGTAAATGGGAATAATCTTTGCTTATTAAAATAAGCGGCATTGTGCTGCCGATTGGCGAGAGGATGGATCCATCCTCTTTTTTTATGCCGAGAAAATAGGATTTATATAATCCTTCCCACAGTTTTCCGATTATTTCTTGCGTTTTTTCCATGGAAAGATCGGGCAATGGTTGTTCGTTGTAAACGATTAAGTCAGGCAAATATAAAGAATAGTATTGCTGCTTTTGGATGGAAAAATGCGATAAAAGCGATTCCGATGTGCGTCGAAGGAATTCGGTTGTTGCTTTGTTTAATACGTTTTGCCACTCTTTTTCCTCCCGTGTCGCTGCGCTGTGAAAGGAGGCAAGCGGGCTGTACGGAGAATCGATCACGTATAAGTAATCGCTTGTCATCGTTTGGCTGCTCATAATTGCTTCCCCTTCATGAAGTTCTCCATGGTGAAACGAAATAGCTTGAAAAAAACGGCTATCTCTCGCTTTCACTATTTTTTCTTGCGTTAATGTTTGGCTATTCGTCTTCCATTTGGAGAGACGATCAATGAGACGCCCGTCTGCAAAAAGCAAGGAAATATCTTGGCGCAAGTAGGCGTTCCGGTCTAATGCAGATGACGTCGACCAAAGCAAAGAATATGTTCCTTCCCGCTTTTGCGGTTGCAACTCAAGCGTTGTTGTTGCCTCGCTAAACGTTACGTGCGGATGAATCGGGAAAAAGATGATCGTTTCCTTTGTCGGGCGGTGGATGAAAAGAGAAAATAATGAGACGATCAATAAAAGCATCGCTATCGAAACTAATTTTTTCATCATAGCCCCCTATGTGGACAAGTTTGTTACCAATATATGAGCGTAAAGGGAAAAGTATGTATGAATTTATTTTTCGTTGTCAATCATGGATGATATCACGGTTGGAACAAGATGCAGGTGAGAGAATGGAAAAGGAAAGAAAAAAGCGATTCGTTTCTTCGCATATTCACGAAAACATAGCGTATTTGCGTAAAAAACTTGGCGTTGGAAAAAGTTTTGATGTGATTCAGCTTGATGTAGAGTATGCCGGGAGAGCAATGTCATTATTTATGATTGATGGATTTGTCAAAGATGATATTTTGCATTACTTAATGAGGAGATTGTCTTTCCTTGAGGAAAAACAACTGCAAGTACATCCGCTCGAAAAATTGCTGAAAACGTATCTTCCTTACGTGGAATTAAACAAAACGAATGATTTAGATGAAGCCGTCGATGCGGTGCTCGCTGGACCGACGGCATTGGTCGTCGATGGTGTTGATTATATCATTCTCATCGATGCGCGCACATATCCTGTTCGCGGTCCGCAAGAACCTGACGTTGAGCGGGTTGTTCGCGGGGCGCGTGACGGTTTTGTAGAAACGATTGTATTCAATACGGCGTTAATTCGTCGGCGCGTTCGCGACCCATCATTGCGCATGGAATATTTGCAAGTTGGCCGTCGTTCCAAAACGGATATTTGCGTTTGTTATATTGAAGATATTGCCGCCCCTGAAATTATCCAGAATGTAAAAAAAGCGATTGCCAATATTGATACGGATGGGTTGGCGATGGGAGAGAAAACAGTGGAAGAGTTTATTTCGGGGCGGCATTGGAATCCGTATCCGGTCGTCCGTTATACGGAACGACCGGATACAGCCGCAATCCATTTATATGAAGGTCATGTGTTAGTTATTGTCGATGGCTCCCCGAGCGTGTTAATTGCCCCGGTAACGTTTTGGCACCATCTTCAGCATGCGGAAGAATACCGGAATAAACCGATCGTTGGCGCGTATTTGCGGCTAGTTCGTTTTTTGGCGGTTTGGGCGTCTCTTTTTCTTTTGCCACTCTGGTATTTAATGATGACAGAACCGCAATGGTTGCCGTCTTCGTTATCCTTTTTAGCAAAAGCAAAACTTGGCGATATCCCGCTGTTTGCGCAAATTGTCATGATTGAAATTGGCATTGATATGTTGCGGATGGCGGCTATTCATACCCCTTCTTCGTTAGCTACCGCACTTGGGCTCGTTGCCGCACTGATGATCGGCGGGATAGCGGTGGAAGTCGGGTTGTTTTCGAACGAAGTCATTTTATATTTTTCGGTGGCGGCAATCGGCACGTTTGCGACGCCAAGCTATGAAATGGGGCTCGCGAATCGCCTTGTGCGGATCGGGTTGTTAGTGTTGACGGGATTGTTTAGCATATACGGTTACATGATTGGCATTACCGCGTGGATTATCGCCCTTATGCGGATGAATTCGTTTGGCATCCCGTATTTGTGGCCGTTTATCCCATTTTCTTATCGGGCGATGCGCGATGTGCTTATTCGCTCTCCAATGCCTTTAAAAAACCGGCGCCCGACGGTGTTACATCCACGTGATCCTGATCGGTAAAACAGGCTCTATAAGCGTTTTCCCCCAAGCAGCCTGTTTTTCTTTTTGCTCTTTTCTTGACGGATGATCTGTTTCTTTATACATTTATATTGGGTAAAAAAACGTGCAGGTGAAACAATGAAAACGGTATACGATGTGCAGCAGCTTTTAAAGCGGTTTGGGACGATTATTTACGTAGGGGATCGTTTGGCAGATTTAGAGTTGATGGAGGAGGAATTAAAAGAGCTATATCGGTCGCAGTTGATCGATGTGAAAGATTACCAAATGGCGCTTTTCATATTAAGGCATGAGGCACAAATCGAAAGAGAAAAACGAATGAAAAAGGAATGAAGCAAAACATGGCGGAAAAATGGCTTGTTGGTGTTGATTTAGGTGGAACGACGGTTAAAATGGCGTTTTTGACGACAGATGGTGATATTGTACATAAATGGGAAATCGATACGGATCTTTCAAACAAAGGGGAAAACATCGTCAAACATATCGCGCAATCGCTAGAGGATACGTTGCGTCGTCTAGGCGAAAGCAAAGACCGGCTGTTAGCGATCGGGATTGGCGCGCCGGGACCGGTACATAAGGAAACAGGGATGCTTTATGAAACGGTGAATTTGGGGTGGAAAAATTATCCTCTCAAAGAACGGCTAGAGCAGGAAACAGCGCTTCCTGTCGCGGTAGATAATGACGCAAATATTGCTGCGCTTGGAGAAATGTGGAAAGGGGCCGGCAATGGTGCGCGCGATCTTATTTGCGTCACGCTTGGCACCGGCGTTGGCGGCGGAGTGATCGCCAATGGCCAAATTGTGCATGGCGTCAATGGCGCCGGTGGAGAAATTGGCCACATGACAATGATTCCAAAAGGTGGCGCGCCGTGCAATTGCGGCAAAACCGGCTGTTTGGAAACGATCGCTTCTGCAACGGGAATTGTGAGAATCGCGAAAGAAAAATTATCACGGTGGAACAAGCCGACATTGCTTCGCAGCGAAACTGTAACCGCCAAAGCGGTGTTTGATGCGGCGAAAGCGAACGATGAATTGGCGCTCGAGGTGGTGGATGAAGCGACGTTTTACTTAGGATTGGCGCTGGCAAACGCCGCGAACGTGTCCAATCCGGAAAAAATCGTGATTGGCGGTGGCGTGTCAAAAGCAGGCGATATATTGGTAGAACGCGTCAACGCTTATTTCCGGCGCTTTGCGTTTCCGCGCGTCGCAGAAGGAGCGACGATGGTGCTGGCGACGCTTGGCAACGACGCGGGAGTCATCGGCGGCGCATGGTTGGCGAAAACGTCGTTCTGCGTTTGATTACCGAGAAATGAAGCGATTCACCGAGGGAATAGCTTTCGGTGAATCGTTTTTTTGTTTCATTTTCCGCCTCCCGCGCTCATATGTTGAAGGTAGAACATCAGGAAGGGGAGGATGCTTTGGACATATATGCTTCTCGCGGTGACGCGTTGACAGCGTACAGCGAATGGTTTTCTGTCCCTTACGAATTACTGCGAGATTCTAATCCGCACATCAAAAAAGATCGGCTAGAGCAAGGAGAAGTGGTGCGTATCCCAGGATATGAAACCGTTTGTATGTGGGAAGAGTTGGAGCATTTTTTCTTTGTGCATAAAGAAGCGTTGCGGCGGATGAAAGGAACGGAGCAAATCGTCCGCGGATCGGTGCAGTTGCCAAAACGCGTGATTTCCCGTGTCATTCAAGGACAAAAGGCGTACGATTTTTTCGCGCTAAAGCAAGATATTGAAGCGCTTTGCCGCTGCTATCCGTTTATGCGCACAAGGGCGGTCGGATATAGTGTGCTCGGTTTGCCATTGATCGAAATTCAAATTGGGCAAGGACCGATTCGCGTCCATCTGAACGGTTCGTTCCATGCGAACGAATGGATTACGTCGGCGATTATCATGACGTTTCTCAACGATTACTTGTTGGCAGTGACAAACGGAAAAACGCTTCGAGGGCATCATATGCTTGATTATTATCAAAAAGTGACATTATCGGCTGTGCCGATGGTGAATCCGGATGGCGTCAACCTCGTGTTGCACGGCCCCCCTAGGCAAGAACCGCATCGCAGCGAAGTTGTGCGAATGAACGGGGGATCCGCTGATTTTTCGCAATGGAAGGCGAACATTCGCGGCGTTGATTTGAATAACCAATTTCCGGCAAAATGGGAAGTGGAACGCGCTCGGAAAATTCCGAAAGCGCCGGCGCCCCGCGATTTTCCGGGATTCGCGCCGCTTACGGAACCGGAAGCAAAAGCGATGGCCGCATTGACAGAAGAAAGTGATTTTGACATGATTGTAGCGTTTCATACGCAAGGAAAAGAGATATACTGGGGGTATGAAGGATTGGAGCCGCCTTGTGCGGAAAAAACGGCGATGGAATTTGCGAAAACGAGCGGTTATCAAGCGGTAAAGTATATCGACAGCCACGCGGGATATCGCGATTGGTTTATTCAAACATGGAAACGAAGAGGGTATACGGTGGAATTGGGGGAAGGAGTCAATCCGCTACCAATGGAACAGTTTACGGAGATTTACGAAGATAGCCTTGGCATTTTTCTAGCAGCCTTGTATATGGCTTGAGGAAAAAAGAAATATCGCACTATAATAAAGTAAAGAGTAGGGAAAGGAGAAAAGAAGATGGCGATTGTCGATGTAACGGTCATTCCTATCGGCACACCGACGCCGAGTGTTAGCGAATATGTCGCAGAAATGCAAAAAGTGCTCGAAACGTACAAACGTGACGGGAAAATCGATTTTATGTTAACTCCGATGAATACGATTATTGAAGGCGAATTGCCTGTATTGTTTGAAGTGATTCAAGCGATTCACGAAGTGCCGTTTTCGAAAGGAATTCAACGCGTGGCGACAAATATTCGCATCGACGACCGTCGCGATAAGAAACGGCGAATGGCGGACAAAATCGCAAGCGTACAGGAAAAAATGAAATAAAAACGCAAGAGGCATGCACGCCTCTTGCGTTTTAATGCGTACCTGTCGGAAAACCGTGGTGTAATACGGTCATGACGGTAAACCAGCCAAATACGGCGAAAGTCCCGAGGGCGAAAAGAATTCCGAGTATATTTTTGGCGCGCAATGAACGTACAATTCCGTAAAGCGCTAACAGTGTTATTAATCCAAAGATAATGACTGTGCCCACTATTGTTTCCCCTCCTTTTTGGAATCGTCCGTATACAAGATTATGTAGAAAACCGACTAATTCCTTTTCATTGTAATCATTTTTTCATTATTTGTCGAGGGCGAAAATATGAACCATCACAAATACCCATCAACGACTTTTTTACATCCTTTTTCATTGTAACACGATTTTTGAAAAGATGTAAGCGCATCCGTTTGCGAATGGCAAATAAATAAAGGTTGCGATAAAATAATGATGTGCCAATCGCTTTTGGACGAAGCAGAGAAAGTGTATTTTTTATATTTACTGTTGCATTCGTTGAAACGGATTTTATTTGGAACGATAAGGAGGAATCATCATGAAATGGGAACGTATCCCGGTTGGGCCGATTCAGGCAAATGCCTACATTTTATCACACGAGGATGGGACTTGCGTTATTTTCGATCCGGGCGGCGAAGGTGACAAAATTGTGCGGCGCATTGAAGAACAGCAATTAACGCCGCTTGCGATTTTATTGACGCACGCTCATTTTGACCATATCGGCGGCATTAATGAAATGAAGCAAAAATGGGAGTTGCCGATTTATATTCATGAAAAAGAAAAAGAGTGGCTTGTTGACCCTGCTTTAAACGGATCCGCTTATTTTGGCGGCGGGCAAGTTGTCGTCCACCATGAACCGACGTGCTTGCGCGGGGAGCAAACGTTACAAATCGGAGCGTTTGCTTTTGAACTGTTGGAAACACCGGGCCATTCGCCAGGAAGCATTTCTTATTATTGCAAAGAGATAGAAGCGGTGTTTTCAGGTGATGTGCTTTTTTTAGGAAGCATTGGACGCACTGATTTGCCTGGTGGTAATCACGAACAGCTGTTGCGCAGCATTCATGATAAGCTGCTTGCGCTGCCGGAAGAAACGATCGTGTTATCTGGACACGGACGTGAAACAACCATTGGAGCGGAGATGGATACGAATCCGTTTCTCCATGGATTTTAATGAGTGGAAGGATGTCTCCTTCCTTTTCTTTTAAGTCAATTGTGTCGATTCGCTTTTTGTCGAAAAGGTCAAGTTTTGATTATTACGTAAAAGTTCGCAATAGGGCGTTGACAAACAAGATTTGCTTTTTGTCGTTTTCTTTTTATTCGATTTCTACGCTTCATCTTCATGAAAAACAAAAAACCCTTCTTTAGTAAAGAAGAGTTTTTGGGGGATGTTCTATCCATATAATGGGAGGGGATATAGTTAAGCTACTATAACAATATAACAGTATTTTCATTATGTCAATAGTAAAAATGGGATAGAAGGAGAATAAGCGGGCGATGAATCCGATTTATAAAGCGATCGAAGCTTCGGCGCAGCGGCGATTATCGTACGCAGAGTACATGCGGCTTGCTTTATACGATGAACGGTATGGCTATTATATGAGGGAAAGAGCGCAGATAGGAAAAGAAGGGGACTTTTTTACGAACAGCCATGTTTCCGATGTGTTCGGCAAACTGTTCGCTTCTGTTTTTCTTCGCCTCGTTGAGAGAAATTATGTCCCCCCGCATATTTGCGAATTTGGAGGCGGAGACGGCAAATTCGCTCGCGCCGTGTTGAACGAATGGAAAGAAAAAAGCCCAAATACGTATGAGCAGCTAACGTATACGGTGCTTGAAACAAGTCTAAAGCAACGGGCACGACAGCTGCAAACGCTTGGCGCTGTTTCCGAAAAAGTGAAGCAATATAAAAATATACAGGAGTTTCAGAAGCACGCCGCTTCGTTTTCAGGAATTGTGTTTAGCAATGAGTTTTTTGATGCTTTTCCCGTTCATGTCATCACAAAAGAAAATGGAACGTTATATGAACTGTTTATTACGATAGACGGCGACAAATTAGTAGAGGAAAAACATCCGTTAGAAAATGAACGCATTATCGAATATTTGCGCGAAAGGCAGCTTTCTTTAGCAGAGGGACAACGTTTGGAAGTGCCGCTCGCGCTGAAAACGTTTCTTTTGAAGACAGCAAAGTTTTTTCGTCATTGCGTCATGTTTACGATTGATTATGGCTACACGGACGAAGAATTACGATTGCCGGCAAGGCGGCAAGGAAGTTTGCGAGGGTATTATCGCCACAAGTTGATAGCAAACCCGCTTTGTCATCCCGGCAAAATGGATATAACTGCCCATATTCAATGGGACGCGTTGCGGATGTACGGCGAACAAGCGGGATGGCAATGCGTTTCTCTGTTAAGGCAAGACCGCTTTTTGCTTGCAGCGGGGATATTACAATATTTAGAAGAACATGATGACGAGAATCCGTTTTCCGAAAAAGTCCGGCAAAATCGTGCAATTCGTTCGTTAATGATGGATGATGGGATGAGTGCCGCTTTTCATGTAATGATCCAGCAAAAAGGAGTGAACGTTCATTGGGATCATATATGGGCGCAACGGGAGTTTTTATCATTTTCATAAGCACTGTGCAAAAAAGAGCGGGAGAAATCGTCCTCCCGCTCTTTTTCTTTATTCTCCCATTCCCGGAACCATCATAAATGTTGTCCAATACGTAAACGCAGCGAAGAAAATTGTTAAGTATGCCCCAAAAATATAAATGTACATTCTTTCCGTCAATTTCAAAAAGCCGAGAAATAAGAAAAACACCGTTTGACCAAAGAAAATTAATGAGGTCGTAGGCATATGTCCGAGATAAAACATAACTGCAAAAATTCCAGTCCAAAATGCGAGGACGCGGAACATGCGATCCATTATGTATCCCTCCTTTTTATAAGCAAGTCCCTATCTTTAACTATTATAATGTACAATTTATATGAATGTAAATAACGCTTTCAGTGTGAAGCGATGTTGATATATGAATTGGCGATGGCAGCCAAACGTAGACCGCTTTTCTGCCGCAATCGACAGAAAAGCGGTGAATTTGCGTATCGTTAAGCGTAGTGCAACATGTTTACTTTGCCACGTCCGCACGGTAGGAACAACGGTCGCATCCGTTCGTTATATTTTCGATTTCCGCTAGTTCGATGTCTGGGAAAAGAACTTCAAACATTCCTTGCAAAAAGGCGTGATGCATTTGGCAAGTGACTTCCGGTTCTTGCAGAGCAATTTCTTTAAATGGACAGTTGAAAATTTGTAAATACATTTTCTTTTCTTTTTCATTATATTCCAATGTCGGATAAAATCCTGCTGTTTCCGCTGCCTCTTTAATGATTTCCGCTTTTTCGGCGAACGTTAGCTGCTGTGGAGATTTGTCATGAGGGATTCGTTGGGCAACAAGTTCTTTTCCAAACGTTTTCCCTGTTTCATAAAGCGCTTGTTTTCCGGCGTCTCCAAGCTTCATCATTGTTTGTATCGCAATTTTAGAAAGAAGCTGGTAATCGCGAAACGGAAAATAAAGTTGGATTACGTCGTCAGATAGACGATAAAGTCGGCTTGGGCGTCCTCCTTTTCCTGTTTTTTGCGTTTCCGACACGATCATATTCACATCTTCCAGTTTTGTTAAATGAAGGCGCGCGACATTTGGATGGATGTTAAACGCTTCCGCGATTTCTTGCACCGATACTTTCTTATGCTTTTTTATAATGTACTCATAAATATGGTAGCGTGTTGGGTCCGATAATACGTTCGTAATTTTTAATGTTTGTTCCATTCCTTTTCACTCCTAAACCAATCATTACATTTTTATTATAATACAACGGTTTTTTTGAAGGGAATGGTATTTATCGCTGCTATCATCAATATCGTGAAAAGTTCATGAAATGTTCATGAAAAATTTTTATGTTGGAAGCAGGAAAATAAAAAAACGAGTCGAAATATGTAAAAAACAGAAAGGGGGAATGGCATGAACAAATGAACGAAATCGAATATCTCGCTGATCGTCTCATCAAAGAAGCGAGTTTACTTCATGTGTCTGACATTCACATCGTTCCGCGTAAAGACGATGCAGC
The DNA here is from genome assembly GCF_900111865.1 of Parageobacillus thermantarcticus. Taxonomy (GTDB): domain Bacteria; phylum Bacillota; class Bacilli; order Bacillales; family Anoxybacillaceae; genus Parageobacillus; species Parageobacillus thermantarcticus. The sequence goes on along the minus strand of NZ_FOJS01000001.1, from coordinate 3,808 downwards.
AGTGCGTTTCCGATTAGATGGATCGCTTATGGAAAAAGAAGTGCTCACAAAAGAAATATGCGAGCGCCTTATTACGCATTTTAAGTTTTTAGCTGGAATGGACATTGGAGAACGTCGCCGGCCGCAAAGCGGAGCGATGGAAACGAAGCAGCATGGAGAAATCATTCACTTGCGCCTTTCCACATTGCCGACCGCTTACGATGAAAGCCTCGTCATTCGGCTTCTTCCGCAAAACTTGTTTCTTCCTCTATCACAGCTTTCTTTATTCGCCAACGCCGCGAAAACGTTGCTTTCCCTTTTTCAGCAGCCTCAAGGGTTAATTATTTTCACAGGACCAGCCGGGTCAGGAAAGACGACGACATTGTATACGTTGTTGCGCGTCTGCCAATCCGAATGGAATCGCAATGTCATCACACTCGAAGATCCCGTTGAAAAGCGAATCGACAATATATTGCAAGTGCAAATTAATGAGAAAGCAGGAATCACGTATGCAAATGGTTTAAAAGCAGTTTTGCGGCACGACCCGAACGTCGTGATGATCGGTGAAATCCGGGACGCCGAGACGGCAAAAATTGCGGTACGTTCTGCGATGACAGGACATTTGGTCATTATAATAGACCTATGCATATAAACACCAATTCAATAAAATTCAATATCCACAATTTTCACGCTTTCTGGTTTAGGTTGTCGGCTAATTTTATCGATAACCAATTTTTTTACAATCATTTGCAACAGAGATTTCTTTTCGAGAGGCTCCATGTATTCCCAGTTATTACGAATGTTTTTTGCTAGTTCTTTTAGTTTATCTATAGGCAGCATTTTCCCTTGTTTAGGTTGTATCTTTTCAAGTTCCTTCTTAAGTTCTTCTTCTTTTTCGTTTTCTTCCTTCATTCGTTGTGCAAAATCATCATCGCTTATTATTTCGTTTACCCAAGCATATTGCCATTTTGCACGTCTTTTTTCAATTGATTTCAGTTCGTTTTGAATAGCCTTGATACGTTCTTTTGAATCATCCTCATCGTTGTGTTGCAAATCATCTAATATTTCATCTTGAATTTTAATAGTTTCAATAAATTTTAAAAATTGTTGTTCAATGAATCGTTCTGACATATACGGCAGATCGCATAATCCGTAACGACGGTTGTAGCAATAGTATGTTTTTAATTTGTGTGTTTTTGTTTTACGTTTTGAATAGCCATGTTTTCCGGAAAGAGGGCCTCCACAGCGAGCGCATCTGGCTATACCCGAAAAAATAAATTCGCTTGTAGCTGCTTTAGGGTGTACTTTGCTACGTTTATTCATTATTTTTTGCGCCTTTTCGAAAGTTTCTTCTGAAATGATTGCTGGAACCGCGTTTTTTACCTCAAAATAATTTTCTTGATTGACGCGATAATTGTAACGCATTGTGCCGATATAAACAGGATTCTTGAGGATATACTTTATTTTACTGTCACACCATCCAAATCCCGATTTAGTACGAATTTGTGATTTATTCAGTTCAACTGCTATTTTGCTCATTCCTTTTCCAGAAATATATAAGTCAAATATTTTTCTTACCACTGCAGCTTCTTCCTCAATAATTTTTAACGTATCGTTCTCTCGGTCAATTTCATAACCAAACGGCGCTTTATTGGTAACCCATTTCCCTTGTCGAGCCTTCTCTTGTAATCCCACCCGCACACGCTCAGCAAGGTTTTCACGTTCCCATTGCGCCAGTGCAGCGACGATGGTAATGAACATTCTACCCATCGCTGTTGTGGTGTCATACACTTCCGTAGCCGACTTGAACTTGCAATCGTGCTTCTCGAATAGTTCAAGGAGTTTGTACAAGTCTAGCACGGAACGTGTCAAGCGATCGAGTCGATATACCAAAACGCAATCGATCAATCCTTGCTTGATATGTTTTATCATTCGTTTCATTTCGGGTCTTTCTAAATCTTTTGCGCTATACCCATCATCAACATAAAATCCTGCAATATCCCATCCTTGGGAAACGCAGTATGCTTCTAATTTGTTCTTTTGCGCTTGAATCGAATATCCTTCCCGTGCTTGGTCCTCTGTACTGACACGAATGTATAGTGCTGTTCTCAATGTGTTTCGCCTCCTTGAAAAAAGGAGGGCGGGCATGTTGCCTGCCCACCTGTTTTGATTAAATCCCTAGTGCTAGAGATTTAATAAATTTTTACAGCTTGTACAACTTTACCAATAATCTTAACCTCATCTTTCATGATGTCATATATTTGCGGTTGGTAAGATGGATCGTTACTCATCGGAATAAGAGTGATTATATTTTTGTTTATCGATACTTTTTTCACTGTGGCTTCGTAGCCGTTCACTAACACCACAGCGATTGAGCCGTTTTCAACCGTGCTGGTTCTCTCCACAAGAACATAAGAACCTTCTGGGAACTCTAAATTCATACTATTGCCTTTTACCTTCAAATAAAAATACTCTTTATGTTTATTTAAGAAAGATGAAAGGATTGGCATGTATCCCTCGATATTTTGTTCAGCAAGTATAGGTTGCCCAGCAGCAATAGTTCCGACAATAGGAATGTTTGTAATGTTTGAAAAATCCTTGTTTATTACTTCATACATACTTAATTCATTATCTTTTAAGCCTAGAATTTCATCCAACGACATACCAAAAAAGTCTGCTATGTATCGCACAGAGTCGATTCTAGGTTCTTCTTTATCGTTTTCCCATTTTGAGATCATACCCTTATTAAAGTTTGTCCCATATTTGGTATTAAGAGCTTTCGCCAGTCCTTCTTGTGTTAAATTCATTGATGTTCTTAACGCTTTTAATTTTTTACCAAACGAATATTCCGCTATTTTACTCACCTCCTTTTTATTTAGTTTAGATACATCTAAACACATTATACGGTATCGGTTTCGATACCGCAATATTTTTTGCAAAAAAATGATAAAAAAGTAGTTGACTTCGAAACATATAAATAGTATATTTGAATCAGAAGTTGAGTTTCGAATACGAAACATGGAGGGGTGGTGATCGATATGGGTATGAAAAAAGAAATAAAAAGACGTCATGCTCCATATACGAAGTTAAAAGCATACTTAAATGAAATTGGCATGACGCAGGCTGAATTAGCTAAATTGCTTAACAAGTCAAGATACGCACTCAACCAAAATCTAAATGGCACCGGCGGCGATTTTTCATTAAGCGAAGTGCGTTTGATTTGCATGACTCTAGGCATTAGTGCTGACGAATTTTTTATTGAACCGCAAGTTTCGAAAACGAAACAAGACGCATCATGATTTGAGCTAATCAAATACTGTCCATCTTCAAAACAAACAAGGGGCGAGATGTTATGCAGAATGACAATGTTATCATGAATCAACCGTCTAAAAAAGCTCAGCGAATTATGGTTGAGTTCTTCATGAAAACGTCCATTCCGCGTATTTTAGCTGCACTTGATCGCGGAGAACTTGTTTGGGAAAACGGGCAGCTTGTGCGAGCGAAGGAGGTGACCGCCCATGCAAATCCGCAACGTCTCGTTCGATGAGTTGCCTGAATTCGTTCGCAAAGGGATTGAAGCCGGATATAAGAAGCCACTCTTTGTCAAAGCGACTGTGTTTGAGTTTTCCTTTGCGCCTTCATTGTACGAAGTGTGTGTGCTGGATTTAGACCGGAACGTCATCGCTGAAGTGACATTCGAGGAAGGAGCAGGTGTGAGACACGAATCAACGGTCATGCTTGGAACGGTGGTAGAGGCACTCAAAAAGTATCCAGAACGCTTTGGTCTCGAATGAGGCATTCCTTTTGGAAGAAAAGCGGACAAGCGGGA